>NZ_JBDGLR010000007.1:0-40706 GCF_057655755.1 Lysobacter sp. Soil_N_51 | reverse complement strand
CGATTTGCGCGGCGATCAGGGGGCGGTGTTGCATGGCAGCCCCCTGTAGGAGCGGCGCGAGCCGCGACCGCGCTGTGTCCGATTGCGCCGAAACTTGCGTCGTAGCTGTGATGTCGCGGTCGCAGCTTGCGCAGCTTCTACAGTCGGGTGCCGATTTGCGCGGCGATCCGGCCACGCCCTACCCGCGCAGTCCCAGCTCCTCGCGCAAGCGCGCGATCGCCCCATCCGCGGCTCTATCCAACAACTGGAACACATGCTCGAACTGGGCAGGTCCGCCGGTGTAGGGATCGGGCACCTCGCCGTCGGTGACGGTGTTGCACCAGTCCAGCAGCAAGGCGCTGCGCGCGCGGGCGCCCTTCGGCGCGCGTGCGCGCACGTCGCGCAGGTTGGCCTTGTCGGCGCACAGCAGCCAATCGAAATTCTGGTAATCCGACGCGGCCAACTGACGCGCGCGCAAGCCGGAAATATCCACGCCGTGTTCGGCCGCATTCGCGATCGCGCGACGGTCCGGCGGATCGCCGACGTGCCAGTCGCCGGTGCCGGCCGAATCGAGTTCGATCCGACCGACCAGCGATGACGCCTCGATGCGCGCGCGCAGCACGCCTTCGGCGACCGGCGAGCGACAGATGTTGCCCAGGCAGACCACAAGCAGGCGCACGGCTCAGGCGCCCTCGCCGCTCGCCGGCGCGTTCGCTTCGCCCTGGCGCGTCTGCGCCAGATACGCTTCGGCGCGAATCAGGTCCTCGGGCGTGTCGACGCCGGGCGGGAACGGTTCGGGCGTGATCCCGACCGCGATGCGATAACCCGCCTCGAGCACGCGCAGTTGTTCCAGCGATTCGATCTGTTCCAGCCGGCCCGGACGCAGCTTGGCGAACTTGCGCAGGAACCCGGCGCGGTAGCCGTAGATGCCGATATGCCGCAGCCATTCGTCGCCGCCGGGCATGCGCTCGCGATCCTTGGCGAAGGCGTCGCGCGGCCACGGAATCGGCGCGCGGCTGAAATACAGCGCATCGCCGTTGCCGGCGCGTACCAGCTTGACCGCGTTCGGATCGAACAACACCTCGACCTCGGTAATCGGCACGGCCAGGGTCGACATCTCCGCGCCGCTGTCGCGCAGAGTCTGCGCGGTGGCGACGATGCCGGCGGCCGGCGCGAACGGTTCGTCGCCCTGCAGATTCACCACCACGGTGTCGTCGCGCCAGCCCGCGATGTCGGCGCACTCGGCCAGGCGGTCGGTGCCGGAGGCGTGGTCGGGCGAGGTCATCGCGACCTGCACGCCGCTGTCCTTGAGCGCCTGGGCGATGCGCTCGTCGTCGGCCGCGACCCAGACCTCGCGCGCGCCGGCCGCGAGCGCGCGGCGCGCGACGTGCAGCACCAGCGGTTCGCCGCCGATGTCGCGCAGGGGCTTGCCGGGCAGGCGCGAGGCGGCGTAGCGGGCGGGGATGGCGGCGACGAAATCCTGGCTCATGGGTTGGCTCCGAAACAGGTGAGGCGGATGCGGATGCGGCGGCGGTGAGGACGATGGTTTGCGCGGTGGTCGTGGATTCGTGGTCGCGGCTTACGCCGCTCCTACAAGGGGAGATTGCGGATCGCGCAAGCCGCGACTGCGACGCGACGACTCAGCGCTTGGCAAACGCCTGCAATTTATCCAGCAACGACACCCAGAACGCTTCCGGCAACTCCGCGCGCACCGGCACGCTGTAATACGACTCCGAGGCGAACGCGCCCTCGCCGCTCAACGGAATCTTGACCGCGTCCTTCTCGGTCATCAGCACCGGCAATTTGCTGCCGAAGCCGAAGTCGGCCTGGGTGTAGCGGTGATGATCGGGAAACGCGTGCGGCACGATCGCGATGCCGAGGCCGCGCAGCATGGCGAAATAACGTTCGGGGTCGCCGATGCCGGCGACCGCGTGCACGCGCTGGCCGACGAAGGCCTCGAGCTTGAGCGCGCGCGCGCCGACCAGCGGCAACGCCTGATCGGCGACCAGACGCATCGGCCATTCGCCGAAACCGGCGCTCGCGGCGGGATCGCCGGAGGCGGCCTGCGGCATGTTGACCACGCGGAAATCGCAATCGGCGGCGCGCTCGGGCGGCTCGCGCAGCGGACCGGCCGGCAGCAACTGGCCGTTGCCGTAACGGCGGCGGCCGTCGACCACTTCGATCTCGATGTCGCGAGCCAGCCGGTAATGCTGCAGGCCGTCGTCGCAGATGACGATGTCGCAGCCGGCCTCGGCCAGCGCCTTGGCCGCGGCGGCGCGATCGCGGTCGGCGCGCAGCTTGACCCCGGTGCGGCGCGCAATCAACACCGGTTCGTCGCCGCCGACGCGCGGATCGGTATCGCGATCGACCCACAGCGGCGTGGCGATGTCGTCGCGGCCGTAGCCGCGGCTGGCGACGCCGGGGGTCCAGCCTTCTTGTTTGAGCCGCTGCACCAGGGCGATGGTCAACGGCGTCTTGCCGGCGCCGCCGACGGTGATGTTGCCGACCACGATCACCGGCACGCCGGGATGGCGGCGGCGCTTGAGGCCCTTGCGGTACAGCGCGCGGCGGAACGAAGTGACCGCGGCGTACACGCCCGAGAGCAGGCGCGCATACATCGGCACCGCGCTGTCGTCGTACCAGTACGCCGGCACGCCGCCGCGGCGATCGGAGGCGCCGCTCATCGCGCGCTCCCGCGACCGTGCGGGCCATGCATCGCTGCGATTGCGAGCATGCGCATCGGAACGCTCACTCGGCGTCCCGGAACTGCATGCGGTGCAGGTGCGCGTACAGGCCGCCCTGCGCCAGCAGTTCGGCATGCGAACCGCGTTCGACGATGCGGCCCTGATCCAGCACCAGCACCTGATCGGCGTGTTCGATGGTCGACAGGCGATGCGCGATCACCAAGGTGGTGCGGTCGGGCATCAATCGCTCAAGCGCGTCCTGCACCAGGCGCTCGGATTCGGTATCCAGCGCCGCGGTGGCTTCGTCGAGAATCAGGATCGGCGCGTCTTTGAGCATCGCGCGCGCGATCGCCAGGCGCTGGCGCTGGCCACCGGAGAGCTTGCCACCCTTGGCCCCGATCGAGGTGTCGACGCCTTCGGGCAGGCGTTCGATGAACTCGGCCGCGTTGGCGCCGCGCACCGCGCTGTCGAGCGCGGCGGCATCGGCCTGCTGCATTTCGCCGTAAGCGACGTTGGCCGCGACGGTGCCGTCGAACAGCATCACCTGCTGGCCGACCAGGGCGATCTGGCGGCGCAGGTCGAGCAGTTTGTACTCTTCGAGCGGATGACCATCGAGCAGGATCTGCCCGGACTCGGGATCGTAGAAACGCGGAATCAGCTTGATCAGGGTCGACTTGCCGCTGCCGGAACGGCCGATGATCGCGGTCACCGTGCCGGGCCGCGCGGTGAAACTGATGTTCGACAAGGCCGGCGAGGCCTGCCCCGGATAGCGCGCGGTGACGTCGCGGAATTCGATCAGGCCCTGGCTGCGCGCGAGTTCGCGCGTGCCGGTGTCTGGTTCCTCGACCGCGTCTAACACTTCGAACAATCGCTCGGCCGAAGCGACGCCGCGCTGGAGCATGTTCTGCACGTTGGTGAGCTGACGCAGGTTCGGGATCATCGCCATCATCGCCATCATCAGCGCGACGAAACCACCGGCGCTCAAGCGCCCGTTGAACGCTTCGTAGCCGGCCACGAACAGCAGCACCGCCAGACCGATCGATCCCATCAACTGCACCATCGCCGAGGCGATGCTGCGGGTGGATTCGACCTTGAGGCTGAGCTTGAGGTAGTGATCGGCGATCGCGCCGTAACGGGCGAGTTCGGACTGCTGCGCGCCGTAGACCTTCACTTCCTGCTGGTTGGACAAGGTCTGGTCGGCGGCCAGCAGCAACTGCGCGCCGCTTTCCTGGATGCGATGGCTGATGCGCCGATAACGGCGGCCGACCTTGTCCATGACCCAGGCCAGCGGCGGCGCCACCACCAGCACCGCGAGGGTGACCTGCCAACTGGTCCAGATCATCACCGCGAGCAGGCCCAGGGCCTGGGTCGATTGCTGGACCATGACCTTGAGCGCGTCAACCGATGCCTGCGCGACCTGGTCGCTGTCCGAGCCCAGCCGCACCAGCATCGACGGCACCGGCTCGGTGTCGAAGCGCGCGCCGGGCAAACGCAGGTACTTGCCGAGCACCTGCACGCGCAAATCGCGCGCCACGCCGCGCCCGGACTTGGCCATGTAGTAATCGGTGACATAGCCGGCGAGGCCGCGCATCACGAACAGGCCGACGATGGTCAGCGGCAGCCAGATCGCGATGCGCTCGTTCTTGGCGATGAAAGTCTGGTTGATGACCGGTTCCATCAACTTGGTGAAACCGGCGCCGGCGGCCGCTTCGATCAGCATGCCGATCAACGCCAGCCACAGCAGGGGCCGGTACGGCAGCGCGAATCGGAGCAACCGGCGGTAGGTCTGCCAGGGCGACGCGGTTGCGCTCGCGGTCACCGCGCCGGCCCCGCCGCGGGCTTGGCGTTGCCGCTGGCGTCAGCGGCGCCGCCGGTGTTCTGCGGCGGCGCGGTCGCGCTCATGATCTTGCGGAAGCCCAACTGGCCGAGCGCGTCGTAGACGGTGACCACGGCCTGATACGGCGTACGCGCATCGGCGCGCAGCATCACGCTGCGGTCGCGATCGCTGCCAGCGACTTCGGCGATGGTGGCCTTGAGCGATTCCAGATCGTCGCGCAGCACCTCACGGTCGCCGACAAAGTAACGGCCCTCGGCATTCACCAGCACGATCAGCACCTTGCTCGCATCCCCGGACGGTTCGCCGGTGGCGCGCGGCAACTCGAGCTTGAGCACCGAGCGCGCGTCGAAGGTCGCGGTGACCACGAAGAAGATGATCAACACCAGGATCACGTCGATCAACGGAACCAGGTTGATCTCGGGCTCATCGTCGGCGCGATGGTCGCGGATACGCATCGAGCGCGCCTCAGCCGGCCTGACCGGCCAGCCGCACCGGCGCGCGCGCCGCTTCGGCCTGGCGCGCTTCGGCGGTGCCCGGGGTCAACACGTCGATCAAGGCGATGGCCTCATGCTCCATCGCGACGATGTATTCGGAGATGCGGCCGCGGAACCAGCGGTGCGCCATCAGCGCCGGAATCGCCACGATCATGCCGGTCGCGGTGCACACCAGCGCCTTGCCGATACCGCCGGCGAGCTGGTTGACGTCGCCGATGCCGTGGTCGTTGATGACCATGAACATCTGGATCATGCCGACCACGGTGCCGAACAGGCCCAGCAAGGGCCCCGCGGCGGCGATGGTGCCGAGCGTGTTCAGGTAACGCTCCATGCGGTGGACCAGATGCCGGCCCACGTCCTCGATGCGTTCGCGGATTTCCTCGCGCGGGCGATTGCGCACGTCCAGCGCGGCGGCCAGCAACGCGCCCAGCGGCGCGGTCGCGCGCAGCGACTCGATGTGCGCCGGGTCGAGCTTTCCGGTCGCCGCCCAGGCCCGCACTTCCTGGCCCAGCTGCGGCGGCAATACGGCGCGCCGGCGCAGGGTCCACAGCCGCTCGATGATGATCGCCAGCGCCAGCGCCGACAGGATCAACAACGGAATCATCGGCCAACCGCCGGCCTTGACCAGTTCCAGCACTCGCGAACCTCCGGCCTGTGGCCGACTTCAATCCGGCCGATAGGATAGCCCAGGGTCCGTGCGCCGGGTCGCATCCCACAGACGCGGGTGTGCCTGACGTCGCGTTTCGACCGTGGTGCCGCCGGTGCGCAGGCCGACCCGCAACGCGCCATCGGCGGCGGTGTCGCGGGTTTGCGCGCCGGCGCGGGCCCAGCGTTCGAGCACGTCCGCGCGCGGATGGCCGAAGCGGTTGCCGTGGCCGCTGGAGACCAGCGCATGGCGGGCGCCGGTGGCCTGGACGAAGGCCGGATCGGACGAACCGCCGCTGCCGTGATGGGCCACCAGCACTACGTCGGCGCGCAGATCGTCCTCGGGCGAAACCGCGGCGCGGCGGACCAGGTCGCGTTCGATCACCTCGCCGATGTCGCCGGTCAGCAGCGCCGAACCATGGCGGCTGTCGATCCGCAGCACGCAGCTCGATTCGTTGCCGAGATAAGGGAAATGCCGCGGCGGATGCAGCCAGCGCAGGCGCACGCCGTCCCAGGTCCAACTGCGCCCGGCCTCGCAGGGCCGGGTCGCGATGTGTTGCAACGCCTCGCCCTCGACCTCCGGCGGCGCCGACACCTCGCCCGCCGGGAACGCCCGCAACACCGCCGCCAGGCCACCGGCATGGTCGTTGTCGGCATGGCTGGCGACCGCGCGGTCGAGCCTGCGCACGCCCAGGGCATGCAAGGCCGGCACCACCGCGCGTTCGCCGGCATCGAAGCCGTCGCGCACCGCCGGACCGGCGTCGAACAGCATCGCGTGATTCGCGGTACGCACCAGCACCGACAGCCCCTGCCCCACGTCGACCACCACCAGTTCGGCCTCGCCATGCGCGGGCAGATGGCGATCCGGCCACAGCAACGGCAGCCACAGCAGCACCGCCTGCGCCTTGCCCGGCACGCCGCGCGGCAGCAGCAGCCAGAACGCACCCAGCAAGGCCAGCGGCAAGGCGAACCAGCGCGCTTCGGGCAGCCACCACAAGGCCAGGCCGCTGTCGGCCAGCGCTTCGAACCACGGCCAGCCCGGCTCGAAACAGGCCGCGGCCCAGCGCCATGCGAATTCGCCAGTGCCAGCATGCAGCGCCTCCAGCCCGGTGCCGATCAGCGCCAGCGGCACCACCAGCAGGCTCCACCACGGCACCGCGATCAGGTTCGCGAACGGTCCCGCCAACGAGGCCTGGCCGAACAGCAGCACGCTCAGCGGCAGCAACCCCAGGCTAGCGACGCCCTGGGCCGACACGAACGCGCGCAGCCGTTCGCGCCAACCGCGGCTATCGGCCTGATCGGGCAGGCACCACAGCAACCAGGCCACGCCCAGAAAGCTCAGCCAGAAACCGGCCCCGAGCACCGCCAATGGATCGGCGAGCAAGACCGCGATCGCGGCCAGCGCCAGCGCGTCGAAAGCATGGAAAGGACGCCGCGACAGACGCAACCCGGCGATCACCGCGATCATCAGCCAGGTGCGCACGGTCGGCAGGGCGAAGCCAACCGAAGCCGCATACAGCAAGCCGCCAAGCATCGCCGCCACCGAAGCCGAAACCGCTGCCGGCACCCGCCTCCCGAACCCCGGCCACAACCACCACAACCCGCGCACGAACAAGGCGAAAAACCCCGCCACCAGCCCGACATGAAACCCAGAAATCGCGATCAGATGGGTCAACCCGTTCGCGCGCAGCACGCTCCAGTCGCGTTCGCCGAGCGCGCGCGTGTCGCCCAGCGCGAGCGCGCGCACGAAGCGCGATGCATCCGAATTCACTCGCGCGGCGATGCGATTGCTGATCGATTCGCGCCAGGCCTGCAGGCCGCGGGCTTCGGCCAGGCGTCGCGCGTGCTGCGGATCACGCAGGTAACCGGTCGCGCTGAGCCGCTGCATCAGCGCGTATTTTTCCGCATCGGGACCGCCCGGGTTGCGCAAGCCGCGCGGCGCGCGCACGCGTGCCACGAATCGCCAACGCTGGCCGGCGGCGAGCACCTGTCGCGGTTCGATGCGTTCGTCGTACCAGGCCAGCCGTAGCAGACGCCCGCGCAGCGGCGCCGGTTGCGCGGCATCGTCGTCGACGCGGAATTCGAAGCGGGTGCGGCGCGGCTCGTGCAGCGGCAGTTCGACGATGCGGCCGGTCACCGCGACGTCGCGCTTTTCCCAGTCCGGCGGCAGTTGCAGGCTGAGCGCATAAGCCGCGTGCAGACTGACCAGGGCGAAGCCGAACCCGACCGCGGCGAACGCGCGCCAACGCGGCGAGCGCCACCACATCAGCGCGGCCAGAATCAGAATCGGTAACGAAAGTCCCCACGGACACGCACGCGGCAAGGCCAGACCGGCACCGATGCCGGCCAACAATGCGATCGCGATGAGTTTTCCGAAGGGCGGCGTCCTTGCCGCGTCGAGCATGTCTACACCTCGGCGGCGTCCAGTTGCCGCAGTTTGCCCTCGTGCAATTCCAGCACGCGGTCCAGGCGCCGCGCGAGGCGGCGGTCGTGGGTCACCAGCACCAGGCTGGTGCCCTGCTCGCGATTGAGCGCGAGCATCAGCTCGAACACGGTCGCGGCGGTTTTTTCGTCGAGGTTGCCGGTGGGCTCGTCGCCGAGCACGCAGGCCGGGCGATTGATCAGCGCGCGCGCCACCGCGGCGCGCTGGCGCTCGCCGCCGGACAATTCGCCGGGCTTGTGGTGCAGTCGATGCCCCAGTCCGACCGATTCCAGCAACACGGTCGCGCGCTCGCGCGCCTGCGCCACGGACGGCGCCTGAAACTCATCGACCACCGAATGCAATATCGCCAGCGGCAGATCCACCAGGACGAATGCGGCCAGGCCGAAGGCCACGCTGCTTGCGCCGAGTATTCGCCGGGGCTGCATCGAGCGTCCGCTCAGCAGGATCGGCAGCATCACGTTTTCCAACGCGGTGAATTCTGGCAGCAGGTGGTGAAACTGATAGACGAAGCCCAACGACTTGTTGCGCACGATGCCGCGCGCCCGGTTCGACAGCGCGCTCATGCGATGGCCATCGACATAGACCTCGCCCTTGGTCGGCGTGTCCAGACCGCCCAGCAAGTGCAGCAAGGTGCTCTTGCCGGCGCCCGAAGCGCCGAGGATCGCGACGGTCTCGCCGCGCTTGACCGAGAAGTCGAGCCCGTCGAACACCGGCGTGCGCAGCTTGCCTTCCGAATAGGTCATGGTCAGGCCGGTGCAGCTGAGCACCACGTCGTCCGCGCCATGGCCGGCCGGATTGCGTTGTTCCATCTTAGATTCGCGAACCTCACTCATAACGCAACGCCTCCGCCGGAGCCGTACGCGCGGCGCGCCAGGCGGGATAGATGGTGGCCAGGAACGCCATCGCCAACGCCACGCAGGCGATGACGATCACGTCGCTGCTGCGCAGGTCGGTCGGCAGGCCGGTGATGTAGTAAACGTCCTCGGGCAGCAGTTGCACGCCAAGCACGGTCTCGATGGCCTTGAGGATGTGCTCCAGGTTCAAGGTCAGGGTAATGCCGCCGACGACGCCGAGCACGGTGCCGATGATGCCGATCAAGGTGCCCTGTACGACGAACACCGCCATCACGCTCATCGGAGTCAGGCCAAGCGTGCGTTGGATCGCGATGTCGGCCTGCTTGTCGGTGACCAGCATCACCTGCGAGGACACCAGGTTGAACGCGCCCATCGCGATGATCAGCGACAGCAGCACCGCCATCACCACTTTTTCCATCTTCAGCGCGCGGAACATGTTGGCGTTGTCGCTGCTCCAGTCGGTGACCCGGTACGGGCCGCCGAGGCTCAGCGCCAGATCGCGCGCCACGTTCCAGGCCTGATCCATGTCGTGCAATCGCAGCCGCACGCCGGTCACGCCGTCGCCCATGCGCAACACCCGCTGCATGTCGCGGATGTTGACCACCGCCAGGCCCTTGTCGAATTCGTTGTAGCCGGCTTCGAAGATGCCGCTGACGGTGAAGCGCTTGAGTTGCGGCATCGCGCCCATCGGCGTGCTGCGGCCGTCGGCGGTCATCACCACCACGCTGTCGCCGACCTGCGCGCCCATCCACAGCGCGAGTTCCTTGCCGAGCACGATGTTGAAACTGCCCGGTGTCAGCGAGTCCAGCTTGCCCTCGACCATCTTGTCGGCGAGCACCGAGACCTTGTGGTCTTCGACCGGATCGACGCCGCGCACGATCGCCGGCTGCTGGCGGGTGGCCGACAGCAGCGCTTCCTTGTCGACGTAGGGCGCGGCGCCGGCCACGCGCGGATCGGCCATGGCCTTGTCGACCGCGACCCGCCACTCGGTCATCGGTTCGCCGTAGGCGCTGACCGTGGCATGCGCGGCCATCTGCAGCATGCGGTCGCGGATCTCGCGCTGGAACCCGCTCATGACCGCCAGGGTCGTGATCAGCGCGGTCACGCCCAGGGCGATGCCGCCGATCGAGGCGAGCGAGATGAAGGAGATGAAGCCGTTGCGCCGTTTGGCGCGCAGATAGCGCAGGCCGATGGCGACTGAAATGGGTTTGAACATTTATGCAGCCGGGACTCGGGATTCGGGATTCGGGATTGGGTTCATTGCGGGTATCTGTCTCTGAGGAGGCCGGACGGCTTCGGGTCGGTGACGGTGGCCGATTCGCTGCGATTCTCGCTGTGCGAATCCCGAATCCCGACTCCCAAATCCCGGCTCATGTTGCCACCGAACGCGTATCGCGCGCAGGGGCTGTGACCGCGACGGCCAGCCGCAGTTCACGGCGAGCGGCCGCGTCCAGGGTGTCGGGCCACCACAGCAGCCGCTGCCGGCGGCCGTCCGGACCGGTGAAATCGAGCCGGGCCAGCCAACCGCGCCAGTGCGGACGCAGGTCCGCGATCGCCTGGCCGGCCAGCGTGGCGCGCCCTCCGCGGATCACCAAGGAACGCGCCGGTAGCCGCAATTCCCGGCGGGCGCTCGCGATCGCCCAGAGCAGCGCGAGCGCGGCGATCGGCAGGGACAGCGACCGCGGCAGTTCGGACGCCCACACGGAAACGCCGCCGAGCAGGCCCAATACGATCAATGCCAGCGCAAGCCAGCGCGACGGTCGCCATTGCAGTTCGCAATCGGCCATGGCGTGGCCGCGGAAGGACTCGCTCGGTTTCGGTTGAATCGCGCTGCCGCCCGATGTTGTCGATCCCGACCGCTCGAAACCGACATCGTGCGCTTTCCGCTCAAGACCACTACGCTCCTGCAACTGCTCCTCAAGGCCGCGACCGCGCACCAACTGCCGCTCAAGGCGGCAGTTGGCGAATCGACTCAACCAGTTGCTGAAGCTGCGCATCGCCGGAGGTCTCGTGGCCCATGAACCAGTGCCAGAGCTTATCGTCCTCGGTTTCCAGCAGCCGTAGGAAAACCCCGCGCTGCGATTCGGAAGCCTGCTTCCATTCGCGGTCCAGGTAACGGCCCAGCAGTTGATCGAGTTCGCGCATGCCGCGCCGGCAGCGCCAGCGCAGGCGGCGCAGTTCGATTTCGTCGCGTTGCTCGGCCGAGAGTTGTTCGCTCATGAGCCGCTCTCGGCCGGCGCGGCACCGACCATCGCGCACAAGCCGGTGGGACGGCGCTTGCAGTACCGCGCCACGTCGCGCTTGAGCGCGGCATCGCCGTCCAGCGCCGCGGACGCGGCGGCGAACAGCTCGGGGCCGAACGAATCGCCGAGCACGTCGCCGATCGTGTTCTCGATGTCGCTGTCGGCGAAGGCCCGATGCGCCTGCAACTGCGCCTCGCCGCCGCGCTGTTCGATGCAGGCCGACACCGCCGGGGTAGCGGCGGAATCGCGCACGCAGCTCAGCTCGGTCTGGCCGGCCGGGCTGCGGAAATAGCGCAGGGCTTCGTCGAGCTGCGCGGCGCTGGTCTGCTCGGCCAGGCGTTGCGCGGTCTGCGCCGCGACCGGCTGCAGCTTGGTCGCCGCCATCCAGCGCTGCAACAGGGCCTTGTCGCCGTCCTCGCGCGGTTCTTCCGGCAGGGTCTGATCGTTGACCAGCACCATCATCTGCCGCAGCACGTTCTCGAAGCCCATCGTGTCGAGCAGGCTGCTTGCCTGCGCCACGGTGGCCTTATCGGCCGCGGTCGGCGCGGCGGGCGCGGCCTCTTCGGCCGGGCGCGCATTCGCGCTGGCGGCCAACACCAGCACCGCCAATGCGCCGCAGACGCGAAGCGACAACGACGGCCGAAGCGAATCTCGAAGCAAACTCATCATGCGAGCAGTCCTATTCCAAGTCGTATCCACAGCGCCCACAGCGCGAACGCGCCGCTGGCATAAGCGAAGAAACGGTGCATGACCTTGTTGTAGCCGCACTGGATCGCGCTGTGGACGATGCGCGTGATCACGAACAGCCAGGCCAGGCCGAGCGTCAGCGTATCGGCCAGTTGGGCGAACGCAGCCACCGTCAGGCCCAGATAGAACAACACCGGCAGTTCGAACAGATTGCGGAAATTATCGGCCGCGCTGCTCTGGGTCAGCCGCGCGCTGACCTGGGCCGAGGTCGCCACCGCCTGCGGATGGATGCGGTCGCGGCGCATCTGACCGATGCGGACGACATACATGCGCAGCCACACGACCAGGGTCAACGCAACCATCGCCAGTGCGGGAAGGAAAATCGCCTTCGACTCCATCGATCGCCTCGCTCCTGAGCGGGCCGCGCGCTCGCGCGGCGGTTCGACTGCCTGTACGACACCGCGGATCGCGGTGTCGGCGGTATCGCACTGCGTTGCGGTATTCGTCGGCGAACCCCGTGCGTGCCGGCCGCCGCGGGCTCAGCCGCGCCGGCGCCCCACCAGCACACCGCCGACCGTCAACGCGGCGCCGAGGCCGAGCAGGAACATCGCCAGGCCGTTGCCGCCGATTTCGTTCTCGTTCGCGGCGCTGATCGCGCGCGCCGCGCTGGCCGCATCGGTCGCGGTGATCATATGCGCGAACGCGGCTTCCTCGCACTTGTCGCGCATGGTCGCATCGGCGTTGCGCTTGTCCATTTCCGCGCGGCATTTTTCGACCACCGCGATGTCCACATCGCCCGGTCCGTCGGAGAATTTCAGCCAAGCGCCGGCCACGAACACAAGCAGACCAGCCAGCACGAGCAACAGCGATTTCTTGTTCATGCGACCGGTCTCACCTCTCCGTGGCAACGCAATCGATCCGCACTGCGCCAAGCACCGATGCTCGCTCGCCGGCCGAAGGCCCCACGCCGGGGGCCGCGGCCACGACGCGAAGTCCGGATCAGACCCGGCGCGCCAGCATCAGCTTCTTGATCTCGCCGATCGCCTGCGCCGGGTTCAAACCCTTCGGGCAGGTGCGGGCGCAGTTCATGATGGTGTGGCAGCGATACAGCTTGAACGGGTCTTCCAGATCGTCCAGGCGCGCGCCGGTGTCTTCATCGCGCGAATCGATGATCCAGCGGTAGGCCTGCAGCAGGATCGCCGGGCCGAGGTAACGGTCGCCGTTCCACCAATAGCTCGGGCAGCTGGTCGAGCAGCACGCGCACAGGATGCATTCGTACAGGCCGTCGAGCTTCTTGCGGTCTTCCGGCGACTGCAGGCGCTCGCGATCGGACGGGGTCGCGCTCTGGGTGCGCAGCCACGGCTTGATCGAGGCGTACTGGGCATAGAAGTGGGTCAGATCGGGAACCAGATCCTTGACCACCTGCATGCTCGGCAGCGGATACACCGGCACGTCGTTCTTGGCGTCGCCGCAATCGGCGATCGCGCGCGTGCACGCCAGGGTGTTGGTGCCGTCGATGTTCATCGCGCACGAGCCGCAGATGCCTTCGCGGCAGGAGCGGCGGAAGGTCAGGGTCGGATCGATCTCGTTCTTGATCTTGATCAGCGCGTCGAGAACCATCGGACCGCAAGCGGCGAGATCCACCTCGTAGGTGTCCACGCGCGGGTTCATGCCGTCGTCGGGGTTCCAGCGGTAGACCTTGAAGGTGCGCGGCTGCTTGGCGCCCGGGGTCGGCCAATGGCGGCCCTTCTGGATCTGGGAGTTCTTGGGTAGGGCGAATTCAGCCATGCTGGCGATCTCTCGGCTTGCGTCGTACTGAAGTGGGGTCGTTGCCGGCGCGCGACAGGCCGCGCGCCGCGATCGAAAGATCAGTACTTGCGTTCTTTGGGCGGCACGTAGGCCACGTCGTCGGTCAGGGTGTAGTTGTGCACCGGCCGGTAGTCGATGCTGGTGGTGCCCTTCTCGTCGACATAGCACAGGGTGTGCTTCTGCCACTCGTCGTCGTTGCGCGTGGGGAAGTCCTCGCGCGCATGCGCGCCCCGCGACTCGGTGCGGTTCTCGGCCGAGACGATCGTCGCCAGCGCCTGGCTCAGCAGGTTCGACAGCTCGTAGGTCTCGATCAGGTCCGAGTTCCAGATCAGCGAGCGGTCGCTGACCTTGACGTCGGCGAACAGCGCGTGGATCTCGCGCATCTTGCGCACGCCGTCGCTCAGCGTTTCGCCGGTGCGGAACACCGCCGCGTCGGCCTGCATGGTGCGCTGCATCTTGTCGCGGATGACCGAAGTCGGGGTGCTGCCGCTGGCGTTGCGCAGCTTGTCCAGGCGCGCGAGCGCCGCGTCGCAGGCGTCGGCCGGCAACTTGGCGTGCGGGCCGCCCGGCTTGATCGTCTCGGCGCAGCGGTTGGCCACCGCGCGACCGAACACGACCAGATCGAGCAGCGAGTTCGAACCCAGGCGGTTGGCGCCGTGCACCGACACGCAGGCCGCTTCGCCGATCGCGTACAGGCCTTCGACCACCGCGTCCGGATTGCCGTCCTTCAACTGCACGACTTCGCCGTGGTAGTTGGTCGGAATGCCGCCCATGTTGTAGTGCACGGTCGGGATCACCGGGATCGGCTCCTTCTCGACGTCGACGTTGGCGAAGATGCGCGCCGACTCGGCGATGCCGGGGAGTTTTTCGTGGATCACTTCCGGGCCGAGGTGGGTCAGGTCGAGCAGGATGTGGTCCTTGTGCTCGCCGACGCCGCGGCCTTCGCGGATTTCGATGGTCATCGAACGGCTGACCATGTCGCGCGGCGCGAGGTCCTTCACGCTCGGCGCGTAGCGCTCCATGAAGCGTTCGCCGTTGCTGTTGCGCAGGATGCCGCCCTCGCCTCGCACGCCTTCGGTGATCAGGCAGCCGGCGCCGTAGATGCCGGTCGGGTGGAACTGCACGAACTCCATGTCCTGCAGACCGAGCCCGGCGCGCAGCGCCATGCCGCCGCCGTCGCCGGTGCAGGTGTGGGCCGAGGTCGCGGAGAAATAGGCGCGGCCGTAGCCGCCGGTCGCCAGCACCGTGCCCTGGGCGCGGAACAGGTGCAGCGTGCCCTCGGCCATGTCGAGCGCGAGCACGCCGCGGCAGGCACCGGTCTCGTCCATGATCAGGTCGAGGGCGAAGTATTCGATGAAGAACTGCGCGTCGTGCGCCAGCGACTGCTGGTACAGCGTGTGCAGGATGGCGTGACCGGTGCGGTCGGCGGCGGCGCAGGTGCGCTGCGCCGGCGGGCCTTCGCCGTACTTGGTGGTCATGCCGCCGAACGGGCGCTGATAGATCTTGCCCTCGTCGGTGCGCGAGAACGGCACGCCCTGATGTTCGAGTTCGATGATGGCCGGGATGGCCTCCTTGCACATGTACTCGATCGCGTCCTGGTCGCCCAGCCAGTCCGAACCCTTGACGGTGTCGAAGAAGTGGTAACGCCAGTCGTCCTCGCCCATGTTGCCGAGCGCGGCGGAGATGCCGCCTTGCGCTGCGACGGTGTGCGAACGGGTCGGGAACACCTTGGTGATGCAGGCGGTCTTCAGGCCCTTCTGGGCCAGACCGAAGGTGGCGCGCAGACCGGCGCCGCCGGCGCCGACCACGATCATGTCGAACTTGTGTTCTTGAATCTTGTAGGCAGAGGCCACGACTCAGGCTCCCAACGCGATGCGGATGATGGCGAGCACGCTGGCCAGGGCCGCGAGTACGCAAACGAAAACGACGGCGATCTGCGAGGCGGCCGCCAGGCCCGGGGCATGCACGTAATCCTCGATGATCACCTGCAGGCCGAGCTTGGCGTGCCAGAACATCGCGATCACGAACGCGCTGAGCAGCACGGCGTTGCAGGGGTTATGCACCGAGGCGCGCACGCTGGCGTAGTCGCCGCCGATCCACGACACGATCAGGCCGAGCACGTACAGGGTCAGGCCGATCAGCGCGATCGCGGTGACGCGCTGGACGATGAAGTGATGGGTGCCGTCCTTCGCCGAGCCCAGGCCGCGCGCGGTCTTGAGCGGGTTGCGCAGGTTCTTGTTGTTGGCCGTGCTCATGCGCCACCTCGCGACATCATCGCCACGATCCAGATCAGCGCGGTCAGCACCAGGCTGCCGATGACGCTGATCCAGCCGTTGCGCACAAAAGTATCGACCTTGTAGGCGTAGCCCGCGTCCTGGACCAGATGGCGGATGCCGTTGATCAGGTGATAGGCGAACGCCCAGGTCCAGCCGAACAGGATCAGGAAGCCAAGCGGCGAGCGGGCGCAGGCGGTGAAACTCGCCCAGGCCTGCGGACCGGCCGCCAGGGCGAGCAGCGCCCAGGCGATCAGCAAGGCGCCGACGGAAAGGATGACACCGGTGGTCCGGTGCAGGATCGAGGTCACCATCTGTATCTGCCAGCGATACACCTGCAGATGCGGTGACTTGGGTCGTTCGCGGTTCGCCATTAGCGTGGCAATCTCGGCTGGGCGGCGGCGCCGCGTGGCGGGAAGCGTGGGAGCGCTGGGTGGGGTGTTGAAAAGCGGGACCGGGGATCGGATCTAGACACTCATGCACGACACGCTCATACCAGACACATCATGCAAGCCGGACTAGAAGTCGATGCAGCGGCCGTTCTTTTCCCAATCGCCGTAGCGGGTCGGTTCGAGACCCTCGCGACCACCGTGCTCTTTCGGAGCGTCCTTGGCGGAAGGCGAATGGCCTCCCGTTTCGGTAACGGGAGTCGCCGGGTTCTCGGACGCGAGGTCCGAACGTGCTTCCGGGGTGGTTTCGCCTATCATCACAGCGTTAAATATTAAGTCCCGCCCCCCATGCCTGACAACCCGCAAGCCTTGTACGGACAAGCATTCGCCCTGTCCGGTCAACAACTGATCGCCCTGGAAGGCCGCGACGCGGCCGCTTTTGCCCATTCGCAGTTCATGAACGAGGTCAAGGCGCTGGCCGACGGCCATTGGCAATGGAACGGCTGGCTGACGCCCAAGGGCCGGGTGATCGCGCTGTTCGCCTTGCTGCGCCTGTCTGAGCAGCGAATCTGGCTGCTCGTGCCGGACGCCGACGCGGCCGCCTTTGCCGAATCCTTGAAGCGATTCGTGTTTCGCAGCAAGGTCGCGATCGGGCTGCGTGAAGACCTCGTGATCGAGGGACGGTTCGCCGCGCCGACGTCGGCGCGCGACGCGGCGATCGGCGGCGACGAGGCCTCCGGGCTCGAATTGGACCTGAGCAGCGCGGAATCGCCGCGCAGCCTGCGCATCCACGCCGGCCCGGCCGCGGCCGAAAACGCCGCCGCGGTGGCGCTGTGGGCGCAGACCGATCTGCGCCATGGTCTGCCGCGTCTGCCGGCGAGTCAGGCCGAGCAATGGACGCCGCAGCAGCTTTCGCTGGAGCGGCTGCGCGCCTTCAGCGTCAAGAAGGGCTGCTACCCGGGCCAGGAAATCGTCGCGCGCACCCATTTCCTGGGCAAGGCCAAGCGCGGCCTGGCCCTGTTCGAAAGTCCGGCGGCGATCGCCGCGGGCGCGGAGGTGCGCGGCGACGCGGCGGTGCTGGGCACGGTCGCCGCGAGCGCGGATCACGGCGCGACCCACCTCGCGCTGGCGGTGCTGCCGCTGGACCGCGGCGAGACGGCGGCGAGCATCGACGGACATGCGGTGGTGGAAACGCCGCTGCTGGATGGGTTGGCGCGCTGAACCTCGTTGCGCCGCGCATCGTGCGGGAGCGACCGAAGCACCACTCCCGACTGTAGGAGCGGCGTGAGCCGCGACCGCGACACCACGAACCGCGACGAAGCGATCCGGACACTACGCGGTCGCAGCTCACGCAGCTCCTACAGCGAGCATCCGAAGCATCATTCCCGACTGTAGGAGCGGCGTAAGCCGCGACCGCGACACCACGAATGGCGACGAAGCGATCTGGAAGCTACGCGGTCGCAGCTCACGCAGCTCCTACACGCAGCCCAGCCGGCTCGCGTCCGACTCAGCCTTTCGCCAACAAATCTGCTGCGCGCACGATATCCTCTTCACCCGGAATCACCAGAAACGCCGCGCCGGCCAACGGCGTGTAGGTATCGACGCCGACCACGCGCTGCATCGGCACGCCGCCGAATCCGGCTTCGGCCAATGCGGTGATCACGCCCTCACCCACCCCGGCGCTGCGCCGACCTTCGTCGACCACGATGATGCGCTTGGCGTTGCTGGCCTGCTGCGCGATATAGGCGTCGTTGAGCGGCACCAGCCAGCGCAGGTCGATCACCCGGGCTTTCCAGCCAAGCGACTGTTCGATCTGCCGCGCCGCGCGCAGGCTCATCGGGACGCCGTTGCCATAGGTGAAGATGACCAGATCGTCGCCATCACCGCCAGTTTCGGGCAGATACGCGCGCCCCTCGCCCAAGGTCATCGCCTGATCGGGCGACGGATACTGGGTCAGCCAACGACCGTCGCCCGCTTCGTACAGATCCTTGGTCATGTACAGCGCGATCGGCTCCAGCAACACCGCCACCCGGCCGTCGACCTTGGCCAACGCGGTCAGCGTGCGCAGCATCGTCGCCGCGTCGTCGCCGCGCGAGGGACAACCGACCACCAGGCCGGGGATATCGCGCAGCGCGGTGATCGAGTTGTCGTTGTGGAAATGCCCGCCGAAGCCGCGCTGATAGCCCAGCCCGGCGATGCGCACCACCATCGGATTGCGGTACTGGTTGTTGCTGAAGAACTGCAGCGACGCCGCTTCGCCGCGAATCTGGTCGCAGGCATTGTGGAAATACGCCAGGTACTGGATTTCCGGAATCGGCAGCAGGCCGACATTGGCGAAGCCCTGGGCCATGCCGAGAATCATGGTTTCGTCGAGCAAAGTGTTGAACACACGGCGCGGGCCGAAGGCTTTCTGCAAGCCCTTGGTCACCGTGTACACGCCGCCCTTCTGGGCGACGTCTTCGCCGAACAACAGCGTCTCGGGGTATTTGGCGAAGATGTCGTGCAGCGCGTTGTTGATCTGGATCGCCAGGTGCCGCGGCGGCTGGTTCTCCGGCAGTTTGGCTTCGCCGCCGAACACCTCCAGACGACGCTCGGCGAAATCGGCGCGCGCGGCTTCCTTCGCGACCGCCGCCGGCGTGTACGGCGCCAGCGGCGCGATCACTTCAGCCAGATCGTCGAGCTTCGGCCGGCGATCGGCCTCCTCGGCCGCGGCGAAGCAGCGCTTGCGCGTTGCTTCATACAGATCGAGCACGTCGGCCTTCGACATCAGCCCCGACTCCAGCGCGATCGCCGCCGAACGCAGCAACGGATCGCTGGCCTCGACCGCGCACAGCTCTTCGACCGAGCGCCATTCGATTTCGAAATCGGTGCCGGCATGACCCATGATGCGGGTGGTGCGCAAATGCAGGAAAGTCGGACGACGGGTGCGGCGGCAATGTTCGACCGCGCGCTTCACGTCGCCGTAGCCGCTGGCCAGGTCGAGGCCGTCGGCGGCGAAATAATCCAGCCCGTCCATGCTGCGGAAACGATTGCCGATCCAGCCGCCCGGGGTTTTCACCGAGATGCCGATGCCGTTGTCCTCGCACACGAACAACACCGGCGCCGGCAGCTTCTGGTACGCGGTCCAGGCCGCGGCGTTGAACGCGGTCTGCGCGGTGGCGTGATTGGCCGAGGCGTCGCCGAACGAACAGATCGCGATGCTGTCGTCGGGGATCGGCAAGCCATGCCCCAGGCGCCGGCCGGTTTCGATGGCGACGGCGGTGCCGAGCGCCTTGGGCAGATGCGAGGCGATGGTCGAGGTCTGCGGCAGCACCCACAATGGCTTGCTGCCCCAGACCTTGTGGCGCCCGCCCGAGGCCGGGTCGTCCTTGCTGGCCGCGAACGACAGCGCCGAATCCATCACCGGGTCCATCCCGGGCAGCTTGCGGAAACGCTCGGCCATGAAGCCGCCGCTGCGATAGTGCAGAAACGCCGGATCGGTGTGGCGCGCGAGCCGCGCGACCATCGCATTGCCTTCGTGACCGCTGGAACCGATGGTGTAGAAGACCTTGTTCTGCACCCGCAGCACGCGCGCCATCAGATCGAGATGACGGCTGATCAACTGCGATTCGAACAGCTCGCGAAAGCCGCGCGCGTCCAGCGCGCTGCCGTCGAGGATGGCCTCGTCGGCAGCGGGACGCGCATCGGCGCGACCGTTCCAGGCCTGCACGAACTCGACGAAATTGACGTCGCAGATCTCGGCCCGGTTGAGGCCCTTCATGCGCGCCGGAATCGGGCTCGCGACGGGATTGAAGTTGGGCACGCTGCTGAAAATCGAAGACTGCGGTTGCGCTGACATTGCAAGCTCCGCCGCCCGCTCGCGGGTCGGCTCATCGGTAGGAAAGATCAGGAGGTGAGGGCGATCCGCTGCGCGGCCTGCGCATCCGGCTCGGGCAAAGCGACGAAACCCGGTGTCGCGCGCACGCGCGCCAGCCAGGCCTGCACCGCCGGATAGGAAGACAAACCGATGCCGCCGTGTTCGGCCACGTCGGTGTAAGCGAACAGCGCGATATCGGCGATGCCGTAGCGTTCGCCGGTGAACCACGGATGGTCGTGCAGATGCCGCTGCATCACCGCCAGGGCTTGATGGCCGCGTTCGCGCAAGCGCGGCAGTTCGGCGCGGCGCGGCGAATCCAGCTCGGTCCAGCCGGCGATGAAACGCGCCACCGCGATGCAGGGTTCGTGGCTGTACTGCTCGAAGTTCATCCAGCTCAGCGCCTGCGCGCGCCGCCACAGGTCGGTGGGCATGAACTCGCTGCCGTCGGCGAGGTAATACAAGATCGCGTTGGATTCGCTGAGCGTGCGGCCGTCGTCGAACTCGACCACCGGCACCTTGCCGTTGGGATTGAGGGCGAGAAACTGCGGCGTACGGGTCTGGCCCTGGCTGCTGTCGACTTCGACCCAGCGGTAGCGCTCGCCCAACTGCTCCAGCAGCAGGCGCAGCTTGTGGCAATTGCCCGACGGGGAAAAGCCATGCACGGTGATCACGCCGAGGCTCCGGCCTTGCGCCGCGCGCGCCATTGTTCGACCGTCTGGCCCCAGACCTCGATTTCCTTGTCGCTGTGAGGTTCCGGCAGGAAACGCCCTTGACGCAGGTAACGCGAACCGAGCTTGGCGGCGACGGCCTTGGAGCCCAGGTTGTCCGCATCGATGATGTGGATGATCTCGCGCCAGCCCAGGTGCTCGAACACCCATTCGATGGCCGCGGCCGAGCCCTCGCTCGCATAGCCCTTGCCGTTTTCCGACGCGGCGATGCCCCAGCCGACTTCGGCGCCGGGCCAGCCTTCGGGGTACCAGGGGCCGAGCCGGCCGATCCAGCGGCCGCTGCTCTTTTCGATCACCGAGAAGAACGCGAAGCCCTGCACCGCCCACGAGCCGATCACCGACATCATCGCGCGCCAGGCCAACAACCGCGGCTGCGCGCCACCGATGTAGCGCACATGCTCGGCGTCGGCCATGAATTCGGCCCAGGCGTCGAAATCCTCCAGGCGCGGCGGGCGCAGGATCAGGCGCGGGGTTTCCAACTGGATGTCGGGGATCGTCATCACGGTCGCGTACTCCTGCTGCGCATTCGAAGTCCCCTCTCCGCTTCTGAAAGCCCCTCTCCCGCTTGCGGCGACCGAAGGAAGTGCAGAGCTGAGAGGGGTTGGGGTGAGGGGCGCGAGTTGCGCTGATTGCGCAAGTCGCCACTTGCCGCGCGCCCTCATCCGGCCCTTCGGGCCACCTTCTCCCGCAAGCGGGAGAAGGGATATCGCGCTGCCTGCGGCAGCAAAATTAAAAAGCGTTGATTCCCGTCAACTCGCGTCCGACCACCAACTGGTGAATCGTCTCGGTGCCTTCGTACGTGATCACCGATTCCAGATTCAGCGCATGCCGGATTGCCGCATGCTCGGTGGTGATGCCGGCGCCGCCGAGCAGATCGCGGCATTCGCGCGCGATGTCGATGGCCATGCGGCAGTTGTTCCACTTCGCCAGCGACACCTGGGTCGGCTGCATGGTGCCGGCGTCCTTCAGGCGACCGAGCTGCACCACCAGCATCTGCGCCAGGGTGATCCGGCGCGCCATCTCGGCCATCTTGATCTGCGCCGACTGGGTCGCCGCGACCGGACGATCGAACAGGATGCGTTCCTTGGTGTAACCCAGCACTTCGTCGAGGCAGGCGATGGCCGCGCCGATCGGGCCCCAGGTGATGCCGTAACGCGCCTGGGTCAGGCAGCCCAGCGGGCCCTTGAGGCCTTTCACGTTCGGCAGGCGGTTGGCTTCGGGCACGCGCACGTTGTCGAAGAACAGCGACGAGGTCACCGACGCGCGCAGGCTCATCTTGTGCTTGATTTCCTGCGCGGCGAAACCGGGCATGCCCTTCTCGACCACGAAGCCCTGGATGCCGTCCTCGGTCTGCGCCCAGACGATCGCGATGTCGGCCAGGTTGCCGTTGGTGATCCACATCTTGGAGCCGTTGAGGACCCAATCACCGCCGTCCTTCTTGGCGTTGGTCTTCATGTTGGCCGGATCGGAGCCGCCGTGCGGCTCGGTCAGGCCGAAGCAGCCGATGATCTGGCCCTTGGCCATGCCCGGCAGCCAGCGCTCGCGCTGCTCTTCGCTGCCGTAAGCGAAGATCGGGTACATGCACAGCGAAGACTGCACGCTGACGAAGCTGCGGATGCCGCTGTCGCCGCGCTCGAGTTCCTGGCAGATCAGGCCGTAGCTGACCGCGTTGAGGCCGGCGCAGCCGTACTTCTCAGGCAGCGAGGAGCCCAGCAGGCCCAGTTCGGCGATCTCGGGCACCAGTTCCTTGGGGAAACGGCCCTGATCGAAGGCATCGCCGATGATCGGGATCACGCGCTCGTCGGTGAAGCGCGCCACGGTGTCCTGTACAGCGCGCTCCTCTTCGCTGAGCAGGGAACGGACGTCGAACAGATCGTAGGGATTCAGGGCCATGGCGGGCTTTGGGAGACCTGTGGGGCAGAAAGACCGCCATTGTAATGGTCGCGCCGGGCCGGAGTAGCCCAATCGGACCGGCCCGTCGCATTACGCAAGTTTCCCGCATTCGCGCCATGGCGCGCGCAAAAAAGAACGGGGCCGGATGATCCGGCCCCGTTCGGGAACTGCATGTCGGGCGACGATCAGCCGCGGCTGGGCACCGAGGCGGTCGCGGTCTGGGTCACGACCTGACCGTCGATGACCGGCAGGCGCTGAGCCGGACGCTCATCCATGCGGATGGTCTGTTCCTGACCCTGATAGCGATAGGTCACGTCGTAGCCGACCACCTTGTTCTCGTTGCCCAGGGCGATGCGGCTGCCCGGCTTGGTCTCGGTGCGCATGGTGCCGGTGGTGCCGTCCGGATTGCGGAAGGTGACGTTGTAAGCGACCACGCGCGAAGACTGCGAGCTGTCGGAGACGGTGTGGCACTGGCGCTCGGTGCGGTTCACGACCCGGCCGCCGACATGATTGCGGTCGACCCGGTTGCCGATGAAGCCGCCGGCCACGGCGCCGGCCGCGGTCGCGGCCTTTTTGCCGTTGCCGCCGCCGACCTGGTTACCCAGCAAGCCGCCGATGACCGCGCCGGCGACGGTGCCGCCGACGTTGCCGTCGCGCTCGGGCAGGCGTTCCTGCACGACCACGTCGTTACAGACTTCGCGCGGGGTCGACACGGTATTGGTCTCGCGCACCGGATCTGTACCGATCACGGTCGCGTAGAGCTTTTCTTTCTGGTTGATCGGCTTGACGTTGACCACGTCGGCGTAATCGAGCTGCGGCGCCGGGGCGTTGATCGCGCCGTTCGCGGCGATGTTGTCGCCCTCGGCGGTGACGCCGTTGATCGGCAACTGCGCGTTCGGGGCCAGACCGGCCTGCGCGTTGGCGGCATCGTTGCCGCGGAAGCTCTGGAACGCGGCGACGGCCACGCCGCCTACCAGCAGCGACGCAATCGCGACTGCAATCAAGTTCTTGTTCATTTGGAGCCTCCTGCAGCGGGGTCACCGCGGTGATGATTCGGTCCTGACAGCGGCCGCGAACGAGGCGTCGCCGGACAATGCAGGACCGCGTTGTGGACGCCGCCATTCCACCACCGGAATGCTGAACCGGTGCCTATTGATTTTCGCTAATCTGTCCCCTGTCTGAACCGTCACGCGGCTACGTGCTAGCGTGTTTGCCAACCCGGTCACACCTCAATCGCCATGGCCAATCCGCTGCTCGCTCCCCTGATGGGTTTTCTCGGACGCCTGAGTTATCCGCGTCTGTTCATGCTGACCGCAGCCCTGTTCGCGTTCGATCTGGTCATTCCGGATTTCGTGCCGTTCGCCGACGAGATCCTGCTCGGCCTGGGCACCTTGCTGCTGGCGAACTTCAAAAAGCGCAAGGAACCGCAGCCGCCGACCGTGCTGCCGCCGTCGCGTTGAGCGCATGGCCGCGCTGGTCGACAGCCACTGCCACCTCGACGCGCCCGAATTCGATCCCGATCGCGCGCAGGTAGTCGCGCGCGCGCGCCAGGCCGGAGTGACCCGGCAGGTCGTGCCGGCGATCGACGCCGCGGGCTGGCCGAAACTGCGCGAGGTCTGCGCGGCCGATCCGGGCCTGCATCCGGCCTACGGCCTGCATCCGATGTATCTGTCCTCGCATCGGCCGCAACATCTGGATGAACTGCGCGAGTGGCTCGAGCGCGAACGTCCGTGCGCGGTCGGCGAATGCGGGCTGGATTATTTCGTCGACGGCCTGGATCGCGACGAGCAGTCGCGTTATTTCGACGGCCAGCTGCAACTCGCGCGCGAATTCGACTTGCCGGTGATCGTGCATGCGCGGCACGCGGTCGAAGCCACCATCGCCGCGATCCGCCGCGTCGGCGGCCTGCGCGGCGTGGTGCACAGCTACTCCGGCAGCGAGGAACAGGCCGAGCAGTTATGGAAACTCGGTTTCCTGATCGGACTCGGCGGCCCGGTCACCTACGACCGCGCCAAGCGCCTGCGCCGCATCGTCGCGGCGATGCCGATCGAATTCCTGCTGCTGGAAACCGACGCCCCGGATCAGCCCGATGCCGATATCCGCGGACAACGCAACGAGCCGGCGCGGTTGGCCGGCGTGTGCGAAATCATCGCGCAATTGCGCGGGGTGCCTTACGAGCAGGTCGCCGAGGCGACTTCGGCTAATGCGCAGCGGTTGTTCGCGCTGGCGGATTGAGCGAACTGCGAGACGGCGAAGCACAAAGCGGCGGGACCTAAAGCCCCACCCGCAATACTTCATAGCTTTGCGACGAACCGCAGTCGCTTTGCAAACGCGACGGCGAGTAGTTAATCGCACAGTGACGAGCCAATCACGTGCTTCGCTCGACTTCACCATCATGTCGCGATGGAGCCCTGGATCCCCGCCTTCGCGGGGATGACGGCTTGGGGATGGCGTGGGCCATGTCTATGTCGATGCGATATGGACGAGGCTTTCCAGGGTTGTTGTGGTTTTAGCCAGAATCGTGGCTAGCTTCGGCGCAAGAACCTCGGCGCGGATGAATTCGACCCAGCCAGATTCGACGTGATTGAAGTGGCGCGGTCGCGGCTTGCGCCGCTCCTACAGGCAGGCCATGCAAGTTCGGCTTGGGTTTGAAGTCGCGCAGTACATCCAGCGCCGCGAAGCCACTGACTCGCCCAGCCCCTCAACCCGCCGCCACCTTAGGCTTAAGCAGAATCTCCAACGCCCGCGCCACCGCCGCAAACGCAAACACCCCGGTGATATGCGTAGCCGCCCCCAATCCCGCCCCACAATCGAGCTTGAGCGACGCATCCCCATCGACCTTCGGCCGCAGCCCACACACCGTCCCGTCAGGCTGCGGATATTTCACGTTCTCCAGCGAATAAATCGCCGACACGCCGAAATAGCGATCCGGATTCTTGGGGAAATTGAACTCCCCGCGCAGCTTCTTGCGAATCAACGCCAACATCGCATCGTGCTCGGTGCGCGACAGATCGCGCACCCGCACCAGGGTCGGATCGGTGCGCCCGCCGGCCGAGCCGACCGCGATCACCGGAAGCTTGCGCCGCCGGCACCAGGCGATCAGCTCGACCTTGCTGCGGAAACTGTCGCAGGCGTCCAGCACCAGATCGAAACCGCGATCGAGCAGCTCATCGAGATTGGACGGAGTCAGGAAGCTTTGGACCGCATCGACCTCGATCGCCGGACTGATCGCGCGACAGCGCTCGGCCATCGCCTCGACCTTGGCGCGGCCGTAATTTCCATCCAGCGCCGGCAACTGGCGATTGGTGTTGGACACGCACAGATCGTCGGCGTCGATCAGGGTCAGGTGGCCGATGCCGGTGCGGGCCAGCGCCTCCACCGCCCAGGAGCCGACCCCGCCCATGCCGACCACGGCGACGCGGCATTGGCGGAAACGGGCCACGGCGCCTTGGCCGTACAGTCGGTCGATGCCGGCAAAACGCTCTTGCCAGACGGTATCGGAAGTGGATTCGCTCATCCGCCCATTGTAGTGGCGAAGGCCGGCGATTCCGGCCGTGGCGATGGAAAGCAGCGGCTCATGGCCGCAACTGCGAGGCCTCGTCGGAGGCCTGTATCGCGAGGACGCGAGCCCGCCAAACGCAGCCCAGCCGCCCCATCCCGCTGATTTAAACCAGCCTCCCTCTTGCCTTCGCCCGCCACCCGCACACCACGCCGCTGACCCCGGCCTCACATCGCTGCGTGCTATGGTTCCGCGATCTTGGATGGAGGCCAGGCAATGAGCGAAACCCAGCCCACCAATGCCGCAGTCAAACGCAAAGGCAATGGTTCGAAGTACCTGTTTCTTTTCCTGTTCGGTCTGGTCGGCGGCGCGGTCGCCACGGTCATGGCCGTACGCGCGCTCGAGCAGCGCAAGGACCATTTCCCCGACAGCGTCATGCACCTGCAGCAGTGGCACCTGGGCCAGCTCAAGGGCAAGGCCGAGCAGAACCGTTGCGCCGCCACCGACACCCTGCCGCACCTGAAGTCGCTGCGCATGCTGGCCGATGATCTCGACCCGGCCTTCCCCGACCTCAAGGACGACCCGCGCTTCGCCCAGCATTCGGCCAAGATGCGCGCCGCCCTCGACAGCGCGCTGGCCAGTCCGCCGGTGAGCTGCGCCGGAGTGACCGAGGTGTCCAATCAGATCGGCGAGGCGTGCAAGGCCTGTCATCAGGATTTCCGCGGCTAAGCGGGAGTCGGGAATCGGGAATCGGGAATCGGGAATCGCCGCGGCGATCGTGTCGGTTTGTCGGTGTTCGCGCTGACGAACGGCGGGCGGCTGGTTGCTCGCTTCCCTTCCCGTTTTCCTGAGTGCGTTTCGCCCATCGCCCGCGGCGTAACGGCCGGGTAAGCCCGAATACGCGCGCCGTGTCACGTGTCACGGCGACGGCTCAAGCCCTGCCCCAACCTGAACGCGCCCGCAAACAAAGCGCGGGCAGCCACATAAATTGAACACGTGTTCACGCGCCGGCTTATAGCGTGTCCAGCGCGTGGCGACTTCCGCCACTCGCTCACAGCGCAGGAGCCTCGAATGAATACCAAGAATTTCCGATTGCTGGCCGTAGCCGCCGCGGCTTCGCTGGCGCTCGCCGGTTGCGCGACCTCGCCGGGTTACGGCGGTGGCGGCGGCTACAACAACGGCGGTTACAACAACCCGCCGCCGTCGGGTTACGGCAACCAGAACAACAGTTGCTACGACTGCGGCGTGGTCACCCGGATCGAGCAGATCAGCACCCAGAGCAACGCCCCGAGCGCTACCGGCGCGGTGTTGGGCGGCCTGGTCGGCGCTGTCGCCGGCCGCAAGATCGCCGACGACCACACCGACAGCAAGGGCCGCAAGAACACCGCCACCGTCGGCGGCGCGGTCGCCGGCGCCATCGCCGGCAACGCGATCCAGAACCGGGTCGGCGCGCCGAGCTACAACGTGTATGTGCGCATGGACGACGGCCGCACCCAGGTCGTCACCCAGAAGGACCTCGGCGGCATTCGCGAGAACACCTACGTGCGCGTCAACAACGGTCGCGCCTACGTGCGTTGATCGGCGGCGCAACGCGGCGTTCGCGACGCCCGCTTGGTTGAAACAATGTAACGAAGAAAAACGGCCCGCCACGCGGGCCGTTTTTCGTTTGCCGCGAGCACGATCCGAGTCCACAACGCACATCACGATTAGGCATGGAACTGGCGCACTTATTGGGGTCTTCATGACGAGGGCGTTGCGCTAGGGTCGATCGCGTCCGCCTCGCGGGCCTCGTCAACGCAAGATCAGGAGATCGTGGAATGAACCTTCGTTTCGTGCATGTGGTTGCCGCGGGTGCGGTATTGACCGGCGCCATCGCCGCCGCCATCGCCGCGCCCGGCGCGGCGCAGAACAATCCGCTGCGTGTCGGCATGGTCGCCGTCAACGGCGCCGCCGACGATTTCCTCGGCTCGGTCGAGGTCAGCATCACCAACACCAGCCGCAAGGCGGTGCGCCTGCCGAAGTGGCAGCTGCCGTCGGATCAGTTCGATTCCAAGCTGTTCTCGATCAGCTACAACGGCCAACCGGTCGCGTACGAAGGCGCGCTGGTCAAGCGCGGCCTGCCGCAGGCCGAAGACTTCGCGATCCTGCAGCCGGGCGAAACCTATCGCCGGGTGATCGATCTGTCGGCGGGTTACGACCTGTCCAGGACCGGCCAGTACGTGGTCGCCTTCAACACCCCGCTGCAACATGCTTCGACCTCGGACCGGGTGATGCTGCATCAGGGCAACGGTCTGCCGATGTCGGCGCAGAGCGCGCCGCTGAGCCTGTGGGTCGACGGCCTGGATCAGCTCGGCGGCGAAAAAATGTCCGCCGTGGCGAAGAAGCCGGTCGGCCCCACCGCCGTGGTCAACGGCGTGAACTACGTCGGCTGCACCACCGCGCGCACCAGCAGCGCGGGCCAAGCGGTCAACGCCGCGCGTACCTACGCCGAAAACGCCAAGGGTTATCTCAACACCGGCACCATCGGCCCGCGCTACACCACCTGGTTCGGCGCTTACACCTCCAGCCGCCTCAACACCGCGCGCAGCCACTTCGTCAACATCGATTCGGCGCTCGACCAGAACAACGGCCAGATCACCATCAACTGCGGCTGCACCAGCAGCGCCTACGCGTATGTCTACGCCAACCAGCCGTATCAGATCTATGTCTGCAACGCGTTCTGGAACGCGCCGCTGACCGGCACCGACTCCAAGGCCGGCACGCTGATCCACGAAATGAGCCACTTCACCGTGGTCGCCGGCACCGACGATCACGTCTACGGCCAGACCGGCGCGAAGAACCTGGCGATCAGCAACCCGACCAATGCGCTCGACAACGCCGACAACCACGAGTACTTCGCCGAGAACACCCCGTTCCAGAACTGATCGGCGCGTCGCGCGCACATCGCAATCGCGCGTTACAACAGGTAACGACGGCCCGCTTCGGCGGGCCGTTTTTTTGCGATTCGATTCAGCGCGCGGGGTGTGCGCGACCGATCGGCTGACCGGTTTAGTTACCTGCCTCAAGCGCAGGTCTTCATCGCTCGATGCCTGACGCCTGTCGCGACACGCGCCATCGGCGTGGACACCGCCGATGATCCGTCCGCACGACCCAACCCCATCGCCACGATCCATGCGTTGGATACCCACGAGCCTGGCGCAGGATGCGATCGCGCGACAGGACGCGGCGGCAGGCGATGGGAGACGAGGCCCATCGCGCGCCGCGCAACAGGCTCCTTGCGCGCGGATGAGCGCAAGCGCGGGACCGGCGCGAGACAGATCGGGGCGCCGGTATCCGCATCGCCATGGACAGCGCCGCCGCGACAGGGATGGGCGACGGCCGGGCGAGGCGACGGGGTGGCCGGGGGCATGGAGTCCCCGGCCTTTTCGTCATGGCGTTAGGATCGCGTCGGCGACATCGAGCTCGGGCATATCAACCCGATCGCCGCTATCTGGATTGCCCGCCGCCCGTCCCGGCGAAATTTAAATCGATATAAATTCAAGCGCCGCCCAGGCCGTGACGCCGATGAACTGTTCACGCTCGGCGGCGGGACGCACAGGCACGTTTCGTAGCGGTTTTGCGACGGCCGGCGAATGAGTATTTCGAAGTGTGACAAACATCAAAAATACACAAAAGAAAAACCCGGCCTGGGCCGGGTTCTTCTGACGCGGATGCGGCGCGGCGAAGCGTCGCGATCGAGCGGGTCCGTGTCGTATTACAGCGGTTCGACCGCGTCCGCCTGCAGGCCCTTCTGGCCCTGCACGACGGTGAAGGAAACCTTCTGGCCTTCCTTCAAGCTTTTGAAGCCCTGGGACTGGATAGCGCGGAAATGCACGAAGACGTCTTCGCCATTTTCACGGCTGATAAAGCCAAAACCCTTGGCGTCGTTGAACCACTTAACGGTTCCGGTTTCTTTGGACATCGTTACTCTCTCCTTGGAACGAGGTGTTGTTAACGCGAGCATCGCGTGCTGGTTGCAAGGAGGAAGCGAGGTGCAACGATGTAGCAGATCGATGGATCAACCGCATCGGGCCACGATTCACGGTGACCCTTGGCAAACCAAGCGCCCGCAACGTACCCCGACATGGGCCAAAATGCAAACAGCCCGGACAGCCTGTCCGGACGGGGATTGCGCATGGATTTGACTACGTTTTATTACATCTTGGCGGGCGTACTGGTGGTGCTCGGAATCGTCGGCACGGTGCTGCCCGCCCTGCCCGGCCTGCCCCTGGTTTTCGGCGGCATGCTGCTGGCCTCGTGGGCATCGGGTTTCGAGAAAGTGGGCTGGGTCACCCTGGTCGTGCTGGGTCTGCTGACCGCGCTGTCGATGCTGATCGATTTCGCCGCCACCGCGATGGGGGCCAAACGGGTCGGGGCGAGCAAGCTGGCGATCATCGGCTCGATCATCGGCACCTTCGCCGGCCTGATGTTCGGCTTCATCGGCGTCTTCATCGGCCCGTTCGTCGGTGCGCTGATCGGCGAATGGATCCATACCCGCAAGCTCGACCAGGCCACCAAGGTCGGGGTCGGCACCTGGGTCGGCATCCTGGTCGGCACCGTGCTCAAGCTCGGTCTGGCGTTCGCCATGCTCGGCCTGTTCGCGATCTCCTGGTTCTTTTGATCCACGCGGGCTCCGGCCTCTCAGCCGGAGCCCGCGGCCGTTCCGCGCCGACGCCGCACCGGCACGATTCACGCTTCGTTCGCGGCGCAGTGCAAGACTGCCGCGGCTTTACCCACCTGCCTTGCACCACCAACGAGTCGCCCGATGCCCTATTCCTCCATCACTTCATTCCGCGCCGCGTTGCTGTTGGCCGCGACCGCGACGCCCTGGCTCGCGTTCGCGCAGACCGGCGTGCAACCGGCTACGCCCGAAGCCTGCCTGGCGATCAACGTCGACGCCGATCGCCTGGCCTGTTACGACACCGCGCTCGGCCGCCAGGCCGGCGACGCGCGCCAGGCCGATATCGCCGCCAAGGAGGCCAAGGCGATCCGCAAGAATCTGGAAGTAAGCGACGAACTGGCCGGTGAGTCCAAGCCGAGCGTCAGCGAACGCGCGCGCCGCGCGGTGGCGGGCAATCTGTTCAGTCACGAAGAACCGCTGGCCGATGCGATCGCCAACGCCGGCAAGGGCGGCCTGCTCGACAGCCGCTGGGAACTGGCCAAGGATTCCAAGCTGGGCCTGTTCAATTTCCGCGCCTATAAGCCGGTGTACCTGTTGCCGGCGTTCTGGAACAGCGACCCCAACGTCCTGCCGCAGTCGCCCAACCCGCGCAACACCGTGACCGAACCGCAGTCGCTGCAGAGCGTCGAGGCCAAGTTCCAGATCAGCTTCAAGACCAAGGCGGTGGAAAACCTGTTCGGCGACAACGGCGATGTGTGGCTGGGCTATACCCAGTCCTCGCGCTGGCAGGTCTACAACAGCGACAACTCGCGTCCGTTCCGCGAAACCAATTACGAACCCGAAGCGATGCTGGTGTTCCGCAACAACTACCGCATCGGCGGATGGAGCGGCCGCATGGCGGCGATCGGGCTCAATCACCAGTCCAACGGCCGCGCCGATCCGCTCTCGCGCAGTTGGAACCGGGTGATCGGCCAGGTCGGCCTGGATCGCGAGAACTGGTCGATCGTCGCGCGTCCGTGGTGGCGCATCTCCGACGGCAACGACGACGATAATCCGGATATCGAGGATTACATGGGCCGCGGCGATCTGACCATCGTGCATCGTCGCGGCGGCCACGAGTTTTCGCTGATGGCGCGGCATTCGCTGCGCAGCGGCGATCGCTCGCACGGCGCGCTGCAGTTCGACTGGGGCTTTCCGATCTACAACCAGCTGCGCGGCCATCTGCAGGTGTTCGACGGTTACGGCGAAAGCCTGATCGACTACAACCATCGCGCGACCTATATCGGCCTGGGCGTGTCGTTGCTGGAGTGGTATTGATCGCGACGCGAAACTGCGACCGGGTATGACCCGGGACGTCGACCGGCTGCGTTAACCTGCGCCGGTTCGACGGAGAACCCGATGAAGATGCAGCGCATCCTCTCGCTGGACGGCGGAGGCATCCGCGGCCTGGTGAGTTGCCATTGGTTGGCCGGCGTGGAACGCGCGCTGGCCAGCGCCGGAAAACCCGGCTTGCTGAAACATTTCGACCTGATCGCCGGCAGTTCGACCGGCGCGCTGGTCGCGTGCGGGCTCGCCCACGGCATCAGTCCCGACGCGCTGGCCGAGTTGTATCGCGCGCAGCGCCACGTGATCTTTCCCAATCTCGCCGGGCGGTTGTGGTCGCGCGCCAATCGCCTGATCAGCGACGGCATGTCGGCGCCGCGCTACGACGGCGTCGGCATCGAGAAGGTGCTGCGCAAGGTGTTCGGCAAGACCACGCTGGGCCAGCTCAAGGCGCCGGTGTTGATCACCAGCTACGACACGATTTCGCGCACGCCGGTGATCTTCAAGAGCTTCGACCCGAAGCATCGCGACTTGCTGGTGTGGGAGGTCTGCCGCGCGTCCAGCGCCGCGCCGACCTATTTCCCGGCGCATGCGATGAAGGTCGAGGGCAAGGAGTGCGCGCTGATCGACGGCGGCGTGGTCGCCAACAATCCGACCGCGTGCGCGATCGCCGAAGCGCTGCGCAAGGATGCCCGGGTCGACAACAGCCGCGACCTGGTGGTGTTGTCGGTCGGCACCGGCGAGCGCACGCGCAGCATCGACCTGGACTCGGCGCGCTCGTGGGGCGCGCTGGAATGGGCGGTGCCGATCATCGACGTGCTGTTCGACGGCAATACCGATTCGGTCGATTACATCGCGCGGCAACTGGTCGGCGACGGGTATTTCCGGATGCAGGCCGAGTTGTTGATCGGGCTGGACGATCTGGACGACACCAGCCAGACCAATGTGCTGGGGTTGGAGACGTTGGCTAAGGAGTATCTGACCCGGGCGGCGACCAAGAAGATGCTGGCGCAGTTGGTGAAGCGGCTTTGATCGCGGTTGCGTGATCGCGACGTTTATCGCGACAGCTCCCTGTAGGACCGGCGCGAGCCGCGACCGCGACATCGCGCTTGCGTCGTAACCGTGATGTCGCGGTCGCGGCTCGCGCCGCTCCTACAGGCAGGCATCGACACAAAAACGCCCGGATAACCGGGCGTTTTGTTTGCGGCGACGCGATTTATTCCACCACCACCGGAATCTTGCCGATCCGCGTCTGCCATTCCTTCGGCCCGGTCTTGTGCACCGACTCGCCGGTGCTGTCGACCGCGACCGTCACCGGCATGTCCTGCACGGTGAATTCGTAGATCGCTTCCATGCCCAGATCGGCGAAACCGACCACGCGCGAGGCCTTGATCGCCTTCGACACCAGATAGGCGGCGCCGCCGACCGCCATCAGGTACACCGAACGATGTTTCTTGATCGCATCGATACCGGCCGGGCCGCGCTCGGCCTTGCCGACCATGCCGAGCAGGCCGGTCTGCGCCAGCACCTGTTCGGTGAACTTGTCCATGCGCGTGGCGGTGGTCGGACCGGCCGGGCCCACCACTTCGTCGCGCACCGGATCGACCGGGCCGACGTAATAGATGAAGCGGCCCTTGAAATCGACCGGCAGCGCTTCGCCCTTGTTGAGCATCTCGACCATGCGCTTGTGCGCGGCGTCGCGGCCGGTCAGCAGCTTGCCGTTGAGCAGCAGCACTTCGCCGGGCTTCCAGCTGGCGACGTCCTGCGGCGTAACCGTGTCGAGATCGACGCGACGGCCCTTGGACGCGTCGTAGGTCAGCGTCGGCCAGTCTTCCAGCGACGGCGGATCGAGCATCACCGGGCCGCTGCCGTCGAGGGTGAAATGCGCATGGCGGGTCGCGGCGCAGTTGGGAATCATCGCCACCGGCAGATTGGCGGCGTGGGTCGGGTAATCCTTGACCTTGATGTCGAGCACCGTGGTCAGGCCGCCCAGGCCCTGCGCGCCGATGCCGAGCGCGTTGACCTTTTCGTACAGTTCAAGCCGCAGCTCTTCGGCGCGATTGCTGGCGCCGCGCGCCTGCAGATCGGTGATGTCGATCGGCTCCATCAGCGATTCCTTCGCCAGCAGCATCGCCTTCTCGGCGGTGCCGCCGATGCCGATGCCGAGCATGCCCGGCGGGCACCAGCCCGCGCCCATGGTCGGCACGGTCTTGAGCACCCAGTCGACGATCGAGTCGGACGGGTTGAGCATCGCGAATTTCGACTTGGCTTCCGAACCGCCGCCCTTGGCCGCGACGATCACGTCGAGCTTGTTGCCCGGCACGACCTTGACGTTGACCACCGCGGGCGTGTTGTCCTTGGTGTTGCTGCGCTTGCCGGCCGGATCGGCGAGCACGCTGGCGCGCAGCTTGTTGTCGGGATGCAGATAGGCGCGGCGCACGCCTTCGTTGACCATGTCCTCGACGCCCATGGTGGCGCCGTCCCAGCGCACGTCCATGCCGATCTCCAGGAACACGGTGACGATGCCGGTGTCCTGGCAGATCGGCCGGTGGCCTTCGGCGCACATGCGCGAATTGATCAGAATCTGCGCGATCGCGTCCTTGGCCGCGGCGCTTTCCTCGCGCTCGTACGCTTTGGTCAGGTTCTTGATGTAGTCGACCGGGTGGTAGTAGCTGATGTACTGCAGGGCATCGGCGACGGACTGGATCAGGTCGTCCTGGCGGATGACGACGGGGCCGCTGGAAGCGGCGTGGGACGGGCTGGCGGTCACGGCGGGCATCGAGGCTGGCGGTGGGGATCGCCATTCTACCCGCCCGGCCCGCTCCCGGCCCTTGCCGGGACGGGCGAGGCGTCGCCGGTTAAGCTGCCTCGGCCACGGCTCCGGCCGTCATCGCCCCGCGCCTGCGAGCCCGACGCCATGCCCTATACCGCGCCACGTTCCGAACTGCCGGCGCTCCCGGCGAACCGATCAAGGCCGCTGCTGCTGGCGATCGGCCTGATCGTATCGGCCTTTTGCGGGCTGCTGCCGTTGCTGGTGGTGCCCTCGTTCGCGCAGACCTTCACCGCCTTCGGCGCCGACCTGCCCGCGGCGACCGCGCTGCTGATCGCCCGGCCCTGGCTGGGCTGTCCGCTGCCCTTGCTGGTGCTGGCGCTGTGGGGGCTGTGGCCGCGGCCGCGGCGCGATCTGGTCGCGTGTGTGTTCGGCGTGGTCGGCGGGATGGGCATGATCGCGCTTACGGTGGTCGTGCTGTACCTGCCGATCTTCAAGCTGGCCGCCGTGGTCTGACGAGCCGAGCGGTTGAATCCACTGGCGAGCGCGACCCGCGCCCCGTGCCTGGGACCGCGGGCCGCGATCGCGCCGGCGTAGACGGCCGGCGTCAGCGCCTTACTGCGGGCACGCGTCCAGCACGCAGCCGCGCCATAGCATCTGGCAGTAGTACTCGTCCTGGCCGGACTCGCGGCAGGTCTCGAGGACATCGTAGTAACAGTAGACACCGCCCGCGCACACGATCAGATCGCGCGGCGCCGCGCTGGCGCCGAACGCGAACGCAAAGGCGAACGCGGCCAGGGCCACGGTGAAGCGACGGTTCGACAGCTTGCCTTTCAACGGCTGGATCTTCATTCGAACTCTCCTTTTCGATGGATGGATCAGCACTGCACGTTCCATGCGCTCCTCGCGGAGCCGGGCCACGGTACGCGAGCGCCCGCATCGGCGACAGCGCCGGCGTGGCGGTTTGTGCGCCACTGGGCAGTTCCTCGCCGACGCCGCCGGGCCGCGCGGATTTCAAACGTCACTTGTGCCTTCAGCCGCGCCGGTTAGATTGGTCCGAACCCCAACGCGGAGCGTCCCGTGATCACCTGCTATCTGCGCTATGTCATCGACCCGTATCAACTGGCCGAATTCGAACACTACGGCCGCCTGTGGATTCCACTGGTCGAGAAATTCGGCGGCACCCACCACGGCTACTTCATGCCGTCGGAAGGCAGCAGCAACGTTGCATTGGCGATGTTCTCTTTCCCCAGCCTGGCGGCTTACGAGGACTACCGCACACGCTCGTTCGAAGATCCCGACTGTCAGGCCGCGTTCGCCTACGCCCGCGAGAACCGTTGCATCGTCAGCTATGAGCGCAGCTTCTTCCGGCCGGTGTTCGGCGATTGATTAAGCGCGCCGCGGCCGCCGGCGCGGTCGCGACGTTCGGACCGGTTCGCAATCGAAACACGCCCTTGACCCGGGACTTGGGCACAATCGCCGCATGAGCACTCCCAGCGACGCCTCCAAGCCGTCCCGTAACGCCAGCCCCGGCAACGGCGGCAAACCGTCCCTGCGCGAGCGCTTCGACGCGCTGCGCAACCTGCGTCCGTTCCTCAAGCAGATCTGGGCGACCAGTCCGTCGCTGACCCTGCTCACGCTCGGCCTGCGCCTGATCCGCGCGCTGCTGCCGATCGCGACCTTGTACGTCGGCAAGCTGATCATCGACGAAGCGGTGCGGCTGGTCGCGACCGGGCATGGCTTCGGTACGTTGACGGACGCCTGGGCGAGCGGTCAGCTCAACACCTTATTAGCGCTGCTCGCGTTGGAGTTCGGTCTGGCGATCGGCTCCGACCTGCTCGGCCGGATCGTCAACTACGGCGATTCGCTGCTGTCGGAGCTGTTCACCAACGCCACCAGCGTGCGCCTGATGGAACACGCGGCGACCCTGGACCTGGAGGACTTCGAAGACCCCGACCTGCAGGACAAGCTCGACCGCGCGCGCCGCCAGACCATGGGCCGCATGAGCCTGATGAGCCAGTTGTTCGGCCAGTTGCAGGACAGCATCACCGTGGTCAGCTTCGCGGTCGGCCTGTTGGTGTATGCGCCGTGGCTGATCCTGTTGCTGGCGGTGGCGCTGATCCCGGCCTTCATCGGCGAAGCGCATTTCAACGCCCTGGGTTATTCGCTCAATTTCGCCTGGACGCCGGAACGGCGCCAGCTCGAATACGTGCGTCAGATGGGCGCCAGCGTCGAGACCGCGAAGGAAGTGAAGATCTTCAATCTGCACCGCTTCCTGATCGCCAAGTACCGCGAGCTCGCCGACAAGTTCTTCGCCGCCAACCGCGCCCTCGCACGCCGACGCGCGCTGTGGGGAACCGTGCTCGCCGGGCTGGGCACGCTGGGCTATTACATCGCATACGGCTATATCGCCTGGCGCACGGTGCGCGGCGATTTCAGCATCGGCGACCTCACCTTCCTGGCCGGCAGCTTTCGCCGTCTGCGGCAGTTGCTGGAAGGGCTGCTGGTCGGTTTCTCGCAAGTCGCGGGACAGGCGCTGTACCTGGAAGACCTGTTCTCGTTCTTCGAAATCCAGCCTGAGATCACCTCGCCGGCCAACCCGGTCGCGGTGCCGAAACCGATCGCGCGCGGCTTCGTGTTCGAGAACGTGGGCTTTCGTTATCCCGATGCGGAACGTTGGGCTTTGCGCGGTCTGGACTTCGAACTGCGCGCGGGCGAAGTGCTGGCCTTGGTCGGCGAGAACGGCGCCGGCAAGACCACCCTGGTCAAGCTGCTCGCGCGTCTGTACGACCCGGACGAAGGCCGCATCCTGCTCGACGGCCGCGACTTGCGCGACTACGACCTGGACGAATTGCGCGCGAGCATCGGGGTGATCTTCCAGGACTTCGTGCGCTATCACCTGACCGCCGGCGAAAACATCGGCGTCGGCCAGATCGATGCGATGACCGACCTCGAACGCATCCGCAATGCGGCGCGGCGCTCGTCGGCCGACGAAGTGATCGAAAGCCTGCCGCGCGGCTACGACCAGCTGATCGGCCGGCGTTTCAAGACCGGCGTCGACCTGTCGGGCGGGCAATGGCAGAAGATCGCGATCGCGCGCGCCTACATGCGCGATGCGCAGGTGATGATCCTCGACGAACCGACCGCGGCCTTGGATGCGCGCGCGGAGTTCGAAGTGTTCCAGCGCTTCAAGGAATTGTCGGCCGACACCACCGCGGTGCTGATCTCGCACCGCTTCTCCAGCGTGCGCATGGCCGACCGCATCCTGGTGCTGGCCGAGGGCCGGCTCGAAGCCAGCGGCACCCACACCGAACTGCTCGCGCAGGGCGGACGCTACGCCGAATTGTTCGAACTGCAGGCCGCCGGTTATCGCTGAGCGCCCGCGCGCGCCGTTCAGAGGGGCGCGATCGCCGACACCAGCGCGGGGATGAATTCTTCCTGCACCCGCGACGCGCCCGGCTCGCTGACGACGTTCGCCGCGAGCACGCCGGTGTAACCGCCATGCCGGGCCACCTCGACCGTGCAGCGATCGTGGGGGCCGTTGAGCATGCTCATGGCGTCGCCTTCGGCCAGCAGCACGAACGCCTGCTCGACCGCCTGATCGTCGTCGCCTGGACGCAGCTTGCCGTTGCGGGTGCGGTAGCTGCGGGTATACGCCGTCTCGCCCTTGAGCCGAACCGACACGGTCGAATCCGCCGCCGCATCGAAATACACCCGCACGCCCTCGGGCACGGACTCGACCCGATCGATGAAACACGCATGCTCGCCGGCATGGGCCGGGGTCGCGAACATGCTCAGTGAGACCAGGCTCAGTGAGAGCACGCTCAATGAGGTCAGGCTCAGTGCGGCAAGACCGCACGCGACAGGGTGAGCCGGCAACGGCATCGATGAACTCCTTTTCGTTGCACCGCCGTGCGGCGGTGACCCTGGCCGCCCGACGACGCATCGGTTCGGCCGCGCCGGCCACCGGCGCGGATCGGAGCATGCCGCCGCATGCCCGCGGCTGGCAAGCCGCGGTTGTGCGGGTTCACGTTTTCGCCAATCACGCCGCTCAAGCGCGCGCATCACGCGGCGCGTTTGTCCGACCCGCGGCCAGCGGCTATGGTGTGGATCGCCGAAGCCCTTCCTTTATTGGAGCGATCGCATGACGACTGCCCTCACCCGCACTATTGCGGCCCTCATCCTGGCGCTGGGCCTGTCCGCCTGCGACCGCGGCGGCCAGGCCGAAGCCGCCGCCGCCCAACCCGTGCCGGCACCGGCGCAACGCGCGTCCCACGAAGTTCCGAGCGAATCCGGACCCGTGCGCGTGCACGAGATCGCATCGGGACTCGACCATCCGTGGTCGGTGGCGTTGTTACCCGACGGCGCGTTCCTGATCACCGAACGCCCCGGACGCCTGCGTCGCGTCGGCGCCGACGGCGCGATCTCCGCACCGATCGCCGGGGTGCCCGCGGTATGGGCCAAGGGCCAGGGCGGCCTGCTCGACGTGGTGCTCGCGCCGGATTTCGCCAGCAGCAAACGCATCTACCTGAGCTACGCCGAACCCGGCCCGGACGACAGCGCCGGCACCGCGGTGGCGTCGGCCACGCTGGGCGATGCTGCGTTGTCGGACGTGAAAGTGATCTATCAGCAGCAGCCCAAGCTGGTCGGTCCGAATCACTTCGGCTCGCGCCTGGCCTTCGACAAGGACGGCCATATCTTCATCACCCAGGGCGAGCGCCAACAGCGCATGGCCTCGCAGGAGCTCGACAAGCTGCAGGGCAAGCTGGTGCGGCTCAATCTCGACGGGAGTGTGCCGGCCGACAATCCCTTCGTCGGCCGCAAGGACGCGCGTCCGGAGATCTGGAGCTACGGCCATCGCAACATGCAATCGCTGGCGGTCGACCCGCGCACCGGCACGCTGTGGGAAGCCGAGCACGGCCCGCGCGGCGGCGACGAAATCAATCTGCCGCAGCCGGGCAAGAATTACGGTTGGCCGTTGATCACCAACGGCATCGATTACAGCGGACTGAAGATCGCCGAGGCACAGGGCAAGGAGAAGCCGGGCCTGGAGTCGCCGTATCACGTCTGGGAGGTGTCGCCGGCCTTGTCGGGCATGGCCTTCTACACCGGCCACGCGGGTTCGCCGTGGAACGACAGTCTGTTTCTCGGGGCGTTGGCCGACGGCAGCCTGATCCGGCTGAGCCTGGACGGGGACAAGGTGGTCAAGGAGGAACGGCTGCTGCGGTCGCTGGGCTGGCGGATTCGCGATGTGCGGGTTTCCAGCGACGGCAAGGTGTTCGTGTTGACGGATGAGGATCAGGGCAAGTTGTTGCGATTGGATCCGCCTGCGGCCAAGTAAGCGGACGTATCCGCCGTCGAAGCACGAGCCGACGTGGCGACATGGCCTTCTTGTAGGAGCGACGCGAGTCGCGACCGCGGCATTTCAGCCACGTCGAAATTTGCGTCGTAGTCGCGTTTTCGCGGTCGCGGCTTACGCCGCTCCTACAGGCAGGCCATGTCGCTTTTGCTTGGGCTTGAAGTCGCGCAGTTCATCCAGCGCCGCGAAGCCACGAACTCGCGTTAGCAACAGCACACCCGAAGGGCGGCGCACATGGATGTGCGCCGTGCGCCACCGAGACAGGATGTCTCGTGTGGCGC
>NZ_JBDGLR010000006.1:0-507454 GCF_057655755.1 Lysobacter sp. Soil_N_51 | reverse complement strand
CAACCGCGCGCGCTTACACTCATCGCTTGGCTATCGTACGCCGTTGCAAGCAGAGCGCGATTATCTCGAAACTAAATCTGTATCCTGACTACCTGTCTGTGGAAGCCGGGGCGCTCTACCCTGACCCCTGTTTCCGCCCCCTGTTTCCAGGTCCGGAATGGCAAGACTTTGTGACCTTCAATAAAGGCTTTGGAGAGGCGCTTGGCTACCAGCCACCTCATGAGTGGTTACCGAAAGCTGGAGATTTCGACATGATTACGCCCCCCCTATATCGCAACGGAGTTTCTGAGACGGCTAGACCATAGGTAGGTATCTCTCCCCAAACTAGTATTCACACAGATGCAGCGGTTAAGATCTTCGACCAGTACATGGTCAGGCGAAAATCACGATGAATGTCTTTGCATCCGAAACAGACAAGAAGATATTGTTTGACGGCATCGTCAGAGAATTGCAGAAACTTTTCGGGCTCTCCGCTATAGTAGCGTCGGAGCTACTGGCGACCTACAAGGCGCGCTTCTCTGATGTAGAGTATTGCCGATCGATTGGTGTATCGGCGCAGGATGATGATTTTTTCTTTCACCAGGCCCCAATGGGAATGGCGTTAATGATTTACTACTATTTGGTTGTCAAGGGCGATCCGGATCCACAAGAGTTCTTGAACTGGCGAACTGGTTATCTAACACAACGGCGAAATACGTGACTTTTCGTGCAAGGTTCACTTCAGATATTCGGATCAATTGTGAGCACTAGCCATGGCAGTTCCGGAATAAAAACAGGGGTCAGAGTGCACTTTCCAATATCTATCGAGCCTTAGACGGACGCCCGATCTTTGCCGGGCCTGCGCGCCGCTGCAACTGGGCTTCGATCATGGCTCGAAACCGGTCCGGAAACAGGGGTCAGAGTGGGCTTTAATTATAAAGTGCACTCTGACCCCTGCTTTTCAAAACCGAAGGGTATTTCTGGAAATGAATAGTAAAAATATTGCCCTAGATTTCTTTAACTCCTGGCTGGCAACTGGAATAGTAGATGGCAAATTTTTCTCCAAAGACTTTACCTTTATAGGGCCATCACCAATAGTTGATGCTGACGCATGGCTGATGAATTCAGATGAAGAACTACCTATGGAGGATGTAAAAATAATCGAAAAAATCGTAACCGATTCAGCCACTGTGTTATTTTTTGAAGGCGTGGACCCTGTTACTTTATTAACCTATCGCACCGCATGGTTTTTTATCATTGAAAAAGAAAAAATTTGTCGCCTTACGGAAGTCCGACAAAGCATTCATCCCAGGCAATCCGATTAAAAACACGTATTCATGCAAAACAGGGGCAGAGCGAAAACAGGGAGCGGAGTGGAATTTGGGAAACAGGGGTCAGAGTGGACTTTCCGTTCCACTCTCCGGCCCCGGCCGATCCTTGCACGGACGCCCAATCTTTGCCGGACCTGCGCGCCGCTGTAACTGAGCTTCGATCACACTCCAGAATCGGTCGGTACCGAGTGCGTGCTGTCGCTGCAGTCGCAGCCGAATCAAAGCCACGTCGTCTGGATTTAGTGCTTCTGCACCCAAGCCGGCATAGGCCTGCTGACGGCTTGTATCGTCCGCATCCAAGGTCAGGTAGACCGGGTGGGGAGTGAGTAAGGTGCTCGGCTCGCCCGATGTATTTGCGCGATAGCTGGACCAGCGATAATCCCCTGGCGCGCTCACCATCTCCGCGCGCACTTGGTCGAGCTCGATGTAACGATAGCAATGCAGCAGATAGCTATTACTGTCCACCGGACACGCCTTGTATCGCCCTTCCCACAAAGCGCCGGTGCAATGGTAGCGATCATTGACATAGCGGACATAGCGCCGACCGAGCGCCTGCATGATCGCGCTCACCTGCCCCGCCTGAGATGGCGTGAGCAACCGATGCACCTGATTGGTCATCAACACATAGGCGTGGATCGCGCAGCCCACCCGAGAGGCCAGCTCACTTAGTTCGCTGAGGTAGCGGACGCGCGAAACAGGGGTCAGAGTGCACTTTCCAAGATCTATCGAGCCTTAGACGGACGCCCGATCTTTGCCGGACCTGCGCGCCGCTGCAACTGGGCTTCGATCATGGCTCGAAACCGGTCAGTGCCGAGTGCGTGTTGGCGCTGCAGTCGCAGTCGAATAAGAGTTACTTCGTCTGGGTTTAGTATCTCTGCAACCAAGCTGGCATAAGCCTGATGACGGCGTGTAACGTCCGCATCCAAGGTCAGATAGACCGGGTGGGGAGTGAGTAAGGTGCTCGGCTCGCCCGATGTATTTGCGCGATAGCTGGACCAGCGATAATCCCCTGGCGAGGTGACCATCCCCGCGCGCACCGGGTTGAGCTCAATATAACGATAGCAATGCAGCAGATAGCTGTCACTGTCCACCGGACACGCCTTGTACCGTCCTTCCCATAAGGTGCCGGTGCGATGATAGCGATCATTGACATAGCGGACATAACGCCGACCGAGCGCCTGCATGATCGCGCTCACCTGCCCGGCCTGAGATGGCGTGAGCAGCAAATGCACGTGATTCGTCATCAGCACCTAGGCATGAATCGCGCAGCCTAGCCGAGAGGCGAGCTCACGTAGTTCTCAGGTAGCGGACGTAATCAATGCCCTGAAAGAAATTGGGGCGTCTATCGCTACCGCGCTGAACGACATGCTGCGCGATATTGGGCAGATCAATCACCGGCTGTCGAGGCATACTGTGCTTCCTTGCGGGAGAGCGCATAGTCTGTTTAGTTTGACACCAGCCGCCTTAGGCCCACTACGAATGCAGACCTAAGGAGAGGCCACTATGAACCCTGTTTTTGTAAACTCTGACGCCTGCTTCCGAACGAGGTTTTCCATGTCTGTTGTGGCAATGATTGATGAACCCCAAAATGATGATGAGCGTGCATTCGACGTCCCCGTTTGCAGCGCGTCTGTTTACAGGGAAATAATTAAACCTAGAGCTCTGACCCTGGAACTGACGCTGTGTGTTGGCTGGGGCACGATGACTGAAGTCGACTCTACTATGGTTTCTGAATTCATCAGGCAGATTCGTGTGCTTGCTGCGGACATCCAATCGGCATCGGATGTTTCAGAGGAAATGAAAGAGCATTGCGAGTGGAGATTTAACAACTTATTGAAGAAAATCAATGCGGCCGTATTTAAGCGCAGTGACGTGGCATTTTCTCTCGGGTGATGGAATTGCGTCGTTCCGCGAAACAGAGGCAACGAAGAAGGGGGCGAATTGGACTTTTCATCTCGTTCTCCGAGACAGATCGAGCCTTAGGTTGACGTTTGATGGCGCAACTGTAACTAGAGGCTTGCTTGAGATCGCAATTCTCCCCGCTCGACCGCAAAGCGAAAACGAAAACAGGGGTCAGAGTAAGCATTAATTAAACCGTATACTCCGCCCCCTATTCTATATAAGCGAAGAGACTGTAAATTCTAACTTCGACCCAGATTGAGGAAAACGATGAGCAAGCGAGAATTTCTTTTCTTCCTAAAAGACAACATAGATGAACTTACACTAATAGCGATTCTAAATGACACCTTAGGTTTTAAAATTGTTTCGGATCTATATCACACCCCTAATCCCGACGGGTTCGCTCAAATCACCACATTTGACATCGGATTCAAATGCGGGTGCTTTGTTACATATATAAACAAAGATGAGATCAACGAACGTATCGTAGCTCGCGATCTGGCAAAGAATATCCAGAGCGAACTTATATTCGAAATGAAAGCATCTGATAAGTGGCTGCACGTTCAACCGACCGGAGAGCATAGAGAGGTGACCGTAATCGATATCGATGTCGGAGTGGACATAGCACCCGAATGAAAAATTATACTTAAAAAACGGGCTCATCGAACTCTCGAAAAGGAATGACGAATGAGTTCATACTCGATTCCGACGGCTGCCCGGGCTATGCTGAGCGGGCTCACTGGCCGAAAAATGGTGCGGATGCTTCGTTATAGTTTATGGCCGCTGGAAGAGGCTGCCGCCGAGGCGGAAATAGACGAGATGTCGGTGTTTTCCCTATGTTCGGGGCCGATGGCGGTTTACTTCGACGACGGGAGTATTCTCGGCCTTGCCAGCGATTCGGAGGACAATAGCGTGGTGGTAAGGGTCGAGCGCAGCGCTGAAGGGGTCCTTAATAAATACGCCATGGAACACGATTCGGATATTTTTCCGATCGATTCCACCGATATGCGGTTTTCCACGCCATTCTGGTCAAGCTTGAATGGCCTGAAGTTGATTAGATTTGAATTGGTTAGATCCTTGGCATTAAATGCGGTTGAACAGCTGCGACCGAGCGAGCTTGGCCTATGTTTTGTCTTCGAAAATAATCAGCGCTTCATTGCCTCGCATGGTCTGCACGATGGTGGCGATGATTTTTCTGTTCTGGAGTTGCACCAGATTCCGGCCGACATTCGTAAGGCGTTGCTTTTGTCGCCATTGTGACAGGACGCTAGGCGCCAAAAACAGGGAGTACAATGCACTTTCTGTTCCACTCCAAGAGACCGATCGGGCCTTAGACGGACGCCCGATTTTGGCCGGAGCCGCACGCCGCAGCAACTGGATTTCGATCATGGTTCGAAACCGGTCAGCACCGAGTGCGTGCTGTCGCTGCAGTCGCCGCCGAATAAGAGTCAGCCCATCTGGATTTAGCGCTTCTGCAACTGAACTGGCATAAAAACTGCAGACGGCTAACACCATCTGCATCCAAGGTGAGATAGGCCTGCGGTGGCGTAAGCAGAGCATCAGGTTCGCCTATCGCATCCGCTCGATAGCTGGACCAACAATAATCGCCTGGTGCACTGCTCATTCCCGCGTGCAATGGGTTGAGTTCGATGTACCGACAGCAACGCGGCAGATACATAACGCTGTCGACCGGATACGCCTTGCACCGCCCTTTTCACAAGGTGCGGGACGCCCTCTCAAAGGGTCATGGCGCGGTGAAAGCTAGTCGAGATCAGACGCGCTCTCGTGCGAATTGCCCGAGCCTCTTCAGAGTGCAGGAAACAGGGGGCAGCAGGAAACAGGGGTCAGAGTGGACTGCCCCGCATTTCACAGACACCCGGCGAATTCAACTTTGAAGTGCAACGTGATCTTGGTTGAAGAATACCTCGCAGGGAGTCAGGTACCCCAGTCGCTTGCGAGGGCGATCATTTAATAGATCTTCAACGGCTTGCAGTTCCTGCGCGGTAATGGTGCTGAAGTCGCGCGCTCTGGGGAAGAAGTGACGGCACAGGCCATTGAAATTTTTGTTGCAGCCGCGTTGCCAGGGGCTGTGTGGATCGGCGAAATAGACCTGTGCATTCAACTGTTCTTCCAGCCACCGATCCTCGGCGAACTCGCTGCCTCGGTCGCAGGTCAAGGTGTGCACGATCCCGGGAAGGCGATCCAGGCGGCCCAGGATGCTCAAGGACACGGCCTGAGCCGTGCCGTCCGGGCTCCAGCCCAGGCGGGCAAAGCCGGTTCGACGTTCGACCAATGTGACCAATACTCCGGTACCGCGGGCCGGTCGTACGGTGTCGGCCTCCCAATCCCCCACGCGACTGCGTGCGGCCACCTCGGCGGGACGGGCGTGGATCGAGCGACGCTCGGTGAAGCGTCCCCGGCGGCTGTGGCCATAGCCCTGCCGGCGTTTGGGATGACGCAGATGATGGCGCAGGCCCAGTTGCCGCGCGTAGCGATACACCGTCGTATGACTGACCTGGCCGGCCTTGAGCAAAGCCAGTCGTCCGCTGATCTGCTCAGGACTGTGCTTCTCCTGCAACCGAGCGATCAGCTCGACGCGCACCGACTCAGGCAGATGCGCGCGGGCGCTGGCGTCATGACGCCGTTGTTTGGCGTGCCCGTGGGCGATGGAGCCGACATAGCTCTTGCCGCGACGATTACGCCGCAACTCACGACAGACCGTGCTGGGATGGCAGCCGATCGTTCCCGCAATCCCGAGCTGGGACATCCCCACTCGATACAAGGCGGCAATCTGGTAGCGTTGCTCCAGGGTCAGGTGCTGATAACTCATGTGCAACTCCACTTGGCGGTGAAGCGGCACAGGTTACGGCGCCTGGCCCGCTTCTTTTCAAGGAAATTGCACTTCGCGGGTTAATTCGCCCCCGACAATGGGGTCATCCCGGAGGTGTTGAATGACAAGGCAACGGTTTACTGCGGAGTTCAAACGCGAAGCGGTTCGGCTGCTGGAGCGTGGCGACAAGCCGGCGACGCAGTTGTCGGCCGAATTGGGCGTTCCGCGCAATCGACTGTACAAATGGCGTGATGCGCTGCACACACAGGGCGAGCATGCGTTCCCGGGACCCGGACGGCGCTCATTGCAGCAACTGGAGCTGACACGCTTGCGTCGCGAGCTGGCTCGGGTGACGGAAGAGAACATCATTCTAAAAAAAGCGACGGCGTACTTCGCGAACGGCAACAAGCGCGGTACGCCTGGATCGAAGGGCAGCGAGTGAATCACTCGCTTGCCGACCTGTGCCGCGCCTTGCGCGTGTCCGCCAGCGGCTATCACGCTTGGCTGTCGCGTGAGCCCAGCCGGCGCGCCCAAGACGATGTACGGCTGGCGGCGATCATCGCGGCAATTCATTACGAGCATCGTGAAGCCTACGGTAGCCGCCGGCTGTGGCGCGTGCTGGCTCAGCGCGAGGTGGCCTGTGGACGGCATCGAATGGATCGACTCCGCCGTGAGCACGATCTTTGGACACGCCGTCGTCGTCGCTTCGTCCGCGCACGTGCGGCGCTGCAACGCACGCCGGCGGCCCCGAGGCGAGTGACCTGGCCGTTCGCGGCCAGTGCGCCCGATCGCATCTGGGTAGGGGACATCACTCACCTTTCGACACAGGAAGGCGTGCTGATGCTGGCGATCATCCTGGATGTGCATAGCCGTCGCGTGGTGGGCTGGGCGATGGACACCCATCAGCGCGTGGAACTGGCGGAACGTGCGTTGCAGATGGCGTTGCACCACCGTCGGCCGACGGCTGGATTGATTCTTCATCACGACCGCGGGAGCCAATACACCGCCGCCCGATACAGGGCAAAAGCGGAGGCGGCGAAAATCACACTGAGCATGAGTCGCCCGCGCGTGCCTTACGACAATGCCGTCGCCGAAAGCTTCTTCGCAACCCTCAAGTTGGAATTGATGGAAGGTGTGAAATACGCCAGCCGCGAGGACGCCAAGCAAGCCGTATTCGAATATGTTGAGGTCTTCTACAACCGCGCACGCTTACACTCATCGCTTGGCTATCGTACGCCGTTGCAAGCAGAGCGCGATTATCTCGAAACTAAATCTGTATCCTGACTACCTGTCTGTGGAAGCCGGGGCGCTCTACTCTGACCCCTGTTTCCGCCTGTTTCCGGTGCGAAGGAAAGTGCACCCTGCCCCATCGCCCCTACCCTACAAGGTTAAAATTTTGGAACTTGATATCGCGGCAATCATGGAGCTTCAAAAAAAAGCAAGAGAAGGAGCAACAGCATCTACACTGATTGAATGCATAAAAGCAACACAGGCAACTAAAGTTAACGCCTTCTTGGTCATCAGGTATTTTATGGAAGCACTTGATCTCACCCTACTTCAAGTCAGGGAACTGCCAGGCGCATTCTCTTTAGGCGGCGGCGTATATACGGATCAGGAGATCGATGCATTAATTGGCCCACACTTATTAGCCTGCCTCGGCCCAAAGAAATAAAAGAGAAAATGCACTTCGACCTTTTTTTTTGATCCCGGGGCTTTCCATGTCTGTCGTGGCCACAATTGATGACCCTCAAAGTGATGATGAGCGGGCATTCAACGTTCCTGTTTGCAATGAGTATGTGTACAGGGATTTCATCAAGCCCCGAGCGATGACTCTGAAGTTAACGCTCTGTGTTGGCTGGGGCACGATGACCGAAGTTGACTCCACTCTAGTGCCTGAATTCATCAGGCAAATTGGTGTGCTTGTCGCTGATATTCAGTCAGCGCCGGATGTTCCGGAAGAAACGAAGGAGCATTTCGAGTACAGATTCAATAATTTGTTGAATCGGATCAATGCAGCGGTACTTAAACGCAGTGACGTCGCGTTTACGCTAGGGTGAAATTTGAACATTGTTTTTATGAGCAGGGAAGCGACTTCCTGCGTACAGTTTTTTCTGAGTATCCGAACGGAAATATGAAAATCATCTGCCCTGGATGCAAAAAAGAGATGATCGTCATTTTGACTGCGGATGACATTGCACAACATGGGCGAGCAAAGGGCATATATTGCCCTAACGGACACATACAGACCGTATTCAATATCCGGTGATTTATACATATGGGCAAAACATCGAAACGGATAAAAATGGACTTTTCGTTCCACTCATCGATGCTGATCTAACCCAACCGGACCTCAGATCTTCGCCGAACCTACTCAGCTATCTATATGCATTTGCTGATTTATCGCCTCGCCTAGTATCTAGCCTTGTCTGCGCCCTCCGCCGAGAACGTCATACAGACACTGAGGTCTCGTAAGGGCTCCAAGAGCCTTGCTCCTTTGTGCGCGGAGCGTCTAATCCCAATCGCAAGCCTTCGAGCCTTGCGCGCAAGCTCGCCGGTCCGGTCGCAAGGCTCCGACGCTTGCGATGGCAAGGCAAAAAGCGTCGTGCGCCGGGTTCGCGACTCCGCGGGCCGAGCCCGGCGCTGCGCGTGCAAGGCTCCAGGCTCGGCCGCAAGGCAAATAGCTTTGCGAGTACAAGCCTCCAAGGCTCGCGCATCGGGCTTTTTGCGTTGCGGTTCACTCTGATTGCTGCGGTCGCAAGGCTCCGAGCCTTGCGATCGCAGTTGCGCGCTCGACGCTTGGCCCTTCGGGGGCTGAGCGCAAGCCTTCAACTGCGGGGCCTTGGGCGATGAAAGGCTCCCGCCGCCGGCGTCGCTACGCGCAGGACATGATTTCGTCCAAGCCGTGGCAAAAATCGCCCACGCGCGGGCGTTGGCGCCTTGCGTGCGGTCGTTTGCTCGGTGCGGCCGCCGTCGCGGTCGACGACGGCCGAGGCGCGGCGGCGCTAGGCCGAGTGGATCGTCTAGAGGCTGAAGACTTTGGCCGAATTGGGGTCTGAATTGGACCAGGGTAGACTTTTCAGTTCAGCGTGAGCCATCGTCGGAAGTCGCCGGATGCGAGATCAACGAAAACGCATTCGTCCCTAACCCAGCTGTTTTCTTATTTATTTTTATACAGCCAACCATGACTTACACATTTGATTATTTTGTCGGACAGCTGACCTGCTTCAAATGCGGCAGCGTTTCGAAAGCAAATGAATCAACCGACATGCAAACGAAGATATGCGAAAAAAGACATCTCATAGATTACGGGGCCGGAGATTTCTTACCATGCGATTACGCCAATCTGCGCGAAAATGGATATATAACAATAAACACTCCGAGAAGCATGGAATCCTATTCCCTGCTGGATTTTTGGAACTACCCCAACTGCCACGCTGCATTTAATTGCGCGCGGATAGTAGTTGAGAGCGAAATCATAGTATCGGTTGAATCGATTGACCTGGATGTCGAAGCCATTAATTTCTGCAATTACATCTCCGAGGACTGCGGATATCTCGGATGGCGCGTAAAGGATGGACTGGCGACTAAGACTGATATCTAAGCATCAAGCCGAAGCAGACTTTCCGACCCACCCTTCGAAATCGAGCAAACTTTAGGCAGAGCGCGACCTCACTGAACCCGCGCCTCGCTATAGCCGGGCTTCAAGCATGGTCCGGAAATTGGTCGCTCGCTCAGTGCGGCCGCCTCGTAGAGACGACGGCCGGGTCGCGGCGGCGCTACGCCGACCGGATCGTCTTGAGGCTGCGATCCATTTGCTCGGCCCATAGCCGGAAGACGTTGGCCAGGGCGCGGCGGCGGGACTGCTCAGGTTTGCGGACGGCCGGGGCCGGTTCGGTCGTCGGATCGATGGTGTGGGCGATGCCAACCAATTCGTCGTGGAACGCTTGCAGTTCAAGGTAGGCATCGACGGGTAGCACAACGCTGTCCGCACGCGGGGCGGACGGGGTCTTGCGGGGCATAGGCGCACTCCTCTCCATGGACCGGTGGCCCGCGCTGCGCGAAGTCGCAGGCGGGATGTCGGGAGGCTAGAAACCGTACAGAGACGGCGGGCGTATTCCCCTTGCGGGTGTTGTATTAGCCGCCCTCCCGACGCGGGAACGCGCCGAGTTTGCGCCCGAAAATCAGGCACAAAAAACCCACCGGTATTTCGGAGGTGGGAACCGCTCTGTAAGGAGTTTCTAGGCTCCGAGGCAAAGATTGCTACTGAGGCATGGATGTGTCAACTGCCCTCGCCACGCATCGAAGAGACGCTATTGCTGGCGTTGAGTGCACGTCGTCGCTGCGGCCCGTTACCATCGGGCGATGGCAATCAGGCGGCAAGTACAAGCTCTGTGACAAAACCCCGTACGAGAGAGCGACAAATGTTCATCGGCGTCACAGTGGACGAGGCATCGCTTCGCTTCTCACGCAACGTAACCGGCATCGTGTTCTTCGAGTTTGGCACGTTCCAATTCCCCCACCGGGATTGGAATGACTTCGTAGTGGTCATTCTCGGCTGGTGGCTCGATGCAACGACAAAGCTCATGGCTGCCGGTGAAGGCGAAACCGAGCTGTACTTTATGGATGGCCCCTATGCGCTACGGATAGTCATTGTGGGCGGTCTCTTTAAGATCAGTCGCGGACGCGATGATGTCGCTACTGAAACCACCGCTTTCAATCTAGAGGTCGAGTCACTGACCTTTCTGCATGCCATCCTCAATGCATCAAAAACGGTCCTTTCGGCTTGTGCCAGTCGAGGCTGGGCGACTGCAGACACTGAAGCGTTGCAACACAAAGTTTCGCGGCTCGACACCAGGCACTGAGACGCGTCTTGGTCGGGAGAAACGGGCGGCAGAATGCACCTCCTGTGCAAACGCGGGTCGGCCGGCGGCTGACAGCGATGTCTGTCGGTTGCTGGCGCTGAACTGCCCGGAGTGGCGACGTGGTTTAGAGGTCGCGGTCGCGGCTTGCGCCGCTCCTACAGGGGGCTGACGAAGCTATTCGGCGATCGGAGACTCACAAAAAAGGGCGCCGTTGCGGGCGCCCTTTTGGGATACGGCTTGGTTGCAGCCGGCGGTCAGTAGTAACCCGCCAGGTTCAAGAACCAGCCCTTGTTGTCGTATTCCAGGTCGGTCAGGTCGTCGCTGAAGTCGGTGAAGTTGTAGCCCACGCCGACCTTGAAGTTGTCGCCGATCTGACGGTCCACGCCGATCAGCCAGCCGCGCTTGTCGCCGCCGTCCTTGACCGCCAGCCAGCGGTATTCGGCCAGGGCGTCCCATTTGGCGATCAGGTGGTAGCGCACTTGGCCGGCGAGGAAGTCGGCGCGGCTGTCCAGCCACAGGCCGGTGCCGCGGCCCATGCGGTAGTCGCCCCAACGGCTCGCGGCCTTGCCGCCCAGTTCCCATTTGTCGTCGATGCGGTAGATGCCTTCGAACGACAGCACCTGCGAGCGCTGGTCGTACTGGTTGCCGCCGTCCTGGCCGATGGTGGCCAGGTCGTAGAGGTACACGTACTTGCCGAACGCGGCCCAGCGCGAGCTGTCGTGCGGGCGGTAGGCGAAGCCGAGGTTGCCTTCGACGGTCTTGGCGCCGCGGCTGACGTCGATTTCGTCCTTGATGTCGGAGTACAGGAAACGCGCGGCGATGCGCCAGTCTTCGTTGACCTTGTAGAACAAGCGGTTGCTGGTGACCCAGGCTTCTCGACGCTCGGCGCCGCTGTCCTTGCGATATTCGATCTTGCTCGACCAGTCGGTGTTGGGATCGACGCGGCCGCCGCTGAGGCTGTAGGCGCGGCGGTCGACGTGGCCGGTCGCGGCTTCCAGGTCGCCGTCCATCACCGCGAAGCCCAGGTTCCAGCCTTCGGCCGGATAAAAGTCCATGCCGAAGGTGTGCATGATCCCTTCGCTGGAATCGCGCGGGTCCTTGAGGAACTGGCTTTCGTTGTACAGGTTGGTCTGGTTGTTCAGGCGCCAGCGTTGGCCGATGGTCCAGCCGGTCTGCAAGGCGCTGTCGAACAGCGGATCGCGTTCCGTGCTGTCGCTGCTGAAGGTGTAGGCGCCGTACAAGGTGTGATCGGTGCTGAGGCGGTACTCGGCGTCGACCTTGCCGGCTTCGCCGCGGCTGCCGCTGCTGACTTCGGCGCCGACGCTGGAGCGGTCGCCGAACAGGTAGCGCGCGCCCACGGTCAGCAGGTCGTTGCGGTCGTACTTGCCGCCGTCGTCGTCGAGCGTGTACTGGCCGGTCGCGTACAGCTCGAGGGTCGAGCCGATACGGTGACGGTAGCTCAGCGCGAACAGCATCGCGTCGATGTCCGGGCTCAGCGAGGCGGCGCTGCGTTCCTCGCGCACGCGGCGCAGTTCGGCGCCGAGCTGGTCGTCGTTGGTGATGCGCCAGTCGGCGGTCAGCTGGCTCTGTTCGAGCGCTTCGTCGCCGCGTTCGCGACGGGTGTGGCGGCCGAACAGGCTGAAGTTCTCGGTGAAGTAACCCAGGAACTCGGCGCCGTATTCCTGCACCGCTTCGCCGTTGTCGTAACGCGAGATCGAGAAGCCCTGATCGATGTCGCGCCACCACGCGCCCACGCTCCAGTCGAGCTGGGTCCAGCCCAGTTCCTTGAAGTTGGCGCGCGCTTCGACCTTGTCGGCGTCGCCGCGACGGGCGCCGGTGATCGCGTTGATGCGGGTGAAGTCGACGCCGCCGTTGGTCGAGTACCAGATCGGCGCGGCGGTCGATTCGGTGCGGGTCTTTTCCAGTTTCAGGTAGGTGCCGCGGCCGGCCTGCAGGGTCAGGTCGACGCCCTTGAGGCTGTAGTCGTCGCCGCTGCGGTTTTCGTCGACGTAGGTGCCGCCGACGGCGAAGTGATCGCCGAACCATTGCTTGCCGCGGAAACCGGCGCTGACGTCGTCGACCTGGAAACCGGCCGGGACGTATTCGTAATCGACCAGCAGGCGCTGGGTATAGCCGTCCAGCGGGGTGTCGCGGGTCAGGGTGCGCACGTTCTCGCGGGTGATCTGCGACAACGGGCGGCTGAGCAGGATGCGGCCCTGCATGTCGTTGATTTCGTAATCGGCGCCGCGCTTCAAATCGACGCGCGATTCGACCCGGCCGGTGCTGACGTCGCGGATCTCGACCGTGACTTTTTCCGAACCCGGCAGGATGTCGGTGTGGCGCAGCATGTACAGGCTGTTGCCGGTGCCGAGGAATTCGGTGTGGCCCAACGCGCTCTGCGCTTCGGAGCCGAACAGCTTGAGTTCGCTCTTGGGATCGCCGAGCACGGTGGTGTTGCGGCTGCGCCAGTTCAACGCCGCGCCGTACAGCGAGCGGTTGTACTGGGCGTACTCGGTGCCGGTCATGCCGGTGTTGAAGTTGCCCCACAGCGCCTGGTTCTGGTCCCAGTCCACGCGCAGGTACAGCTTGCCCTGGGTGTCGACGTCGCGGTAGGTGTTGGAATCGTCGCCGTACACCGGGTAATACAGGTTCGGATCGAGGCGGCGGAAGATGTCCTGCGCCTGGGCGTCGAAGAAGCCGTTGAACAGCCGCTTGATTTCGTTTTCGTGGGTGTCGGCCTGGGCGGTGATCAAATACTTGCCCTGCACTTTCCCCTTCAAATAAAACGCCAGGCGGCCTTCGCTGATGAAGCTGTCGTCGTAGCGGCCGTTGTCGCCGGCGGCCAGCGGTTCGATGTTGCCGCTGACGTTGTTCTCCGACAGGGTCACGTCGGCCAGCGCGACCAGGAAGCTGTACTTGCCGGTCACGTTGACGTCGAGGTTCTTCTCCAGCTCGCCGCCGCCGCGGTTCTTGATCTTGACCGCGTAGGTGTGTTGGCCGACCGGTTCGAGGAACTCGGCGGCGAACTTGCGTTCCAGGTCGATCGGGAAGGTCTGGTCGTTGATGGTCAGCTGCGCATCGCGCGGGATGTCGCGGCCGTAGATGCGCACGCGCGAGCCGTACACCGGGATGTTCTGGATGCGGATCGCGTTGGTGCCGTAGATCGAGCTGGTGATCGCCACGTCCTGCGCGCCGCGATCGTCGATCGCCTGACCGAGCGTGCGCTGCACTTCCTCGCGCTGGATCTGCACGCCGCGTTCGTATTCCTCCGGCTTGACCAGCTGGATGCGCTGCGGATTGATTTCGTCGAACGCACCGTCCTTGCCGTAGGCGCGGGCGATGTAGATCAGTTCGTCGCCGGCCAGCAGGTTGATGTTGGACGGCAGGACGCCGTCCCACTCCTGCTCGGACACGTTGTCGACCGGCAGGTCGATGGTGGCCAGCGGCGTGACCAGGTCGGTGTCGCTGCCGCGGTAGACGGTGACCTGCAACTTGTCGATGAACGACGCGTAGTTGGTGTAACCGTGGAAACGCAGCGGCTTGGTGATGCGGCCGTTCTCGAACGGCGCGATCGAACCGGCCTGGACGTTGAGCACCGGCGGGCCGAGGGTGGGATCTTCGGTGGCCCAGATCACGCCGCCGTTGGGCAGGTCGATCTGGAACTTGCCGGCGATCTTGGCCGCGCCCGGGGTCAGGTTTTCGCGCACCACGTCGACGCGGCGATTGGCCTGCAGCGCGTTGGCGTCGTCGCCCTCGGCCACCGGCTTGTCTTCGCCGCGCGTTCGCACGCGAAACAGCAGGCCTTCGTCGCTGCGGCATTCGGTGCCTTCGCACTTCGCGCGCGGCACCGGTTCCAGCGCTTGCGTCTGCGGCTGCGGTTTATCGAGCGAGCTCAGGTCCACCGGAACCGGCGTGGTGCGCAGGCCCGTGTCGCGGGCCGGCGCGTTCTGCGTCGGGTTGTTGGCGCCGGCTTTCTGCGCGTACGCGGGCGTGGCTGCACCGGCCGAGAGCAGGCCGATCAGGGTCATGTCCAGAAGCTTCATCTTCATCTTCATGGTCATGTCCTCAGCGGTTGCCCACGCCGACTGGCGCCTGGGTGTCGTCAGTGATGTCAACTCGCACGTTCTGCCTCACCTCGGGCTTGAGTTCGGCCGAGATCGCTTCGAACACGGCCTTGGCACGGCGTAGACCCAGTTGCACGTTGTAGGCGGCCGCGCCGCGTTTGTCGGCGCGACCGATCACGCCGACCGCCCCGCTGCCCTGTTGATTGAGCGCCTTGGCGATTTCGCTGATCAGTGGCTTGTACTGCGGCTTGATCGTGGCCTGGTCGGTGTCGAACAGCACCTCGCCCAGGCGGATCGCCGGATCCAGGCTGACCAGCGCCTGGCTCGCATCGACACCGGCGACCACGTCGACCTGCACCTTGCGCGCCAAGTCCGGATCGGACTCGAGCTGACGCATCAGTTCGGTCTGCACGGCGCGGGCGCGGGCGAAGGCGAGCGCCTCCTCCTCGGCCTGCGCGGTGACGGTAACGCTGCCGCCGCCGGCGTCGCGCAGCTTGCCGGCGATGTCTTCGAACATCGGCGTGTAGTCGGTCTTGACCTTGGCGCTGCCGGCTTCGAAGAACACCTCGCCCAGTTCGACGTCGGTGTTCGACTTGCTGCTGCCGATTTCGCCCGGCGGCAGCTTGACGCCGAAGTCGAAGCGGGTCGGCACGCCCTGGGTGATGCGGCGCACGCGCGGGTTTTCGGTGGTGAACACCGTGCCCGGCGGCAAGGTGGCCGCGTCGACCTTGAGGATGAAGTTGCGTCCCCGCGCCGAGTTGCCGCCTTCGATGCCTTCCAGGTGATAACGGCCGTAGGCGTCGGTTTCCATGATCAAGCCTTCGACCGATGCGATGCGCACGCCCGGGATGCCGCGTTCCTCGACCCCGTTGTTGCGGATCGTGTACGCCACGACGTAACCGCTCGCGCCCTGGCTGACCTGACGGCTGACCTGCAGATCCTGCGCGGTCAGGCCCTTGGCGGCGTCGCCGCGGCTGCGCTCGACCGTGGTCTTGCCGGCCGCGTCCATCCGCACCGTGGTGCCTTCGTCGGTGGTCAGCACGAAGTCGTCGGCGAACTCCAGCGCGCTGAGCGTCTGGCGCACGACCACTTGATGCTGCTCGGGCGAGACCGCGTCGGAGCTGCGGCCGTCGATCCGGCCCAGCGCGATGCCGTGCAGCAGCGGCGCGCTGGCGTCGGGCTCGGCGACCGGGCCTTGGCCGCGGTCGACCGTGGTCGAACCGGCGACGTAGGCACCCGGAGCGAAGCCGCCCTGCACCTTGATGCCGGTGGCCTTGGCCGGGTCCTGCCAACCGTCGCTGTCGCGGTCGTCGAACACGCTGCCCACGATCAGGCTGTCCTCGAGCAGCGGATCGCCCGCCATCACCACTTCGGCGGTCGCATCGTTACTGATCTTGGTACCGCCGTTGTCGTAACCGGCGACCTGGTTCTTGTGCACGCCCTTGCCGACGCCGGCGCCGACGCGCAGGAAGTAGCTGACCGTGGCCTTGCCGCCGATGCCGACATCGATGCCGGTGATGCGCAGCGGGTTGGCGCTGGCGACCACGCCGTTCTTGTTGTCGTCGTCCACCGTCAGCGAGTTGTCGACGAAGGTGAAGCCGGCCGGCGGGATGTCGACCAGGGTCGCGTTGACCGCGGGCGAATCGCCGACGTTTTCGATCTGCACGGTGTAGCGGACCAGATCGCCGATCTTGACCTCGCGGGTCGCCGAGGTCTTGACCAGACGCAGCACCGGGGCGTTGGCGAGCACCGTGATCGTCACCGAAGCGGTCGCACACACCGGGGTCGGCGACGAGGTGTCGCAGACGCGGTAGGTGAACGTGTCGGTGCCGGCGAAGAACTGGTTCGGCGTGTAGGTGCACGAACCGGCCGCGCAGGTGACGGTGCCGTTGGCCGGCGGGTTGGCGATGGTCAGCGAGCCCGGATCCAGCGGCGCGCCGGTCACCGTGTCGTTGCCGATCACGTTGATCGTCACCGGCGTCTGCTGGTTGGTCTGGGCGGTATCCGGCGTCGCGGTGACCGTGTTCGGCTGCACCGTGACGGTGACCGTGGCGGTCGCGCAGTTGGTCGGATTGAGCTTCTCGCAGATCGTGTAGACGTAGCTGTCGGTGCCGCTGAAGTTGGCGCGCGGCGTGTAGGTGATGGTGCCGTCGGTGTTGACCACCACGGTGCCGTTGCTCGGGTCGGTGCTGACCGTGATCGTGACCAGGGTCGGATCGATCGGCGCGCCGTTGAGCGTGTCGTTGGCGATCACGTTGGTCGTCACCGGAGTGTTCTGCGGGGTCACGCCGGTGCCGCCGGCCGGATCGTCGGTGGCGGTGATGGCCGGCGCGCTGACGGTGATGGTGACCGTGGCGGTGTCGCAGTTGCTCGGATTCAACACCTCGCACAGCTGGTAGGTGACGGTGTAGGTGCCGGCCGGGGTGCCCGGTGCGACATCCACGCCGCCATCGGCCTTGACCGTCAGCGGACCGCTGCTGACCGGGGTGACAGTGACGTCGACCGGATTCACCGCGCTGCCGCCGAGGGTGTCGTTGGCGAGCACGTTGATCACGTTGGTGCCGCCGGTGTTGCCGTTGACCGGGGTCGCGACCACGTCGTCCACCGCATCGATCACGGTGGCATCGACGGTGACGCTGACGGTGGCGGTCGAGCAGTTACTCGGGTTGAGCACTTCGCAGATCTGGTAGGTCAGCGTGTAGCTGCCGGCCGGCGTGCCGGGCGCGACATTCACCGCGCCGGTGGCCGGGTCCAGGGTGATGCCCGGGTTGCTGGTCGAGACCTGGGTCAGGGCCACGTCGGCCGGAGTGACCGGGTTGCCGTCGAGGGTGTCGTTGACCAGTACGTTGGGCACCGCCACACCGCCGCTGCGACCGTCCACCGGCGCGCCGGTGTCGTTGGTCGCCACGATCGGCGCGGCGTTGACCGTGACGGTCACGGTGGCGTCGTCGCAGTTGCTCGGGTTGAGCACTTCGCACAGGCGGTACACCAGGGTGTACGTGCCCGCCGGGGTGTTCGGCGCGACATCGACCGCACCGGTGGTGGTGTTGAGGGTGACGCCCGGGTTGGTGGTCGAGACCTGGCTCAGGGTGACGTCGGCCGCAGCGACCGGGTTGCCGTTGAGGGTGTCGTTGCCACGCACGTCCGCCACCGCGGTGCCGCCGGTGCGGCCGTTGACCGGAGCGCCGGTGTCGTCGTTGGCCACGATCGGCGCCGCGTCGACCGTAACGGTCACGGTGGCGTCGTCGCAGTTGCTCGGGTTGAGCACTTCGCACAGGCGGTACACCAGCGTGTAGGTGCCCGCCGGGGTGCCCGCGGCGACGTTGACCGCGCCGGTGCCGGTGTCGAGGGTGATGCCCGGGTTGGTCGAGGAGACCTGGCTCAGGGTGACATCGGCCGGGGTGACGACCACACCGTTGAGGGTGTCGTTGCCGCGCACGTCGGTCACCGCGATGCCGCCGGTGCTGCCGTTGACCGGCGTGCCGGTGTCGTCCACCGCCACGATCGGCGCGGCGTCGACGGTCACCGTCACGGTGGCGTCGTCGCAGTTGGTCGGGTTGAGCAGTTCGCAGATCTGATAGGTCAGCGTGTAGGTGCCGGCCGGAGTGCCCGGAGCGACCGTCACCGCGCCGGTGGTCGTGTTGAGAGTGACGCCCGGGTTGGTGGTCGAGACCTGAGTCAGCACCACATCGGCCGGGGTGACCGGATTGCCGTCGAGCGTGTCGTTGACCAGCACGTTCGGCACCGCGGTACCGCCGGTGCTGCCGTTGACCGGCGTGCCGGTGTCGTTATTCGCCACGATCGCCGCCGCGTCGACCGTCACGGTGACAGTGGCGTCGTCGCAGTTGGTCGGGTTCAGCACTTCGCACAGGCGGTACACCAGCGTGTACGTACCCGCCGGGGTGCCGGCAGCGACAGTCACCGCGCCGGTGGTCGTGTTGAGGGTGACGCCCGGGTTGGTGGTCGAGACCTGGCTCAGGGTGACGTCAGCCGCGACGACCGGGTTGCCATTGAGCGTGTCGTTGACCCGCACATCCGGCACCGCGGTACCGCCGGTGCGACCGTTGACCGGCGTACCGGTGTCGTCCACCGCCACGATCGGCGCGGCGTCGACGGTCACCGTCACGGTGGCGTCGTCGCAGTTGGTCGGGTTGAGCAGTTCGCAGATCTGATAGGTCAGCGTGTACGTGCCGGCCGGGGTGCCCGGAGCGACATTCACCGCGCCGGTGGTGGTGGTGAGAGTGACGCCCGGGTTGGTGGTCGAGACCTGGGTCAGCGTCACGTCGGCCGGGGTGACCGGGTTGCCGTCGAGCGTGTCGTTGACCAACACGTTCGGCACCGCGGTACCGCCGGTGCTGCCGTTGACCGGCGTGCCGGTGTCGTTGTTCGCCACGATCGCCGCCGCGTCGACCGTCACGGTGACAGTGGCGTCGTCGCAGTTAGTCGGGTTCAGCACTTCGCACAGGCGGTACACCAGCGTGTACGTACCCGCCGGGGTGTTCGGCGCGACATCGACCGCGCCGGTGGTCGTGTTGAGGGTGACGCCCGGGTTGGTGGTCGAGACCTGGCTCAGGGTGACGTCGGCCGCGACGACCGGGTTGCCGTTGAGCGTGTCGTTGACCCGCACGTCCGGCACCGCGGTACCGCCGGTGCGACCGTTGACCGGCGTACCGGTGTCGTCCACCGCCACGATCGGTGCCGCATCGACGGTCACCGTCACGGTGGCGTCGTCGCAGTTGGTCGGGTTGAGCAGTTCGCAGATCTGATAGGTCAGCGTGTAGGTGCCGGCCGGGGTGCCCGGAGCGACGTTCACGGCACCGGTAGCGGTGTCGAGAGTGACACCCGGGTTGGTGGTCGAGACCTGGGTCAGCACCACGTCGGCCGGGGTAACCGGATTGCCGTCAAGCGTGTCGTTGACCAGCACGTTCGGCACCGCGGTACCGCCGGTGCTGCCGTTGACCGGCGTGCCGGTGTCGTTGTTCGCCACGATCGCCGCCGCGTCGACCGTCACGGTGACAGTGGCGTCGTCGCAGTTGCTCGGGTTCAGCACTTCGCACAGGCGGTACACCAGCGTGTACGTACCTGCCGGGGTGTTCGGCGCGACATCGACCGCACCGGTGGTGGTGTTGAGGGTGACACCCGGGTTGGTGGTCGAGACTTGGCTCAGGGTGACGTCGGCCGCAACGACCGGGTTGCCATTGAGCGTGTCGTTGACGCGCACATCCGGCACCGCGATACCGCCGGTGCGACCGTTGACCGGCGTACCGGTGTCGTCCACCGCCACGATCGGCGCGGCGTCGACGGTCACCGTCACGGTGGCGTCGTCGCAGTTGGTCGGGTTGAGCAGTTCGCAGATCTGATAGGTCAGCGTGTAGGTGCCGGCCGGGGTGCCCGGAGCGACATTCACCGCGCCGGTGGCCGGGTCCAGGGTGACGCCCGGGTTGGTGGTCGAGACCTGGGTCAGCACCACGTCGGCCGGGGTAACCGGATTGCCGTCAAGCGTGTCGTTGACCAGCACGTTCGGCACCGCGGTGCCGCCGGTGCTGCCGTTGACCGGCGTGCCGGTGTCGTTGTTCGCCACGATCGCCGCCGCGTCGACCGTCACGGTGACAGTGGCGTCATCGCAGTTGGTCGGGTTCAGCACTTCGCACAGGCGGTACACCAGCGTGTACGTACCCGCCGGGGTGTTCGGCGCGACATCGACCGCGCCGGTGGTCGTGTTGAGGGTGACGCCCGGGTTAGTGGTCGAGACCTGGCTCAGAGTGACGTCGGCCGCGACGACCGGGTTGCCGTTGAGCGTGTCGTTGACCCGCACGTCCGGCACCGCGGTGCCGCCGGTGCGGCCGTTGACCGGCGTACCGGTGTCGTCCACCGCCACGATCGGCGCCGCATCGACCGTCACCGTCACGGTGGCGTCGTCGCAGTTGGTCGGGTTGAGCAGTTCGCACAGGCGGTACACCAGCGTGTACGTGCCCGCCGGGGTGCCCGGGGCGACCGTCACCGCGCCGGTGGTGGTGTTGAGGGTGATGCCCGGGTTGGTGGTCGAGACCTGAGTCAGCACCACATCGGCCGCGACGACCGGAGCGCCGTTGAGCAGATCGTTGGCGCGCACGTCCGGCACCGCGGTGCCGCCGGTGCTGCCGTTGACCGGCGTGCCGGTGTCGTCCACCGCCAGGATCGCGGCGGCGCCCACCTGCACGTCGACGTCGGCTTCGGTGCAATTGGTCGGATCGGCGGTCTCGCAGATCCGGTAACGCAGGGTGTAGTTGCCCGCCGCGGTGCCGGCGGCGACGTTGACCGCGCCGGTGGCCGGATCGATGGTCACGTTCGGGTTGCTGGTGGAGACCTGGCTGATCGTCACCGTCGCGGTGGTCGCCGGCTGGCCGTTCAAGGTGTCGTTGACCAGCACGTTGGGCACGGCGGTGCCGCCGCTGGCGCCGCTGGTCACCGCGCCGCTGTCGTCGATCGCGACGATCGGGCGACGGGCGGTCGGGGTGGTGCGGGTCGCCGGCACCGGAGTGGTGACTTCGGTCGAGACCACGCTGGCGTTGTTGACGATCTCGCCCGCGGTGACCTCGGCCAGGGTGACGGTGTGGGTACCGGTCAGCACGCAGGTGCCGCCGACCGGGACGGTCGCGCAGGTCTGGCTGGCCGGAGTCAGCTGGGCGTCGCTGACCACCACGTTGGTGAGGGTGACGTTGCCGGTGTTGGTCGCGGTGACGGTGTAGGTCAGCACATCGCCCAGGGTCACGCTGCCGCTGCCGTCGTTGTCGGCGTTGCTCGGCGCGGCCTTGACCAGCGACAGGCTCGGGTTGGCGACCGGGGTCGGCGTCGAGGTCGAGGTGTTGTTGCCCGGGGTCGGATCGCCGGTGGTCGAGGTGCCGGTGGCGGTATTGGCGTAGCTGCCGGTCTCGAGCACGACCGCGCTGACGCTCAAAGTCTGGCTGGCGCCGACCGCGAGCGCGCCGACGGTCCACACGCCGGTGCCGGCGTCGTAGGTGCCCGCGCTCGGCGTGGCCGAGACGAAGGTGTAGCCGCTGGGCAGCGCGTCGTTGACGACCACGTCGGCCGCGACCGACGGACCGGCGTTGGCCACGGTGATGGTGAAGGTGATGGTCGAGCCGATCGGCGGATTCGGGTTCGACACGGTCTTGGTCACGGCCAGATCGGCCGAATCCACCGGAACCGGGGTGCTGGTCGAGGTGTTGTTGCCCGGGGTCGGATCGCTCGTCGTCGAGGTGGCCGTCGCGGTGTTCGCGTACGGGCCGTTCGGCAACACGGTCGCGACGATATCCAGAGTCGCGTTGGCGCCCACCGCGAGCGCACCAACCGCCCACACACCGGTACCGGCATCGTAGGTGCCCACGCTCGGCGTGGCCGAGACGAAGGTGTAACCCGCCGGCAGCTGATCGTTGACGTTGACGCCAGCCGCGGCCGACGGACCGTTATTGCTGACGGTCACGGTGAAGGTGATGTTGGTCCCGACGGTCGGCGTCGCGCTCGACGCGGTCTTGATCACGGCCAGGTCGGCCGAATCCACCGGCACCGGGGTGCTGGTCGAGGTGTTGTTGCCCGGGGTCGGATCGTTGGTGGTCGACGTGGCCGTCGCGGTGTTCGCGTACGGACCGTTCGGCAGCACGGTCGCGACGATATCCAGGGTCGCGTTCGCGCCCGCCGCGAGCGCACCGACGGCCCACACGCCGGTGCCGGCATCGTAGGTGCCCACGCTCGGCGTGGCCGAAACGAAGGTGTAACCCGCCGGCAGCTGGTCGTTGACGTTGACGCCGGCCGCGGCCGACGGACCGTTGTTGCTGACGGTCACGGTGAAGGTGATGTTGGTCCCGACGGTCGGCGTCGCGCTCGACGCGGTCTTGATCACGGCCAGGTCGGCCGAATCCACCGGCACCGGGGTGCTGGTCGAGGTGTTGTTGCCCGGGGTCGGATCGCTCGTCGTCGACGTGGCCGTCGCGGTGTTCGCGTACGGGCCGTTCGGCAACACGGTCGCGACGATATCCAGAGTCGCGTTCGCGCCCGAAGCCAAGGCACCGACCGCCCACACACCGGTGCCGGCGTTGTAGGTGCCCACGCTCGGCGTCGCCGAGACGAAGGTGTAACCCGCCGGCAGCTGGTCGTTGACGTTGACGCCAGCCGCGGCCGACGGACCGTTGTTGCTGACGGTCACGGTGAAGGTGATGTTGGTGCCGACGGTCGGGGTCGCGCTCGACGCGGTCTTGATAACGGCCAGGTCAGCCGAATCCACCGGCACCGGCGTATTGGTCGCAGTGTTGTTGCCCGGGGTCGGATCGTTGGTGGTCGAAGTCGCCGTCGCGGTGTTCGCGTACGGACCGTTCGGCAACACGGTCGCGACGATATCCAGGGTCGCGTTTGCGCCCGCCGCGAGCGCACCGACGGCCCACACGCCGGTGCCGGCATCGTAGGTGCCCACGCTCGGCGTGGCCGAGACGAAGGTGTAACCCGCCGGCAGCTGGTCGTTGACGTTGACGCCCGCCGCGGCCGACGGACCGTTATTGCTGACGGTCACGGTGAAGGTGACGTTGGTGCCGACGGTCGGGGTCGCGCTCGACGCGGTCTTGGTAACGGCCAGGTCGGCCGAATCCACCGGCACCGGGGTGCTGGTCGAGGTGTTGTTGCCCGGGGTCGGATCGTTGGTGGTCGACGTGGCCGTCGCGGTGTTCGCATACGGACCGTTCGGCAGCACGGTCGCGACAATTTGCAGAGTCGCGTTCGCGCCGGAAGCCAAGCCGCCCACGGCCCACACACCGGTGCCGGCGTTGTAGGTGCCCACGCTCGGCGTCGCCGAGACGAAGGTGTAACCCGCCGGCAGCTGATCGTTGACGTTGACGCCGGCCGCGGCCGACGGACCGTTATTGCTGACGGTCACGGTGAAGGTGACGTTGGTGCCGACGGTCGGGGTCGCGCTCGACGCGGTCTTGGTAACGGCCAGGTCGGCCGAATCCACCGGCACCGGGGTGCTGGTCGAGGTGTTGTTGCCCGGGGTCGGATCGTTGGTGGTCGACGTGGCCGTCGCGGTGTTCGCATACGGACCGTTCGGCAGCACGGTCGCGACAATTTGCAGAGTCGCGTTCGCGCCGGAAGCCAAGCCGCCCACGGCCCACACACCGGTGCCGGCGTTGTAGGTGCCCACGCTCGGCGTCGCCGAGACGAAGGTGTAACCCGCCGGCAGCTGATCGTTGACGTTGACGCCGGCCGCGGCCGAGGGACCGTTGTTGCTGACGGTCACGGTGAAGGTGATGTTGGTGCCGACGGTCGGGGTCGCGCTCGACGCGGTCTTGGTCACGGCCAGGTCGGCCGACGCCACCGGCACCGGCGTATTGGTCGCGGTGTTGTTGCCCGGGGTCGGATCGTTGGTGGTCGACGTGGCCGTCGCGGTGTTCGCGTACGGGCCGGTCGGCAGCACGGTGGCGACGATCTGCAGGGTCGCGTTAGCGCCCGAAGCCAGAGCGCCGACCGCCCACACACCCGTGCCGGCGTTGTAGGTACCCACGCTCGGCGTGGCCGAAACGAAGGTGTAACCGGCCGGCAGCTGGTCGTTGACGTTGACACCGGCCGCGGCCGACGGACCGTTATTGCTGACAGTCACGGTGAAGGTGACATTGCTGCCGATGATCGGCGTCGCGCTCGACGCAGTCTTGGTCACGGCCAAGTCGGCCGACGCCACCGGCACCGGGGTATTGGTCGCGGTGTTGTTGCCCGGGGTCGGATCATTCGTCGTCGACGTGGCCGTCGCGGTGTTCGCGTACGGGCCGTTCGGCAACACGGTCGCGACGATCTGCAGGGTCGCGTTCGCGCCCGAGGCCAACGCGCCGACCGCCCACACACCCGTGCCGGCGTTGTAAGTACCGACGCTCGGCGTGGCCGAGACGAAGGTGTAACCCGCCGGCAGCTGATCGTTGACGTTGACGCCGGCCGCGGCCGACGGACCGTTGTTGCTGACGGTCACGGTGAAGGTGATGTTGGTGCCGACGGTCGGGGTCGCGCTCGAAGCGGTCTTGGTCACGGCCAGGTCGGCCGAGGCCACCGGCACCGGGGTGCTGGTCGCGGTGTTGTTGCCCGGGGTCGGGTCGGTCGAGCTGGAGGTCGCGGTCGCGGTGTTCGCGTAAGGACCGGTCGGCAGTACGGTGGCGACGATCTGCAAGGTCGCGTTCGCGCCCGAGGCCAGGGTGCCCACCGCCCACACGCCGGTGCCGGCGTTGTAGGTGCCCACGCTCGGCGTGGCCGAGACGAAGGTGTAACCGGCCGGCAGTTGGTCGGTCACGTTGGTGCCGACCGCCGCGGACGGGCCGGCGTTGGCGACGGTCACGGTGAAGGTGATGTTGGTGCCCACCGTCGGCGTCGGATTCGACACCGTCTTGGTGACCGCCAAATCCGACACCGCGGCCAGCGCGTTCGAGTCGGTCGCCGAGCAGGCGCCGGTGGTGGCATTGAAGGTGCCGCCGTTCGCGGTACAGGCCGTGTCGACGTTGGTCACGTTCGTCGGCGGCGTGATCGTCGCGGTGTTGCGCAAGGGATTGGCGAACTGCGCCATGGCCGGCAAGGCCGCCAGCGCCATCACGGCGGAAAGCAATACACGCGCCCCGGTTCGAGCGAAGCGGGATCCAGCATGGGAGTCGCGACGAGCGGACGACTGGCTGGCCGGGGTGCGGGTAGTGACGATATTCATGCGGTAGCCCAAACAGGAGTTCGGTAAGCGCCGGGAACGGCGGCGACAGTCACCGGTGCGGTGAGGTGTCGTCGGCGCCAAGCGGCTGGTCGACGTGCTTACTGCTGGCAATGCCTTGTATTGCGAGTTCGTGCGGGTACGACGAATGCTTGATGCCTGGCTTCCATGCGTTTCGCATACCACTCGCGACACGCAGCAAATCCACATAAAACGAGCGTCCCGTGATGCAGATGCTCGTCTCGGAACCGCCTTCGGCTATCCGTCTGCCACGCGCAAGGGCAGTTCGCCCCATGCGCCAGCGCCGGAACGGCTTGGCGATTCACATCGACTACCAGGTAGGAACTGCGCGCCCCCGGCCGCCATTCGACGGCCACGCGACACGCAGACAGAGTCCGCCGATACGGCGGAGGGAACAGCGACATCCCCATGGATACCGAGTCTTGACCCCTGACACGTCATAACGTGCCCCCCTTTTTTCCACCCCTGTTACACGCCCCACTACGACTAATCGCAGTGTTCAGATGCAACAGATCCTCTGTGGAACCCCTATCGCAATACGCAGTACGCACTGCTTAATAGGACACGGCTGCAAATAGTGTGCCATCCATCACATTGTGATTTCAACACAGTTCACATCAAAAACGAGATTTCGCCAGCAATAACCTGCCCCTGGTGGTCACCAAACTGACAATTTCCGGCAGTTTGGCAACGTGGCACCGACCGCTGGGGCTTCCTCGCGATGCGGCACATTGAACCAGTCCCGGTGGCAAACTTATTTCCACTCTCGATGTCAGACACTAGCGCTGTCAGCGCAGATAAAGCGTGAAAATACAGCGAGATGAGCCTCACGTTTAGACGTAAAAAGGCTGCAAATTATGAGTTATTCGACAACGTTCTGAATTCAGCTTCTTCAGTCAGAAGCGTGTACCGGGTCTCGTTAGCGACCGCCTGTGTGCGGACTGAGACACAAACCACACAAGCCCTATAATTCCTGTCCCCACGACCCGGCCGCCTCATGTCCTCCAGCGCTACGTCCCTGTCCGTCCCCGATCTGGCGAGCATCCAGGCCCTGGCCCACAACGACATGGCGGCCGTCGACGCCCTGATCCGACGCCGGCTGGCCTCGGACGTGGTGCTGATCAATCAGGTCGCCGAGTACATCGTCGGCGCCGGCGGCAAGCGCCTGCGGCCGATGCTGCTGCTGTTGGCGGCCGGCGCCCTGAACCACCGCGGGCCGGACGCGCACCAGCTCGCCGCCGTGGTCGAGTTCATCCACACCGCGACCTTGCTGCACGACGACGTGGTCGACGAATCCGACCTGCGCCGCGGCCGCAAGACCGCCAACGCGGTCTGGGGCAACGCCGCCAGCGTGCTGGTCGGCGACTTCCTGTACTCGCGCAGCTTCCAGTTGATGGTCGAACTCGACCGCCTGGAAGTGATGAAGATCCTCGCCGACACCACCAACGCCATCGCCGAGGGCGAGGTGCTGCAGTTGCTGCACGTGCGCAACCCCGACACCGACGAAGCCGCCTACCTGCGCGTGATCGAGCGCAAGACCGCGGTGCTGTTCGCCGCCGCGACCCGGCTGGGCGCGGTCCTGGCCGGCGCCGACGCGCGCGTGCAGCAGCGCCTGCACGACTACGGCATGGCCCTGGGCTACGCGTTCCAGATCGCCGACGACGTGCTCGACTACGCCTCCGACGCGCAGACCCTGGGCAAGAACCTCGGCGACGACCTCGCCGAAGGCAAAGCCACCCTGCCGTTGATCCATGCCATCGCGCACAGCGACGACGCCACCCGCGCGCGCCTGCGCGCCGCGGTCGAACACGGCGACACCGACGCCATGCCCGAGGTACTCGCCGCGATCCGCGCCACCGGCGGCCTGGACTACAGCCGTCGGCGCGCCGAGGACTACGCCGACGCGGCCGACGCGGCGCTGGAAGGGCTGGACGACAACGATTACACCGCCGCGCTGCGTGGGTTGGCGCGGTATGCGGTGAGGCGGGATCACTAGGGTTGGGCGCGCTGTGGCGCGCTTGTTTTGATCGTGCCTTAGCGCTTCGATCGTGAGTCAGCGGCGGCGGCCTTTGGGCCGCCGTTATTGTTTTTAGAGCGTAGTGCCGGTGTCGGAACGAGGGGTGTTGGTGTTGGTGTTGGTGTTGGTGCTGAGATGGTTGTTGGTAGCTAGCGGCTGTGGCCTTCAACCTAAGTAGTCAAGCAACTAGCCATGTAATTTATTCCTTGCCTCTCCCAGCCGTCATTCCCGCGAACGCGGGAATCCAGTGACTTCAAACGTTCTCGCACGAAGAGCCCTGGATCCCCGCCTTCGCGGGGATGACGTTCTGGAAGTTTCTCGCGCGAACGTCACTGGATTCCCGCGTTCGCGGGAATGACAACCTGAAAGATCCGTAGCAGATCGGACCGCCCGCAAGTTCGTCGAGCATTCGCAACAAAGCCTTTACGTCTCGCGCTTCGAACCTTGGCCTTCGATCATCGAATCCCGATCAATCCTTCTTGCCAAAGCGCTCAGCAAAAAATCCCCGCATCGCCGCGAACGACCGCTTCGAGGCACGTTCGTCATACCGGCAATTGTCCTGCGGCGGATTATTGGCGTTCTCGATCTCGGCGAAGCAATGCCGCGCGCCGCTGTAGTTGACCAGTTGCCAATCCGCGCCGGCCTCGTCCATTTCCTTTTCGAACGCGACGATGTCCTCATTCGGCACCGACTTGTCGGCGGCGCCGTTGAGCACCAGCACCGAGGTGTTGACCTTGACCCCGTTGCTCGGCAGATGCGCCTTGAGTCCGCCATGGAAGCTCACCACGCCGGCCAGGTTGGCGCCAGTGCGCGCCAGTTCCAGCACGGTCGAGCCGCCGAAGCAGAAACCCAGCGCGCCAATTTTCGATGCGTTCAACGGCGCGGTCTTGTCCTGCGCCTTCAACACCGCGACCGCTTCGCTCACCCGCTTGCGCAGGGTCGTGCCGCCGTCGGCGTAAGCCTTGCCGACCGCCGCCTTGGCCTCGTCCTTGTTCTTGGGCCGCACGTTCTTGCCGTAGACGTCGGCGATCAGCACGACGTAATCGTCGCCGGCGATGTCCTTGGCGTGCCCGATCGCGTTGTCGCTGACGCCCATCCAGTTCGGCACCATCACCAGGCCCGGACGCTTGATCGCGTTGACGTCGTCGAACACCAGCACGCCGCTGAAAGTCTCCTCGCCGATCTTCCATTCGACCGGTTTGGTCTGCATCGCCGCGAACGCGGGCGAGGTGCACAGCACTAACGACAGGGCAGCGGCGAGACGGCGCATGGTCGGACTCCGGTGTGGACGATGACGGCCAGCCTAACGCGTCCGGGTGACGGATGCGTGGGCGGGCGTAGACCCATTCGGCGCGCGAAACGCGGCATGGCCTGCGTTTCAGCGGCTATGCGCGCAGCGGATCGTCAGGCGATGCCCAGGCCGTCGATAGCGACGATCGCGTCGGGATCGAAGCCGGCCAGTTCGGCGAAATGCCGGCCGCGCGCGACATAGTCGCGATATAGGCCGAAACTCGGCGCGCCCGGCGACAACAGCACCGTGCCGCCGGCCTCGCCCAGCGCCGCGCGCGCCTGCGCCATCGCCTCGGCGAGGTCCTCGGCCGCGCTCAGGCGGAAATCCGACTTCGCCGCGATCGGCGCCAGCAGCGCGTGAATGCGCGGGCCGTTCTCGCCCATGGTCACGATCGCGACCGGCGCGCGCCGCCGCATCGCATCGGCGAAGGCCTGCCAGTCGATGCCGCGATCGTGGCCACCGACCAGCAGCGCGATGCGCCGATCCGAATAGCAATCCAGCGCCGCCAGACTCGCATGCGGCGTGGTGCTGATCGAATCGTTGACGTAAGCAATGCCATCGCGCGTGCCGAGCGGCTGCAGCCGGTTCGGCAACGGCCTGAAACTCGCGGCATGCGGCGCCAACGGTATCGCGTCGAGGCCGAGCGCTTCGATCGCGGTCAACACCGCGCATAGATTGCCGCGGTTGTGCCGTCCCGGCAGCGGCAGGGACGCGGTGTCCATGATCTCGCGATCGCCGCGCCACAGCGCGTCGCCGCGCAGATGCCAGCCGGCTTCATGACCGAACCAACGAATCTCGCTATCGGGCAACTTCAAGCCCGCGAGCACCGCATCGTTGGCGTTGAGCACCGCGATGCGCGGCTTGCCTTCGGTCAACAGCCGCAGCTTGTCTTCGACATAGCGCGCCTGCGAGCCGTGCCAATCGAGATGTTCGGGATAGATGTTCAGCGCGACCGCGACTTCCGGCCGCGCGCCGCTCGCACCGACGTCGCCGGTCTGGTAACTCGACAACTCGATCGCCCAGAACTCCGGCGGCTGCGGCGGGTCGAGCACTTCCAGCAAGGGCAGCCCGATGTTGCCGGCCAGCGCGGTGCGATGACCGCCGGCGCGCAGCAGATGCGCCAGCAGCGAAGTCGTGGTGCTCTTGCCCTTGGTCCCGGTCACGCAGACCGTGCGCGCGTCGCCGTGTTCGCCGAACCACAACGCGGTGCCGCCGAGAAAACGCGCGCCCTGCTCCACCGCCGCCAAGGCCTCGGCGCGATACGGACTGATGCCCGGCGACTTTATGATGATTTCGAACGCGCCCAGCCGCTCGGCGGTGGCCGCGGTTTCGATCGCCAACCGCACATCGCCGAGCGCGCGCGCATTGGCGGCTTCCTCGTGCGAACACAACAGGGTCAGCGCGAGTTCGGGCAGGCGCGAGCGGATCGCGCGATAGGCCGCGCGGCCTTCGCGGCCCCAGCCCCACAGCGCGACCGCGCGACCGTCAAGCTGCGAAATACGCACGCAACCGCTCCCACAGCCGCGGCGGCAGACGCTGTTCGTCGTCCAGGCTCAGCAGCGGCTCGATACGCAGATCGTCGTCGCCCAGTTGCGGACGGATCTCGCGCGCGAAACGCTCGACCAGGGCGTCTTCGCGCCATTCCGGACGCTCGCTCAGCGCGGCCATCGCCGCGCGCGACTCGCGGCCTTCGCCGACGCATTCGAACGGCTTGTGGTTGCGGTATTCGAGCAGCGCGTCGTAGCCCTCGGTCTGGCCCGGATCGTCGAGCAAGTTGCGGCCGAAGATGCCGACCAAGCGAGGCTTGGTCATGAAGGGTGCCAACGCCAGGAACACGAAGTGGCACTTGGGACACACCCCACACCACCGACTCGCCGGTCGCTCGCCGAGGATATGGAAATTGCGATTGCAACTGCTGAAATGCGCGTCGTAACGATCGCTGCGCGCGAACTGCCGCGCCACCGCCAGCTCGCTGAGCGGACGCAGCAGCGAGTAGTAATGCAGATCGGCCGCGACATGCCGCTGCACGTAGTCGCCGAACGCCTGCTCGCAGGCCCAGCCCTTCGACCACTGATGATTCACCTCGCCGGTGCCTTCGATCAGGCTGCCATAGCTGGCCGAGCGTTCGTTGGAGAACACGACTTGATCGACGCCGTGCAACAGCGCCGCCAGCACCATGATCGCCGAGTTCACCACCGTGACCGGGATGTGCCCGTTGTAGGCGCCCTGGCGATTGAGTTCGAACAGCTGCGGCGCGAGCGCGCGGCCGAGGTTGAGGGTCGGCAGCTCGGTGCGCGCGGCGCAGGCCGCGATCAGCTGCGAACCGCCGATCCAGGTGACCGTCTGTTCGATGCCGAGCGCGCGCAGCGCTTCGATGCTGACCAGCGAGTCCTTGCCGCCGCCGATCGCGACCAGGGCGTGTTCGCGCAGGCCGAGCGCGGGGGCGCGGCCCTCACCCCGGCCCTCTCCCGCAGGCGGGAGAGGGAGACCATCAAGAGTAGACGCATCACCGCTGTTGCTCCCTCTCCCGCTCGCGGGAGAGGGCTGGGGTGAGGGCACGCGCCCACCCACGGGAAACCGAATCTTCCCATGCAGATTCAAACCATTGCGATACGCGAATTCACCGAGCCCGTTGACATAAATCAACTCCAGCAAGCCCGCCGCATCGGCGTCGATCGCATACGAATCGATGCGGATCTCTTCCGGCACCGCCGCCTTGAAATAGCTCACGCCGGCGATCAGATGCAGTAGACGCAACGCCTGCTCTACCGCGCGTTCGCGCGCGCCGTCCAGGACGAACGGCGCGCCCGGAATGGTGATGGTTTCGATCAGTTCCGGGCCGTCGTCGAAGGCATACACCAGTTCGGCGATGCCGGTGGCGGCATCGAGCTGGCAGCGGACGAAACGGAAGGCGCGAACCGCGTCGCGTTGGAATTGGGCACTCACAAGCGTTTTCCCGAAATCAGAACAAGGCGCGCGCAGGGGTTGGATGCGGTCGTGGATGCGGTCGATCTCATTCGATCACCTCCTCGGCCGGCAGCGCGCGCAGGTTGTAGGTATTGGCCATCGCCATGCCGTAGGCGCCGGTGTCGGCGACGAGGATGACGTCGCCTTCCTCGGTCGCGATCGGCATCGGCCGGCCGCGGCCGAGCACGTCGCTGCTTTCGCACACCGGGCCGACCACGTCGAACGCGGCGACCGCGCTGTCGTCGAAGCGGCTCAGGTTGTGGATGCCGTGGTAGGCCTCGTACATCGCCGGACGCATCAGCGCGTTCATGCCGGCATCGCAACCGATCCGGCGCACGCCGTCCTTTTCGATCACCTGGGTCACCGCGAGCAGCAGCACGCCGCTTTCGGCCACGAGGTAACGGCCGGGTTCGATGATCAACCCATAACGCGGGTACGCGGCCTTGATTTCATCCAGGCCGGCGCGCCACTGCGCCAGATCGAACAGCGGCGCTTCCGGCGTGTAGGCGATCGGCAAACCGCCGCCGATGTCGATGGTCTCGATCGTGCCGACGCTGTCGGCCAATCCAGCCAGGCTGGCGTAAACGCCGCGCCAGTGCTGCGGATCGTCGATGCCGCTGCCCAGGTGCGCGTGCAGGCCGCTGATGCGGATGTCGAGCTTGCGCGCCTCCTCGATGAAAGCGTCGAAACGCGACAGCGGCAGGCCGAACTTGGCCGCGACGCCGCCGGTGCGGACTTTCTCGTGATGGCCTTCGCCGTGACCGAGGTCCAGGCGCAGCCACAGGGTGCGGCCGCGGAACAATTCGGGCCAGCGTTGCAGCGCTTCGATGTTGTCGAGGGTGACAATCACCCCGCGCTTGAACGCGGCTTCGTACTCGCGTCGCGGCGCGAAGCTCGGGGTGAACAACACCCGCTCGGGCGCCATGTGCGGGATCGCGGCGAATACGCGCTCGATCTCGGCCAGCGACACGCATTCCAGACCGAAGCCTTCGCCGACGATCGTCTTGAGCACGGCCGGATGCGAATTGGCCTTCATCGCGTAGAAGCAACGATCGACCGCCTCGGTGCCGATCAGCGAGCGCGCGCGTTCGCGCACGGTCGCCAGGTCGTAGACGTAGCGCGGGGTGCCGGCATCGGCCATCGCCAGCAAGCGTTCGCGCCGGCCCTGCCACCACGCCGGCGCGCGTTGCGGCTTGCCGTGCGCGATCTCGCGCCAGCTCGGGCCGAACACGCTGTCGTCGCGCACCGGCATCGCGCCGCCGCGGATCAGTTCGTGATGCAGATGCGGCAACAACCCGTCGGCGTCGGCCTCGTCGATCACGAAGGTCAGGTTGAGGTCGTTGGACGACTGCGAAATCAGATGCACGCGCTCGCGCCCGAACGCGGCCCAGATATCGGACAAGCGATGCAGCAGCGAGCGCATGCCGCGGCCGACCAGGGTGATCGCCGCGCACGGCGCGATCACTTTGACCCGGCACACCTCGGCCAGATCGGCCGACAGCGCTTCGAGCACGTTGCTGTTGACCAAATTCTCGCTCGGATCCAACGACACGGTGACGTTCGTTTCCGACGAACCGATCAAGTCGATCGACAGCCCATGCCGCTTAAACCGCTCGAACACATCGGCCAGGAAGCCGACCTGCTGCCACATGCCGATGCTTTCCATCGACACCAGCACGATGCCGTTGCGGCGGCTGATCGCCTTGACCCCGGGCACCGTCGCCGCGCTGGCGTCGATGCGGGTGCCGGGCAGATCGAAACGCTCGGTGTCGAGAATCGCCATCGGCACGCCGGCGTCTCGGCACGGCGCGATCGAACGCGGATGCAGCACCTTGGCGCCGGTGGTGGCGATTTCCTGGGCCTCGGCGTAGTCCAATCGCGCCAGCAGGCGCGCGTCGGGCACTTCGCGCGGATTGGCGCTGAACATGCCGGGCACGTCGGTCCAGATTTCCACCCGCTGCGCTTTCAGCAACGCACCGAAGTACGCGGCCGAGGTGTCGGAGCCGCCGCGGCCGAGAATCGCGGTGCCGCCGTCGCCGTGGCGGGCGATGAAGCCCTGGGTGATCAGCATCGCGGTCGGCTGCGCGTCGAAGCGTTCGGCGAAACCCGCTTCGGCCTGATGCCGGCAGTTCACCGACAGACGCTGCGCCCACTCGGTCGCGTTCGGCAGCGACACCGCGTCGAGCCAGTCGCGCGCGTCGCACCACCCGAAGTCGAGCCCCTGCGAACGCAGGTAAGCGGCACCTAACGTGGACGACAGCAATTCGCCCTGCCCCAGCACCTCGGCCTGCCAGTCCAGCGCGCGGCTCGCCGCGCGCGGATCGGTTTCCAACGCAACCAGTTTCGCCAGGCGTTCGCCGAGCACCGTATCCGGGTCGAGATCGAGTTCGGCGCAGAACGTGCGATGACGCTCGACCAGACCGGCGAAACGCGCGGCGATGCCGTCGTCCTGGCCGGGCGCGGCATACGCGATCGCCTGCAGTTCGTTGGTCACGCCCGACAACGCCGAGACCACCACCAGCACGCGCCGGCCGTCGTCTTTCAGGCGTTTCGAAGCCAGGCGTCCGATCGTGTCCCAACGGTTGCGGCGGGATACCGAAGTACCACCGAACTTGAGCACCACCCAGCCTGTCGCTTGCGCCACCACAGTCTTCCTCGGTTGTCGTTACGGGTTTCAAGCCCCGGCGAAGGCCGGGACAGGTCGATCGACCCGCGCGCCGCATCGATGCGCCGCCGCGGGGTTGCACACTTGCCGGTCCTGCGCGCCTAGAATCGCGTGCTTGCCATCGCGCGCGCCCGGGGTCCGGGCATGAGGCGACGATTCTAGTCGAAGCGGCCGGGTCCCGAACGGGGATGGTCGGATTGCTGGCTTCGACGGCTCGCTCAGGCCGCTTGCCCGGCCGAATCTTCAATCCGCTCCATCTGCGTTTTCTCACTGCTCCCCACTCTTTCCTCTCTCATGGCCCCACCCGAATGACGCAACGCCGCTATCTGCAACTGGACGTGTTCGCCGACCGGCCCGGCGCCGGCAATCCGCTGGCCGTGGTCCTCGACGCCGACGGCCTCGACGACGCCGCCATGCAGGCCATCGCCCGCTGGACCCGCCTGCCCGAAACCACCTTCGTGTTTCCGCCGAGCCAGCCTGGCGCCAGTTACCGCATCCGCATGTTCAGCCCGCGCCGCGAGGTGCCGTTCGCCGGCCATCCCAGTGTCGGTACCGCCTGCGTGGTGCTCGAGGCCGGGCTGGCGACGCCGGTCGACGGCGTGCTGGTGCAGGAAGGCGTCGCCGGGCTGCTGCCGCTGTCGGTGAGCGGCGAAGGCGAGTCGCGCACGATCGCGGTGCGCACGCCGCGCGCGCGGGTGGTCGAGACTGCCAGTGCGACCGATCCGCGCCTGGCCGACACTTTGCGCAATATGTCCCTAGGCGCATTGCCGCCCGCGCTGATGGACGGCGGCCGCCGCTGGTGGCTGGCCGAACTGCGCGACGAAGCCGCGTTGCGCGCCGCCCGCCCGGACTGGGCCGCGATCGGCGCGCTGGCCGAAAGCACCGAGAGCATGGGCCTGTGCGCGTTCGCGCGCGCCGACGCCGGGCGGGACTACGACCTGGTCGTGCGCGCCTTCGTCGGCGCTCCGGCGCAGTTCGAGGACGCCGCTTCCGGCGCCGCCAACGCCACCCTGGCCGCGTGGCTCAACCACAACGGCGCCCTGCCCGGCCGCGACGGGCGCTATACCGTCAGCCAGGGCCGCGAAGTCGGCTTCGACGCGCGCCTGGAGCTGCGCGTGGACGGCGACGGCGAGGTGTGGTCGGGCGGGCGGGTCAGCAACGTGGTGCGTGGGTCGATCGATTGGCGTTGAGGCTGCGTGGCCCTCACCCCAACCCCTCTCCCGCAAGCGGGAGAGGGGCTTTAGTGCAGTTCTTCTCCCGCTTGCGGGAGAAGGTGGCCCGAAGGGCCGGATGAGGGCGCACGCAGGCTAAGTACCACTCATCTCAAATCCGCGAGTCTCTGTAACAACCGTCAAACCGCCGCCGCGCGCGCCTGCTCCCGCGCCACCGCGCGCCGCCCCAGTACCACCACCGCGAACGCCGGCAGGTACATCAGCAAGCCGTACATCGCCGCGGGCACCGCGACCTGCGGCGAGTTCAACAAGGTCAGCGCGATCACGATCGCCAGGGTGCTGTTCTGCACGCCGACTTCCATCCCGACGGTGATCGAATCGCGCAAGTCCAGCCCGCTCAACCGCGCCAGCGCGAAGCCGCCGCCGATCGCCGCGCTGCACATCAGCAGCGCCGCCGGGCCCAGTTCGGGGAGAGTACGCAGCAACAGATCGTGCTGGGTGACGCTGATCGCGACGATCAGCAACAACAGCAGCAACAAGGCGAAGCGGCTGACCCACGGCTCGATGCGCTGCGCCAGCGCTGGCGCGAAACGCCGCAAGCCCATGCCGAGCAATACCGGCACCAGCACCAGCGCGGCCAAGTGCATCACCGTCTGGCCCACCGGCAAGCGGATCTGGCGGGTTTCGCCGCCGAACCAGTCCAGCGCCAGGTTGACCAGCAACGGCACGCTGATGAACGTCACCAGCGCGCTGATCACCGTCAAGGTCACCGCCAGCGCGACATTGCCGCGGGCGAGAAAGGTCAGCGCATTGGAACTGCTGCCGCTCGGACAGGCCGCGACCAGCACGAAGCCGACGGCGAATTCCAGCGAGTTCGGAAACAGCCACGCCACCGCGAAACCGAGCAGCGGCAGCAGCAGGTAGTGGCCGATCAGGCCGATCGCAACCGGCTTGGGGTGCTGGCCTATGCGGCGGAAGTCCGCGCCGCTGAGGGTCAGGCCGATGCCGCACATGATGATGGCGATGGCGATCGGCAGACCGATCTTGAGCAACAGGCTGTCCTGCACGAAGGATCTCCTGACCACGGGGTATACGAGCCGGCGCGATGCCGGCGGCTGGACCGCTGATGCGCGAAGCTGGCACCGCGCGAAGCCGACTCAGCGATCGTAGCCCGGATTGTGCCGCTGCAATCGCCGCAACAGCGACGGCCACGCCAGCGCGCCGCCGAGCCCGCGCGTGACCTGCGCGGCCTGGGCCTGGATGCCGGCGAGGATCGGCGCGGGAATACGCAACAAGTCGCCCCCGCCGGCCATCGCCCGTACCTGGATCGCACACGCGGCCTCGAAGATGTACATCGCCAGGAACGCATCGGCGACGCTCGCGCCGACCGTCAGCAGGCCATGGTTGCGCAGCATCAGGAAGGTATTGCGTCCCAGATCGCGCACCAGCCGCGGCTTCTCCTCGTCGTTGAGCGCCACGCCCTCGTAATCGTGATAGCCCAACGCGGCCAGCACGAACAGCGACTGCTGCGAGATTGGCAGCACCCCGTCGCGCTGCGCCGACACCGCGACGCCGTTGAGCGAATGGGTGTGCATCACGCACAAGGCGTCGTCGCGCGCGGCGTGCACCGCGCTGTGGATCACGAAGCCGGCCGGGTTGACCGGGATCGGTTGCTCGCTGCTCGCCTCGTCCACCGGCAGGCCGTCAAGGCCGATCTTGACCAGCGACGAAGCGGTGATTTCGTCGAAGCCCATGCCGTAGCGATTGATCAGGAAACGATGCTCGGGCCCGGGAATGCGCGCGGTCAGATGGGTGAACACCAGATCGTCCCAGCCGAACAGCGCGACCAGCCGGTAGGCCGCGGCCAGGTCGACCCGCAGCGCCCATTCGGCTTCGGCCGACGCCGCGTGCGCATCGCCGTCGTGCTTGCTCGTCTGCATGGTCGTTCCCCTTCGCGGTCCAACGGGCACAATAGCCCCGCGCGCCAGCGCCGACCGTCGGCTTGCCGACAGTCGAACCCTTCGCTGTAATCGAATCATCCGCACAGGCCGCCATGCAGGATCGCCCCGCGCCCGCTCGCCACGCCGACATGACCGACCCCGCGCTGAGCGCGGATCCGTGGCTGCGCGATCTGTCGCCGGAACTGGTCGCCCACCTGCAGGCGATGTCGCTGCGTCGGCGCCTGCGCGACGGCGAGCGGCTGTACGCGCGCGGCGACGCCGCCGAAGGCCTGTACGGCGTGGTCCGCGGCCGCATCCGCCTGAGCGTGCCGACCCCGAACGGACGCGAGGTATTGTTCGTTCTGTTCGAACCGGGCAGCTGGTTCGGCGAGGTGTCGATGTTCGACGGCGAACCGCGGCCGCAGGATGCGCACGCGATCGGCGACAGCGAAATCCTGCTGCTACCGCGCCTGCGTTTTCTCGCTTTGCTCGACGAACACCCCGAGCTGTATCGCGGCTTCACCCGCCTGCTGTGCCGCAAGCTGCGCACGGTGCTCGATTACGTCGAGGACGCGCTGACCCTGCCGTTGGCGGCGCGGCTGGGCAAGCGTCTGCTGCAACTGGCGCAGGTTTACGGTGTCGACGAAACCGACGGCCGCCTGATCGATCTGGCGCTGCCGCAGGACGATCTGGCGAGCATGCTCGGCGCGACCCGGCAAAGCGTGAGCAAGGAACTCAAGGCCTGGGAACAGCAGGGCTGGATCGGCCTGCGTTATCGGCATGTGGTGTTGCGCGACGAGGCGGCATTGGCGCGGATGGTGGCGCGGGCTTCGGGGTTGCCCGAGCCCTGAGCCGCTGGGCCTGTCTGCATCGGATGCGGCGCACGCGGCGCGTAACGCTCAAACAAGCAACGTGCAACGAAGAACGCTGGGACCTCGGGGTCCCATGCAAGCGTCACGACCTCGCGATCACCACGCAAGCGCGGTGGCGCGGTCGCGGCTCGCGCCGCTCCTACAGTGAGAAACGAAACCGCGGCCGCCCCCTGTAGGAGCGGCGTGAGCCGCGACCGCGACATTACAACCACGGCGCAAGCAACAACACGGCGGCAATATCTACCGAATGAGCCGTACCAATCGGATCAACCGGGCATCGTCCCGATGTTCCGTCCGCGAACCAAACATCAAGCAACAGCGTCCAGCGCGCCCCAACCGAACCAATCAATCCGGCCGCACATCCACCCGCACCCGAATCCGATCGCCGGGGTTGTGATCGGTGCGGGTGCGATAAGTCTTGCCGGCGTATTCGTACGTCACGTCGTAACCGCTGACCGAGCGCTCGCCGTTGTTGCCGGTCGGGTAATAGTTACCGTTGTCCTGGACCGGATCGCAGACCCGCACCATGCCGCTGCGCGGCGGCTGCTGGCTGCGCTTGTTCTGTTCGTAGATGCTCTTGCCGGCCATGCCGCCCACCATCGAGCCGATCGCCGAGGTCGCATAGCGCGCGCTGCCGCCGCCGACCTTGCTGCCGAGCACCGCGCCGACGATGCCACCGACCACGGTCGCGGCCATGCGACCGCCTTCGGTGCCGGTGCTGCGGCGCTCGCCGCCGTTGGGATCGTAATAGGAATCGCCGCTGCGGTTGTCGCCGCCGTAATAGCTGTCGCCCTGCACATAGGCCGGACGCTCGTAGCAACGCGGGCCGGTGCTGGCCGGCTGGGTGCGGTATTCGTCGAACACCGGATCGACCCGGATCACCCGGGCGAAATCGATCTGCGAGCTGTAGCCGGCGTTGCCGCTGGTCTGCGGATACGTGTTCTGCGGGTAGTTGTTCTGCGGGTAGCCGTACGACTGCGCCGAAGCGATGCCGGTGGCGGCGGTCAGCGCCAGGCCCAGGACGGTGACGAGCGAGCGATTCATCATGGACTCCAGACGCCGGGATGGCGCGATGCGGATCGTCGGGCCGCGGCGGTCAACCCGGGCTGAATGCGGCCGCCCCGGCCCCGCGCGGGCGCGCGACGTTTACCTCGCCGACAGCCAGTCGGCGACCGCCACGGCGGTGCCGGCGGCGTCGCGGCCGAGCAGCGGACCGACGTGACTGCCGTGCGGGTACCGCCACAAGGTCGCACCGAGCGCCTGAGCGAACTGTGCGGTGGTTCGCGCAGCGACATCCTGGTCGCGCTCGGAGGCGAGGCACAGCACCGGCCCGACCGGCGCGGGCGCCTCGACCCCGGCGTAGGCCTGGCGCAGGACCCGGCCGGATTCGTCGCGCCAGCGGCGCAGCGCGTACAGGGCCGCGGCTTCGTCGGCGTCGGGCATGGCGCGCCGGGTCGAGGCCAGGCGCGCGTCACGGCGCCAGGGTACGAGCGCGGGCCTGTCGCGCGACGGCAGTTGCGCCGCCCACGGCGCCGGCGGCAGCGGGTTGATCAGCACCAGCGCGTCGGCCCGATCCGCGCACAGCATCGCCAGCAGGCCGCCGAGGCTGGCGCCGATCAGTGCGCACGGGCGCGGCAAACCGGCCAGCGCCACGCGGACCTGATCGCGATAGTCGTCCAGCGAGGTCGCGGCTAAACCGTCGGCTGCGGGCTGCAAGTCGGGCGCGAGAGTGATGAAACCCCGCGCATGCAGGACCTCGCGCCACAGGTTCCATTCCCAGCCGCCGGCGCCGGCGCCGTGGATCAGCAGGGCGTGGCGGATTGGCGGGTTGCGGCGCGGGTGGGTGGAAAGATCGTGCAAGGCCGGGGTTTCGTCGTCGGTTAAGTGGCGCGGTCGCGGCTTACGCCGCTCCTACAGGGGCGAGCCGACATGGCCTCCCTGTAGGAGCGGCGCAAGCCGCGACCGCGTTGTTACAACTTTCGAACGCAACAGTCACGAAGGCCGAATCGCCTCGCCCTCCATCAGGCCAGTTTCGCCTCCAGGCTGATCGGCACCGCGCTGAGCGCCTTAGACACCGGGCAATTGGCCTTGGCGTCCTCGGCGATCGCCTGGAACTTGGCCGCATCGATCCCGGGTACCTCGGCGGTCACCTTGAGCCGGATCTGCGACAGGGTCGGACCGCCTTCCATCGACAGGTCGACCTCGGCGCGGGTGTCGAGCTTGGCCGGCGGATGCCCGGCTTCGCTGAGCTTGGCCGACAAGGCCATGGTGAAGCAGCCGGCGTGGGCCGCGGCGATCAGTTCTTCGGGATTGGTGCCCTTCTCATCGCCGAAGCGGCTGTTGAAACCGTAACGGGTGTTGTCGAGCAGACCGCTCTGCGGCGTGCTCAGCTTGCCCTGCCCGCTCTTGAGATCGCCTTCCCAGTGTGCGGTGGCATGACGCGAGATACCCATGGTGTAGCTCCGGCTGATGAGGAGCGCACAGGGTAGCGGGGTGGGCGTTAAGAGCCAGGAACGAGTGCAGAGGAGTGAGGAGTGAGTAAGAGCACGAGCGTCGCCCACTCGTTTCTCACTCCTTCGAACTCCCTCCTCGCCCGCCCCACTCGTTTCTCACTCCTCTGCACTCGTTCCTGGCTCCATGCCGCATCGCAACACAAGCAACCGCCAAGCAGTGCTCGCTTCGACAGGAACGAGTGCAGAGAAGTGAGGAGTGAGTAAGAGCACGAACGTCACCCACTCGTTTCTCACTCCTGCGAACTCCCTCCTCGCCCGCCCCACTCGTTTCTCACTCCTCTGCACTCGTTCCTGGCTCCATGCCGCAACGCAACACGCGCAACCGCCAAGCAGTGCGCGCTTCGCGCGGCCGGGCTTGACCCACCCTGCCGCCTGCGGGAGTCTGTGATTCCCGGCGACCCGCCGGCCCGCCATGACCGCCCGCCGAGCGCCACGCTCGGGCGCGCAGCGCGGACAGCCATGACGGCCTTCCCCACCCTTGCCTCAGGGAGAAGTCCGCTCATGTCCTACAGCACAGAATCGATTCGCAACGTGGCCCTCGCGGGTCACCCCGGCGCCGGCAAAACCACGCTCTTCGAAGCCCTGCTGCAGGCCGGCGGCGCAGTCCAGACGGCAGGCACCATCGAACGCGGCAGCACGGTGTCGGATTTCGACCCGATCGAGAAGCAACGCGGCCACTCGATCGACGCGGCCATCGCCAGCACCGACCATGCCGGCATCCACGTCAACCTGATCGACACCCCCGGCTATCCCGATTTCCGCGGCCCCACCCTGTCGGCGCTGGCCGCGGTCGAAACCGTGGCGGTGGTGGTCGATGCCGACAGCGGCGTCGCCTACGGCACCCGCCGGATGATGGAACACGCCAAGGCGCGCGGCCTGTGCCGGGCGATCGTGATCAACAAGATCGATCATGAAGGCGCCGATCCGGGGCGCGTGCTCGACGCGATCCGCGAAAGCTTGGGCCCCGAGTGTCTGCCGGTGAACCTGCCGGCCGACGGTGGTCAGCGGGTGGTCGACTGTTTCGGCAGCAATCAGGGCGACAGCGATCTCGGCGTGGTCGCCGACTGGCATCAGAAGATCATCGACCAGGTGGTCGAGATCAACGAAACCGTGATGGAGCACTACCTCGATCTCGGCGAAGGCGGGCTGTCGGGTGAGGAACTGCACGACGCCTTCGAACAATGCCTGCGCGAAGGCCATCTGGTGCCGGTGCTGTTCTGTTCGGCGCGCAGCGGGGTCGGGGTCAAGGAACTGCTCGACGTCGCCGAGCACCTGTTTCCGCATCCGGGCGAAGCCAATGCGCCGCCGTTCCTCAAGGGCATCGGCGACGAAGCCAAGCCGATCATGGCCGTGCCCAACGCCAAGGCGCACGTGATCGCCGACGTGTTCAAGATCGTCAACGATCCCTTCGTCGGCAAGCTCGGGGTGTTTCGCGTTTATCAGGGCACCGTGCGCAAGGACACCCAGTTGTTCGTCGACGACGGCAAGAAGCCGTTCAAGGTCGGGCATCTGTTCAAGCTCAAGGGCAAGGACCACGTCGAGATCGAGCAGGCGATCCCCGGCGACATCGCCGCGGTGGCCAAGGTCGAGGACCTGCATTTCGACGCGGTGCTACATGACAGCCACGACGAAGACCACATCCATCTGGCGCCGCTGAATTTCCCGCGGCCGATGTTCGGCCTGGCGGTCGAAGCGGCGAGCAAAGGTCAGGAGCAGAAGCTCGCCACCGCGCTGCATAAGCTGGCCGAGGAAGATCCCTGCTTCCATGTCGAACATGAAATCGAAACCAACGAAACCGTGATCCGTGGCCTGTCGGATCTGCACCTGCGCATCAACATCGACCGGCTCAAGGACAAGTACGGTGTGGAGGTCAAGGCGCGGCCGCCGCGCATCGCCTATCGCGAAACCGTCGCCGGCAAGGCCGAAGGCCATCATCGCCACAAGAAACAGACCGGTGGCGCGGGCCAGTTCGGCGAAGTGTTCCTGCGGGTCGAACCCTTGCCGCGCGGCGGCGGGTTCGAATTCGTCGACGAGGTCAAGGGCGGCACCATTCCGGGCCAGTTCCTGCCGGCGGTGGAGAAAGGCGTGCGCCAGGTGCTGCACGACGGTGCGGTCGCCGGTTATCCGCTGCAGGACGTGCGGGTGATCGTGTACGACGGCAAGTACCACAGCGTCGACAGCAAGGAAGTGGCGTTCGTCGCCGCCGGCAAGAAGGCGTTTCTCGACGCGATCGGCAAGGCGCGGCCGCAGGTGCTCGAACCGATCGTCGAACTGGAGGTCAACGCGCCCGAGCAGCACATGGGCGACATCAGCGGCGGCCTGGCCAGCAAGCGCGCGCGCATCAGCGGGACCGACAGCATGCGCGGCGGCGAGATCGTGGTGCGCGCGCAGGTGCCGTTGTCGGAGCTGGAAGGCTATGCGGCCGAGCTCAAGTCGGTGACCGCCGGACGCGGCCGCTACTCGCTGGATTTCAGTCACTACGAACCGGTGCCGGGGCACGTGCAGCAGAAGCTGGTCGAGGCCTACAAGCCGCGGCACGAGGAGGACTGAACACCCGCGCTGCCATGCAGGTCCGGCCGCCGCGCGCGGTGTCCGGGCCTGACGGGGGCCTGGCGCAAAGCACCGCGCGACGGCGTGAACACAGCTCGTTCGCGCCGTCGTCTGCGCGCAGGCGCGCGCCGTTCGAACCGTCGCAAGGTCCCGTCGTCTTCGAATGCGACTCGCAAAACCTCGATCGGCGGCGCATCCGCGCCGACGCTGTTCGCTCGCATCGCCGCGACGGCGCGCCGGCCTTGAACGCCCACGCACTGACTTAGCGTCGACGTGAGCCCTGCTCGTTCCCGCGCCGTCAGCGCTCACGCTGTCGCCGCCCCGCGAATCCACCGCCGACGGCAACCGTCATCGTCACCATCCAGCCCGGACAATCGCGATGACAGCCCTCACACCGGGCCCCTCGCCTCGTTACCATCCCAGGACATCGACCCGAAGGACACCGCGATGCCGCTCAACCTGATCCGCCGCAGCCCGATCCGCTCCGCCCCGCGCGATCCGCGCAGCGCCCATCGCCGCGCGATCGCCGGCGCTTGCCTGACGCTCTGGTTCGCGGCGTTGCCTGGGGTGGCCTGGGGGAAAACCGCCGCGGGCAAGCCCGCTGTCGAAAACCGCTGCGGTTGGTTCATCAATCCCAGCCCGGCCAATGCCTGGCTGATCGATCGCGACGGCGAATGGACCATCGGCATCCAGGGCGGCGAGCAGGCCGAGGGCGACTGGCCTTCGCGCATCAGCGAACGCGAATGGGTCAACTACGGCAATGCCTCTTACGGCCATGGCTGCGCCTGCATGAAAGTCGAAACCGATCACGAAAACATGCGGATCACGCGCATCGTCTCGGCGCAGGGCAAGCCGCTGGCGCAATGCCGCCGCGATCGCAAGCTCACCGAACCGGGCGAATGATCCGCGCGCGGACCTGTCACCATCCCCCACCGATCCGCTCACGCCCCGACCGATGACCGTCAACGCCAAGCCCTCCCTCGAGACCGACCCCGAACTCGCCGAGATCGTGTCCGATGCCCTGGACGTGGTGTCCAATCCCACCGACCTGATCGTCACCGTGCTGGTGCTGCTCGCCGCGCTGACGATCGCGGTGCTTGTCACGCGCAAGATCAAACTCAAGCTGGGCCATCAGCGCCCGATCCTGCTGATCCTGGTCGAATACCTGTGCATGCCGCTGGTCATGCTGCTGAGCCTCGGCGCAAGCAGCCTGATCGGCGGCAGCTTCGACAATCCGCTGATCGGCCTGGCCGGGACCTTGCTGCTGCTGTTCGTGATCATCCGGGTGATCGGCGCGGTGGTGGAACTGCTGTTCCGCCCGACCATGCTGCTGCGGGTCATGCTGCGACTGGCCACGGTGGTGTCGTGGCTGGCCGTGGTGTTCGCGGTATTCAAGGACCGCAGCGCGCTGATCGCCAAACTCTATTCGGCCAAGCTCAGCTTCGGCGGCATCAACCTGTCCAGCGAGGGCGTGATCCGGGGCCTGGTGGTCGGCGTGGTGATCGCGATCATCGCCTTGTGGGGCGACAAGACCATCACCAACCTGCTGCGCCGCAGCCGCACCCTGCAGCCCAACTTCGTGCTGGCGCTGTCGCGGATCTTCAGCGTGGCGGTGTGGATCACCGCGACCGCGGTGATCTTCTCGATCAGCGGCATCAACCTCACCGCCCTGGCCGCGTTCAGCGGCGCGCTCGGCATCGGCCTGGGCCTGGGCCTGCAGCGGCTCGCGGCGAGTTACATCAGCGGCCTGATCGTGCTGTTCGAACAATCGGTGCGGGTCGGCGACAACATCGCGACCAACAACATCGTCGGCCGGGTCACCCGCATGACCGTGCGCTACACCATGATCCGCACCCGCGACGGCGTCGAGGCCATCGTCCCCAACGACAGCCTGACCAGCAACGTGATCGTCAACCAGTCCTGGTCCGACCGTAACCTGCGCTTGGTATGCGGAGTGCTGGTCAAGGGCGACGTCGATCTCGAACTGGCGCGCAAGCTGTTCGTCGAGGCGATGGCCGCGCAATCGCGCGTGCTGCAACAGCCGCCGCCGCATATGTACATCACCGGCGTCAACGACAAGGGCATCCAGCTCGACGGCCACTTCTGGATCAACGACCCGGAAAACGGCCAGCACAACGTCATTTCCGACACCTACGACGCGGTGCTGGCGGCGTTTCGCAAGCATGCGGTGCAGCTGGTCGCGCAGTGATGCGCGGGCGCGGCCTGCTTGCCTGGTCCGTCGCGACCGGGCGACAACGGCGGTCTCCATGTCTGACGCGATGAACACGGCGCACGGCCTGAGACAGGCGAATGATGCAATGGCATTCGTCGGCTCCAGGCCTGCGGCCGCGGGCGTTGTTTGAGCGCGCCCCGCGCGGTTTGCGCCATCTTGAAAAACCCCGAGCGTGATCAATACCCACTATGGAACGTGCAAGCCCATGAAAAAATCAGCCGTATGCGCGCTGTTGTTGTCAGCCAGTCTCCCGTTCCAATCCGCCCAGGCCGCTGAATTCGTCGACGGCAGCTTCGCTTTCATGACCGCCGAGATGTGCTACACGACCCCGGCGGGCAGCGGTTGCTACCGCAACGATCCCGTGCAGGCGCGCAAAGCCGTCAATGCCCTGGCGGATCTGGGCGTGACCAAGTTCCTGCTGCCGCCCACCGACACCCTCGCCGCCGCCCGCCTTATCGCCGCGCCGATCAAGGAACGCGGCCTGAGCTTCTACACCTACGAAGGTTTCGACTGGTACAGCACCCGCGGCCCGGATGGCGCCACCGATTGCACGAGCTACACCCAAAGACGCATCGATCCGCTGCTCGCGCCGCTGCGCGCCGAGTTCGGCGATACCTACGCCGGCCTGCATTTCGCCGACGAACCCGCGCTGGACGACATCGCCCGTCTGCAGAGGCAGACCGACTGCGTCAAGAGCGATCCGCGCCTGGGCGGCATGAAGATCTTCGTCAACCTGCTTCCGCTGCATGCCAACAACGCATCGTTCAACGGCACCGGACATGGCGGCGCGCTCGCGCCTCACGAGTACGGCGTGGACTGCGCCGCGGGCACCATCTCCCAACCCGCATTGACCACGGCGATGGTCAACCGCTACTCCAACTACGCCCGCGACGCGGTGGACAAGATCCGGCCGGACTACCTCGCGTTCAATCTTTATCCGTTCGTGCCGTCGCTGCAGAATTGCGCGACCGCGCGCGATCTGCTGATGTCGGAAAACATGTCGATCGTTTCCAACATGGCGCGTAGCCGCGGCCGTACGTCGGTGGCGTACATGCAGAACGTGCGCACCGCCGACCCGGCCAATCATCCCGATCCGTTCAATCACGCCAACTTCAACAGCCTGCGCTGGTCGGCGAGCTGGTTCTATGTGTTCGGTGGCGATGGCCTGGCCAATTTCGCCAGCCACACTCACCGCTACAACGGTGGGTTCAACGGTCAGGGCGGCTGGCAGACCAGCATGTTCGACTGGAACAACGACCCCACCGATCTCGCCGGCGACGCGCTGAACCTGCACAGCTACAGCCGTCAGTTCCAGCGCGAACTCAGCGCCTACACCTACCGCGGCTTCGTCGACAACGCGCTGGGCGTGAGCACCGGCGATCTGGTCGGCTGGATTTCCTCCAATCAGGTGCTGGCCGGCGAATACGGCAAATCCACCGACACCCGCGCCCTGGTGGTATTCGCCCGCCGCTTCCCGACCGTCTCCGGCACGGCAACGATCGGGCTCAACCGCTGGTGGACGCAGATCGAGAAGCTCGACCTCTACACCGGCTTGTGGACGACCGTGGGCACCAGCACCAACCGTATCGATGTCTCGCTGAGCACCGATCCGGGCGCGTTGTATCGCCTGACCATGTAAGAGGTCGCGGCATGGGGACGATCATCCATCGCCCCCATGTCGACCCCGTTCGGCGACACCGGCCATCCCCGGCTCGTCCGGCGGCAAAGCTCCAGCGCCTGCATGGGCCGCCACCCAGTCGCCACTGGAGTAGCATGCCCGTGTGACCGAAACCACCCACCCGCGGTTCTTCTGGCAGTTTCCGATGAAGCTGGTGCGCGAAGCGCGCCTGGACGAATTCCTGCCCGACGACGGCCATCTGCGCATCCTGTTCCTGTGGGGCAAGGATTGTCCGAATTGCGACGTCGCCAAGGGCCAGATGCTGCTCGCGCAGGAGCGCTTCAGCTGGCCCGACGTGGAGTGGCTGCACGACAACGTCTACGAAGATCCGGCCATGGGCACGCGTTTCGGCCTGCACGGCATTCCGGCGTTCCTGGTGTTCCGCGGAAGCAAAAAGCTCGGACGGATCGGTCAATGGCCCGGCACCGAGGCGTTCGTGTCGGCGATCGAGAAGATCCAGAGCCAGTCGCCGACTTCGATCTGATCGGTCGGCCCAATAGTTCAACCCGATAGTTCGGTCTGATCGTCCCCCCCGATCGCCGGCCTCGCCCGGCGCCATCCAGACAACCGCCCGGCCTCGCCGCAAACGCGCAACACACCCTCGCACCAAAGCGAGCGCGCGGGACTTGGCGGCTGCCATCGCCGCGGCGCAGACTGCGGTCCTGTCCCTCGCCCGCCGCCGCCATGTTCGACACCGCCACCCTCACCGCCTACCTGATCGCCGCCGCCGTGCTGGTGTTCATTCCCGGCCCCGGCACCGCCTGGATCATCGCCCAGAGCGCCGCGGGCGGGACCGCGCGCGGGGTGCAGGCGGCGTTCGGACTGGAAACGGCGACCTTGATCCACGCGCTCGCGGCCGGGCTCGGGCTGTCGGCCTTGCTGGCGACCTCGGCGCTGGCCTTCGAAGTGCTCAAGTACGCCGGCGCGGCGTATCTGATCTGGCTCGGGATCAAGGCATGGCGCGCCCCGCCGGCGCCGGTCGAGGCGACTGCCGAGTCGCTCGCCGCGGACGGGCCGGCCGCGCGCGTATCGGCCCGCCATGTCTATCTGCGTTCGGTCGTGACCGGCGTGCTCAATCCCAAGGTCGCCTTGTTCTTCCTGGCCTTCCTGCCGCAGTTCGTGCATCCCGAGCGCGGCATGGTGTGGTTGCAGTTCCTGGTGCTCGGCGCGTTGCTGTCGATGATCGGCATGCTCAACAGCCTGATTCTGAGCTTCGCGGTCGGCCGCTTCGGCCGGCGTTTCGCCGCCGGCGGCGGTCGCTGGAAGGAACGCCTGACCGGCAGCGTGTTCATCGCCCTGGGTCTGCGTCTTGCGGTGCAACAACGCGGCTAAGGGCCGCACCGTGTCGCTCGATTTCATAGCGCATCGCGGCGAGTCGCATTACGCCAGCTTGAATCGCGGATGTACGTCGTCGCCGTCGCGAGGCGGCTCCGGCCGTGCCCGCCTTGAAGGCCGGCGTCGCGGCCCATAGGTCGTTTGATCACGACTTCGATCACGACCTCGCTACGGAGCGACCCGCATGAAGACTCATGGCTTTCTCGACCAGTTGTTGAAGACCGCGCAGAACAGCCTCGGCGCGGGCGGCCTCGACGGCCTGCTCGGCGGCGGCAAGCCGCCGGTGCGTTACCAAGGAGACGAGAAGAAAGAGGAAAAGCGCGGCCTGCTCAATGCCGATTTCGGCAAGGGCGCGCTGACCGGCGGCGCCCTCGGCCTGCTGCTGGGCAACAAGAAACTGCGCAAGCACGCCGGCAAGATCGCCTTGTACGGCGGCGTCGCCGCGGTCGGCGTGCTGGCCTACAAGGCCTATGGCGATTACCGCCGTCAGCAGGGCGACAGCGCGGCCGAGCCGCAGACCGTCGACCGCCTGCCGCCGCCGCAGGCCGAACTGCACAGTCAGGCCATTCTCAAGGCGCTGGTCGCCGCGTCCAAGGCCGACGGCCATATCGATGCGCGCGAACGCGAAGTGATCGAGGGCGAATTCACCCGCATCGACGGCGACCCGGAACTGCGCCGCTGGCTGCACGACGAACTGGAAAAGCCGCTGGACCCGGCCGAAGTCGCGCGCGCCGCGACCACCCCGGAAATCGGCGCGGAAATGTACCTGGCCAGCCTGCTCGCGACCGACGATCAGACCTACATGGAGCGCGCATATCTGGACGAACTGGCGCGTCAGCTCAAGATCGACGACGCCTTGAAGGCGCGTCTGGAACAGCAGTTGCGCGACGCGCAGGCCTGACCGGCGCCAACGTCACGCGGTTGCATGCGTCCGCGCCGCGGGCGGGCGCATGCGATCGCATCGCGATCCGCGAGCGGTCCGCGACCAGCATCGTCAGCGCCGCCCCGGCGGCGATCGCCGCATCCGCGAGCGCTTTTGCGACGCCGCATCCGCTTTATGCCGCGCCGCGCCGTCGCGGCTTCCTACACCCCGCCCGCAAACGCTAGCATCGCCCGTGGCTGTAATCGTGCAGCCGCGTTGAATGGACTTCGCCGATGCGCCTGCTGATTCCCGCCCTGCTCGCACTGAGCTTCGTCGGCTGCTCCTGCCAACGCCAACCCGACCCGGACGCCGCGGTGACGCCGCCCGCGGCGCAAGCGCCCGACGACGCGCAGACGCGCGCGCAGGCGGCCGCCGCGCAACGCGCCCAGGCGCAAAGCCAGCAACGTCTGGAGGCGATGACCGATGCGGTCGACGAACTGCACCAATACCTGCAGAAACTCGGCAGCGGCAAACGCGAGGAAGCCGACAAGCACTGGGCCTACCAGCGGTTGCCGCGCGGCAACGAAGAAGCCGACCTGCGCGCGCTCGACAACCTGCGCGCGATCCGCATCGAAAACGACGCACCCAAGCAGATCGATCAGGAACCCCAGCCCGAACTGCTGGAAATTCCGGTCGACCTGCGGGTGAGCCTGCAGGACGGCGAGAACCGTCGCTACAAGGGCTGGTATCGGATGAAGCGCAATCCGGTGGATCGGCGCTGGGAGTTGATCGGGGTGTCGATCGCGGTGGTGTTGCGCTGAGTTTTGCGCGGGGCGGTGCGGCGCATGAAAGCGCGGAGCCAAAGCGAATCCCCCCTGCCCCCCTTTTCCAAAGGGGGGAAAAGCAACTGCAGAAAAAATTAGATCGATGTTAGCGGCAAGATCCGATTCGCCGGTGCGATTCCCTCGTGCGATTCGTCGCCGCAGCGCCCGCTCTTGCTGTTCCCCCCTTTGGAAAAGGGGGGCAGGGGGGATTCGCTTTTGCTTTGCTGTTGTCTTTACCGGCACCGCGCAAACCCATCCCCAAACCGAAAGAACCGCCTTCGCAGCCCACAGCGAGAAAATAAAGCCGCACACGCCCCCAAGTCAGCCCCCATCCAGCAAGCTGAGCCGCCCCCGCCCAGCAACTTCCGGCACGTCGCCGACATCGCGGTTACGCCTATACACTCGCTCGATCGCGCGCCGGCTTGATCGAAAGACCTGATCGAAACCGACCGCGCACCCAACCGCCTCGGACTCCGCCATGCGCCCGTCTCGCTCCTTGATCGCCCTGATCGCCGCCCTGACCTGTCCGCTGTGGCTGGTGACCGGCTGTAAGGACAAAGGCACCGCCGCGGACGGCGGCACCGAAGGCGCGGCCGGCGAATCCCTGCCGACGCCCGAAGGTGCGAACCGCGGCGGCGTGACCGGCATGCCCGACCGGCCCGGCCCCGGCCAGATCGGCCTGCCCGTGGTCGACCCGAACGCGCCGCCGGCGCTGGACGAAAACGGCAACCCGCTGCCACCGGTCGAACCCACCGCCCCGGCCGCACTACCCGTCGACGGCACCCTGCCGATCGCCGCGCCGGTCGATCCCATCACCCCGCCCGCCACGCCCGCCGAACCCAGCGCCGAAGACGCGGTCGCCGTGATCCGCGATTACTACGCCGCGATCAACGGCAAGAATTTCGAACGCGCCTACGCGCTGTGGTCCGACGGCGGCCGCGCCAGCGGCCAGACTCCGCAGCAGTTCGCCGACGGGTTCGCCGAAACCGTCGGCGTTTCGGTCGAAGTGATGCCGCCCGGCCGCGTCGATGCCGGCGCCGGCCAGCGCTATGTCGAAGTGCCGGTCGCGATCGCCTCGACCCAGCGCGACGGCAGCCAGCACAAGTACGTCGGCGCCTACACCCTGCGCCGCGCGGTGGTCGACGGCGCCAGCGACGCGCAACGCGCGTGGCGGATCGGCAGCGCCGACATCCGCGAAGTGAAGCCGTGAACCTCGCCGCGTCGCGCGTAGCGATCGCGCTGAGCCTGTGCGTGCTGCTGAGCGCCTGCGAGCGTCAGGCCGCAACGCCGCAACCCGCGCCTGTCGCCAAGCCCACGCCAGCGCCCGCGGTGCCCGCACCAGCCGCACCCACGATCACCGCCGAACCCGCGGTCGAAGCGGTGACCGAGTACGTCCTGCCCGGCGCGCTCGCACCCGACGTCGGGCCCGAACGGCTGAAGCAATTGTTCGGCGCGGCCAATGTCCGCATCGACGATCATCTGCCCGGCCCGGAAGGCGAAGACTTCCGCGGCGTGATCCTGTTCGCCGACGACCCCGCTCGCCGCGCCGAATTGCACTACCAGGACGAGCAACAACTGCGCGGCCTGACCTTCGTAAGCGTGCGCGAAGCGGACACGCGCTGGCGTCTCGACAACGGCATCGTCATGGGCATGCGCCTGAGCGAACTGGTACGGCTCAACGGCAAACCGATCCGCTTCAGCGGCATGGGCTGGGATTACGGCGGCACCATCACCGACTGGAACGGCGGCAAGCTCGCCAGCCGCGACGGCGACCCGGTGATGCGCGGCGCACGCCTGGGGCTCGTACCTGGCGGCCCGTCCACGCAAGCCGACGCGGTGCCGTCCAGCGACGCCGACTACGCCAGCGACGATCCCAAATTCCCCAAGCAGGGCGAGTTGCTGCGGGTCGAAGAACTCAGCGTGTCGTTTCCGGGCGAGGACGATCTTTGAACCTCGCCACGATCGTCCGCGCATGAGCGCGCATCCGCCGCGCATCGTCCTCGACAGCAACGTCTGCCTGGACCTGTTCGCATTCCAGGCGCCGGATCTCGCGCCCTTGCTCGACGCGCTGCGCAGCGGCGCGATCGAAGCGGTCACCGACGCCGAATGCCGCGCCGAATGGCAGCGCGTGCTGACCTATCCGCAATTGAAACTCGAACCGGCCGCGCGCGAACGCAGCCTGCTCGACTACGACCGCTGGCTGCATGTGCTGCAGCACGACGCCGATGCGCAGACCGTCGCCCTGCCCCGCTGCGCCGATCCGGACGACCAGAAATTCCTCGAACTGGCGCTGGCGGCGAACGCGCGCTGGTTGCTCACGCGCGACCACGCGTTGCTGGTGCTCGGCCGCCGCACCGCGCGCGCCGGGCTGTTCGAGATCCTGACCGCGCGCGCCTGGGTCGCCCTGCGGCAATTGCGCGACGACGACGCCACGCCCGCCTGAAGCCCGCGCGGACGCATGCCATACTCGGCGCATGCAAGGCGTCCCCGCCCAATTCGTCGATGCTTTTGACGCGGCCGAATTCCGCCAGCCGGCGCATCGTCGCGGCATCGAGCTGTACCGCGCGCACATCGTCCGCCATGCCTTCGAACCGCACACCCACGAGGCCTACGGCCTAGGCGCGATCGAGTCCGGGGTCGAACGCTTCCGTTATCGCGGCAGCGATCATCTCGCTCCGCCCGACTCGCTGGTGCTGATGAACCCCGACGTGCTGCACACCGGCCGCGCCGAAACCGAAGGCGGCTGGCGTTACCGGATGATCTACGTCGACCCCGATGTGGCCGACGAGATCACCGGCGAAACCGGCTGGTGGTTCGATCAGGCCGTGCAGCACGATCCGCTGCGCGCGCGCCGCATCACCGCGCGCCTGGACAGCTTGTGGCGGGCGCGCGAACCGCTGGATTTCGACAGTCAATTGCATGCGCTGCTCGGTGAATTCCGCGATCACGCGCGCATCCCGCGGCGCTTGCGCGACGAACCGGCACATCGCTTCGACCGCGTGGTCGACTACCTGCGCGCGCATCTGGCCGAGCGCATCACCCTGGACGAACTCGCCGTGATCGCCGGCCTGAGTCCGTTCCATTTCCTGCGCCGGTTCCGCGCGCAGTATCACGTCACTCCGCAGCAGATGCTGATGGCGTTGCGTCTGTATCAGGCCAAGCGTCTGCTCGCCGCGGGCGCCGCGCCGGCCGGCATTGCCGCCGACACCGGCCTGAGCGATCAGGCGCATCTGACCCGTGCGTTCGTGCGGCGCTATGGCATCACCCCGGCGCGGTATCAGAAGCAGGTTCGCGGCTGAGGGTTGGCGGCGGCGTTGGCGTTGTGACGCGGTCGCGGCTTACGCCGCTCCTACAGGGGCCGACATGCCTCCGAAGCCCCTGTAGGAGCGGCGCAAGCCGCGACCACGCCACCTCACACCCGACGCCAAACCACCGAACCCGCGCGCCCCGCCAAAACCGCAATCTGCTACAAGACCCCGCCATCGCCACCCGCCACACTGCGCGCATGCTGCTAGGAACCCTCTACGCCCTGCTCGCCGGCCTGATCTGGGGCCTGGTCTTCATCGGTCCGCTGCTGTTGCCCGAATACCCGGCCGCGCTGCAATCGGTCGGGCGCTACCTCGCCTTCGGCCTGATCGCACTGCCGCTGGCCTGGCTGGACCGCGGTGCGTTGCGTCAGCTCACCCGCGCCGACTGGATCGAAGCACTGAAGCTGTCGGCGATCGGCAACCTGCTCTATTACCTGTGCCTGGCCAGCGCGATCCAGCGCGCCGGCGGCCCGTTGCCGACCATGATCATCGGCACCTTGCCGGTGGTGATCGCGATCAGCGCCAACCTGCGCGACAGCAAACGCGACGGCCGCCTGCCATGGCGGCGGCTGGCGCCGTCGCTGCTGCTGATCGCGCTGGGCATCGCCTGCGTCAATCAGGTCGAACTCGAGGCATTGCGCGCCGACGCCAATGCCGACCTTAGCCGTTACGCAGTCGGCGCACTGCTCGCGCTCGGCGGCGTCGCCTGCTGGACCTGGTACCCGCTGCGCAACGCCGACTGGCTGCGCGCGCATCCCGGCCGCAACCCGCGCACCTGGGCCACCGCGCAGGGCGTGGCGATCCTGCCGCTGGCCTTGCTCGGCTACATCGCGCTGTGGCTGTACATGAGCGCGAGCGGCGCATCGTTCGCGATGCCGTTCGGGCCGCGCCCGGCGTTCTTCATCGGTTTGATGGCGACGATCGGCTTGTTCGCCTCATGGGTCGGCACCCTGTGCTGGAATCAGGCGAGCCAGCGCTTGCCCACCGCCTTGGCCGGGCAACTGATCGTGTTCGAAACCCTGGCGGCGTTGAGTTACACCTTCATCCTGCGCGGCCAGGCGCCGAAGCCGTTGACCCTGATCGGGGTCGGCTTGTTGATCGCGGGCGTGATCTGGGCGCTGCGGGTCAAGCCGGTGCATGCGCATGTGGCATCGGTAGGCGATGCGGCGTGAGTGATCGGAAAGATCGATGATGGTTGGGTCTTGAACGGCTAGTCGTCGCCGTATTGGTGTCGGCTTCGTTTGCGTACGTCGTGCATTGCGAATGCGTGATCGCGGTTCGTGAGCCGCTACTTCGATCGGAGCACGAACACCGTCGCGCAGCATCCGCAACCACTGCAAACGTCAAAGCGACGCGCCGACGGCCATCACGCGTCGTCATGCACGAGTGCGGCGATATGCCGCACTCGTGCGAGAAAAACGCCGCCTAAGCTTGCCGGCTTTCAGCCTGCGATCACTCCGTCATGCGCATCGTCACACTTCGTATCGCCGCGCTCGCATTGGCGACCGCCGTCGCCTTCGATGCGGCCGCCTTCGACGGCGCCGCGCAGTCCGATGCGGCGCCAACGCCCGACGACGCCTCCGCCAAAACCCTCGGTACGGTCCGCGTCCTCGGCCGCTACGCGCGAGGCCGCGCGGTCGACAGCCCCGAGGCCGCGCGCACGCGCCTGGACCAGCGCGCCGGCGCGACCGCGCTGGTCGACGGCGAGTCGTATCGCGACGGCCGCGTCAGCACCCTGACCGATGCATTGGGCTACGCGCCCGGCGTGTTCGTGCAACCGCGCTTCGGCACCGAGGAAGCGCGCCTGTCGATCCGCGGCTCGGGCCTGCAACGCACCTTCCACGGCCGCGGCCTGGAACTGCTGCAGGACGGCAGCCCGCTCAACCTAGCCGACGGCGGTTTCGATTTTCAGGCGGTCGAACCGCTGGCGACACGCTACATCGAGGTCTACCGCGGCGCCAATGCGCTGGAATTCGGCGCGGCGACACTCGGCGGCGCGATCAACTTCGTTTCGCCGACCGGTTACGACGCCGCGCCCGTGACCGTGCGCGCCGAGGCCGGCGCATTCGGCTATCGCCGCGGCCAGATCGCGCTCGCCGGCGTGCGCGGCGAGGCCGACGGCTATCTGAGCCTGAGCGGCATCAATCAAACCGGTTATCGCGATCACGCCGAACAGGAAAATTACCGCTTGTTCGCCAACGCCGGCTATCGCTTCAGCGACACGCTCGACGCACGCGTCTACCTGACCCATGTCGATACGCGCTCGGCCCTGCCCGGCAATCTGACCCTCGACGAATCGCGCCGCGATCCGCGCTTGGCCGCACCGGGCAACCTCGCCCTGAACCAGCGCCGCGATTACCGTCTCGACCGCATCGCCGGCAAGCTGGCCTGGGCCGCGTCCGAACGCAGCACTCTGACCGTTTCGGCCTATTACGCCGACAAGTCGCTGCATCATCCGATTTTCCAGGTGTTGCAGCAGGACAGTTCCGATGTCGGTATCGATCTGCACTGGCGCCACGAGTCGCAATGGCGGGGCCTGCGCAATGTGCTGATCGCCGGCGCCGCCTTCGCCCAGGGCGACATCGACGACGACCGTTACTTCAACATCGCCGGCCGCGTCGGCGCGCGCAGCAACCGCTTCGATCAACACGCACGCAATCGCAAACTCTATCTGGAGAACCAGGCCTGGCTCGCGCCGCAATGGGTGCTGTCGCTCGGCGCGCAGGCGCTCGACGCCGACCGTCGCTCGCGCGACCGCTTCATCACCGGCGGCCGCGACGAGAGTTTCGCCGCCGACTATTCCGGCATCAGCCCCAAGTTCGGCCTGCGCTACGTCATCGACGAGCATGCCCAGCTCTACGCCAACCTCAGCCGCAGCCTGGAACCGCCGAGCTTCGGCGAACTCAGCGGCGGCCCGGGCATTACCCCGGTTGACAAGCAACGCGCGGACAGTGGCGAGATCGGCCTTCGCCTCAATCGCGACACGATGTCGCTGGACCTGGCCGTGTACCGCGCGCGAGTCCGCGGCGAACTGCTTTCGCTCAGCGACGGCAACGGCAACCCGCTGGGCACCGTCAACGCCGATCGCACCGTGCATCAGGGCATCGAACTCGGCCTGGGCTGGACGCCCGCGGCGCAGTGGACCGTGTCGGCCAACTACCTCTACAACGACTTCCGTTTCGACGGCGACCGCGTCTACGGCGACAACGACTTGGCCGGCGTGCCGCCGCAACAACTGCGCGCCGAACTGCGCTGGTCGCCGGGCGAGTATCTGTACCTTGCGCCGAGCATGGAATGGACCCCGCAGTCGTACTACATCGACCACGCCAACAGCTTCAAGGCGCCGGGTTACACCATCGCCGGCTTGCGCGTCGGCGGAAAGCTCGCCAAGCAATGGTCGTGGTTCGCCGATGCGCGCAACCTCGGCGACCGCAAGTGGATCGCCAGCACCAACGTGATCGCCGATGCGCGCGGGTTGGACGGATGCAATTTCCTGCCGGGCGATGGGCGGGCAGTGTATTTCGGGGTGCAGTGGCGGAAGGATTGATGTCCGTTCGCTTATGAGCCGTCGAATTCGTGCGGCCGCTCGGTGCTTTGGTCGGCAGCGTCGTCGATGCGGTGTCGCGGTCGCGGCTTACGCCGCTCCTACAGGGGCTTGCGTGAAGCTTCGTACGCTACCTGTAGGAGCGGCGCGAGCCGCGACCGCGACACCACGAACAACGGCGCAAGCTTGCGCAAGAGAATTTCTCCACGCCCAACGCAACAAAGCACCGTCCTGCATCGACCCATCCGGAAGCAGAGCCCGCCTCCCGGACCGATACGCCAACTCACCGGAACCCGAAACACCCGCCGACCCAACGGCCGGCGGGCACCCCGAGTCAGTTCCAGCAACTGCTGGGTTGATCGATCACCGTCACCCAGAAGCGCGTCGTGGCGTCGATGTTGCCGTAGGCCCGCCAACTCCAGCCGCCGTCGCCGTCGTGGTGCGTGGCCAGGCGATAGCCCGGTCCGAACTCGGCGCGGCAGAACGCATCGGCCTGAGCGCGGGTGGCGAACGAATCGCCGCGCACCGCGCGGCTCAGCGCGATGTTGCCCTTGGCCCAGCCGTTGTAATAGTCGGTCGGCACCGGCGCGGGCGAACCGTCCTGCTTCAGACACAGCACCGGCAGGCGCACCGAACACTCGGTGTCACCCTGGTAGGCGTCGCACTCGGGACTGAAGCAGCCCACGTGGTCGACGCCGTTGACGTGACCGGCCTTGCGCCAGGTCACGCCCTTGCCGCCGGCGGCGACCGCGGAGAATGCCACCATGATCAGGGCCGCGGCCGTGGCGATACGGATTGCGCGAACATCCATTGCTTGCTCCTTGTCGGAAGATTCGAAAAGGCGCGCCTCGCGCAACGTCCGCCGTGCAACCACGGCCTGCCCGCAGCAGCGATGCGCGCCGGCACGTCGGGGGATGGCGTGCCGGCGCGATCTCTATCATCCCGAGCGCGCCGTAACCGGTATTCCTAAGCCCTTTGGCCCGCGCGCGCGCACGCTCAGGCAACCGGTCACACGCGGCGCAAGCGCTCGCCGTTAAAACGCGGCGACGGCGGCAACTTGGTACTGCAACCCAGGTCGTTGTACGCGCCGGACCGCGATCAAATCTCGAATCGGTACGACAGCTTGACCAGCAACTGCTCGCTGTCGCGCAGATCGAACGCATCGCGGAACTGGCGACCGACGCCGTCGTGCCGCATGCCTTCCTCGAACATCTCGCCGCCGCGCACGTAGGCCACGTACAGGTACGACAGCGGCGCCAGTTCGTAGCGGTAGCGCACCTGGAAACCGAGATTGCGCACGTTGAAATCCGGAACTTCTTCAGCCACCGCCAGCGCGCGGCCGTCGCTGCCGACCCGATAGGCCTGACGCATGCGCGCATCCACGCCGATGGTTTCCAGCCGCAAGCGCAGCTCCTGCTTGCTGTCGATGAACCACTGCAGGCCGGCGTTGAGCGACAGAAAATCGGCCCGGAAGCTGGCGACGCGATTATCCTGCCGCCACAGCAGCCAGTCGGGGTTGTGGCTGTACTCGACCCCGGCGAACAGCAGCATGCGATCGCTGAACTGGTAGTTCGGCTCCAGGTACAGGCTCAGTTCGCCCTCGTCCAGCCCGCCCAGCCCCCCGGCGCTGTAGCCGGCCTCGGTGTACAGCGACCACGGGTTGTCGCCCTGGCGCGGACGCAATCTTTCGTAGGTCATGAACAACTTCGCCGGCACCCGCAGCACGCCGTGGCCGCGGGTGATCAGATCGTCGTGACCGCTGCCCCACAGCGCCGCTTCGATAAATTCGCGGCCGCCATTGCGCAGATCGCTGCGGCGGTTGATCGCGAACGCATCGGCGATATGCACGCCGTCGTCGGTATAGCGACGCGACACCGCGTAATGCCAGTCGTGGCCCGAGTACGCCGAATCGGCCGGCAGGTCGGTGACGCGCCGGCCCAGGTCGTAGCGCATGTAGTTGAAGTTGTTGCGCTCCAGATAGCCGAAATCGTTGAGCATCAGGTCCTTGCCCAGATGCAGGCCGTACAGCTGCTGACGCCAGCCCTTGCCCATGTCGTAATCGATGCGGACCTGCCCGCCGCTGTCGCGGAAACTGCGCCCGGCCTGCTCGACATCGGAGGCGACCACCGCGCCGCGGATCGACCATTGCGGGTTCGGCGTCCAGCGCTGATCGAATTCGTAGACGTTGGCCTGGCGATCCAGAAACGGCCGGTCGACCTGGGTCACCATCGCGCCGAGCCCGAAACGGGCGAAATCGCGGGTGACGCGCGCGGCGTAGAAATCGCGGCCGACCTCGTCGCCCTCGCTGGCGGCGAACAGCCCGTAATTGAAGCCGGCCGCGCTGCCGTTGAGCTTGAGCGCCGCGGTCACATCGCCCGAACCGTCGCCGTCGTCGCGGCCGCCGCCGACGCGGCGGGTGTAGATCAGGCGGCTGTTGCTGCTGTACGAACCGAACGGCACGTCGAAGAAGCTCTGGTTCTCGGTGAAGAACGGCCGCTTGTCGCTGAAGAAGGTTTCGGTGGCGCTGAAGTTGACGGTCAGTTCGTCGCTTTCGACCTGGCCGAAATCCGGATTTACGGTCGCGCTGAGCTGGAACTTGCCGCTGGGTTTCCAGAACAGGTCCAGGCCGCCGTCGAAATCGCCCTGGTGCTTGACCGCGTCCTGCACGCCGACCACGTACGGCGTGATCGCCAGCAGGGTCTGGCCGTAGGCCGGCATCTGCACGCGATTGAACGCCGACAGATAACGCGCCTGGGTGTAGTGCACCGCCGGCCACGAGGTGCGTTCGCCGGTCGAGGCGATCACCCGGTCGAGCTGGATGCCGAGCGTGCGGTTGCCGCCGTCGGCCTTGCGCATCGGCGCGATATGCCAGGGGATCAGCATCTCCGCCGACCAACCCTCGTCGTCTTCGCTGGTGGCGTGGCGCCAGTCGCCGTCCCAGTCGTTGTTGAACTGGTTTTCGCTGGTGATGGTGGCGTCGGTGATGCTGTTGGCCAGGGTCACGGTGAAGTTGTAGCCCATGCGGCCGTCGCCATCGAAGTCGACGTACAGATTGACCCGGTCGACCGTGCCGTCGCCGTCGCGCTCGGTGTGCTGACGCAGCCGCTGCACCCCGGCCGGCTGCACGTTGCGGAACGCGATCGCCAGGCCCTCCGGCGTGGCCATCATCCAGGCCTGGGTCGGCTGCGACGCGGCTTCGCGCGACAGCGGCTGGGTCAGGCGGAAATCCTCGATGTGCTGGGCCTGGCTCCACTCCTGCGGATCGATGCGGCCGTCGATCTCCAGCGCCTGCGCGCACGGCGCGGCCAATACGGCGCAGGCCGCCGACAACGAAACGAACAGTGGATTGCGCATGCTGCGACCCCGAGCCGGTGAACCGACCCGCGACGCACCCCCGTCGCGGGTTCGAGTCGCGGCATACGGCACCGCGACGCCGCGCAGACTAGCCGCGTGACGAGCGTTGGCTAAATGGCGTAAGTCATGGCAACCATCGGGCGTTCATGTGCATCTCAGCGCCATGGGCCATTGGTTCAGGTTGCGGCGTAGTCGCGGCGTGACAACCATCAGCGGCAGTGACTGACTTCGTGCGCTCGTCGGTGGGCCGAATCAGCGCACGCTGTCATCGGGCCGTTACATATCCGGATGCAATCGCTCCGCTCAAGGCGCCGTGGCATCGTGCGCGACGAACGCCGATTCGCCGTGCGGCAGTTGCAACCACTCCGGATGGCTCAGCGCGCGCGCGATATCGCTCTGCCCCGACAGCCAATGCTCGCGCATCGCCACCCGGCCGAACTGATAGTCCTTGAAGTGGCCGATCCGCGCGCGGTCGCGATAGATCAGATGGACCACGCTGTAGCGGCGGTCGCAGGCCAGTTCGGCCGCGTGCTGCGCCCAGGGATTGGTCTTGCGCACGGCCTCGGGGATTTCTTCCAGCAATTCACGCAGCAGCCGCCGGTAATGCTGGAACACCCGCTGGGTGTCGGTGATCAGGCGGGTGCGGCTGGAATACTGGATTTCCTTCTGCCGCTCGGCCACGTCCAGCAGGTTCTGCGGCAGATCGCCGTGCGCATTCCACAGGTCGACCTGGAACACCAGGGTGTCGCGGCGCGGTGTCGCGGTCAGCACCTGCGACAGCGGCGTGTTGGACACCAGGCCGCCGTCCCAGTAGAACTCGCCGTCGATCTCGACCGCCGGAAACGCCGGCGGCAGCGCGCCCGAGGCGAGGATATGCCGTGCGTCCAAGCGCATCTGGGTGTTGTCGAAATACTCCAGGTTGCCGGTGCGCACATTGACCGCGCCGACGCTGACCCGGATGCCGCCGTCGTTGAGCCGATCGAAATCGACCATGCGCTCGAGCGTGGCGATCATCGGCGAGGTGTCGTAGAAACTCGCCGCCGCCGGCCCCGGCGGCGCGCCGAACAGCGCCATCGGGTCCTGGCCGAGCCAACTGCGCGGCTGGTAGAAGCCCTGCTGGCCTTCGACGATCGCGCGCCAGGCTTCCCAGGTGTCGAGCCAGGCGCGGCTGTCGGCGTCGATGTCGGCGAAGCGCGCTTCCTGGCCGAAGGTGGTCGACGGCAACAGATAAGGACGCGAGATCGTGTCCCAGAATTCGCGCAACGCCTCCATCCGCCGCTGCGGCGGATTGCCGGCGATGATCGCGGTGTTGAACGCGCCGATCGAAATGCCGGCGATCCAGTTCGGCGCGATGCCGGCTTCGAACAGGCCCTGGTAGACCCCGGCCTGGTATGCGCCGAGCGCGCCGCCGCCTTGCAGGACCAGAGCTATGTTGTCGGGCAGGACGGGGGCGGTGTCGCGGGTGTGAGTCCGGCGCGCGCCGTCGCTGCGACGCGGATCGGCGTTGCCATCGGCGCGACCGTCATCGGCGCGCTTGGTCGCGCGCGACGTCGCCGCCTTGTCGGGCGCGCGCTTTTGCTCGGTGTTTCGATTTCGACCCTGTGCTGCGTTGACGGCTTCGACGGCCGCGGCTGGCGCGTCAGCCGGATCGATGAACGCCGCTCGCTGGGTGGTGCGCTTGCTCCCTGCTTGCTTAACCACGCGGTTGCCCGCCGTTTGCCTGGCGACTTGTTTGCGTGCCGTAGGCGTGGCCGCCGCCCGGGCTGTATTCGCGGACTTGGGCGGCTCTTTTTGCGCCGGTGCCTTGGCAGGCGGCTCTTTTTTCGCCGGGCTAGCCGGCTTGGGGTCGCGTTTGGCCGGCTCGCGACGCGCCGGCTCGCGCTTGGCCGGCTCGGAGTCGCTGGCGCGCTTCGCGCTGCCGGAAGGAGCGGCGTTGCGCCGGGTCGGAGTGCGCGTGGTTGCCATGCTGACCGCCTTTTGCTGTGGGCTGCGAGGTACTGCTTTCAAACTGCGGATTAGTTGTTTGCTCGTCATCCCCGCGAAGGCGGGGATCCAGAAACTTCAGCACGAACTATCAACACCGTCTTTCCCTCGACTCTCTCATCACCGTCATTCCCGCGAACGCGGGAATCCAGCGACTTTCTCGCCAATGGGAATCGTCGTGACTGGCAGAGCGAAAGCCACTGGATTCCCGCGTTCGCGGGAATGACGAGCACAGGCGGCCTGACATTTCTCACCCGCGGAAATGACGAGAAAAGCAACCGCCGCGATCAAATCGTCGGCGTAAGCCGCCTCACTGCATATACCACCCATGACTCACCACAAAACTCTGCCCCGTCAACGCCGCGCTCGGGAACTCGGCCAGGAAGCGCACCGTCTGCGCGACATCCTCGACCGTGGTGAACACGCCGTCGACGGTGTTGCCGAGCATGACCTTCTTGATCACCTCGTCCTCGCTGATGCCCAGTTCCTTCGCCTGCTCGGGAATCTGCTTGTCGACCAGCGGCGTGCGCACGAAGCCCGGGCAGACCACGTGGCTGCGCACATTGTGCTTGGCGCCTTCCTTCGCCAGCACCCGCGACAGTCCCAGCAGGCCGTGCTTGGCGGTGACGTAAGCCGATTTCAGCGGCGAGGCCTCGTGCGAATGCACCGAGCCCATGTAGATCACCGTGCCGCCCTTGTCGCCCTTGTACATATGCGGCAACGCCGCCTTGGTGGTCAGGAACGCGCCGTCGAGGTGGATCGCGAGCATCTTCTTCCAGTCGGCGAAGGCGTAGTTCTCGATCGGGTTGACGATCTGGATGCCGGCGTTGGACACCAGGATGTCGATGCCGCCGAGCTCGGCGACCACTCGCTCGATGCCGGCGTTGACCGCGGCTTCGTCGGTGACGTCCATCGCCACGCCGATGGCGCGGCCGCCGTTAGCGACGATTTCGTCGGCCACCGCCTGGGCGCCGGCCTTGTTGAGGTCGGCGATCGCGATCGCGGCGCCGGCGCGGGCCAGCTCGTGGGCGATTTCCTTGCCGATGCCGCTGGCGGCTCCGGTGACGACGGCGACTTTGCCTTGGATCGAGCTCATGCGGGGAACTCCTGGGATGCGATGCGGAAGGACAGACGGGAAGAAAACGTGGCCCATGCGGGCGAACCGGCGGCCATTGTCGCCGCCCGGTGTTATCGCAGCGTGGCGGCGGATGCATCGCAGTGTCCCGTTGCGGGACGCGGGTGAGCTATCGGACTTTCGTACGCGGTCAATGATTGACCGGCCACGCCCGCTCTTGCATGTGCTCCCTCTCCCGCCCAGCGGGAGAGGGCTGGGGTGAGGGCCCGAGCGCTCAAGGCGGCTTCACGCCAGCCTGCCGCCCGCCCTCATCCGGCCCTTCGGGCCACCTTCTCCCGCGCCGCGGGAGAAGGGACGTTCGCGCCCCTCAATCCTTCTTCTTGCCCTTCTTATCCTTCTTCTTTTTCTTGTCTTTCTTCTTGTCTTTCTTCTTGGACTTCTTGTCCTTCTTGGGCTGCAGCATCGTGCCGGTGCAATTTTCCGAGCCGCAGCGGCATTCCCAGATCTTCTTGAGTTCCTTGGTGTGCTTCTCGGCCAGGGTGATGCCGTAGTTGTACGACAGCTCCTCGCCCGCGGCGATGTCGCGGATCGCCTCGATGAACACCCGGTCCTTGCGGCGGTCGTCGCCGTCGTCCTCTTCCAGCACCGCTTCGCAGCTCGGCGAGCAGCTGTGGTTGATCCAGCGCGCCGAATTGCCTTCGTAATTGGCGTCGATCACGAACTCGTCGTTGAGCGTGAACAGGAAGGTGTGGCCCGAATCGGCGTCGCCGGTGTCGCCGGCATCGACCTCTTCGTGGCTGCGGCGGCGGCCCTTGTACTCGATGACGCGTTCGCCCTTGGCGATCGGGGCGACGGCGAATACACCGTTGCCGTGGATGGCGGAACGACGGGCGGCGATCTTGCGCGGCATGGGGATTCCCAACAATGACGAACGCGCATTCTGACCTGCCGCGCCGGTCGCCGCTATCGGCAGCCGTCGCCTTTCTTCCGCGACCTGCTTCGATCGCCCGCCCATCGTCCGGCCACGACGGTCCGCAACGGCGTATCCACCGCGGTCCCCGCCTGGACCACTGAACACCCCGCTGAATTGGGCAAAATCGCCGGCTAGCCCCGCCCGGCATAAAAACGTACAATTTCGGTACGAATTCACCCCCGAGCCTCCCCACGATGCTCCGCGTCACCAAACTCACCGATTACGCCACGGTCGTCCTGACCGTCCTGGCGGCCGGGCCCGACCGCGTGCTGAGCGCGTCGGAACTGGCCGAACGGGCGGGTCTGGAAGCGCCCACGGTCAGCAAGGTGCTCAAGCCGCTGGCCCAGGCCGGGCTGGTCGAAGGCTTCCGCGGCGCCAACGGCGGCTATCGCCTGGCCCGCGCCGCCGACGACATCGGCCTGATCGAGATCGTCGAGGCGATGGAAGGCCCGCTCGGCATGACCGAATGCAGCGTCCACGAAGGCCATTGCGGCCTGGAAAACCAGTGCGGCGTGCGCGCCAACTGGCGCCGCATCAACGACGTGGTCATCGAAGCGCTCAGCAACGTCACCCTGGCTCAAATGCTCGCACCCACCGCACCCCTTCCTCACGACACAGCCGCCAAGCGCATCGATCTGCGCCTGGCCGGCGCTTAGACAGTAGGCAGCCGCCATGGCCACCGACATCAAACCGACTCCCGCGCAGGCGGGCGACATCGCCAATAAAGAGATCCACGAGCAGTTGGGTCGCCGCTACGAGGCCGGTTTCATCACCGACATCGAGTCCGACAGCCTGCCGCCCGGACTGGACGAGGACGTCATCCGCGCGCTCTCGGCCAAGAAGGACGAGCCGCAGTGGATGACCGACTGGCGCCTTGACGCCTATCGCCATTGGCTGACCATGCCGATGCCGCACTGGGCCAAGCTCAATATCGCGCCGATCGACTTCCAGGCGCTGAGCTACTACAGCGCGCCGAAAGCCAAGTACGCCTCGCTCGACGAAGTGCCGCAGGAACTGCTCGATACCTACGACAAGCTCGGCGTGCCGCTGCACGAGCGCGCGCGCCTGGCCGGCGTCGCGGTCGACGCGGTGTTCGACTCGGTCTCGGTCGGCACTACCTTCCGCAAGGAGCTGGCCGAGAAGGGCGTGATCTTCTGCTCGATGTCCGAAGCGATCCGCGAGCAGCCCGAGCTGGTCAAGAAGTATCTGGGCAGCGTCGTGCCGACCGGCGACAACTTCTTCGCCGCGCTCAACTCGGCGGTGTTCTCCGACGGCAGCTTCGTGTTCATTCCCAAGGGCGTGCGTTGCCCGATGGAACTGAGCACCTATTTCCGCATCAACGCCGGCCACACCGGCCAGTTCGAGCGCACCCTCATCATCTGCGAAGACAAGGCCTACGTCTCGTACCTGGAAGGCTGCACCGCGCCGATGCGCGACGAAAACCAGCTGCACGCGGCGGTGGTCGAGCTGGTCGTGCTGGAAGACGCCGAGATCAAGTACTCGACCGTGCAGAACTGGTACCCGGGCGACGAAAACGGCAAGGGCGGCATCTACAACTTCGTGACCAAGCGCGGCGAATGCCGCGGCGCGCGCAGCAAGATCAGCTGGACCCAGGTCGAGACCGGTTCGGCGATCACCTGGAAATACCCCAGTTGCGTGCTGCTCGGCGACGATTCGACCGGCGAGTTCTACTCGGTCGCGTTGACCCATCACCGTCAGCAGGCCGACACCGGCACCAAGATGATCCACGTCGGCAAGCGCACCAAGTCGAAGATCATCAGCAAGGGCATCAGCGCCGGTCGCGGCCAGAACACCTACCGCGGCCTGGTCAAGGTCGAGAAGAACGCCGCCGGCGCGCGCAACCACACCCAGTGCGACAGCCTGCTGATCGGCAAGAAATGCGGCGCGCACACCTTCCCGTACATCGAGGTCAAGCACCCCGATGCGACGGTCGAACACGAAGCGACCACCTCGAAGATCAGCGACGACCAGCTGTTCTACTGCCGTTCGCGCGGTATCGGCGAGGAAGACGCGGTGTCGATGATCGTCGACGGCTTCTGCAAGTCGGTGTTCCGCGAGCTGCCGATGGAGTTCGCGGTCGAAGCGAAGAAACTGCTGGAAGTCAGCCTGGAAGGATCGGTCGGATGATGCGTGTACTCACTGTGTGCTGCCTGGCCGCGTTGACGGCCGCATGCTCCAAAACCCCGGAAACGCCGGCCGCGCAAGCGCCCGCGGCGTCCGCGACCGCGCCAGCGGCCAATCCCGCGCAAGCAGCCAAAGCCTCCGCGCCGGCCGCGCCGACGACGACGGTCGCGACGACCCAGTACGTGCTGCCGTTCACCAGCCAGGCCGAGGAAGGCGCGCCGGACGATCCGCGCATCGTGCGCTGGGGCGAAGGCCCCTGCGGCGCGACGCCGTACGCGCGGGTGACTTCGATTCCGCTCGACGATAAATCGCTGCTGGCCGACTACGTGGTCGAATTCGACAAGGCCGGGCGCGAACTGCGCCGCTGGGGCAAGCCTTACGAAGCCGACGTGATCGGCCTGGAAGGCGACTGGCTGCGCGTGCGCGCGAACGACAGCGACGACAAATCGCACGAGTTCCGCATCGACGTGACCGGCCGCATCGAAGCCATCGCCGACAAGGCGCAGGCACTGGCGGATCGCTCGAAGATGATCGACTGCCCGAAGCTGCCGACCTTCGCCGAATCCGATTACGAACAGTGCTACGACGTCACCGACGCGGCCGGCGCGCAGCGCCGCCTCGCGTACGAAGGCGTCTGCGCCTGAGCGCGCCCCCCGCGCGCAGCCGCGCGGGTTTCGTCGCATCGACTCATTCCGACTTTCCGATGACCCATTCCATGCTCAAGATCGAAAACCTTCACGTCCAAGTCGCCGGCAAGGACATCCTCAAGGGCCTGTCGCTGGATCTGCGGCCCGGCCAGGTCCACGCCATCATGGGTCCCAACGGCGCCGGCAAATCCACCCTCGGCAACGTGCTGTCGGGCCGCGAAGGCTATGAGGTCACCCAGGGCACGGTCGAGTTCGAAGGCCGCGACCTGCTCGCGTTGGAGCCCGAAGAGCGCGCCGCCGCCGGCGTGTTCCTGGCGTTCCAGTACCCGGTCGAAATCCCGGGCGTGAACAACACCTATTTCCTGCGCACCGCGCTCAATGCGCAGCGCAAGGCGCGCGGACATGCCGAACTCGACTCGATGCAGTTCCTCAAGCTGGTGCGCGAGAAACTCGCCGTGCTGCACCTGAAGGACGAACTGCTGCATCGCGGCGTCAACGAAGGCTTCAGCGGCGGCGAGAAGAAGCGCAACGAGATCTTCCAGCTCGCGCTGCTCGAACCCAAGCTGGCGATCCTCGACGAAACCGATTCGGGCCTGGACATCGACGCGCTCAAGGCGGTCGCCCACGGCGTCAACACGCTGCGCTCGCCCGATCGCGCGTTCCTGGTCATCACCCACTATCAGCGCCTGCTCGACTACATCAAGCCCGACGTGGTGCATGTGCTCGCCGACGGCCGCATCGTCGAGACCGGCGGCCCGGAGCTGGCGCTGGAGCTGGAAGCGCACGGCTACGAATGGCTCAAGGACCGCGTCGCACCGGAGAACGCGGCGTGATGCGCGGCGATCAACGCTTGCAGGAGCGCACCCGATGAGCGCCCTGCTCGACGCATTCGTCTCGACGTTCGATGCGCTGCCGTTGCGCGAATCGGCCGGTTTGGGCGCGACCCGCCGCGCCGCGCTCGACGCGGCCGTGCGCGACGGCCTGCCCGGCCCGCGCACCGAGGCCTGGAAATACACCCCGCTGCGCGCGCTGGAGCGCCGCGCCTTCGTCGCCGCCGACGCCGCCCCGGCCGCGTTCGACAGCGCCGCGATCGCCGGCATCCCGGCGCCGCGCATCGTCTTCCACAACGGCCGCTACGACCCCGCGCAGTCCGACCTGGCCGGCTTGCCGGCCGGCGTGTCGCTGCAGCCGCTGTCGTCGGTGCTGGCGCAAGGCGACGTGCGCGAAGCCAATTTCCTGGCCCGCCGCTACGAGCGCGCCGACGAAGTGTTCGCACGACTCAACGCCGCGCTCGCCGACGAAGGCGCGGTGCTGCGGGTGGACGCGGGCGTGCAGGCGCAGGTGCCGGTGCATCTGGTGTTCGTCGGCAGCCCGGCTGCGGGCGACCGCGCCTGGCATCTGCGTCATCTGATCGAGCTGCGCGAAGGCGCCAGCCTGACCGTGGTCGAGCATCAGCTCGCCGCCGACAGCCACACTCACTTGAGCAACAGCCTGACCCACGTCCACCTCGCGCCGAACACGCAGCTGTCGCATGCGCGGGTGCAGGACGAAGCATTGGGCGCGACCGTGATCGCGCGCACCGACGCGGTGCTCGCGGGCAACGCGCGCTATCGCCGCATCGATCTGGAATTGGGCGCGGCGCTGTCGCGTCACGAACTCAACGCAGCGCTGCACGGCGAAGCCGCGCAGGTCCACGCCAACGGCGTGCTGCTGGCGACCGGCCGCCGTCATCTCGACACCCGCCTTGGCATCGATCATGTCGGCCGTGACACCCAGTGCGAACTGATCTGGCGCGGTCTCGGCGCGGGCCGTTCGCGCGCCGCGTTCCACGGCGGCATCCTGATCCGCGAAGGCGCCGACGGCAGCAACGCCATGCTGTCGAACAAGAACCTGCTGCTCAGCGAGGGCGCCGAGATCGACACCCAGCCGGTGCTCGAGATCCACGCCGACGAAGTGCAGGCCGCGCACGGCGCGACCGTCGGCCAGCTCGACGCCAACGCGCTGTTCTACCTGCGCTCGCGCGGCGTGCCGGCCGAACAGGCGCGCGCCCTGCTGACCACCGCGTTCTGCCGCGAGACCTTGTCGCTGTTCGAAGACGACAGCGCGCGGGCGATGCTGGAAGTGCGGTTGAATCTGGCGCTGGAACGATTGATTTAAGAGCGAGGAAAGCAGTGGAGAGGAGTGAGGAACGAGTACGGCTGCGCTGCGACGTTTGAGCGCCGCGCCCTACTCGTTTCTCACTTTTCTCCACTCGTTCCTGCCCCTAAGAGCGAGGAAAACAGTGCAGAGGAGTGAGAAACGAGTACGGCCGCGCTACGACGGTTGAACCGGCGCACTTACTCGTTCCTCACTTTTCTCCACTCGTTTCTCTCCCCCCACCAAGGCCTGATCAATGAACGCCGTCCCCAACCCCACCGACTGGGCCGCGGTACGCGCCGACTTCCCGGTGCTGACCCGCGAAGTCCACGGCAAGCCGCTGATCTATTTCGACTCGGCCAACACCGGCCAGAAGCCCGAAGCGGTGATCGCCGCGGTCGACGATTTCTATCGCCGCCACAACGCCAACGTCAGCCGCGCGGTGCATGCGCTGGGCTCGGAAGCGACCGAACTGTACGAAAGCGCGCGCAGCAAGCTCGCCCGCTTCCTCAACGTGCGCGGCGACGAGTTGGTGCTGTGCAGCGGCACGACCTTCGCGATCAATCTGGTCGCGTACTCGTGGGCGCTGCCGCGGCTCAAGGCCGGCGATGCGATCGTGCTCACGCGCATGGAGCACCACGCCAACATCGTGCCGTGGCAATTGGTCGCCCAGCGCACCGGCGCGGTCATCAAGGTCGCCGAGATCGACGAACGCGGCCAGCTCGATCTGGATCAGCTGTATTCGCTGCTCACGCCGGAAGTGAAACTGCTGGCGCTGACCCACGTCTCCAACGTGCTCGGCACGGTCAACCCGGTGCGCGAGATCTGCCGCGAGGCGCGCAAGCGCGGCATCGTCACCCTGATCGACGGTTCGCAGGCGGCGCCGCACCGGCCGCTCGACATCGCCGCGATCGGCTGCGATTTCTACGCGATCACCGGCCACAAGATGAGCGGCCCGACCGGCACCGGCGCGCTGTGGGCGCGGCGCGAACACCTCGACGCGATGCCGCCGTTCATCGGCGGCGGCGAAATGATCAAGGAAGTGCGGTTCGAAGGTACGGTGTTCGCCGACGGCCCGCGCCGCTTCGAGGCCGGCACCCCGAACATCGCCGGTTTCGCCGGGCTCGGCGCCGCGGTCGACTATCTGTCGGCGCTGGGCATGGCCAATATCGAAGCGCGCGAACAGGCCTTGCTGAGCCGTTTCACCGACGCCTTGAAGCAAGTGCCGGGCCTGCGTATTTTCGGCGAGGCCGCCGACAAGGCCGCGGTGGTGAGCTTCCTGGTCGAAGGCGCGCATGCGCACGACCTGGCCACCCTGCTCGACCTGGAAGGCGTCGCGATCCGCTCCGGCCATCACTGCGCGCACCCGCTGATGCAACACTTCGGCGTGCCGGCGACCTGCCGCGCCTCGCTGGCCTACTACAACACGTTCGAAGAGATCGACGCCTTCGTGACCGCCCTGACCAAAGTACGCAAACTGCTCGCATGACCGACGACACCATCAAATTCCGCGCCGCCACCCTCGCCGACACCGACGCGGTGGTCGCGCTGGTCGAATCTGCCTATCGCGGCGATTCCGGCCGCCGCGGCTGGACCACCGAGGCCGACATTCTCGACGGCCGCCGTACCGGCCCGGACGAAATCGAAAGCGTGCTGGGCAAGGCGCAGGGCATGATCCTGATCGCCGAACGCGCCGACGCATCGGGCGAACTGCTGGCCTGCGCGCATATCGCGGTCGAGGACGACGGCAGCGGCTACTTCGGCATGTTCTCGGTCAACCCGACCCTGCAGGGCGGCGGCATCGGCAAGCGCGTGCTGGCCGAAGCCGAACGCGTCGCGCGCGAGCAATGGAACCTGAGCCTGATCCGCATGAGCGTGATCAACGTGCGCGAGGAACTGATCGAGTTCTACGTGCGCCGCGGCTACGAGCGCACCGGTCGATTCGAACCGTTCCCCTACGGCGACGCGCGCTTCGGCCTGCCCAAGCGCGACGACCTGAGTTTCGAAATCCTGGAAAAGAAGCTGTAACACCGGATTCGGATTCGGGACGGGCGCCAGCCGCGCTGTTGCGAATCCCGAATCCCCAACCCCGAATCGCGTACCAAAGGAAGCCGCCATGGGCGATTGGATTTTCGTCTGCGCCACTTCGCAACTGCTGCCGGGCGAATCCACCGTCGCCTGGGACGGCGACACCGCGATCTTCGTCTGCAATTACGACGGCGATTACTACGCGCTGGAAGACCGCTGCTCGCACGAGGACTTCGAATTGTCCTCGGGCACCTTCGACAGCGAGGAAGCGACGATCGAATGCGTGCTGCACGGCGCGCGGTTCGATGTCCGCGACGGCCGGCCGCTGTGCGCGCCGGCCTACGAACCGGTGCCGAAGTTTCCGGTCAAGGTCGAAGACGGCGGGGTGTGGACCCGCGACGATCGCGAGTAGAACGCTCCAGCGCGAACGCCTCGTTCGCCTTCTTCCAGCGTCGCCGCTGCACCGCCTGAAGCCAATCGCTCCCACATGCGCGGCCTTGGCCGCGAAGTTTTTTGTAGGCGGGGCTTCAGCTCCGACGTTCTTCTTTCAGATCACCACGTTGCTTCGCCCCGTGCGGCAAGAGGCAGTGCGCAGCGAGCCGAGCCGGAAGCCTCGGGACCAGCCCTTCCCTCGCTGCTGACGCGACGCTGACGTCTGGCGGGATGCGTTGGCGCCGCATTGCGAAAACGAATGGTCAGTTGGGCGAGACCTCATGCAGCGTTGAGCAACACGAGCCATGACATTCCCTTCTCCCGCAAAGCGGGAGAAGGTGCCCGAAGGGCGGATGAAGGCAAGCGCGACCGAGTCGCCGAGGGAGATTCGGCTTTCGGGCCCTCACCCCAACCCCTCTCCCGCGCTGCGAGAGAGGGGCTCGTTAAACCGCGACCCAGCGCTCAATCGACGCACCGTTTACGCACATTTATGTGACGAAAACGGTTACAGGCCGGCGTTCGCATTCACTTTTCGTTGCAAATGAGAATTCATCTCATTAAGATCGCGGCCTGACGCGGCCTTGCGCCGCCCTTACCTGCCCCCTCCCAGAGATTCCCATGTCGACCACGAAGTTCGTCGTGTCGCCGCTTGCCGGCGCGCTCGCCCTTGCCCTCACTCTGCCCGTGTTCGCCGCCCCGGCGCCGGACCCCCAGGCCAAGGACGTCGAAGGCGTCGAAGTCCACGGCCAGCGCATCCAGAAGGCCAGCAGCGGCAAGTACACCGCGAACCTGCGCGACACCCCGCAGACGATCACCGTGATCGACCGCAACACCATCGACGGCCAGAACCTGCTGTCGCTGACCGACATCCTCAGCACCCTGCCCGGCATCACCTTCGGCGCCGGCGAAGGCGGCGGCGGTTTCGGCGACAAGATCAACCTGCGCGGCTTCGACGCCAGCAGCGACATCACCGTCGACGGCGTGCGCGACAGCGGTCTGTACAGCCGCACCGATCCGTTCAATCTGGAATCGGTGGAAGTCATCAACGGCGCCAACTCGGTGTACTCCGGCGCGGGCTCGGTCGGCGGCACCATCAACCTGGTGACCAAGAGCGCCGGCCTCAACGAATTCCACAAGGCGTCCATCGCCGCCGGCACCGACAGCTACGCGCGCGTCACCGCCGACAGCAACTTCGTGATCGGCGAAAGCTCCGCGCTGCGCCTGAACATCATGGGCCACCAGAACGATGTGCCGGGCCGCGATATCGAAACCAACGAACGCTGGGGCGCGGCCGCCTCGCTGGCGTTCGGCCTGGGCAGCGACACCACCTGGTCCTTGAACTACCTGCACCAGGAAGACGAGAACACCCCGCAGTACGGCCTGCCGTTCTTCAACGGCGACGGCCTGCCGGGCGTGGATCGCGGCAACTACTACGGTTACAGCAATATCGACCGGCAGGACATCGAGCTCGACTCGCTGACCTCGACCATCGAGCATTCGTTCAACGACAAGTTCAAGATCCGCAACCTGACCCGCTGGCAGCAGGTCGACCAGTTCTCGCTGGTCGACGCCGTGCAGGGCACCTGGTGCCTGGCTAACAACCGCACCCCGACCGGCGCCACCTGCGGCGCCACGCGCCCGGGCAACTACAGCCCGAGCGGCCCTCGCGGCTACGGTCGCGATACGCGCAACACCACGATTTACAACCAGACCGATCTGACCACCACCTTCAACACCGGTGCGATCGAACACAATCTGGTCGCGGGCTTCTCGATCCTGCACGAAAAGTTCGACCTCGACGTCACCAGCGATTTCCGCAACCCGAACGGCACCAACCCGTACATCGCCGGTCTGCCGCAGATGAACATCGCCAACCCCGATCACATCTATCGCGGCCCGCTCAATCGCACCCTCACCGGCCAGACCGAAGGCGAGCTCGACAATCGCGCGCTGTACGTGTTCGACACGCTCAAGTTCAACGAACACTGGCAGCTGAGCCTGGGCGCGCGCTACGAGCGCAACGAGGGCAAGACCAACAACGCCGTCGTCGTGCAGGCCCCGACCACGGTCGGCGGCGCGCTGCCGGCGCTGCCGATCGGCACCATCACCGGTTATGGCGTCCCGTTCAAGAGCAACGACGATCTGTTCTCCTACCGCGCCGGCCTGGTCTACAAGCCGGTCGAGAACGGCAGCATCTACATCGCCTACGGCAACTCCAAGACCCCGTCGAAGGCTTCGGTCAACGGCTCGTGCACCGCGCAGACCTGCTCGGTCGATCCGGAAACCGCGGTCAATTACGAAATCGGCACCAAGTGGGACTTCGCCGACGGCCGCATCGCGCTGACCGGCTCGGTGTTCCGCAACGACCGCAAGAACTACAAGGTCGCCGACCTCGACAACCCGGCCAACCTGTCCGGCCTGCAGCAGCTCGACGGCCAGGCGCGCGTCGACGGCGTCATGCTCGGCGTGTCCGGCCTGATCACCGACCAGTGGGCGGTGTACGCCAACTACGCCTTCCTCGACAGCGAAGTGCTGCAGGGCGTGTCGAACCGTCAGGCCGGTCTGGGCCTGGACTACACCAAGGGCGACCGCCTGACCAACGTGCCGGAGCATTCCTTCAGCCTGTGGACCACCTACGACCTGAGCCCGAAGTGGCAGATCGGTTATGGCGCGACCTATCAGGGCAAGATCTGGCTGACCCAGCACAGCGCGACCAACGTCAACGGCCCGCTGACCACCTACGGCAGCTACTGGACCCACCGCGCGATGGTCAACTACAAGATCAACCGTTCGGCCTCGCTGCAGCTCAACGTCAACAACCTGACCGACGAGGATTACTTCACCCGTATCCGCAACAACGGTTGGGCGACCCCGGGCGACGGCCGCCAGTTCGTGCTGAGCGCCAACTTCGCCTTCTAAGCGGGCGCATCGGTGCGGCGCGCCAGTGGCACGGCGCATCGGGTTCACGTTCTAATCGGACTTCCATCGTCCACGCGCGCCGCCCGGGCCCTCCCGGGCGGCCGCATTGAGGAAAACCATGCTGCTGCACGTTCCCAAGGTCCTCACCGCCGAACAGGTCGCCCATTGCCGGGCGCGCCTGGATCAAGCCGGCTGGGCCGATGGACGCATCACCGCCGGCCATCAGTCGGCCAAGGCCAAGGACAACGCGCAGTTGCCGGAAACCGATCCGGTCGCGCGCGAACTCGGGCCGCTCATTCTCGACGCGCTGGCGAAGAACTCGACCTTCTTCTCCGCCGCGCTGCCGCAGCGGGTCTACCCGCCGCTGTTCAACCGCTACGCCGGCGGCCAGTCGTTCGGCTTCCATGTCGACAACGCGATCCGCTACGACCGCAGCCGCGGCGGCATGGACGCGGTGCGCACCGATCTGTCGGCGACCTTGTTCCTGAGCGCGCCGGAGGAATACGACGGCGGCGAACTGGTCATCGAAGACACCTACGGCACCCACAACGTCAAGCTCGCCGCCGGCGATCTGGTGCTGTACCCGGGCACCAGCCTGCACAAGGTCACCCCGGTCACCCGCGGCGCGCGCATCGCCTCGTTCTTCTGGATCCAGAGCCTGGTCAGCGAAGACGCGCAGCGGCGGTTGATGTTCGAGCTCGACATCTCGATCCGCCGCCTCACCGCCGACGTGCCCGATCATCCGGCGCTGGTGCAGTTGACCGGCGTTTATCACAACCTGCTGCGGCGCTGGAGCCAGCCGTGAGCGCGATCGGCGAGGACGATCGCGCGATCAAGATCAAAGGCGGACCGACCAAGGCCACTTCGGGAACGATCGAGCTTAATCGTCGTTCCTTTTGGCTCAAGACCCTGCACCGCTGGCATTGGATCAGCGCCGCGCTCAGTCTGGTCGCGCTGCTGCTGTTTTCGGTCACCGGCATCACCTTGAACCATGCCGCGCAGATCGAATCCGAGCCGCATGTGGTCAACGTCAAGGAAACCCTGCCGGCCAGCCTGCTGCGCAGCCTGAAGAAAGAACCGGCGGCCGATGCGCCGTTGCCCGGCGCGGTCAACGACTGGCTCGCTGATGCGTTGGATGTGCGCACCTCCGGGCGCAAGGGCGAGTGGTCCGACAGCGATGTCTACGTGTCGTTGCCGCGTCCCGGCGGCGATGCCTGGATCAGCATCGACCGCGAGAGCGGCGCGATCGAATACGAACGCACCGATCGCGGCTGGATCGCCTGGCTCAACGACCTGCACAAGGGCCGCAACACCGGCGCCGCGTGGCGCTGGTTCATCGACCTGTTCGCGGTGGCCTGTCTGTTGTTCGCGTTCACCGGCCTGTGGCTGCTGCAATTGCACGCGCGTCAGCGCGGCAAGACCTGGCCGCTGGTCGTGGCCGGTCTGGCGATCCCGCTGCTGGTCATCCTTCTTTTCATGCACTGAACATCCGTTTTCAAGCACTGCAGGAGCGATCCATGAAACTGTCGTCGTTCAAGGTCCTGATTCCCGCGCTGGCGCTGCCGCTGCCGGCGTTCGCGGCCGATCTGGAACTCAAGATCGAAATTCCGCGGATCAACGCGGCCGAGTACCACCGTCCCTATGTCGCGGCATGGATCGAAAAATCCGACAACACCGTCGCCAGCAATCTCGCCGTCTGGTACGACCTGGACATGAAGAACGGCGAAGGCACCAAGTGGCTCAAGGACATGCGCCAGTGGTGGCGCCGCAGCGGCCGTACCCTGAGCATGCCGGTCGACGGCGTCAGCGGCGCGACCCGTCCGGTCGGCAGCCACGCGGTGTCGTTCAAGGGCAACAGCAAGCAACTCGCCGGCCTGAGCCCGGGCAGCTACACCCTGGTGGTCGAAGCCGCGCGCGAAGTCGGCGGCCGCGAAATGCTGACGATTCCGTTCGAATGGCCGGCCAAGGCGCAGACGCTGTCGGCGCAGGGCAAGACTGAGTTGGGCAAGGTCGGGCTGGTCGTCAAGCCCTGAAAGGCCGGGAATCGGGAATGGGGGCGTCGGGAATCGTTAAAGCCCGCTTCGACCCAGGCCGATCCCGCACTGCTGCTCTTACGATTCCCGATTCCCGATTCTCGATTCCCCATTCCCGGACAAAAATCATGAAGACCAAACTCACCCTCGTCACCGCGCTCGCTCTCGCCACGCTCGGCCTGGCCACCACCGCGCAGGCGCACAAGGCCTGGCTGCAACCGTCGCAGACGGTGTTCTCCGACAAGGGCTCGTGGATGACGGTCGATGCGGCCGTGTCCAACGACCTGTTCTATTTCAATCATGTGCCGCTGCCGCTGGAACGCCTGCAGGTGACCGCGCCGGACGGCAGCAAGGTCGAACCGCAGAACGGTTCCACCGGCAAGCTGCGCAGTGTGTTCGACCTGCAGCTTCAGCAGGAAGGCACCTACAAGATCGCGATGAACAACGAAGGCATGTTCGCCAGCTACAAGCTCGGCGGCGAAGCCAAGCGCTGGCGCGGCAAGGCCAGCGAGTTCGCCAGCGGCATTCCGGCCGGCGCGACCGAAGTCGAAGCCTCCGAAAGCCTGGGCCGGGTGGAAACCTTCGCCACCGTCGGCAAGCCGAGCACCACCGTGTTCGCGACCACCGGCAAGGGCATCGAGCTGGTGCCGGTCACTCATCCGAACGATCTGTTCGCCGGCGAGTCGGCGACGTTCCAGCTGCTGGTCGACGGCAAGCCGGCCTCGGGCCTGAAGATCGAGATCGTTCCGGGCGCGACCCGCTACCGCGATCAGCAAAACGAAATCCACGCCACCACCGGCGCCGACGGCAAGTTCGAAGTGAAGTGGGCGCAGCCGGGCATGTACTGGCTGGAAACCGCGAGCGAAGACAAGAAGACCACGCTGCCGCAGGCCAAGCAGCGCCGTCTGAGCTACGTCGCCGTGTTCGAAGTGCTGCCGCAGTAAGTCGATGTCGCAAGCCGTGCCGCAACCGACGTGGTCGTGGTCGGGCGCCTGGGGCGCTCCGGCCGCGGCTATGCACGAGCTGCGCGGCGTGACGATGGGCACGCTGTGGTCGGTCAAGCTGATCGCCGCCGCGTCCGCCCTGGCCGCGCTCGAACGCGGCATCCAGGCGCGACTGGACGTCGTCGTCGCGCAGATGAGCACCTGGGAAACCGATTCGCATATCAGCCGCTACAACCGCGCGCCGGCCGGCAGCTTGCATGCCTTGCCGGTCGAATTCGCCGAGGTGATGGATGCCGCGCTGACGCTCGCCGCCGATACCGATGGCGCGTACGACCCGACTCTCGGTGCGCTGGTCGATCTGTGGGGTTTCGGTCCCTCCGGCCCCTGCGCGCACGCGCCCGATGCGGTGTCGCTCGCTCACGCGCGCGAACGCGTGGGCTGGCAACGCTTGCGCTGGGATGCGGCCGCGCGTGAACTCACCCAACCCGGCGATGCGTCCATCGATCTGTCGTCGATCGCGAAAGGCTACGGCGTCGATCGCGTCGCCGATTGGTTGTTGCAGCAAGGCGTGAACAACTGTCTGGTTGAAGTCGGCGGCGAGTTGCGCGGGCATGGCCGCAAGCCCGATGGCGGCGCCTGGCGGGTCGCGGTCGAACAACCCGATGGCGGCGACAACGAAGCCGCCGCGATCATCGGTCTGGATGGCTTGTCGATCGCGACCTCCGGCGATTACCGTCGCTACTTCGATGACGAAGGCCAACGTTACGCACATACCCTCGATCCACGCAGCGGCCGGCCGATCGCCAACGAAATCGCTTCGGTCACCGTGGCGCATGCGCAGTGCATGCAGGCCGACGCGCTGGCCACCGCGCTGAGCGTACTCGGCCCGCATGCCGGTCTCGCCTACGCCAATCGCCATCATCTTGCCGCCTTGTTCGTGTTACGCGACGGCGATAGCTTCATCACCCGCGCCACACCGGCCTTCGTCGCCTTGCAACGTTCCGTATGACCTCAGCGCCCGCACCGTCCCGCCGTCGTATCGATCTAAGTCTGATCGGCAATTCGCTGGTCGTGATCGGATTGATCGCGCTCGCGCTGTGCCTGTCGCAATGGCAGGCCGAACCCTTGCAATGGTCGTCGCCGGGCCGCGGGCGGTTGTGGCTCGCCGCCGCGCTGGTCGCGGCCTACGCCGGTTTCGTCGCCGCGGTCGCGTATTCGCGTCGCCGCCGCGCGCGCGCATCCGCGCTGCCGGCCATCGTCGAACAACAGCGCGGCGACTGGCTGGTCGCGTTCGCGAGCCAGACCGGTTTCGCCGAACAACTCGCGCGGCGCAGTTGGGACGCGTTGCGCGATGCCGGCCTGCGCGCCGATCTGGCGCTGCTCGGCAATCTCGACGCCGCGCAACTTTCGCAGTATTCGCGCGTGCTGTTCGTGGTCAGCACCACCGGCGAAGGCGACGCGCCGGATTCCTCGGCGCGCTTCGTGCGCCGGGTCATGGCGCACGGCGCGCATCTCGCGTCGATGCGCTATGGCCTGCTCGCCCTGGGCGATCGCGAATACGCCGAGTACTGCGCGTTCGGCCATCGCCTCGACCATTGGCTGCGTCATGCCGGCGCGCAGCCGCTGTTCGATCTGGTCGAAGTCGACAACGGCGAAGCCGGCGCGTTGCGGCATTGGCAGCACCACTTGGGTCAACTCGCCGGACGCACCGACCTGCCCGACTGGAGCACGCCTTCGTATCGCCCCTGGCGCTTGAGCGAGCGGCGATTGTCCAATCCCGGCAGCGTCGGTGGCGCGGCGTTCCATATCGCGCTGGTTCCGGCCGATGGCGCGGCGCTGGAATGGCGGGCCGGCGATATCGCCGAAATCGGTCCGCGCAACAGCGCCGATGAGGTCGCGCAGTGGTTGCTCGCGGTCGGCCTCGACGGCGATGCCTCGGTACGCATCGACGATGCGAACACGACCTTGTCCGAGGTGCTGGCGCGCTCGCGCTTGCCGGATGCGGCGGCGATGGCGGGGCGCAGCGCGCAGGCGATCGCTGATGCGCTCAAGGCGTTGCCGCATCGCGAGTATTCGATCGCCTCGGTTCCGGCCGATGGGTCGCTGCAGCTCTTGGTCCGGCAGATGCACCGCGACGACGGGCGCCTGGGCAGCGGCAGCGGCTGGCTGACCGCCCATGCCGCGCTCGATGCGCCGATCGATCTGCGCATCCGCGACAACCCGTCCTTCCATGCGCCCGCCGACGCGCGGCCTATGATCCTGATCGGCAACGGCACCGGCCTGGCCGGATTGCGCGCCTTGCTCAAGACCCGCATCGCCGCCGGCCACAATCGCAACTGGCTGCTGTTCGGCGAGCGCAACGCCGCCTGCGATCTGCACTACCGCGATGAACTCGAACACTGGCATGCGCAGGCCGCGATCGAACGCGCCGACTACGCGTTTTCGCGCGATGGCGCGGCGCGGGTGTATGTGCAGGATCTGCTGCGCGAACGCATCGACTCGCTGCGCGAGTGGGTCGCGCAGGGCGCGGCGATCTATGTCTGCGGCAGTCTGGAAGGCATGGCGCCCGGGGTCGAGGCGGTGCTGCACGATGCGCTGGGAGTGGATCTGCTGGAGACGATGGCGGCCGATGGGCGTTATCGCCGCGATGTCTATTGACGATTGCGCTGCGCCGCGACCGCAGCCGATCGAACCCGGGCCGACGCCATGAGCCACGACGCACGTGCTGCGCAGTATCGGGAAATCTGGGTCGAAGGCCCGCAGGGACAGCAGTTGTGCGCGCTGATCAACGGCGAAGTCGGCTGGCTCATGTACTTGCGCGAACCCGGCGACGCCGGCATGAGTTCGCGCAATCCGGACTACGACGGTCCCGAGGCGGCCAGCATCGACTACCTGCAGGACAACGGCCAGCGCGATGAATATCCGGCGAGTTGGGCGCTGCCGATCGCGACCCTGCAACGCGCGATCGACGCCTTCCGCGCCGACGGCCTGCCGCCCGCGTTCGTCCTATGGCATCGGGACGATTAAGCGGCTCGCGGCCTAGACCGGCGCCACCCGCACCAGCAGCACCTCGCCGCCGCCTTCCAGCACATGCCGCAGCCGTTCGCTGCCCGCGGCGAGGATCGCGGTATCGCCGGCCTGCAGCGGCGGCAGGCCGGCGTCGGGGGCGAAGCGCGCCTGTCCGGCCAGCAGATGCACCGCCCAGGTCTGGTGAGGGTCGGCGAAGATCACCATCGGCCCGACCAGCGGCCGGTGCCAGAGCTCGGCGCGAACCCGCTCACGCTGCCACATCAGATTGAAATCGTGGGTCACCCCGTCGAGCAATTCGCCGCGCACCCCGCGCTCGCCGGCGAAACGCAGTTTGTCGTGCGGCGGCATGAGTTCGTGCGACTCGCCGTCGTCGAAACGCAGGCGCAGGCCGTTGCCGCTGAGCAGGACCAGTTCGCGATCGATTCCAGGAAACGCCGAGAACGGCGCGTCGGCCTCGATCTCGGCGATCGACAGGCGCCAGTCCCAGTCCTCGCCGGTCGCCGGACGGTCCAGGTCCTCGCCGCGGCGCATGCGCACGATCTCGCGGGTCCAACCGAACTGGTTGCGCCAGCGCTCGCGGCGGTATTCGTTGGCGGGGATGGTCCAGGACAGGCTGTCGGACATGGCGCGGGTCGGATCGCGGCGGGACGCTGAGTCTAGTGGCTCGGTCGAGCCAGGCCCAGGGGCGGTGCGGGGTGGGAGTGGACGGGCTAAAAGCGAATCCCTCCTGCCCCCCTTTTCCAAAGGTGGGAACACTTCGGGCAGGGTTGAATGGGCTTGGGAAGATTGCCGCTTCGGAGAGGATTCGAATCGGTGCCGGCCTGACTGACCGCAAAACCGAGCGGCTTCGGAACCCGACTCCCGACTCACAAATCCCGAATCCCGGCCCCAAAAACAGATGTGCCCCGCCGCAGATCCTTCTGCGGCGGGGCGACGTACTTCCGTGTCCAGGGACCTCCCCCCGAATCCTACCGGGCCTCCTTGCCCGATCAACTGCCAGCTCCGCGTCCTTACGGTGTCCGGCAGACTAGTTTCAACGCTTGCTGGCAGAGCGCGGCGCCGCGATGGCTCCGGCTGTGTTGGTCGGACGGCCTTGCGGCGCGCCACCGACCACGATGCGATCCCGGTTCTTTTCCACCGTCTTCAGACCGATCCCCTTGACCAAGGCCAGCTGTTCGACGCTGCGGAAGGCCCCATTGGCCTTGCGATACGCGACGATGGCTTCGGCCTTGGACGCTCCGACGTTGAGCAACACACGATCCAGTGTGGCCGCGTCGGCGCTGTTGATATTGACCTGTTCAGAGGCGAAGGCACTGCCGGCGAGCATCAGCGACAGGACCAGCGACTTGGCGATAAGGGCAAACGATTTCATGATTCAGCTCCTGAGATTTGGATTCCATTCCGAACCGGCGGCCTTACGTCCCTGAGTCCTTGTGTCCGCCGGTGGAGACAGTCTCCATGTCTCGACGGGATCAGGTTATCGCCAAGCCGGCCTCAATGAAGTCGGGCAGAGCCGCAGCGCAGGGTAGGAAAAGTCCTACACGGCCCGGGAGGGGTAAACTGGCGCCTTTCCCGTTTCCAAGGCCCCGCCCGATGGACGCCAACAAGGTCGATAGCTACGTAAGCCAGAAATGGGACGACGAAATCGTCCCGCAGTTGGTCGAATACATCCGCATTCCCAACAAGTCGCCGATGTTCGACGCCGACTGGGTCCAGCACGGCTACATGGACGATGCGGTCAAGTTGATGGAGTCCTGGGCCAAGGCCCAGTCGATCCCGGGCATGCAGGTCGAGGTGGTGCGCCTGGAAGGCCGCACGCCGTTGATCTTCATCGATATCCCGGCCGCTCACGGCGGCAGCGATGAAGACTGCGTGCTGCTGTACGGCCACCTCGACAAGCAGCCTGAGATGACCGGCTGGGACGACGATCTCGGCCCGTGGAAGCCGGTGATCAAGGGCGACAAGCTGTACGGCCGCGGCGGCGCCGACGACGGTTACGCGATCTTCGGCTCGCTGGCGGCGATCCTGGCGCTGCAGGAACAGCAGATCCCGCACTCGCGCTGCGTGATCCTGATCGAGGCCTGCGAGGAATCGGGCAGCTACGACCTGCCGGCCTATGTCGATCATCTGGCCGAACGGATCGGCAAGCCGTCGCTGGTGGTGTGCCTGGACTCGGGCTGCGGCAATTACGACCAGCTGTGGTGCACCACCTCGCTGCGCGGCCTGGCCGGCGGCAATTTCACCGTCAAGGTGCTCAGCGAAGGCGTGCATTCGGGCGATGCGTCCGGCGTGGTGCCGTCGAGCTTCCGTCTGCTGCGCCAGTTGCTGTCTCGGCTGGAAGACGAAACCAGCGGCAAGATCCTGATCGAAGGCCTGTACGTCGACGTGCCCGAAGAACGCCTGGAGCAGGCGCGTCAGGCCGCCAAGGTGCTCGGCACCGCGATCTACGACAAGTTCCCGTTCCTGCCCGGCATGAAGCCGATGGCCGACGATCTGTCGGAACTGGTGCTCAACCGCACCTGGCGTCCGGCGCTGTCGGTGACCGGCGTGGACGGCATGCCGTCGCTGGCTTCGGCCGGCAACGTGTTGCGTCCATACACTTCGGTGAAGCTGTCGCTGCGTCTGCCGCCGACGCTGGATGGCAAGCGCGCCGGTGAGTTGTTGAAGGAAGTGCTGCTGCGCGATCCGCCGAACGGCGCGCAGGTCACCCTGGAACTCGAGAAGTCGTCCAGCGGCTGGAACGCACCGGCGATGTCGTCGTGGCTGTCGAAGGCGATCGATACCTCCAGCCGCGACTTCTTCGGCCAGCCGGCGATGTACATGGGCGAAGGCGGCTCGATTCCGTTCATGGGCATGCTCGGCGAGAAATTCCCGGGCGCGCAGTTCATGATCACCGGCGTGCTGGGTCCGCATTCCAACGCGCACGGCCCGAACGAGTTCCTGCACATCCCGATGGGCAAGCGTGTCACCGCCTGCGTCGCGCGCGTGGTCGCCGAGCATCATCAGGCCAGTCAGCGCGGTGAAACCACCGGCGTGGGCGCGGTCGCCGACAGCGGCGATCGTCATGGCGGGCACGGTTGCTGCTGAGTCGTTCGCAGCGATCATTCAATGAAGAAGGCGAGCCCGATGGCTCGCCTTCTTCGTTTCAAGGCACGGATCGAAACGATCAGAAACGATAGGTCGCGGTCAGGCGCAGACTGCCGAATTCGAAATCGCTGTCGCTGCGGCGGAAATCGGTGCCGTTGGCGTTGACCAGCAGGAACGGGTTATTGGCCGGCGCCGTGCCGCGCGATACGCCGACGCGGAAATCGTCGTCGTCGACCCGGCTGTACAGATATTCCAGGCCGAGCGAAAGATGATCGAGCACCTTACGCTCGATGCCGACCCCGGCCTGCCAGCCGTCGGCCTCGTCGTCGCCGCGCAAGGCGAACGCATTGGCTGTGTTGCTGGTGCTGAAGCGATGATCGATCTTGGCCCGGACCGCGCCGGCGGTGGCGTAGACCAGATAATCGCCCTGCCCACCGAAGGTCCAGCCGATCCGTCCGCGCAAGGCGGTGGTGGTGTCGAGATCGCGGGTCATCGTGTAGAACGCCGGCGTGGTGCTGAACGCCGCCACGCTGTCGCGCGAATCGCCCTGGGTGTATTCGGCGACCAGGCCGAACACCAGGCGGCCGCTCTGCCAGTCGTAACCCGCGCGCAGGCCGTAGTCGGCGCCGCCCTTGTCGTCGCTGCACCCCACGGCCGGCGTGCGCCCGGCCGCGGCGCCGTCGCAGAAGCCCGGCGAGAACGCATCCGCGCCGGCCGCGGTGCGCACCGTATCGCCGTAGCCGCCGTCGAGGTTGTTATCGAACGAGATCCGCCCGCCGCTGCCGTTGGGTTCGGACGCACCGAGGTTTCCGCCGAAATAGAAACCGCTCCAGTCCTGCTCAGCCGACTGCGCGTAAGCCGGTGATGCGCTGGCCGCCATCACGGCGACCGCGATCGATGCAAGGTATTCCGCTTTCATGATCACTCTCCGTTGTTCCTGGTCCTGCCGCGCGGAATTGGCGCGGATCGCTTGCGAAGGGCCGTGCATCGGCGCGAACTACGCTCCGATGAACTGCACGGGTTCGTTGGCTGTACGCAGGTCCATGGCGATGGGATGCAGAAAATGGAAATATTTCGTTGAATACATGACCGAATCCAGGTTTGATCTCGCCTTGCCTGCCTATGTTGTGTTCAGCGATGCGGCCGATGGCACATCGTTCAGGTAGTTCAGTCTGAAAGTGCATCCGGGCCCAATGCATCGTCGTATCAGTCGCGTAATCGGCCATCGGCCGCCAAGGCGAGCGTTGATGCGTGCATGCAGGTCTCTGGATTCCGGCCGTCGCGTTGCGGTCGTCGTTGTGTCTACGCTGTTGCTTTCGGCCGCGGTCACTGCCTCCGCCGATGACCGCTACGAAGGCACCGCCTATGCGCCCGACAGCAAGCGCGTGCTGTATCGCGAAACCCATTGGCGCTACACCCAGGGCGGCGTGGGCCAGCGTCTGGTGCTGTACCGCTGTCCGCGCGGCGAGGCGTTCGCGCGAAAAGTGGTGACCGATTCGCCCAGCGCCACCGCCCCGGACTTCGACTTCGTCGATGCGCGCGACGGCTATGAAGAAGGCGCGTCGACCCGACAGGGACGGCGTTATGTCTATACCCGCAAGAACGCCGCGGCCGCGCGCAAGGAAACCGCCTTGCCCGAACGCACCGGCGCGGTCATCGATGCCGGCTTCGACGCGATGATCCGCAGCCGCTGGGACGCACTGTCGGCGAACAAGCCGATCGCGGCGCCGTTCCTGTTGCCCAGCCGCGCGTCGTTTCTGGACTTCAGGATCGAGCCGCTCAAGCAGGCGAACGCCCCCGCATCCGAGCGCCGCCTGCGCATGGTGCTGGACACCTGGTACGGTTTCGCGATTGCGCCGATCGAGCTGCGTTATGCGGTCGCCGACCGGCGGCTGCTGGAGTTCCGCGGCATCGCCACCATCCGCGATTCCAGCGGCCGCTATCAGAACGTGCGCATCGAGTTCGCTCCGCCCACCAAGTCCGACGGCGCCGACCGCCAGGCCGCGCAGACGCAAGCGCTGGCGAATAGTTGCGCGGGCCCGGCCACCTGAGCCTCGATCGTCATCGCCCCGCCGCGAGTGCATCCATCCAGGCGCATCCGTCGTAGACCCCGGTAACGCATCGCATCGGAGCACGGCATGTCGCTCGACCCCGGCTATCCCTCGACGCACGACGACGCCGTCGTGCCGTCGGCGCCCGCGCCGCGCCTGACGCGTTGGCAACGGGCGACGGCGACCGTGCGCCGCTGGATCGATACCGACACCCAGGCGCCGCTGGACGAGACCAGCGCCGATCGCATCGACTGGCTGCGCACCTCGCCGTTCATCGCGATGCATCTGGCCTGCATCGCGGTGCTGTGGGTCGGGGTGTCGCCGATCGCGCTGATCGTGGCCGCGGCGATGTACGCGATCCGCATGTTCGCGCTGACCGCGTTCTACCATCGTTACTTCTCGCACAAGACCTTTCGCACCTCGCGCGCGATGCAGTTCGTGTTCGCGCTGATCGGCGCGTCCAGCGTGCAGCGCGGCCCGCTGTGGTGGGCGGCGCATCACCGCAATCATCATCGCCATACCGAGACCGCGCTGGACCCGCATTCGCCGACCGTGTACGGCTTTCTGCGCAGCCATGTCGGCTGGTTCCTCACCCCGCGCGCGTTCCGCACCGAGCTGGAACGCGTGCCCGATCTGGCCAGGTTCCCCGAACTTCGCGTGCTCGATCGCTACGATACGCTGGTGCCGGTGCTGCTCGCGGCGGCGCTGTTCGGACTGGGCGCCTTGTTGCAGCGCTTCGCGCCGCAGCTCGGCACCAGCGGTTCTCAAATGTTGGTCTGGGGGTTTTTCGTTTCGACCACGGTGCTGTTCCACGCCACGGTCACGATCAATTCGCTGGCCCATCGCTACGGCAAGCGCCGTTTCGATACCAAGGACGACAGCCGCAACAACCTGTGGCTGGCGCTGATCACCTTCGGCGAAGGCTGGCACAACAACCATCATTTCTATCCGGGCACGGTGCGCCAGGGCTTTCGCTGGTGGGAAATCGACCTGACCTATTACGGTTTGCGGCTGATGGCGCTGCTGGGATTGGTGCGCGATCTCAAGCCGATCCCGGCCTGGGTCGCGGCCAGGGCGAGGGCCTGACATGCGCATCGCGATCGTCGGCTCCGGCATTTCCGGCCTCGCCGCGGCCTGGCTGTTGCAACGCGAGCACGAGGTGACCTTGTTCGAGGCCGCCGACCGCATCGGCGGCCACACCCACACCCACGATATCCGCCTGCAAGGCCGCGACTACCGCGTCGACACCGGTTTTATCGTGTTCAATCCGGCGCACTATCCGCTGCTGTCGCGCCTGTTCGAAGAACTGGAGGTGCCGTCGCAAGCGACCACCATGAGTTTCTCGGTCCACAGCGAACTCAGCGGCGTGGAATACAACGCCGGCAGCCTCGACGGCCTGTTCTGCCAGCGGCGCAATCTGCTGTCGCCACGCTTCCTCGGCATGGTCCGCGACCTGCTGCGTTTCTACCGCGAATCGCCCGAGTTGCTCGACAGCGACGGCGCCGGCCCTACCCTGGGCGAATACCTGCACGCCAACCGTTACGGCGAAGCCTTCCGCGACGAACACTTGCTGCCGATGGCCTCGGCGCTGTGGTCGACTCCATCGCGGCGGGTGCTGTCGTTCCCGGCGCGGTATCTGGTCCAGTTTATGGCCAATCACCAGATGCTGCAGGTCGCCGGGCGGCCGCAGTGGCGGGTGGTGCAAGGCGGCTCGGATCGCTATGTGCAGGCCTTGCGCGCGCGCTGGAACGTGATCGAACGCATCGCCTGCCCGGTGCGCGCGCTGCGTCGCGACGAGAACGAGGTCATCGTGCGGACCGATTCCGGCGAGGAAGCTTTCGATCAGATCGTGCTGGCCTGCCACAGCGATCAGGCCCTGCGCCTGCTCGAAGACGCCGACGACAGCGAGCGCGAGATCCTCGGCGCGATGCGCTATCAGCTCAACGACACCGTGCTGCATACCGACGCGCGGCTGTTGCCGCGCCGGCGCAAGGCCTGGGCGGCGTGGAACGCGCATGTTCCGCGCGAGCCAGCCGCCGCCTGCACGGTCAGCTATTGCATGAATCTGCTGCAAGGGATCGAGTCACCGGAACCACTGGTGGTCACATTGAACCGCAGCGAGGCGATCGACCCGGGCAAGATCCTGCGGCGCATGCGTTACGAACATCCGGTTTACGACCTGGCCTCGGTCGCCGCGCAACGGCGCAAGCATGAGATTCAGGGCCAGCGCCGCACCTGGTTCGCCGGGGCGTACTGGGGCTGGGGTTTTCATGAGGACGGCATGCGCAGCGCGGTCGAAGTCGCCGCCGCGCTCGGCGCCGCCGGCAGCGCGCGTTACGGTCAGCCCGATCAGCGGATCGTGCCGGGCCGCGTCGAGCGGAGAGCCGCGTGAGCGCGGCGCGGACCGACCCGGCGCGGACCGAAGCGCCCTTGCTCAGCGCGATCTACGAAGGCGTGGTGCGTCATCGCCGGCGTTCGCCGCGGGCGCATGCGTTCCAGTACCGGGTCGCGCAGTTGTATCTGGATCTGGACGAAATCGAACAGGTGTTCCGTCGTCGCTGGCTGTGGTCGACCCGGCGCGGCGCGATCGGCCGTTTCCGCCGCGAAGATTATCTCGGCCCGAGCGAACTGCCGCTGGCCGATGCGGTGCGCGAGCGGGTGTTCCAGCACTGCGGCCGGCGCCCGACCGGGCCGATCCGCCTGCTCACCCATCTGCGCTATTTCGGCTATGTGTTCAATCCGGTCAGCTTCTACTACTGCTACGCCGACGACGGCCGCGCGCTGGACTACGTCGTCGCCGAAATCACCAACACGCCCTGGGGCGAGCGTCATGCCTATGTGCTGGCCGCCGACGCGGCGCGGCCGTGCGGACGCGCGCTGGAGTGGTCGTTCGCCAAGGCCTTCCACGTATCGCCGTTCATGCCGATGCAGCGCGACTACGCCTGGCGCTTCACCGCGCCCGGCGACGATCTGCTGGTGCACATGGAGGTGATGCGCGAGGACCACAGCGAATTTTCCGCCACGTTGAGCCTGCGCCGCCGGCCCTGCGACGGCGCCGGCCTGGCGCGGGTGCTGTGGCGTTATCCGCTGATGACCGCGCAGGTCATGCTCGCGATCCATTGGCAGGCGCTGCGGTTATGGCTCAAACGCAATCCCGTCCACGACCATCCGCGCAATGCGCGAGGCCTGCCATGATCCCCGGAGCCGACGAACTCAACGCGACACCCAACATCGCCTACCCGCTGCCCGAACGCTGGCTGCGTCAACGTCTGATCGCGCAGATGGCGCGGTTGCGCGGCGGCCGATTGACCTTGCACGACGCCTGCGGCGAAATCGTTCTCGGCGAAGCGGTCGGTGCCGATCCGATCGATGTGACGATCCGGGTCCACGACGGCGGTTTCTATCGCGCGGTCGCCGCCAACGGCAGCGTCGGCGCGGGCGAGTCGTACATGGACGCGCAATGGGACTGCAGCGATCTGGTCGCGCTGATCCGCCTGCTGGTGCGCAACCGCGATCTGCTCGACGGCATGGAAACCGGCCTGGCGCGCCTGGGCGGCTGGGCGATGCGCGGCTGGAACGCGCTGCGCCGCAACACCCGCGGCGGCAGCCGCCGCAACATCGCCGCGCATTACGACCTGGGCAACGAATTCTTCGCCACGTTTCTGTCGCCGGACCTGATGTATTCCTCGGCGGTGTTCGCCTCGCCTGACGAATCGCTGGAAGACGCATCGTCGCGCAAGCTCGAGCGGATCTGCCGCAAGCTCGCCCTGCAACCCGGCGACCGCGTGATCGAGATCGGCACCGGCTGGGGCGGTTTCGCGCTGCACGCGGCGAGCCACTACGGTTGCCACGTCACCACCACGACCATCTCGCAGGAACAGCATGCGCTGGCCAGCGAACGCGTCGCCGCGGCCGGGCTGAGCGACCGGGTCGAATTGCTGCTGCAGGACTACCGCGACCTTCAGGGCGGTTACGACAAACTGGTCTCGATCGAAATGATCGAAGCGATCGGCGCGCCCTACCTCGACACCTATTTCGGCAAGCTCGGCGCCTTGCTCAAGCCCGACGGCTTGGCGCTGGTGCAGGCGATCACCATCGAAGACCACCGTTACGCGCAGGCGCTGCGCAGCGTGGATTTCATCAAGCGCCATGTGTTTCCGGGCAGTTTCATTCCCTCGATCAACGCGATGCTCGCGGCCAAGACCCGCGCCAGCGATCTGGCCCTGGTCCAGCTCGACGACTTCGGTCCGTCCTATGCGCTGACCCTGCAGGCCTGGCATCGCCGCTTCGAGGCCAGACTGGCCGAGGTGCGCGCGCTCGGCTACGACGAACGCTTCATCCGCATGTGGGCGTTCTACCTGGCGTATTGCGAAGGCGGCTTCCGCGAGCGCTCGATCGGCGTGGTGCAGATGCTGATGGCCAAGCCCGGCCATCGCCGCGCGGCGCGTCTGCCCGAAGGCGAGCTGTGCGCATGAACGGAGCGCGCGCATGAGGGGGTTCGCGAATTTCGCCGGTTACCAACTGGTGTGGTTCTGCGCCGTGATCGCGGCCGGACGCGGGCTGGCTTGGCCGGGCGCGTTGGCCGCGGCGGTGTTCGTGCTGTGGCAACTGGCGGTATCCGAGCATCGCGGCGCGGATGCGCGCCTGCTCGCAATCGCGTTGCCGGCCGGCGCGTTGATCGACGGCGCGCTCGCCGCGAGCGGCGCGGCGACGTACGCGGCACCGTGGCCGTCGAGCGCGTTCGCGCCGGTGTGGATTCTCGGCCTGTGGTGCGCGTTCGCGATGACCCTCACCCATACCCTGCGTTTCCTCCATGGCCGCGTCGCGCTGGCCGCGCTGTTCGGCGCGATCGGCGGGCCGTTGGCCTATCTGGGCGCTGCGCGCGGCTGGAATTCGGTCGAATTCGTGCCGCCGCGCTGGCCGGCGCTGGCATGGCTGGCGTTGGGTTGGGGCGTGGCGATGCCGGTGCTCGCGCAGTTGGCGCAGCGCTGGTCGCGCGCTGATCGCATGCCGCTGACCGTCGACGCGCAGGTGCTGCGATGAATGCCTGGGCGATGGTCGCGAGCCTGTGGGCGATCGCCGCGGTGGCGATGAGCCTGGGCTGGTGGTGGCAACGCCGCCACGACAATGCCGGCATCGTCGATGCGATCTGGGCCGGCGGGGTCGGTTTCGGCGCGGTGTTCCTGGCCGCGCTCGGTCCCGGCGATGGCGTTGTGCGGATCGTGCTGGCGCTGTGCGGCGGTGTGTGGGGATTGCGGCTCGCCTTGCACTTGTGGCGGCGCGTGCGCGACGAACCCGAGGACGGCCGCTACCGGCATCTGCGTTCGCACTGGAACGGGCATCAGGGCAAGTTCTTTCTATTCTTCCAGTTCCAGGCGGTATTGATCGTGCTGTTCGCGCTGCCGTTCCTGGCGGTGGCGTTCAACGGCCGCCTCGCGCCGATGTGGCTTGCGGCGGGCGTGGCGATCTGGCTGCTCAGCGTGGCCGGCGAAAGCCTGGCCGATCGCCAACTCGCGCGGTTCCGCGCCGATCCGGCGAATCGCGGCCGCACCTGCCGCGAAGGTCTGTGGCGTTATTCGCGGCATCCGAATTATTTCTTCGAATGGACCCATTGGTTCGCCTACGTCTGCTTCGCGGTCGGCTCGCCGCTGTCCGGCTGGGCCTGGGCCGGGCCGGTGGTGATGTACGTATTCCTGCGCTGGATCAGCGGCATTCCGTACACCGAAGCGCAAGCGCTGCGCAGTCGCGGTGATGACTACCGCGACTACCAGCGCAGCACGCCGATGCTGTTTCCGTGGTTCCCCCGCTCGCCTTCCCGAACCGAGACCTCGTCATGAACATCGCCGTGGACCAATCCGATCCGCCCGACCACGCCGCGCCCGGCCTGCTGGGCCTGGCCGAACGCGGCTCGCTGCCTGATGCGCTGGTGCGCCTGGGCATCCGCCGTCTGTGCGCGCAGCGGTTGCGCGAAGAACGCACCGGCGGCGTGCAGGCGCAGTACGAGCGCCATCGCCAACGCATCGAGGACCTGCGCCACAGCCCGGTCGCGATCCACACCGATGCGGCCAACCGTCAGCACTACGAACTGCCCGCGCAGTTCTTCCTCGATTGCCTCGGCGCGCGGCTCAAGTACTCGTGCTGCTACTACCCGCGCGGCGACGAAACCCTGGATCAGGCCGAAGAAGCGATGCTCGCGCTGTACGCGCAGCGCGCCGAACTGGCCGACGGCCAGTACATCCTCGAACTGGGCTGCGGCTGGGGTTCGCTGACTCTGTGGATGGCCGAGCGCTTTCCGAACGCACAGATCGTCGCGGTGTCCAATTCGCGGCCGCAACGCGAACATATCCAGGCCCAGTGTTTCCAGCGCGGCCTGCACAATGTGCTGGTGCTGACCGAGGACGTGAATCGACTGAACCTCGACCCGATGCGCTTCGATCGCTGCGTCTCGGTCGAAATGTTCGAACACATGCGCAACTACGACACCCTGCTGGGCCGCATCGCCGGTTGGCTGCGGCCGGACGGCAAGTTGTTCGTGCATGTGTTCTGTCACCGCGACCTGCTGTATCCGTTCGAAGTCGACGGCCAGGACGATTGGATGGGCCGGCATTTCTTCACCGGCGGGCTGATGCCGTCGGCCGACACCCTGCTGTGTTTCCAGCGTCACCTGTCGCTGGAACAGCGCTGGCTGCTCGACGGACGTCATTACCAACGCACCGCCGATCACTGGCTGGCGCGCCAGGACAGCAACCGCGACGTGGTCATGGACACCCTGGAAGCGGCTTACGGCGAAGCCGCCGCGCCGTTGTGGTTCCAGCGCTGGCGTATGTTCTGGATGGCCTGCGCCGAGATGTTCGGCTACGACGAGGGCCAGCAATGGGGGGTCGCCCACTATCTGTTTTCGCGCCGCAATCTGGAGAACGGCCATGCCGCTGAAACGTCTGACGCTGCTGCTCGCGCTGCCCTTGCTTAGCTGCAGCGGCAACGCGCAGCCCATCGCGCCGGTGGCGCAGGTCGACCTGCCGCGCTTCATGGGCGATTGGTACGTGATCGCGCATATTCCCTCGCGTCCCGAACGCGAGGCGTTCAATGCGATCGAGTCGTACAAGCTCGACGAACGCGGCCGGGTGCGGACCACGTTCCGCTATCGCAAGGGCGGCTTCGACGAGCCGGTCAAGACCATGCATCCGGTCGGCTATGTGCGGCCCGATACCAATAACGCGATCTGGGGCATGCAGTTCATCTGGCCGATCAAGGCCGAGTACGTCATCGTCTACGTCGACCCGGCCTATCAGCAAACCATCGTCGGCCGCAGCAAGCGCGACTATGTGTGGATCATGGCCCGCACGCCGAGCATCCCCCAGGCCGACTACGACGCGCATCTCGAACGCCTGCGCGGCCTGGGCTACACGCTCGACGACTTGCGCAAGGTGCCGCAGCAATGGCCGGAGAAGGCGTCGCCCTGAGCGGCGATGCCCTGAGCGGCGATGTATCGCGCGCGAAACGTTGCCGGCGAGCGTGCCGTCCGGTTCCGTCTGGACCCATGACGCTCATGGCTTAACCGCGGACCAGCGTCCCGCCCCCGCCCTCACGCGACGGCGACGCCCGCGCTCACATGATCCAGCCGCACCAACACCCCGTCCCTCAGGAGGACAACACCATGCCCGGCGGCATCATCTATACGATCATCATCGGCGCGATCATCGGCATTCTCGCGCGCTTCTTCAAACCCGGCGCCGACCCGATGGGCTGGATCCTCACGATCCTGCTCGGCATCGCCGGCGCCTACATCGGCAGCCTGTTCTATGCCGGCGGCGGCTTCATGGGGATCATCATCTCGGTGATCTGCGCCATCGTGCTGTTGTTCCTGTACGAGATGATCCGCAGCAAGACGGCGAAGGGTTAGTTTCTTCGCGCGCGGATCGTTCGGTTCGGACGATGCACAAACGAACGCCCCGGCTCAGGCCGGGGCGTTTTTATTTTTGCGGCCCTGTCGCGACCCGCATGGCCTACCTGTAGGAGCGGCGCGAGCCGCGACTGCGAAATCACGCCCGCGACGGCAGCCCCGCCGTAGTTGCGTTGTCGCGGTCGCGGCTTGCGCCGCTCCTACAGGTGGGGCATGCGGATTGCCGGCTCAGTCGCGCAGGTAGTCGATCACCCGCTGAGCCAGGGCCTGCGCATCTTCGTCCAGCGTCGCCAGCCGAAGCTCCGGCGCCTGCGGCGCTTCGTACGGCGAATCGATGCCGGTGAAGTTCGGGATCTTGCCCGCGCGCGCCTTCGCGTACAGGCCCTTGACGTCGCGGCGCTCGGCTTCGGCGAGCGGCGTGTCGACGTGGACTTCGACGAATTCGCCGTCCTCGAACAATTCGCGCGCGAGCTGACGCTCGGCGCGGAACGGCGAGATGAAGCTCACCAGCACGATCAGGCCGGCGTCGGTCATCAGCTTGGCGACTTCGGCGACGCGGCGGATGTTCTCGACCCGGTCGCCATCGGTGAAGCCCAGGTCCTTGTTGAGACCGTGGCGCACGTTGTCGCCGTCGAGGATGAAGCTGTGGTGGCCCAGCGCATGCAATTGCGCGTCGACCAGGTTGGCGATGGTCGACTTGCCCGAACCCGACAGGCCGGTGAACCAAACGCAACGCGGCCGCTGCTGTTTGCTGCGCGCGCGCGCGGCCTTGTCGACGTCGACCGCCTGCCAGTGGATGTTGGCGGCGCGGCGCAAGGCGAAATCGAGGGTGCCGGCGGCGACGGTGGCATTGGTCTGGCGGTCGATCAGGATGAAGCTGCCCAGTTCGCGGTTGTCGCGATAGGCCTCGAATGCGATCGGCTGATCCAGGCCGAGGTTGCAATACGCGACCTCGTTGAGTTCGAGCTGCTTCGCCGCCAGCTGCGCCTGGGTGTTGACGTCGATCTTGTGCTTGATCTCGGTGATGCTGGCGCTGACCGTGCGCGCGCCGATCTTCAGCCAATAGAAGCGGCCCGGCAGCAGCGGCTTGCTGTCCATCCACAGCAGATGCGCGGCGAATTGATCGGCCACTTCGGGCGGCTGCGTCGCGGCGGCGATGATGTCGCCGCGGCTGATGTCGAGTTCGTCGTCCAGGGTCAGGGTGATCGCCTGCCCCGCGACCGCCTGGGCCAGATCGCCGTCGGCGCTGACGATGCGCTGCACCCGCGAGCGACGCCCCGAGGGCAGCGCGACGATCTCGTCGCCGGGCCGCACCGAACCGGCGGCGAGGGTGCCGGCGAAACCGCGGAAATCCTGATGCGGACGGTTCACCCACTGCACCGGCAAGCGCAGGCCGAGCGCGGACGCATCGCGCGCGACGTCCACCGATTCGAGGTGTTCGAGCACGCTCGGCCCGCGATACCACGGCGTCGCCGCCGACGCGGCGATGAGGTTGTCGCCGTTGAGCGCCGACAATGGGATCGCCTGCACGTGGTCGATGCCGAGCTTTTCGGCGAGTTCGCGGTAGTCGCCGACGATGCGCTCGAACACGGTCTGGTCGAAACCGACCAGGTCCATCTTGTTGACCGCCAGCAGCACGTGGCGGATGCCGAGCAGCGACACGATATAGCTGTGCCGGCGGGTCTGGGTCAGCAGGCCCTTGCGCGCATCGACCAGCACCACCGCGAGGTCGGCGGTCGAGGCGCCGGTCGCCATGTTGCGGGTGTACTGCTCGTGGCCCGGGCAGTCGGCGACGATGAATTTGCGCTTTTCGGTGCCGAAGAAACGGTAGGCCACGTCGATGGTGATGCCCTGCTCGCGCTCGGCGGCCAGGCCGTCGACCAACAAAGCGAAATCGACCTCGCCGTTGCGGGTGCCGTGACGGCGGCTGTCGGCATCGAGCGCGGCGAGCTGATCGGCGAACAGCAACTGAGTGTCGTGCAGCAACCGCCCGATCAGCGTGCTCTTGCCGTCGTCGACGCTACCGCAGGTGATGAAGCGCAACTGGCTTTTGTGTTCGTGCTGTTGCAGGTAGGTGGCGATTGCGTCGCCAGCGGGATTGGAGATTCGGGATTCGGGATTCGAAAAAGCCAGAACCCTCGCTTCCGATGCCTTCGAATCAACCGCCACCACGTCCTGCTCCACAGCAAATCCCGAATCCCGAATCCCCAATCCCGGCTTCATCAGAAATACCCCTCCTGCTTCTTGCGTTCCATCGAAGCGCCCGGATCGTGATCGATCACCCGGCCCTGGCGTTCGGAGGTGGTGGCGACCAGCATCTCGGCGATGATCGCCTCCAGCGTGTCGGCCTGCGATTCGATCGCGCCGGTCAGCGGATAGCAGCCCAGGGTGCGGAAGCGGACCTTGCGGGTTTGCGGGGTCTCGCCGTCGCGCAGCGGCAGGCGCTCGTCGTCGACCAGGATCAGGCTGCCCTCGCGTTCGACCACCGGACGTTCGGCGGCGAAGTACAGCGACGGCACCGGGATCTTCTCGCGGTAGATGTACAGCCACACGTCCAGCTCGGTCCAGTTCGAGATCGGGAACACGCGCACGCTCTCGCCGCTGTGGATGCGGGTGTTGTACAGGCTCCACAGTTCCGGCCGCTGGTTCTTCGGGTCCCAGCGGTGCTGCGGGTTACGGAACGAGAAGATGCGTTCCTTGGCCCGCGATTTTTCCTCGTCGCGGCGCGCGCCGCCGATCGCGGCGTCGAATTTGTTCCAGTCCAGCGCCTGCTTGAGGCCCTGGGTCTTCATCACGTCGGTATGCACCGCCGCGCCGTGGCTGAACGGGCCGATGCCCTGGGCCAGACCGTCGGGGTTGATGTGGACGCGCAGGTCGACGCCGGTTTCGCGCGCGCGCTGGTCGCGGAACGCGATCATCTCGCCGAACTTCCAGCCGGTGTCGACGTGCAGCAGCGGGATCGGCGGGCGCGCCGGGTAGAACGCCTTGAGCAGCAGGTGCAGCAGCACCGAGCTGTCCTTGCCGACCGAATACAGCATCACCGGGTTGGCGAACTCGGCGGCGACCTCGCGCAGGATGTGGATGCTCTCGGCCTCGAGCCGGTCGAGGTGGCTCAGCGCCCGCGCCGACAACGGCCCCGCGGGCTGCGGCGCATCGGCTGCGGGATCGAACAGCGGACTGAGTTCGGGTGAGGCACTCATCGGGCAACGGACTCGGTGCAGGGCCGCGTATCCAGGGCAGGCTGGACGACGCGGCGGCGTCCAGTCGGAAGCGGTGAACCCGGTCCTTGCAACGCGGCTGGAGCACCGCGCGGACCCTTCTGGAAGGTTCCGCGGACGTCCATCGAACCACATCCGGACCGGCCGTTCGATGGGGCCATTAGAAATCCCCCCGGATTCGGGGAGAAATGAGCGCAGGTCATGACCGCATAACCGAGCATCCTTTCCGCGGTGGCCCGTCCGGCTCGTAGCCTGCAGTCTCCCAAGCCAGACGCCGACCGCCGTGCCCGCCGCCACCCCGCTCGCCGCCCCCGCTCTGCTCGCCAGCCCGCTGCCCGCGGACCGGCTCGATTCGCTCGCCCGCCTGACCGACGGCCTCGACAACAACAGTCTGTGGTGGTTGTCGGGCTATGCCGCCGGGCTGGCCCGCTCCGGCGCGGCCCTGGCGCCCGCCACCGCCGCGCCCGCGGCGGAAGCCAAGACCGGCGAGCGCCTGAGCATCGTCTACGGCAGCCAGACCGGCAACGCCAAGCGCCTGGCCGAACAGCTCGCCGGCCAGGCCGAAGCGGCCGGGCTGTCGGTGCGGCTGGTCCGCGCCGACGCCTACCCGATCCGCGAACTCAAGACCGAGCGACTGCTTTATATCGTCATCAGCACCCAGGGCGACGGCGATCCGCCGGACGACGCGCGCGGCCTGGTCGAGTTCATCGCCGGCAAGCGCGCGCCCGAGCTCAAGGGCCTGAGTTTCGCCGTGCTGGGCCTGGGCGATTCGAGCTATCCGCAGTTCTGCGCGATCGGCGCCAAGCTCGATACGCGCCTGGCCGAACTCGGCGCGACCCGCTTGTTCGCGCGCGGCGAAGCCGACCTGGATTTCGAAACCGTGTCCACGCCGTGGCTGCAGCAGGCGCTGGGCCACGCCCGCGACGCACTCAAGCCGACCACCGCGCATCTGGCCACGGTCACGCCGCTGCGCCCGCTGCAAGCCGCGCCGGCGTTCCATCGCGACGCGCCGTTCGCGGCCGAGCTGATCGCCAACCGCCGCTTGATCGCGCGCGGCTCCAGCGCCGCCGGCGCGGTCGGCTTCGACAAGGACATCCGCCATATCGAACTGTCGCTGGAAGGCTCCGGCCTGCATTACCAGCCCGGCGACGCGCTCGGCCTGTGGCCGCGCAATCCGCCCGCGCTGGTGCAGGCGGTGCTCGACACGCTGCAACTCGACGGCGAGGCCAGCGTCGGCCACGGCGGCCAGAACCTGCCGCTGCGTCAGTGGCTCAGCGAAAAGCGCGAACTGACCAAGCTGGCGCGGCCGTTCGTCGCCAGCCATGCCGCGCATTCGCGCAGCGAGGAACTCAACCGCCTGCTGGCGCCCGACCAGAATGTGCAATTTGCCGAACTGCTGTCGCGCACCCAGGTCATCGACCTGCTGCAACGCTTTGACGGCGATTGGTCGGCCGAGGAACTGGTCGCGGCGTTGCGTCCGCTGACCCCGCGGCTGTATTCGATCGCCTCCAGCCAGAAGGCGGTCGGCGACGAAGCCCATCTCACCGTCGCTCACCTGGAGTACGCGACGCAAGCCGGCCTGCGCTGGGGCGCGGCCTCGCATCTGCTCGCCGTCGCCGAGGAAGGCGAACGCCTGCCGGTGTTCATCGAACACAACGACCGCTTCCGCCTGCCGAGCGATCCCACTCGCGACATCGTCATGATCGGCCCGGGCACCGGCGTCGCGCCGTTCCGCGGTTTCGTCCAGGACCGCGCCGCCGATGGCGCCGCCGGCCGCAACTGGCTGCTGTTCGGCAACCCGCATTTCCGCAGCGACTTCCTCTATCAAGTGGAATGGCAGGCGGCGTTGAAGGCCGGCCAGCTGCACCGCCTGGACCTCGCGTTCTCGCGCGATCAGGCGCAGAAGATCTACGTCCAGCATCGCCTGCGCGAACACGGCCGCGACCTGTACGACTGGCTGCAAGGCGGCGCGCATCTGTACGTGTGCGGCGACGCCACCCGCATGGCCAAGGACGTGCATGCCGCGTTGCTGGCGGTGATCGCCGAACACGGCGGCAAGACTGCCGAAGCCGCCGAAGAGTATCTGAACGATTTGCAGCAACAGGGCCGCTACGCCCGGGACGTTTACTGATGCACGCGCAAGGCCATCACAGCTCGCAACGGAATTTCATCGGGCGGCACTTCATCGAATCGGGCCGCGCGTCGCAGGTCGCTGTGTGCATGTTCGTGTCTACTGATCGCGACGGAACGCCAGTTGCCCCGGCAGTCCGGATGGAACGCGGAAACGACACCGTCTCGACCGCACGCGCCGGCAAGAGCGCGGCATCGCCGGCGGGCCGCGTTCTGTTCGGGCTGCATCCGTCGCTGCGCGGAGCGCGCGCATGAGCGCGCATTCGGTCGAGGACATCAAGCACAACAGCGCGCGCCTGCGCGGCACGCTGCTGGAGAGTCTGGCCAATCAAGTCACCGGCGCGCTCAACGACGACGATCAGACCCTGATCAAGTACCACGGCAGCTACCAGCAGGACGATCGCGACGTCCGCGAAGAACGCCGCCAGGCGCTGTTGGAACCGGCCTACAGCTTCATGATCCGCACCCGCACGCCGGGCGGGGTGGTGTCGCCGCGGCAGTGGCTCAAGCTCGACGCGATCGCGACGACCTATGCCGAGCGCGGGCTGCGCATCACCACCCGCCAGGCATTCCAGTTCCACGGGGTGATCAAGACCGAACTCAAGTCGACCATGCAGGCGATCAATGCCGCGCTGATCGACACGCTGGCCGCCTGCGGCGACGTCAACCGCAACGTCGCGGTCGCCGCCAATCCGCAGATCTCGGCCTCGCACGCGCAAGTGTTCGCCCAGGCCGCGGCGCTGTCGGAGCATCTGCTGCCGAACACCCGCGCCTATTACGAGATCTGGCTGGACGAAGAACGGGTCGACGGCAGCGGCAGCGAGGACGAGCCGATCTACGGCAACGCCTACCTGCCGCGCAAGTTCAAGATCGGCTTCGCGATTCCGCCGTACAACGATGTCGATGTGTTCGCCCAGGACTTGGGCTATATCGCGATCATCGAAGACGGCGAACTGCTGGGCTACAACGTCACCGTCGGCGGCGGCATGGGCGCGACCCACGGCGATGCGGAAACCTATCCGCGGGTCGCCGACGTGATCGGCTTCGTCACCCCCGAGCAGGTGATCGATGTCGGCGTGGCGGTGGTGACCGCGCAGCGCGATTTCGGCAATCGCGCGGTGCGCAAGCGCGCGCGCCTGAAGTACACCATCGACGACCGTGGGCTCGAGTGGTTCAAGGCGGAAGTCGAACGCCGCGCCGGTTTCCCTCTCCTTCCGGCGCGTGCGTTCGCCTTCCGCCATAACGGCGACCGTTTCGGCTGGGTCGACAGCGACGACCGTGCCGGCGGCGAAAGCGTGGCGCATCTGACCTTGCGTATTCCGGCCGGCCGTATCGTCGACGGCGCGCTCGATGGCCTGGGCGAAGCGGTCACCCATCTGAGCGGCTTGCGCGAGATCGCGCAGTTGCTCGACGGCCACGACAGCGCCGAATTCCGCATGACCCCGAACCAGAACCTGGTCATCGCCGGGGTGCCGGCGGCGCGGCGCGCGCAGGTCGATGCGCTGGTCGCGCAGCACGGCCTCGACGGGCATGTGCGCGCGAGCGCGGTGCGACGCAATGCGCTCGCCTGCGTGGCGCTACCGACCTGCGGCCTGGCCATGGCCGAAGCCGAACGCTACCTGCCCGATTTCGTCGGCGAGGTCGAAAAACTGCTGGCCAAGCACGCGATTTCCGACGCCTCGATCAACCTGCGCATCAGCGGTTGCCCGAACGGTTGTTCGCGTCCGTACCTGGGCGAGATCGCCCTGGTCGGCAAGGCGCCGGGCCGCTACAACCTGATGCTCGGCGCCGACCATCGCGGCCAGCGCTTGAACACGCTGTACCGCGAAAACATCGCCGAACCCGAGATCCTGGCCGCGCTCGATCCGCTGTTCGCCGGCTACGCCAGCGAGCGCGACGGCGAGGAAGGTTTCGGCGATTACCTGGTCCGCCGCGACGTCGTATCCGTCCCCTATCCCACTCCCACCGGCATCCCGGTGGTCCTGGTCACCGAGGCCCACGCATGAGCGCTCCCACCGATCCCGTCACCGCCGCCGAATCCCCGCGCGCGCTGGCCGAACTCAACGCCTGGCTGGGCACGCAGACCGCCGAACAGCGCGTCGCCTGGGCATTGGAAAACACCGCCGGCGAGCACGCGCTGTCGTCAAGTTTCGGCGCGCAGTCGGCGGTGTCGCTGCACATGGTCACGGTGCAGGCGCCGCGGATTCCGGTGATCGTGGTCGATACCGGTTATCTGTTTCCGGAAACCTACCGCTTCATCGACGAACTCGGCGACCGGCTCAAGCTCAACCTCAAGGTGTATCGCCCGCAGATCGGCATCGCCTGGATGGAAGCGAAATTCGGCCGTTTGTGGGAGCAGGGGCTGGAAGGCATCGAGCGTTACAACCGCATGCGCAAGGTCGAGCCGATGCAGCGTGCCTTGAACGAATTGGGCGTGCGCACCTGGATCGCCGGCCTGCGCCGCAGCCAGTCCGGCAGCCGCGCCAACCTGGATTTCCTGCAGATCAAGGACGGCCGCTGGAAACTGCATCCGCTGGCCGACTGGAGCGACCGCGAAGTCTGGCAATACCTGCAGGCGCACGATCTGCCGTATCACCCGCTGTGGCACGACGGCTATGTGTCGATCGGCGATATCCACACCACCCGCCGCCTGGAACCGGGCATGCGCGAGGAGGACACGCGGTTCTTCGGGCTCAAGCGCGAGTGCGGGCTGCATTTTGATAGCGAGCCGGCGGCGGAGAATCAGGCGGCTTGACGACTTCGAGCGCTTGCCAGGCCCGATGCCGAGTCCTTCTCCCGCTTGCGGGAGAAGGTGGCCCGAAGGGCCGGATGAGGGCGCGCGGGCGATCCGATTATCGTGAAGTCTTGTAGTGAGTTCGAATCAAGATTTCAGGCGACAACAGCGATTGTGGATTCTCGCGCCCTCACCCCAGCCCTCTCCCGCAAGCGGGAGAGGGAGCGGGAGACGGAGCGACGGTAAGCGCGATCAGGAACTGATCGGCTGGGTCAACTCAACCCAGGTCGGCGCCGTCGGCCACTGCGGCTCCAGATTGCCTTCCAGCACCCGGCGCAGATCGCGCCGGTCGATCTGCGGCGCCAACCCATGCAGCAACTCCAGCGCGTAATCGCGCAATACGCGCGCGCGCGGGATCACCGCCCAGGTGATGCACTCGGGAAACGCGTCCGGCGCGACCAGCGCCTTGAGGTCTTCGTCGCGCGAGGTGACCGCCATCTCGGCCAGCACGCCCACGCCCAATCCGGCGCGCACATAGGTCTTGATCAGATCCGCGTCGCGCGCGGTCATCGCCAGCTGCGGCTCGTGCCCGCCGGCGGCGAACGCGCGGCGCAACGAGGATTCCGGCCGGGTCGAGGATTCGTAACTGATCAACGGCTGCGAGGCGAGATCGGCCAACGTCGGCGCGCGATCGAGCTTGGCCAGCGCATGCGTGCGCGGCACCAGCACCACCCGGCGCCAGCGGAACAACGGCACCGCCAGCCCGCCCTCGGGCGCGGCACCGGCGGTGCTGATCACCGCCAGATCGGCATTGCCGTGCGACAGATGCGACAGCACCTCGCCGTCGGCCGCGGCCTGCAGATGCACGCTGACCTGCGGGAAGTCGCGCTTGACCTGGGCGATGATCGGCGGCAACACATAACGCGCCTGGGTGTGCGTGGTCGACAGCACCAGACGACCGGCGTGCTGGCCGCGCTCGTTGGCGGCGTAAGCGCGGATATTGCCGGCTTCTTCGAGAATGCGGCGCGCGTGTTCGAGCACGCGCTCGCCGGCCGGCGCGATCGCTTCCAGGCTGCGGCCTTTGCGCACGAACAACAGGAAACCCAGCTCGTCCTCCAACTGCTTGAGCTGTTTGGACAGACCGGGCTGGGTGGCGTGGACGCGCTCGGCGGCCAGGGTGATGTTGAGGCCGGAATCGGCAATGGCGACCAGATAACGCAGTTGAGTCAGGGTCATGGCGAAACTATCCGTAAAAGAGGACCGCGGTGGAGGCGATGGGCAGCGCGCTGTCGGCACGGGCGACAACAACCCGCGTCGTTCCGTTTCCGGACGACCGGGGCCGAAGCCGGTGCGCAGGACATTCGCTGACGGGTCGCGTCCACGTATTTATCGCTCTATTCGGATAAAGGGATTTATAGGCTAGCCGGCGTATGGTGGCTTTGTCCAGTATCCGCGCCGCAACGCTGCGACTCATTACGTGACGGCATGAGCAAAGGCGGCGGCGTCATTTCCGGTCGCCCGGCGGCGGCCTTAGGGTCGTCCCATCGTCCCCGGATCCAGTCCACGCCGCCATGACCAGCCTCCTGTTCCCGCTGTTTGCCGATCTGCGCGAGCGTCTCGTGCTGGTGGTCGGCGGTGGCGCGGTGGCGCAGCGCAAGGCCGCGGCGCTGCTGGACGCCGGGGCGCGGGTGCGGGTCGGGGCGCCGGAACTGTCGGCCACGCTCGCGGACTGGGCCGCGCAGGGCCGGATCGAACATCTCGACGGGTCCTTCGTCCCCGAATGGCTCGAAGGCGCCTGGCTCGCGATCGCCGCGACCGACGATGCCGCGGTCAACCGCGCCGTCGCCGAGGCCGGGTTGGCGCAGCGGGTCTGGGTCAACGTGGTCGACGATGTCGAGGCCTCCAGCTTCCACGTCCCGGCGCGGGTCGAACGCGGCCCGGTGCAGATCGCGATTTCCAGCGGCGGCGGCGCGCCGATGCTCGCGCGCCATCTGCGCGAAACCCTGGAAACCCAATTCGACGAATCGCTCGGCGCGCTCGCGAACCTGCTGACCCGCGAACGCGCGCGCATCCGCAAGCACTACCCCGACATGGGCCTGCGCCGGCGCTTCTTCGACCGCGTGCTGTCCGGTCCGATCCCGTCGCTGTTGCGCGAAGGCCGTATCGACGAGGCGCAACGCGCATTCGGCGTGGCCTTGATCGACGACAAGCCGGCGGTGCCGCAGGCCGGCTCGGTCGCGCTGGTCGGCGCGGGCCCGGGCGATGCGGGGTTGATGACCTTGCGCGGCCTGCGCGTGCTCAACGAAGCCGACGTGATCCTGCACGATCGATTGGTCAGCGCCGACGTGCTGCGGCTCGCTCGCCGCGACGCCGAACTGATCGAAGTCGGCAAGCAGGCCGGCAACCACCACACCACCCAGGACCGCATCCACGAGTTGATGCTCGAACACGCCCGCGCCGGCAAGCGCGTGGTGCGCCTCAAGGGCGGCGATCCGTTCGTGTTCGGTCGCGGCGGCGAAGAACTCGAAGTGCTGGCCGATGCCGGCATCGCTTTCGAAGTGGTGCCGGGCATCACCGCCGCGTTGGCGTGCGCCGCCTATGCCGGCATTCCGCTGACCCATCGCGAGCATGCGCAATCGCTGCGGGTGGTCACCGCGCATCTGAAGGATTCCGCCGACGCGCTCGACTGGCAGTCGCTGGCTCAGGAAAAACAAACCCTCGCGGTGTACATGGGCGTGTCCGGCCTGGACGTGCTGCGCGACAAGCTGATCGAACACGGCCGCGCCGCGAGCACCCCGTTCGCATTGATCGAAAACGGTTCACGCCGCGAACAACGCGTGGTCACCGGCACCCTCGCCGATCTGGCCGAGCGCGCACGCGGGCATGAGGTGCAGTCGCCGGCCTTGCTGATCGTCGGCGAAGTCGCCGCGCTCGCCACGCGACTGCACTGGTTCGGCGATGCGCCGTTGACCGATGTTCCTGCTTTCGAAATCTCCAGCGACACCGCGCTCGCCGCGGCCGCCTGACCTCATCACCCACGCCACGGGAGACCTTCCAATGCCTTTGTACGACAGCATCCTCGACACCATCGGCAACACCCCGATCGTCAAACTGCATCGCATCGCGCCCAAGCACGTATCGCTGTACGCGAAAGTCGAATCGTTCAATCCCGGCGGTTCGGTCAAGGACCGCCTCGCCCTGGCGATCGTACTCGACGCCGAACGCAGCGGCGCGCTCAAGCCCGGCCAGACCATCGTCGAAGCGACCTCGGGCAATACCGGCATCGCGCTGGCGATGGTCGCCGCCGCGCGCGGCTACCCCTTCGTCGCGGTGATGACCGAAACCTTCTCGATCGAGCGGCGCAAGCTGATGCGCGCGTACGGCGCGAAAGTGATCCTGACCCCGGCCGCCGAGCGCGGCACCGGCATGGTCCGCAAGGCCGCCGAACTGGCGGAAAAACACGGTTGGTTCCTGGCCCGGCAGTTCGAAAACCCGGCCAACCCCGCTTATCACCGCAGCACCACCGGGCCGGAAATCCTGCTCGACTTCGCCGGCAAGCGGCTGGACTACTTCGTCACCGGCTGGGGCACCGGCGGCACCCTGACCGGCGTCGGCCAGGTGCTCAAGCTCGCGCGTCCTGATTTGAAGATCGTCACCTCCGAACCGGCCGGCGCGTCCCTGCTCAGCGGCGCCAACTGGCAGCCGCACAAGATCCAGGGCTGGACCCCGGACTTCGTGCCCGGCGTGCTCGATCGCGGCGTCGCTGACGAAATCCGTCCGGTCGACGACGTGACCGCGCGCGACACCGCGCGCCGGCTCGCGTCCGAGGAAGGCCTGTTCGTCGGCATCTCCGCCGGCGCGACCGTGGCCGCCGCGCTGCAGGTCGCGCAAAGCGCGCTGGAAGGCTCGGTGCTGCTGGCGATGCTGCCCGACACCGGCGAGCGCTATCTGTCGACCTTCCTGTTCGAAGGCGTATCGGAAGGATCGGACGACGAGTGGCTGGCGTCTCTGGATAAAACCGAAGAGCCGGTCGCGGCCTAGCAACAGGCGGGGCGAGGCCGTGCGCGACGGAACCGCGTACACGTGCCGCTACGCGGGACCCGGCGCCGCGCCGGCCTCGCCCCGCGCTTCATTGGATGTGATCGGTTTTGTGTGGTTCGTTGTTCCTAGGTAGTTGGTTGCAAAGCAGTCGATGCTGAAAGACGCAGTTGTTCTCCTTGAGTTGTTCTCCTGGTTTTCTCCTTGAGCGGTTTTGATTGATGCAGGTGTACCTGTAGGGCGGGGTTGTCGGCGCAGGAAATCCGAAGGCAGCGGTGGCGACTGCGTTGGAGGAACCTGCGGCGAGGGCTCCGCCCTACTTCTATCCGTGAGAACGGCAGCGCGATGCGAGCGTGTCTGCCCTCACCCCACCCTCTCCCGCGCGCGGGAGAGGGCTTTACGACACTCAGCGCCGAGTGACGCACGCGCCTCGCAGCACTACGAGCGCCACTCCCGATCCTTCGGCGAACCCCGCCCCTCCCTTCTCCCGCCCGCGGGAGAAGGTGCCCGAAGGGCGGATGAGGGGCCTTCGGCCACCACGACATTCACCCCTGGCCCACGGACGTTTACCCTGTGCACCTGCGACCGCCCCGGTCGCATGGAGCACGCATGACCCAGCCGCACCCCACCGACCGCGACGACGCCCGCCTGGCCTGGGCGCGCGCGGCGACCGGCGACGCCCGCCTCGACCTGACCCGCGCCTCGTTCGACGCCGGTTTCCGCAGCTATTGGCGCGGCCTGGCCGACGCCGGCGGCGCGACCGAGCGCAGCGTGATCGTCATGGATTCCCCACCCGAGCTCGAAGATGCCCGGCCGTGGCTGCGCATCCGCGAGATGCTGCTGGCCGGCGGCGTGCGCGTCCCGCAAGTGCATGCGCAGGACATGGAACTGGGTTTCCTGCTGCTTGAGGACCTCGGCCAGCAGACCTTCCTGCAGGCCTTCGAGGCCGGCGAGGCCGATGCCGATGCGCTGTTCGACGCCGCCTTCGACCAGTTGCTCAAGATCCAGGCGCTGCCCTGCCCCGACGACCTGCAGCCTTACGACGAAGCCTTTCTTGCGCGCGAACTGCGGCTGTTCGACGAATGGTTCCTCGGCCGTCATCTCGGCCTGACCCTCGACTGCGGCGACCTGGAAAACCTCGACCTGGCCTATCGCCGCATCCTCGACAACGTGCTCGCCCAGCGCCAGGTGTTCGTGCACCGCGACTACATGCCGCGCAATCTGATGCCGGTCGACGGCGGCGTGGCGGTGATCGATTTCCAGGGCGCGCTGCGCGGGCCGATCGCCTACGACCCGATCAGCCTGTTCCGCGACGCCTTCGTCAGCTGGCCGGAAACGCGCATCGACGGCTGGCTCGCGCGCTACCACGCGCGCGCGACCGCCGCCGGCATCCCGCTGCCCGACTTCGCCCGTTTCCGCCGCGACGCCGATTACGCCGGCCTGCAACGCCACATCAAGATCATCGGCCTGTTCGCGCGCCTCAATCACCGCGACGGCAAGCCGAAATACCTGGCCGACGCGCCGCGCTTCCTCGCCTATCTCGACGTGGTGCTGCCGCGTTACCCCGAGCTGGCGCCGCTGGCCGATATCGTCGAGCGCTACGTGCGCCCGGCGCTGACCTCCACCACCGCGACCCAGCCGGCATGAAGGCGCTGATCTTCGCCGCCGGCCTGGGCGAGCGCATGCGCCCGCTGACCCTGCACACGCCCAAGCCGCTGCTCGCGGTCGGCGGCAAGCGCCTGATCGAATGGCATCTGGAAAAACTGGCCGCGATTGGTGTGAGCGAAGTGATCGTCAACACCTCGTGGCTCGCGCCGCAGTTCGCCGACACCTTGGGCGACGGCGCACGCTGGGGCCTGCGCCTGCGCTATTCGTACGAAGGCACCACCCCGCTGGAAACCGGCGGCGGCCTGTTGAATGCCCTGCCGCTGCTGCTCGACGGCGCCGATCCGCGGGCGCCGTTCCTGGTCGCCAACGGCGACATCTGGACCGATTACGACTTCGCCGCGCTGCCGCGCGAGTTCGACGGCGACGCTTACCTGGTGTTGGTCGACAATCCGCCGCAGCATCCGCGCGGCGATTTCCAACTCGATACCAGCCGGCTCGACCAAGGCCTGCTGCACAACGACGGCCCATCGCGACTCACCTACTCCGGCATCGGCCTGTACCGCGCGAGCCTGTTCGACGGCTGGCGCGACGTGCTCGGCGACGCGCCCGGCACGCAGTTGCAACCGCCGCGTTTCAGCACCGTGCCGCTGCTGCGCGCCGCGGCCGCGCGCGGCCGCCTGAGCGGCGAACACCATCGCGGCCGCTGGACCGATGTCGGCACCCCGGAACGATTGCAACAGCTCGACGCGGCGCTGGCCGCCGCGGCCAACGGCTGAGCATCGCCTCGCTTACTGCGCGACTTACTCCGCGCGACGCGACCGGCCACACCGCCCGATCGCGCCGCCGCCCTTACCGAATTGGAAACGACATGAGCTCCGTCAACCTCACCAAGACCAGCAAATTCCTCAGCCTCGTGCTGCGCCACGAACCCGAAGCGATCGGCCTGACTCTCGACGCGAACGGCTGGGCCGACCTCGACGAACTGGTCCGCCTGGCCAACGCCGACGGCAAGCCGGTAACGCGCGAACTGATCGAACAGGTCGTGCGCAACAGCGACAAGCAGCGCTTCGCGATCAGCGAAGACGGCGCGCGCATCCGCGCCAACCAGGGCCATTCGATCGAGGTCGACCTGGAACTCGCGCCGCTGCCGCCGCCGGCCACGCTGTACCACGGCACCGCGACCCGCTTCGCCAAATCGATCCGCAACCTCGGCCTGGTCAAGCAAAGCCGCCAGCACGTGCATCTGTCCTCGGATCAGGCCACCGCGACCAAGGTCGGCAGCCGCCACGGCAAGGCCCTGGTGCTGAGCATCCGCGCCGGCGAAATGCATGCGCGCGGATTGAGCTTCTACCAGTCCGCCAACGGCGTGTGGCTGACCGACGCGGTCGCGGCTGAATTCATCGATTGGCCCGAACAACACTGAGCCGCGGCGCCCGCACGCGGCGCCTGCGACTATTCACGGAAGACCATGAGCGACAAACTCAAGAGCAAAAGCAAGTTCCTCAGCCTCATCCTGCGCCATGAGCCCGAGACCATCGGCCTGAAACTCGACGACAACGGTTGGGCGCTGATCGACGACCTGATCCGTCAGGCCGGCATGCACGGCAAGCCGATGTCGCGACGGATGATCGAGGAGATCGTGCGGGACAACGACAAGCAGCGCTTCAAGATCAGCGACGACGGTCGACGCATCCGCGCCAGCCAAGGGCATTCGATCCAGATCGACCTGGCCCTGACGCCGTTGCAGCCACCCGCGTCGCTGTACCACGGCACCGCGACACGCTTCGCCGATTCGATCCGTGCGCAGGGATTGACCCGGCAAAGTCGCCAGCATGTACATCTGTCCTTGGACAAGGGCACCGCGATCAAGGTCGGCAGTCGTCACGGCAAACCGCTTGTCCTGCACATTCGCGCCGGCGTGATGCACGAGCGCGGCATAGCATTCTTCCGTGCTGACAATGGCGTGTGGCTGACCGACACAGTCGCGCCCGAATTCATCGATTGGCCGGAACACGACTGATACAGGACGGGTCCATGCAACTGCGGTCGATCCAGGGCGACATCACCCGGCTGACGATCGACGCGATCGTCAACGCGGCCAATTCCTCGCTGCTCGGTGGCGGCGGCGTGGACGGCGCGATCCACCGCGCGGCCGGCCCGGACCTGGTGTCCGAATGCCGCTTGCTCGGCGGCTGCAAGACCGGCGAGGCCAAGTTGACCCGCGGCTATCGCCTGCCGGCGCAGTACGTGATCCACACCGTCGGCCCGGTCTGGCGCGGTGGCGATCAGGGCGAGCCGGCGTTGTTGGCTTCGTGCTATCGGCAGTGTCTGCAGATCGCCGCGAAGCGTGGGCTCAAGGGCATCGCGTTTCCTTGCATCAGCACGGGTATTTTCGGTTATCCGTCGCGGGCGGCGGCGGAGATCGCGGTGGCCACGACGCGCGGTTTCGGCGAGGGCGACCGCTCGATCGACGAAGTGGTGTTCTGTTGTTTTTCCGAGGCCGATCTGGCGATTTATCGGGAGTTGTTGGCTTAGCGGGCGGTTGGGCTTGAGAACGCGTTATCGCGTTCTGGCCGCGGCGTGTCGCAGTGCCCTTTCCGAATTTCGAATGATTTGGGCCGAGTCCCGTTTTCCGTCTATTTCAGCTCCGGCCATCGCTCCGCTTGCTCCAATTCCATTCGAACTTTGGCGTAAGCGTCAGCTTTTGCGTTGGCTTTGGCTTTGGCTTTGGCTTTGGCTTTGGCTCAATGATTGAAGTCACGCGGTTCATCCAGCGCTGCGATGCTTGTAATTCGCGTTAGCAAAAGCACACCCAGAGGGCGGCGTGCAGGATGCACGCCGTGCGCCACCGGGAAATGGATGTCCCGTGTGGCGCATGCCTGCGTATGCACCGCACGCGCGGGCACTTGATTCACAAAAAGCGTTTTTCTTTGGTTACCTTTTGACCGAAGGGAATCCAGACGGACTTTTGTCGCTTTTGACAAAAGAAAGTAACTCGGCCGCTTGCGGACGAAAGCTGTTGATCCTGCCTTTGGCTTCAAAGGCTCCACAGCCTCAAGGCTTGAAGCCTTTAAAGCTGCAGGCAACAGCGACCGGGAATGGACCCGATACGGACATACACCATCGTCGACACACCCGGCGCATCGACACGAAACTCCCGCGCCAAGCGCCAACCAACCCAACCGTCAGTTATCGAGCTCAAGCGTCTGCCGCAAAAACGGCACCGTAATCCGTCGCTGCGCCGCCAGCGAAGCCCGATCGAGCTTGTCGAGCAGCGAGGTCAAACCACCGAGATCGCGATCGACCCGCTTGAGCATCCAGTCCAGCGCCGCCTCTTCCAAGGCCAACCCGCGCCGCTGCGCGCGCTGACGCAGCACCTCGCCGCGACCGGCGTCGTCGAGCGGGGTCAGCACGATGCGCGTGCATTGCGACAAACGCGAACGCAGGTCGGGCAGGACCAGGGACAACTCGTCGGGATTCTCGCGCGCAGCGTAGATGATCGCGATGCCGGCCTGACGCGCGCGGTTGTGGGTGTCGAACAAGGCGACTTCGTCGTCGCGATGGCCCGCGATCGCTTCGATGCCGTCCAACGCCAGCAGGTCGTTGCCTTCCAGCGCGTGCAACGCTTCGCGCAAGCGCCCGGCCGCGGCGGCCAGCGGCACGTAGGCGGCGCGGCGTCCCGCCACTTCGGCCGCGGCGCAGGCGCCGAGCAATAGATGAGTCTTGCCGACCCCGGCCGGACCGGCCAGATACACCCAGTCGGCGCCGGTCGGATCGGCGTAACCGGCGGTTTCGTGGGTGTGCGTCGCCAGCGCGCGCAACTGCGCGATCGCGCCCGCGGGCGCATCCACATAGGTGTCCAGGCTCTGATCCGGCGGATAACGCAGGGACAGCGGCAACTGCGGGACGCTCACTGCGGCGCGCGCTCCGTGGACACGTCGGCGGCGGGTGCGGCGTGGCTGTCGTCGCTCGGCGCCGACGCGGCGGCGCGCGGCGACACCGGGTTGGAGGCCGGGTCGAGCAGGATGGTCGGATGATCGCCGGCGTACAGGCGGCTGTGGGTGTAGCGCTCCTGCGCATAGCGCAGCAACACGTTGGCCACCGCCGCCACCGGCAATGCCAGCAGCATGCCGAGGAAACCGAACAAGGTGCCGCCGGCGAGCACGGCGAAGATCACCGCGACCGGATGCAGGCCGATGCGGTCGCCGACCAGCTTCGGCGTCAGCCAATAGCTTTCGACCACCTGGCCCACGCCGAACACCGCAAGCACGCCGGCCACGTATTTCCAGTCGCCGTACTGCACTAGCGCGGCGATCACGCCGAGGATGATGCCGCTGGCCGGGCCGAGGTAAGGCACGAAGGTCAACAGGCCGGCGATGATGCCGATCAGGATGCCGAGGTCCAGACCGACCGCCCACAGGCCGATGCCGTACATCACGCCGAGCGTGATCATCACCAGGAACTGGCCGCGCAGGAACGCGCCGAGCACGTCGCTCGAAGCCTTGGCCAGGCGGCTCGCGGTGGCCAGATGATCGCGCGGGATCAGCGAGGCGACCCGCTCGACCAGCACGTCCCAGTCGCGCAGGAAGAAGAACGTCAGCACCGGCAGCAGCGCGATGTTGGCGATCATCGCCATCACCGCGAAGCCCGAACGCGACAGATAACCCAGCATCGTGGTCGCCACGCCGCCGGCGCGTTCCCAATTGCTGCGCACCAGTTCGATCAGATGATTAAGGTCGAGCCAGGCGCTGATCTCGAACCCGGTGCGCTGCTCCAGCCACGGAATCGCGGTGCCGGTGAACCAGTCGCGGTAACTCGGCAGCGACACGATCAGGGTGGTGATCTGGCGCTCGATCAGCGGCACCAGGATCAGCAGCACCAGCACCACCAGCAACGCCATCAGCGTGAACACCAGGATCACCGAGGTGTTGCGCGAGCGGCCGGTGCGTTCGAGCCGGTCGACCAGCGGATCGCCGAGCCAGCCGAGCATCGCGGCGATCACGAACGGGGTCAGCACCGGGGCCAGCACCCACAGCAGCCAGCACGCGCCGACGCCGAGCGCCGCCCATTGCAGGCGGCGCAGGAACAGCGCGATGTCTTCCAGAGGAGTGCGGTCCATGGTCAGTGCAACTGGAACACGGGCGGCTGGCCTTCAAGGCCTTCCAGCTGCACCAGGGTGTCGCCGGCATCGGTCATGCGCTTGAGGCCGGGCAGGCCGGACAGCAGTTCCAGGTCGTACTCCAGGGAGTCGGGGGTGGCGCGGATCGGGGTGATCTTGCGGATCACCGCCAGGCCTTGCAGGTAGCCGGCCAGGCGGATGTAGTCGTCGGCGCTGCGCACGCCGCTGAACACCACGCGGTAGGTGCCCGGGGGACCGGCCACGCTGCGCTTGGCGTACCGCTTCATCAATGCATCGGCCGCGCCGTCGGCGCCGCCGCTCATGACCTTGCGCGCGTCGGGATCGCTGTTGGACCAGCTAGCCAGCACCTTGCCGCCGTCGACGAAGCTCCAGTCGCCTTTCCAGCCGCCGCTCTTGACCCGGTAGATCTTGCCGATCAGCTGCATCGGCGGGCTGTAGCGGGCCGAGACGCGCGCGACCGCGGCGGCGTCGCCGCGCCAGATCGCGCCGACGCTGGCCTGTTCGGCCGCGTTGCCGGTCGGCAGGCCGAGCTTGTAACCGCGTTCGATCGCGCGATTGAGCGCGGCGCGCGCGGCGTTGGCCTGGGCCAGGCCGACCAGGCGCGGACCGCTGCCGTCGTCGATCGCCATCCACAGCACCGGCTTGGGCCGCGGCTGCGGCCAGATCGGCAGGCCGAGGGTCGAGGCCAGGCCTTCGACCTTGGCCTGATCGAAATTGACGATCAAGGTGGTCTGGAAGGTCGGCGCGCCGGTGGACTGGGACACGCCCTCGTCCTGGCGGTAGTCGTAACCGGTGACGTAGTCCTTGGCCCGGCGCAGTTCCTGGCCGACACCCGGCCGGCCCGCCGCGCCGCGGTCGCCGGACAGCTTGCCCAGCACCTGGGCCAGCGCGCGCGCCATGGCGCCGTTGCGCTCGGCCTCGCCCTGCCCGGCCACCGGCACTTCGGCCGAGTAGGCACCGTCGGCCTGGGCGCGATCGCCCTCGACCCGCTGGGCGGCCGCGGCGAAACTCGCCAGCAGCAACGTTGCGACCATCAAAACCCGGATTGCCTTGCCCATCGCCATCCCTAACTGTTGTTGAAAAGCGCGCATCCCGCCCGCGTCCCAGGTCGCGGGTCGGCCACGGCGCGGATCGTCCGCGTGCGTTGCCCACCCGTCACCGGATGCGCGGACCGCCGCCATCGCGATCGTCCCCGCCCCGCCGCCGCGTCCTGCGTCGGTCCGGCGATCGCGCATGCGCGACGCCGACGGTGCTCAAGGTCCGAAATGGTGCCGCAGTGGCGTCGGCGCGTCCATTCGCATGCCTGAACGGCCGAATGGGCGGCGTATGGACGCGGCGATGGGGGCGGGATTGCGCGAAAGTCCGGTTCACCTGCCCGGGCGTTGCTGGGCTCGTCTCTATTGAAATAGATCCGGGGCATTCGCGAATCTTGGGGGCGTTTGGGCCTGCCGGACGGGGTTGGAGCGAGCCGGATGGGTTCCGGCGTCTGAAACGACCGGGCGGGTGTGACGGCCGGGCTGCGGTTGCCTGCTAAAATCTCTCGTTTCCTTCCGCGACCGCCGGGGCCGCCGTGACCGCATCTTCTTCCGACACCACCCCCAAGCCGCTGACCTACCGCGACGCGGGCGTCGATATCGACGCCGGCAACGAGGTGGTCGAACGCATCAAGCCGCTGGTCAAGCGCAGCTTCCGACCCGAGGTGATGGGCGGCCTGGGCGGCTTCGGCGCCCTGTTCGACCTGTCCGGCAAGTACCGCGAGCCGGTGCTGGTCTCGGGCACCGACGGCGTCGGCACCAAGCTCAAGCTGGCCCAGCAGTTGGGCCGTCACGACACTATCGGCATCGATCTGGTCGGCATGTGCGTCAACGACGTGCTGGTGCAGGGCGCCGAGCCGCTGTTCTTCCTGGATTACTTCGCCACCGGCAAGCTCGACGTGGACACCACGGTCGCGGTGGTCGGCGGCATCGCGCGCGGCTGCGAACTGGCCGGCTGCGCGCTGATCGGCGGCGAAACCGCCGAGATGCCCGACATGTATCCGCCGGGCGAATACGACCTGGCCGGCTTCACCGTCGGCGCGGTCGAGAAGTCGCAGATCCTCGACGGCGCGCGCGTGAACAAGGGCGACGTGCTGATCGGCATCGCCTCCAGCGGCCCGCATTCCAACGGCTATTCGCTGATCCGCCGGATCTTCGACCGCGCCGGCCGTCCGGGCGACGTCGCCGTCGGCGGCGTGCGCCTGATCGACGCGCTGATGGAGCCGACCGCGCTGTACGTCAAGCCGATCCTGGAACTGCTGCGCGCCAACGGCGGCGAGCACCGCATCCACGCCATGGCCCACATCACCGGCGGCGGCCTGACCGAGAACATCATCCGGGTGATCCCGGCCGGGCTCGGCCTCGACATCCGCACCGCGACCTGGCAACTGCCGCCGGTGTTCGACTGGCTGCAACGCGAAGGCGCGGTGCCGCGCGAGGAAATGTGGCGCACCTTCAACTGCGGCATCGGCTTCGTGCTGGTGGTGCCCGAGGACGCGGTCGCCGCGACCCAGGCCGACCTGGCCCGCCTGGGCCTGTCGCATTGGCGCATCGGCGAAGTCGTGGCGCACGGCGGCGACGGCGAGCGCGTCCACATTGGCTGATGAAGCAGAAACGAGTTCACAGGAGTGAGAAGTGAGTAAACGCGCTGGCGACGCAACCGCTCCACTCGTTTCTCACTCCTCCAGACTCACTCCTGCGAAAAAACTCGCTCTCAGCGTCGTCCTGACGGTCTTCGCCGTCAGCTGGATCGCGCCCAAGAGCCCGTTCGAGCAGGCCATGCACAGCGTGCTGACCGTGGTCGGGCTGATCTGGCTGTGGCGGCACGATCGCCGCTGGCCGCTGCGCGACGGCCACTTCGTCGCGATCTGCATGTTCATGACCGCGCACTGCGTGGCCGCGCGCTGGCTGTATTCGTACGTGCCCTACGATCAGTGGATCCAGTGGCTGACCGGCGGCTGGTCGCTGGACCAGGCGTTCGGTTTCGAACGCAATCACTTCGACCGGCTGATCCATTTCCTCTATGGCGTGTGTTTCGCGCCGGCGGTGCGCGAGTACTTCCGGCAACGCTGGCCGGCGCTGTCGCCGCGTCAGGCCTTCGTGCTCGCGGTCGCCGCGATCATGTGCACCAGCCTGATCTACGAATGGATCGAATGGGCCATCGCGCTGACCATGTCGCCGGAGGACGCGGAGTCCTACAACGGCCAGCAGGGCGATATCTGGGACGCGCACACCGACATGTTCCTGGCCACCCTGGGTTCGCTGGCGGCGTGGCCGCGCGGCCGCCGCTGAACCCGCCGGCCATGCCGGCCTGACTCGACGCACGCCGCGGCTTGGCGCAGCATGTCCGCGAGTAGCGCGGCCGGCTCCAGGCCCGGACCGCGCGCCCGCAACGCGCCTCACAGGAGATCCACCGCGTCATGGACCACGCCCCCATCGCCACCGAGCCGTCCACGCCGCCTTCCACGGCAGCGGTCGCCGCGCCGTCCGCGCAGGACCTCGCCCATCTCGACACGATCGGGATTCTCTACTACGTCCTCGCCGGCATCACCGCAGTGTTCGCGCTGTTTCCGGTGATCCATCTGGTCGCCGGCATCGGCATGCTCACCCTGCCGGCGCAATCCGAACGGTCGGCGCACGACGCCGCGCTGGTCGGCTGGTTGTTCGTCGCCGTGGCGATATCGCTGATCGGCTTCGGCATGATCCTGGCGGTGCTGTTCCTGATGGTCGCGCGCAGGCTGCGGCAACGGCGCGGCTATCTGTTCTGCCTGGTCGCCAGCGCCGTCAGTTGCCTGTCGATGCCGTTCGGCACGGCGCTGGGCGTGTTCGCCCTGGTCGTGCTGACCAAGGCGCCGATCAAGGCCTTGTTCGAACCCGCGCCCGCTGGCGCGAAGTAACTCCCGATCCGCATCCCGATCGGCGGCGCGAACGCCGCCGACACTTCAACCACCGCATCCAACCCAGGGGATCCCGTGATGTCCGACTACCAGTCCGTTTCGTCGCAACCGTATTCGCCGCCGCCCGCCGCCAACCCCGACGATGCCTCGCATCTGCAGATCCTGGCGATTTTCTACTACGTGTTCGCCGGACTGAATGCGTTTTCGGTGTTGCTGATGGGTTTCTATGGCGTGCTGATGGGCGCGGTGTTCAGCGCCGCGCCGGACAGCGGCCCCAATGCCGACATGGATGCCATGCTACCGATGGTCATCGGCTTTTTCGTCTTCCTTACCGTGCTGTGCCTGCTGTTCGCGGTGCTGCACTTCATGGTCGGCCAGCGCCTGCGCCAACGCCGCGGCCACAAGTTCTGCCAGATCGTCGCCGCGGTGACCTGCCTGTCGATTCCGTTCGGCACCGCGCTGGGCGTGTTCACCCTGATCGTGCTCAATCGTCCGTCGGTGCGCGCGTTGTTCGGCGAGCGGGCCTGATGAGCGACGGCGCGCGGCCGGCTGATGCCGCGCATCGACAGCGACTCGCCCCTTCCTATGAACGTTTCGATCCCCACGAGCCATGAACCGATGACGATGACGATCGAAGACCCGCGCGACGCGTCGCAACTGCGGACGCTGAGCATCCTGTATTACGTTTTCTCCGCCTTCAATCTGCTGCCGCTGCTGGTCGGCGCGCTGTATGCGTTCATGGGCATCGGCCTGCTCAACGGCACGCTGCCGGCCGATACCGCGACCCAGGACACCGCATCGGGCTGGGTGCTGCTGGGTCTGGCGGTGGCGATGCTGTTCATCGGAATCGTCGGCGGCATCCTGACCTTGATGGCCGCGCGACGCCTGAGCCAGCGGCGCAGCCTGACCCTGTGCATCGTCGTCGCCGCGGTGTCGTGCATGCAGATTCCATTCGGCACCGCGCTGGGCGTTTTCACCCTGATCGTGTTAAACCGGCCGTCGGTGAAAGCGATGTTCGCGGGGCGAACCTGAGCCGGTAACGATCACCGCTTCACCTTCCGCCGAGGGCGGAACGCATTATTCATAGAGAGGATTACACGATGGGCGCTTGGGGTTTCACCACATTCGACAACGACGACGCGGCCGACTGGCTGGACGAACTGAGCGATCACCAGAGCCTGGCGCTGGTACGCGAAACCATCGCCGCGGTGCTGGAGCTCGAACCGGATGAGGAAGTGGACGCGCCCCTGGCGTCCGCGGCGCTGGCCGCGAGCGAACTGATCGCCGCCGCGATCGGCCGGCCCTCGGGCGCGGCGCGCAAGCAGGAAGAGCTGATGATCTGGATCTCGAAGATGCGTCCGTCGCCCGATGCGGCGCTGATCGCCGACGCGCTCGGCGCGATCGACCGCATCCTCGGCCCGCATTCGGAACTGCGCGAATTGTGGGAGGAAAGCGACGACTACGCGGCATGGACCGACGATGTGACGCAGTTGCGGGCGCGTTTGGCGTTTTGATGCGACGGGCATCGTCGATGCCCGACTTCGCCGCATCCGCATCGTCTTGGATTTCCGCGAAATGGCTTGAGGTCTTTTGTGGGAGGGGCTTCAACCCCGACGCTCTTCGATCAGACGAAGTTGTTCTGCGGCGGCCGCGAAACGGATCGCATGGCGATCCTGGCCAGAAAACGGAGCCGTCAATGGACTCAGTAATCCTTTATTTCGGGCAGGCCAATTCCGAACAGATCGAAGACGCGGTCCGAGCCTTCGAATTCAATCGCGATGGCTCGAGCGAAACCATCCGCTCGGGTGAACGATATTGCTATTTCGAGCGCTACTCGGAAGAAGAACAGCTTGCCGAGTACGAATCCGCCGAACGCGAAGCGCTGGTGGCCTTGCTCGGCGGCACGCCCCGTAGCGCCTTTTGCCTGTCCGCGCGGCATGGCGAGAATGCGCGCTTGGCGTTGGAAGTCGCGAGCGACTTGATGCAGCGTTTCCAACCCAGCGTGCTCGATGACGACAACGGCGGACTGTGGTTGACCCAGGCGGTGAGCGCTTGCCTGAAAGCCTCCCCCTCTTCCGATCTGTTCACCTTGTCGCACGGCGAAGTTGGGATGTCGTCGCAGATAGCGGGCTTACGGCAATGAATGTTTCCAGGCCCTTCGTCACGATCCTTCTGTCGTTCGCGCTGCTGTGCATGACCGGCTGTTTCTCGCCGCCACCCACCCAGCAAGCGCTGTCGGAACGCTTCGAGCGCGAGCGAGGGACCTACGAAACGCTGCGGAAAATGGTTCAGGAAGATGGCCTGGCCGACATCCTGGACTACGGCGACGAATTCAAGAAGCAGGGCGAAATGAGTTTTCGTAGCGCGCAAGAGGTCGGCTTGTCCGAGATACGCGCCGATGCCTACCGCCAGCTGATGGACGAAGTGGATGTCAAGCGCATCCTCGCATCCGAAGACGGTGAAGTCCGGCTGGCGCTGGCCTCCTGGGGCATGGCCAACCGCGGTTGGCGGGTTCTGGCGACCTGGCGCGAGGTACCGCCCTCCCCTCTGCTGGCCAGCCTTGACGATTTCCAGCGCGCGCCGAACCGCAAAGACTGGAGAACGGCGTACTCACCCGCCGGCGGCAACTGGTATTTCGAGATAATTTGGTGAATCCGGACCCGGCTTCACCGCGAGGCGGCAAGCAGCCGAGGCACTAGACAGGTTCACCCACTTGTCCCCGCGCTGTAATAACCGGGTTGCGCACGCCGCCCATGCTGGACGCCTGTTCCCCAGTGCGTCCCGCCGCGATGACCTTCCGCCTTGCCCTGTTCGATATCGCCGGCACCACCGTGTCGGACCCCGGCTTCGTCGCCCAGGCCTTCGTCGGCGCGATGAGCGCCGCCGGCCACCCCATCGATCACGAGGCCTGCCGGCCGCTGATGGGCTATCCCAAGCCGCTGGCGATCGCGCGTCTGCTCGGCACACAGGCCGATGACCCGCGGATCGCGCCGATCCATGCCGACTTCGTCCAGCGCATGCTGGTGTGCTATCGCGAATGGCCCGGCATCGAGCCGCTGCCCGGCGCCGAGTCGGTGTTCGCGGTGCTGCGCGCGAACGGCATCCAGGTCGCGCTGAACACCGGGTTTTCGCGCGACATCGCCGATGCCATCGTCGAGCGTCTGCAGTGGTCGCGGCGCATCGATGCGCTGATCGCCAGCGATGAAGTCGCGCAAGGCCGGCCTGCGCCGGACATGATCCACGCGCTGATGCAGCGCCTGCGCATCGACGATCCGGCCCAGGTGGTGAAGATCGGCGATACCGAAGTCGATATCGGCGAAGGCCGCGCGGCCCAGGTCGGCCTGGTGGTCGCGGTCACCACCGGCGCGTTCACCCGCGCCGAACTCGAGCCGTACGCGCCCGACCGCATCATCGACGGCTTGTTCGAACTGCCGGCCCTGCTGGGGCTGGATGGGTCGGGCCTGGATCAGCCCGGTCGCGACACCCGCCACGCCGCGGCATGAACGCGCTGCGCGCTCCGTCCAGCGAACGCGCGCGCCAGTGGCAGGTCACCCTGCTCGCCGGCGGCGCGGCGCTGGTCACCTACGCCTGCATGTACGCGTTCCGCAAACCGTTCGCGGCCGCGTCGTTCGCCGGGCATCCATTGTTCGGCGTCGACTACAAAGTCTGGCTGGTGGTCGCGCAGATCCTGGGCTACATGTGCAGCAAGTTTGTCGGCATCGGCGTGATCGGCGGGCTGCGCCGTGAACACCGCGCGCGTCTGCTGCTGAGCCTGATCGGCGTCGCCTGGCTGGCGCTGCTGGGGTTCGCGCTGACGCCCGCGCCCTGGAACATCCCGTTCCTGTTTCTCAACGGCCTGCCGCTGGGCATGGTCTGGGGTTTGGTGTTCAGTTACCTGGAAGGCCGCCGCACCACCGAGGCGATGGGCGCGATCCTCGCCTCGAGTTTCATCATGGCCTCGGGCGTGGTCAAAAGCGTCGGCAAGTGGTTGTTGCTGTCGGGCGTCGATGAATTCTGGATGCCGTTCGTGACCGGCCTGCTGTTTCTGCCGCTGTTGCTGATCGCGGTGCATTTTCTCGAACGCGTGCCCGAGCCCGACGCCGACGACCGGCGCGAACGCAGCGAACGCCAGCCGATGAGCCGCACCGAACGCCTCGCCTTCGTGCGCAGTTTCCTGCCGGGACTGGTACTGATGATCGGCTGCTATGTCGCGCTGACCGTGGTGCGCGATTTTCGCGACAACTTCGAAGCCGAGCTGTTCGCCGACCTGGGCTATGGCGGCAATGCCGGCGTGTTCGCCTTGATCGAAACGCCGATCGCGGTGGCGGTATTGGCCTTGACCGCGGGGCTGACCTGGTTCCGCGACAATCTGCGCGGCCTGATGGCCCTGCACGGGTTGATGTTCGCCGGCCTCGCGGTGGCGGGCATCAGCACGCTCGCCTTCCGCGCCGGCACGCTGCCGCCGTTGTGGTGGCTGGCGCTGGTCGGCTTCGGTCTGTATCTGGCCTACGTGCCGTTCAACTGCGTGTTCTACGAGCGTCTGATCGCGACCTTCCGGGTCGCCGGCAACGTCGGTTTCCTGATGTACCTGTCCGATGCCTTCGGCTATCTGGGCAGCGTCGCGGTGCTGCTGACCAAGGAATTTTCCAGCGTGCAGTTGTCGTGGACCCAGTTCTTCGCCCAGATCGTGTTGGCGCTGGCGGTGATCGGCGGCGCATGCCTGATCGCCTCCGCCCTGTATTTCCATCATCGCGTCACCCGTCGCGTCGCCGCGTCGGCGTTCACGCCCGTCTGAGTCTTTCGAAGCCATCGCATGAATGCTCCTTCCGCTCTCGTCATCGGCGCCGGCATCGTCGGCCTGTCCATCGCCCGCGCGCTCGCCGTGCGCGGCCATCGCGTCACCGTGCTGGAGCGCTTTGATCGCGCGGTCGGCGCGTCGGTGCGCAACTTCGGCATGATCTGGCCGATCGGCGTGCCCAACGGCGCGGCCTACGAACGCGCGCTGCGTTCGCGCGCGATCTGGCAGGAACTGATCGAACAGGCGCGGCTGTGGCACGACCCCTGCGGTTCGCTGCACCTGGCCTATGCGCAGGACGAGTGGGACGTGCTGGCGCAATACGCGCAGGCCAATCGCACGCGGCGGCCGTGCAGCCTGCTCGATCGCGATGCGGCGCTGGCGCGTTCGCCGGCGTTGGTTAGCGAGGGCCTGCGCGGCGCGCTGTTCAACCAGGACGAGATGATCGTCGATCCGCGCGAGGCGCTGCGCACGATCCCGGCGTATCTGCACGAACGCCACGGCGTCGAGTTCCATTGGCGCACGCCGGTGACCGCGGTCGACAGCGGCCGCGCCTGGTCGGGCACCCGGCGTTTCGATGCCGATCAGGTGTTCGTGTGCAGTGGCCCTGAGTTCGAACAGCTCTATCCGGAACTGTATGCCGCCGCGCCCTTGACCCGTTGCAAGCTGCAGATGATGCGTCTGGCGCCGCAACCCGACGGTTTCCGCCTCGGCGCCGCACTGTGCGGCGGCCTGTCGCTGGTGCATTACGCCGGTTTCCAGCAAGCCGCCGACGTGGCGCCGCTGCGCGCCCGCTACGAGGCGCAATTCGGCGACCTGATCGAACTGGGCATCCATGTGATGGCGGCGCAGAACGGCCACGGCGAGATCACCGTCGGCGATTCGCACGCCTACGCCCACACCCACGATCCGTTCGACGAACACAGCATCAACACCAAGGTGCTCGACTACCTGGCCCGCTTCGCGCGCCTGCCCGACCCGCGCGTGATCCAGACCTGGCACGGCATCTACCCCAAGCTGACCGACGGCAGCAGCGAATTCGTCGCGCAAGCCGCGCCCGGCGTGACCATCGTCAACGCGGTCGGCGGCGGCGGGCTGGGGATGACGTTGAGTTTCGGCCTGGCCGAGGAGATCGTCGATGGCCGCTATGCGGCCGGGATTCGGGATTCGGGATTCGGGATTCGGAAAAGCGGGTCGCTGGCGGCCGGGTGAGGCCGGGAATCGGGAATGCGGAGTCGGGAATCGTAGGAGCGGTTCGCTGGCGGCTGGAAACAGACGTCGGAATTCGGACGCATCGGCTTCGGCTTCGGCTTTAACCGATTCCCGACTCCCGATTCCCCATTCCCGGCCCCAACCATCCAATCGCGGGCTATGGCGTCCTGATCCGCCATAGCCCGCTGCGCCCGGTCCGCTGGCTCCCCCAACCGGACCAGCCGCTTCCCGCCAGCGGCCGCGCATGGCGCGGCGCTACCGACCGCCTCGACGTCCGTGTCGATGCGGGGCGGGCGGCATTTCCCTATGCCTTTACCGGTCCGTCGCACTGGCGCCCGGCCTCCGTCCGTGAGGCCCACAGGGGAGCCACGGAACGCCTGCGCCTGGCCCGACGGACCTGAACCTCGTTGCCGACCTCGGCGACGGCGCGCCGCCGGGTCCGCGGATCCGCCGCACCGCGCCACGACCGGGAGCGTGCCGTTCGTGACGCGATGCGGTGGAAATCTCCGGCGGCTAGCGGCCGCCGCCTTGACCTTCGACGATCGCGCCGGGCATCGATTCGATGGTCTTGATCAGCAGTTCCTGTTCGCGGTTGAACCCTTCGATACGGTAGCGCTCGCGTAATTCGCGCACGCCGGCTTCGGCGGTGACCAGCGCGGCGGACAGCAAGCAGTGGCGGATCATCGCAATGGCGACCTCGTGAGATGGATCGACCGCGTCGGCCGGCGCGGGTACCGAACCCGGTCCCCGCGCGCCGACGCGCCCCTGTCGACGATGCCCCGTCGCCACATCGGCCGACGGCGGCCGGGAGGGGCCAAGCACGGCGAACGGTGCAACGGGGACGCATTCCATTTACCGCCCTGGCACGCGGATTTGCGAGGAACGATCCGGGACGGAATCGGGACACGGCGGGAAGATTTCGCCGCACCACGGCCCTGTCATCGCGGTCGATCGCCAAGCCGATCACAGCTCATTCGGACCTGCGTCTGATTAGTGCCGAAACGTTCCCGCTTTGTGCCCGTGAATTGCTTGGACCCGGTGGCGCGCGGTTCGTAGGCTGGCCGCTCCTGATGCACTCGCCACAGGGGGCGATCATGCGTACGACACTCAAGAGTTTGGTTCTGGCCGCGGCATTGGTCTGCGGCAGCGCGAGCGCGCACAACACCGACGGCACCTGCGGCGTGGAAGGCGCGCAGATGGTGATGGTCGGATCGTTCAGCTTCACCTCGCGCGACCTGATGGCCTACGCCGAACAGAGCCAGTCCGGCGGCGGCGTGTGCACGCCCAAGAGCTGCGGCATCGTCGACGATCATTGGTCGGTCGCGACCAAGCGTTCGTTCGATTACTGCGAACAGATCGCGCCGGGCAGCGTGGCGCTGGTGACCTCGCCGGCCAGCTATAACGACCCGCAGTTGCACCACACCGCTTACAGCTTCGGCCCGGGCACGCCCGACCTGCAGGGGGTGTGCATGATCTGCAGGCTCCCCTCGCCCAGCAGTCCGATCAAGTTGCCGGCGCGCAGCCCGTAACCGCGGGTCAATCGACCCCGCGAACACCGAGTAAACCGCGCCGCCACCCGCTGGTGGGTCAACCGCTGTCGGGGCAGGGAACGCTCACACCAGCGCGTGGCGTCGCGTATAGGCCAGCACGGCGTCGACATGGCGCTGCAGTTCGCCGCGCACCGATTCGTCCAGGCTGCATTCGGCCAGCACGTAATAGCCCGAGCGCAGCACGTCGCGCCAACGCGGTTGCCGCGGCAGCTTGGACAGGCTCAGGTAGCGCTCCATAGCACGCGCGCGCAGGCGGCCGTCGTCGACGGTGACCCGCCAGATCCGGCTCTTCTCGGCCAATTCCAGCCGGCCCTGGCCGGTGCTGCGTTCCCAGGCTTCGACCACGGCGAGCATCAGCTCGACCAGCGCGCGCCGGAACGACTGGCGCAGCTCGTCGTCGTCGGCCAGCGCCGGCGGCTCGGCGCTGAGCGGCTCCACGCTCAGCGCTTCGTGTTCGGCGCCGTCGGCCGCGGCCGAAGCGACGCCGGTGGCCGAAGCGGCCGGCTTGAGACCCAGCACGATCAGGCCCTCGCCCTGCCCGCTTTCGCTGAGCTGGGCGCTGAGGGCATCGCGGCGGGCGCCGAGGCGGAAATCGAAGCGCTGCGAGGCTGAGGATTCGTCCAGCCGCTCCAGCGCCTGGGCGAAGCGGTGCGCGCCCGGTTCGTCGAGCAGTTCGCCGAACGCGCGTCCCGACAACGCGCTGGCGCCGGGGTGCTGGAGCAATTCACCGGCGCTGCGATTGGCCGCGAGCACATGCCCGGCGACATCCAGGATCAGCACCGCGTCGTCGCGGCTGTCCAGCGCGGCCTGCAGGCGCGCGCGATCGACGCCGAGATCGGCGGCGGCGCGGCGGTAATACTCGACCTCCTCGGCCAGACGCGCACGCCGCGCCGCTTCGGCCACCCGCACCCGGTGCTGGCGGCGCAGGAAGAACACGGTCAGCCCGAGCAAGGCCGCCAGCGCCGAGACCACGGTCAGCCACAGCGCCAGGGTTCGCTGCTTCAGGCTCAGCGCGCGGACCTGGTTCTCGGTCGCCAGCGCGGCGATGGTGCGGTCGCGTTCGGCGGTCTCGAAGCGCAGCTGCAGCCACTTCATCTCGCGGTCGTAGCGCGCCTCGCGCAGCGCGCGCGCGGCGGCTTCGGAATCGCGCAACGCGGCCAGCGCGCGCGGCCATTCGCCCTGGGCCTCGAAGTCGTCGGCCAGTTCGGCCAGCAACGCGGGCCGGTCGCTGTCCTGCGGCGCCAACGCGGCCAGCGCGGCCTGCACCCGAACCTGCGCGGCGCGCGCCTGCCCGCGCAGGCGGTCGCCGCGCGCGGCCTGCAATTGCAGCGGCGCCGGCACCGCGGTGCCGGCCTGCGCGGCGATCGCCAGACCGCTGTCGGTCCAGCGCTTGGCCTGGGTCAGGTCGCCGCGGGCGATCGCGGCGCGCCCGAGTTCGGCGTGAACGCGCAGCAGATAGGTGCGGTCGCCGGCCTTGTCGAGCTCGCCGCGCGCCTGCTCCAGCAAGGTCTGGCCGCGGCCGATCTGGCCGGCGTCGAGCGCCAGCACGCCCTGGCTGGCGAGCACGTGCGCGGCTTCGACGCGGTTGCCGGCGCGCAGGAATTCGGCGCGGGCCTGATCGTAATGGCGCACCGCGGCGTCGGTGTCGCCGAAGTCGCGGTACAGGTCGGCGATGTTGTTCAAGGCCGGGCCCGAATCGCGTTCGGGCAGGCTGCGCTGCAGTTCCAGGCTCGACATCAGCGCCTGCAGCGCGCCGCGGTAATCGCCGAGCCGGCGCAGGGTCGAGCCGATGTTGTTCCAGATCTTCGACTGCGCCGGGCGGTCTTCGCGATGCTGGGCCAGTTGCAGCGCCTGCTTGAACTTGGCCAGCGCCTCGACCTGGCATTCGTTGCGGTAATCGATCACTCCGCGACGGCGCAGCAGTTCGTAGTCGAGCGCGCCGCCGGCCTGGCCGCCAGCGCTCGCCTGGGCGCAATCCAGCGCCGCCGAGGCCTGGACGAAGTCGCTGCGATGCTGGAATTCGATGCTGCGCGCGTACAGCGCTTCCAGCACCGAGGCCTCGCCGCGACCGGGCTGGATACCGAAACGGCGCTGGCATTCGGCCGGCGCGGGCAGTGGCGCCGCGGATGCCGGCAGGCAGCGCGACGAGGAATCGACGGGCGCGGCGGCACCGGCGCCTGGCGCCATGTCCGACCCCGCCGCGGGGCCCATCGCCGCCACCGCCAACGACCAACTTCCCGCCCACACCGCAACCACCCAACGCTTCGTCCTGTGTTCGCCCACGCCCCGCTCCCGGCTGCCGCAGAGCGCAGCTTTGCCGATCCTGGCGCGGAGCGAAAGCGAGGGTTGCGCTGGTCCAGCCTTGGCCGCCGCTCCAGACCGGCCATTCCGCGCAGGCCGTCACAGTCGCGACGGCCTGCGCGGGCGGTCCGGATCTAGCCGATCCGGACCGCCGCGACCTCAGCGCTCCAGGCTCAGATGGACCCGATCGGCGAACGCGTCGCCGTTCGCATTGGCATGCTCAAAACGGATTTCGACCTCGGCCCATTGCGCGTCCTTCGGCACCGCGCCAGTGAGCTCGTAATTGCGCAGCGCGCCGCTGCCGCCGGCCGGCGCAAGTTCGAACGCGCTGCCGGCGTACAGCGCCTGCAGGCCCGGCCAGTTCGACGCGTTGATCGCGGCCGGATAACCGGCGTCGGCGCGATCGAGCACGCGGTCGTAACGCAGATACTCGCCCGGCTTGAACAGATACGACTTGCCGCTGGCGAAGTTCAACGCGCCCGACCAGTACGCCGGCCAGTAGCCCGTGCCCGGCCAGGTGCTTTCCGACAGATACGCCGGGTAATAGGCATCGGCGCGATCGCTGTCGAGGTTGTAGCGGATGTACTGATCGCCCTTGAACAAATACAGCTTGGTGCGGCTGACGAACATCGCCGCGTCGAGATCGCGCGCACCGCCGGCGAATTTCTCCAGGCCCGGCCAATGACCGGCGATCGGCAAGGGATAACCCGGATCGGCCGCGCCCGCGGCGAGGTCGTAACGCAGGTACTGCGCGTCCTTGAAGAAATACACCTTGCCGTTGCCGGCTTCGAACACCGCATCGAGATCGCGCGCGCCGCCGGCGAACCGATCCAGGCCCGGCCATTGCGTGGCGATCGGCTGCGGATAACCGCTGGCGACGCGATCGGCGGCGATGTCGTACTTGTAGTAATCGCCGCCGCGGAACACATGCCCGGTGCCGCCGGCGCCGAAGCTCGCCATCCCGCGCAGATCGTAGAAACGCAGCAGCACCCGCGCGCGATGGCCGCTGGCGGCGCCTAGGTCGGCCGACAGCTTGAAGCGCGCTTGGGTCAGATCCAGACCACGCAGATCGACGCGCTGGCTCAGCGTATTGCTCTTGCCGGTATCGCGACCGATAAACAGATTGCGCCCGCCTCCGGTCAGCGGCGCCGGCAACCACGTATAGCGCGCGTACTCGACGACTTGTCCGCCGCGGCCCTTGCGCCAGCCCGGCACGTCACTGTCGTAGCCGCGATCTTGGCGACCGACGGAATATTCCGCGTCACCGTTGGCGAGCAGGTTGACCCCGAACGTCGGCGCGGCCTCGCGCGCGGGACGCTGCATCGGCCGGCCGTCCAGACCCGCGGGAATCGCCAATCCCAGATGCGCGAGGATGCTCGGCGCGACGTCGACCTGGCGTGGCGCCAACCGCAACGGCTCCAGGCCGAGCTTGGGCACCGACTCGCCGCTGAAGGCGATCAGCGTCTTGCGGTCTTCCGGCGTGTTGTGACCGTGATGAATCGAACCGCCGTGGTCGGTGCCGACGATGATCAGCCAATCTTCGTTGGCGTAGTTCGGCCGCGCGCGCAGCGCGGTCATCAGCTTGCCGATCGATGCGTCGACGCCGCGGATCGCATTGGTGTAACCGCTCGCATCGCGATTGAAATAGCTGCCGGCATGACCGGCGCCGTCGGGTTCGTTGAAGTCGAGCAACAACACGTCCGGACCGGCGCTCTGGCCGAGCAGTTGCAGCGCCTTGCTCAACACGTTGGCGTCGCTGCCGGCGTTGTACACCGTGTCCACGCCGGTCCACGGTAGCTGCGTCGCCAGCGGCGACCACGCCAGCGCGGCGGCGGTGTTCTTGGTCGGCGCGATGCGCTCGATCCGGCTCAGAACGTCCGGCCAGTCGGCGTAGTTCTTGCCGCTGAAACTGTTGTCGTAGACGCCGTGCTTGTCGCGCTCCACGCCGGTGAACAACGACGACCAGCCCGTGCCGCTGATAGCGGTATCGGCGGTGAGGCCTTCGCGGCTAAGGTAGCCGTCGGCGACCAATGCATCGAGATTCGGCGTGGCGACCGTGCCGTAGACATCGCCGCGAAAACCGTCGGTGCCGATGAACAACACCTTGGGCGTCTTCGCCAGGGCCGGCGCAGCGAGCGCGCAGGCCAGGGCTAACGTGGTGAAACGCAAACTGCGACGGGACATTGCGAGGCTCCTGCGGTGAAAGGAGCCGAGAGCCTAGGCCACGCTTGCGCGCGCGCATGTGACCCAAACCGCGCAACGCGCGCGGCCGGGCCGCTGTCTGTCACGTTTCGGTCATCACCATCAGCTGCACCCAGTCGCCGGCGAACGAAGTCACCCCGAACTGCACCGGCACGCCCTGCGCATCGACATTGAGCGAATGCACGCACAGCACCGGCCGCCGGGTCGATTGGCCGAGCACGCGCGCGACTTCGGCGCCGGGCAAGCGCGCCATCACCGAGGTGTGCTTGCGCAGGTAATCGTGAACGCCGAACTCGGCCAGGGTGCGGGTCACCGACAACTGCTCGGCGAACACCCGGTCCAGGCCCGGAAAACGCGTAGCGGGAAACCAGGCCTCGCTGTGATCCACGGTGCGGCCCTCGACTTCGCTGGAATAGACCACGCGATGCACACGCTCGCCCGAGATCAGTCCCAGCGAGCGCGCGACCTGGCGCGGCGGCGTCTGCAGGCCGGTTTCGATCAGGCGGTAGCGGCTTTCGACGTTGAGATCGTGCATCGCCTTGCCGAATCGCGTGCGGCGACCGATCGGGTAGTGATACGGATGCTCCTGGACGAAACTGCCGCGGCCGGTTTCGGTGCGAAGGAAACCGCGCTCCTCCAGCGCTTCGATCGCGCGCCGCACGGTGTGGCGGTTGACCCCGAAGCGCTTGGCCAGATCGAACGCCGACGGCAGCCGGTCGCCTTCGCTGAGCGCGCCGGAGCGGATCTGCTTGAGCAGGGCGGTTTCGATCTGCTGCCACAGCGGTTGCGCGGCGTCGCGTTGGGTGAGGTTCTCGATCGGGTCGGCGGGCGCCGCCTCGACACCGGGCGGATCGACGGATGCCGTCGCGGCATTGCGCCCCTGCTTGAGCCCGGCCTGCTTTAACTCAGTGTGTTTGAACCCAGTGGCTGTCACACAACCTCCATCTGCGCTTGCTTGACTAGACAGGTCGAGTACCGCACCCGTGGCCATGAGAGCGCGTACGCGTTGCACGGCCATGACAAATTCCGCCCTTCCGCTACCGGACGCCCACCGCAATGCCCGACCTGTTGCTCGACAACGCCCGCCTGGTAATGCCCGACGCGATCGTGCATGGCCATCTGCGCATCGCCGAGGGCGCGATCATCGAGATCGGCGAAGGCCGGATCGCCCACGCCGCGGCGATCGACTGCGACGGCGATTACCTGCTGCCCGGCCTGGTCGAGCTGCACACCGACAATCTGGAAAAGCATCTGCTGCCGCGCCCGGGCGCGCATTGGCCGGCCGCCGCCGCGCTGCGCGCGCACGACGCGCAACTGCTCGCCGCCGGCATCACCACCGCGCTCAACGCGATCTCGGTCGGCGAAGAGGACGCCGAGGAGGCGGTCGATCCGCTGCAAGTGCTGAGTGCGCTGGCCGCTGCGCGCGCCGCCGACAGCCTGCGCATCGAACACGCCGTGCATCTGCGTTGCGAACTGCCCTGCCCCGATCTGGCCGAGCGTTTGCAGCCCTTGCTCGCGACGCCCGCGCTGCGTTTGCTGTCGTTGATGGATCACACCCCGGGCCAGCGCCAGTTCCACGACCTCGAACGTTACCGCGCCTACAGCGCGCGTCACGGCAATACCCGCGACGACGACCAGTTCGACGCGCGCGTGCGTCATCTGCAGGATCTGCAGCGCGGTCACGCCGATGGCAACCGGCGACGGGTGATCGCATTGGCGCTGGAACTCGGATTGCCGCTGGCGAGCCACGACGATTCGGAGTTGATCCACATCGCCGAAGCGGTCGAAGCCAAGGCCTGCATCGCCGAATTCCCGGTCAACCTCGCCACCGCGGTCGCCGCGCATGCGGCCGGGCTGCAAGTGTTGGCCGGCGCACCGAACCTGGTGCGCGGCGGTTCGCACAGCGGCAACGTCGCCGCGGCCGACCTCGCCCGCGCGGGCGTGCTCGATGCGCTGTCGTCGGATTACGTGCCCGGCAGTTTGTTGTTGGCGGCGTTCCAGCTCGGCAACTGGGAATCGATCGGCCTGGCGCGCGCGGTGGCGATGGTCACGCGTACTCCGGCGCGCGCGATCGGTTATGACGATCGCGGCGAGATCGCGGCGGGGCAGCGCGCGGATTTGCTGCGCGTGCGCGTGGTCGATGGATTGCCGCAGGCCGACGCGGTTTGGGTGCGGGGTGAGCGGCGGTATTGAGATCCGCCATCACCCGCACCGCTACGCTTGTCTCCCTCTCCCGCTTGCGGCGACCGAAGGAAGTGCAGAGCTGAGAGGGCTGGGGTGAGGGCACGAAAGCTATCGATGCATCCACCGCAACCCGTACACCCTCACCCTAGCCCTCTCAGCTCTGCACTTCCTTCGGTCGCCGCAAGCGGGAGAGGGAACCGATCGTGTCGTTCAAAACAATCTGAATCCGGCTCCCCGAACGACCCACTAGACAGGTACGCCACGCGGTCCGTCCCGCGCGCGCAAGCCTTCATCTGCGACCGTTGTAATGCCGTCATCACGCCGCACCGTGGCGCGCAATGCACGAGACCCCGATGACTACCCCGATCCGCACGCCCCTGGCGCTGGCCCTGCTCGCCGCGCTGTCGATGACGACGCTCGCGCCGATCGCGCAGGCCGCAACCGCGCCGACCGCCAACGCCGATGCCGCCGCGCCCCAAGCCGACGACACCCACGCCACCGCCAACCTCGCCGCCAGCGGCGCGCCGCTCGACAGCGGCGCCGGCGACCCGGCCACGCTCGACACGATCTCGGTGGTCGGTCATCGCGAAACCCGTCAGGTCCAGCGCATCGGCAAGGCCGAACTGCAGGCGGTCGCGCTCGGCACCAACCCGGTCAAGGTGCTCGAGAAACTGCCCGGCGTGCATTTCGTATCGTCCGATCCGTGGGGCAGCTACGAATGGTCGAACCGCATCGCGATCCGCGGTTTCGCCCAGAACCAGCTCGGCTACTCGCTCGACGACATCCCGCTCGGCGACAACAGCTACGCCAACAACAACGGCCTGTCGCCCAATCGCGCGATCCTGCCGGAGAACATCGCCGAACTCGAACTCGCCCAGGGCGCCGGCGCGCTGCGCATCCCGTCGACCAGCAATCTCGGCGGCGCGCTGCTGCTGCACTCCTCCGACCCGCAAAGCCAGTTCGGCGCGCGCGCCAACTTCGCCTACGGCGACAACGCGACGATGCGCGCCTTCGTGCGCGTCGACACCGGCGAGCACAACGGCTTGCGCGCGTACGTGTCGGGCATGAACAATCAGGCCGACCGCTGGAAAGGCGCCGGCGTGCAGGAGCAGCGGCAGTTCAACGGCAAGGCCGTGTATCAATGGGACAACGGCCGCATCGCCGCATGGTTGTCGACCTCCCGCCGCAATGAAACCGACGATCCGGATCTGTCCCTGGACCTGATCCGCCGCTGCGGCTACGACTGGGACAACTACGCGCCCGACTGGCAGCGCGCCCTGGCCGCCGCCAACGGCAAGTTCAGCGGCTGCGTGACCACCAAGGACGATGCGTACTACCTCGCGCGCGGCCTGCGCAATGACGATCTGGCCAGCATTTCGGGCGAATTCGATCTCAGCGAAAACCTGCGCGTGGACGCGACCGCTTATTACCATCGCAACGAAGGCCAGGGGCACTGGTTCACCCCGTACATCAGTTCGCCGACAATTCCGATGGCGCTGCGCATCACCAGTTACGACATCGAACGCAGCGGCGTGAACGCGCGTGCGAGCTATCAGCTGGAGCATCACACCCTCGAAGGCGGCGTGTGGTTCGAAGACAGCGTGCACGGCGCCGGCCGCAGTTTCGTCAACATCGCCGGGCCGATCAACGATGAGCGTTTCTTCGATCAGAACGAATTCGCTCAGCGCCTGTTCCGCCAGCGCTTCGACACCCGCACCCGGCAGTGGTTCGTGCAGGACACGATGCGCTGGTTCGATGAGCGCCTGACCGTCAGCGCCGGCTTCAAGGGCCAGGACGTGGTCACCGACGGCGCCGTCGTGGTCGCCGGCCGCGCCGGCGGACGCTTGCGCACACGCGACAACTTCCTGCCGCAGCTCGGCGTGGCCTGGAGCTTGAACGACCACAGCGATGTGTTCGCCAACTACGCCGAAAACCAGGCCGCGTTCCGGCCCGGCGTCAACGGCGCCTGGTCGCTGACCCAGGCTTCGTTCGACCTCAGCCGCGCCAGCGCCAAGCCCGAACAATCGAAGACTCTGGAACTGGGTTGGCGTTACGGCGACGACCAGTACCAGGTATCGACCACCTTGTACGGCGTCAACTTCGACGATCGGCAACTGGTGATCGTGCCTTGCCCCGGCGTGGTCAGCTGTCCGAACCAGTTCGCCAACGTCGGCAAGGCGCGCACGCTCGGCGGCGAGTTCGCCTTCGTGTGGACGCCGACCGCGCAGTTCCGCTGGCTCGCCAGTTACGCCTACAACGATTCGCAGTACCGCTCGAATTACCTCAGCAGCGGCAAGCTGGTCGAGGTGCGCGGCAAGCAGATGGTGGATACGCCGAAGCAGTTGTTCGCGACCGAAGTGAGCTACGGCGTGGGCGAAGTCGAGCTGCGCCTGGGCGGCAAGTACACCGGCCAGCGTTACTACACCTACAGCAACGATGCCGGCACCGACGCGTTCTGGCTGTGGGATGCGGGGGTGAGCTGGCAGCGCAAGGATGTCGGTCAGATTCAATCGCTGCGGGTCGGGCTCAATGTCTACAACCTGCTCGACAAGACCTACATCGCCACGCTCGGCAGCAACGGGTTTCGCGATTACGACCCGAAGGGGACGTTCCAGACCTTGCTGACGGGTGCGCCGCGGCAGTGGTTCGTTTCGGTGGAGGCTAAGTTCTGACGAGGGCCCTCACCCCGGCCCTCTCAGCCCTGCACTCCCTTCGGTCGCCGCAAGCGGGAGAGGGAGAAAAGCGCAAAACCCGATCGCCCGCCTTTAGCCCCTCTCCCGCTTGCGGGAGAGGGGTTGGGGTGAGGGCCACCATAAGCACAGCCCAGATCGCCTAAAATGCAGCCCCGTCCCATCGCCCGGCCCGCATGCCCCAGCCGCTCCCCCGCATCGCCGTCCTCGCATCGGGCCGCGGCAGCAACCTGCAGGCCGTGCTCGACGCCATCGCCGTCGGCACCCTCGCGGCCGAGGTCGTCGGCGTGTTCTCCGACAAACCCGGCGCGGCCGCGCTGCAGCGCGTGCCCGAGCCGTTGCGCTGGTCGGCCAGCCCCAAGACCTACCCCAATCGCGACGCCTTCGATGCCGATCTCGCGCAAGCGGTCGCGGCGGTGCGTCCGGACTGGGTCCTCTGCGCCGGCTACCTGCGCATCCTCGGCGGCGCCTTCGTCGAACGCTTCCGCGGCCGCACCCTCAACATCCATCCCTCGCTGCTGCCCAAGTTCCGCGGCCTGCACACCCATGCGCGGGCAATCGAGGAAGGCGAGCGCGAACACGGCGCGAGCGTGCATTTCGTGATTCCGGAGCTCGATGCCGGTGGCGTGATCGCACACGCCGTGGTCGCGATCGATGCCAGCGATACACCCGAATCCTTGTCGGCGCGCGTACTCGGTGTGGAACACCCGTTGTTGCTGGCGGTGATGAGACTGGCGGTCGACGGCCGTCTGGCTGAACACGGCGCAACCGTGGCCCTCGACGGTCATCCGCTATTTACGCCGCTGCGTTTAGATTTCGCCGGCCGATTGACCCATCCAACGACCGGCATCGCGGCCTGAACGCCGCGGCCCGCGCGTCGAATACGTCGGGTTCCACCACGCATTCCTAATCCCTGCGCCCTTGCGCGCCCCAGGACTCGCCCGCGTCGTCATGAAGTCCCTCCTGCCCTTGCTTTTGGCCACGCTGACCGGCGCGGCCCTCCCCGGCAGCGCGTTCGCGCTGGAGCCGTTCGTGGCCAATTACCAGGTCTTCAACGGCGGCAAGGCGCTCGGCGACGCGACCATGCAGGTCAAGCCCGAGGGCGGCCACTGGCGCATCGACCTCGACATCCGCGCCGAGCACGGCATGATGGGCCTGACCGGCGCGGCCGCGCAGCAGAGCACGCTGTTCGATCTGGTCGGCGAAACCTACCGGCCGTTGAGCCAGACCATGGTGCGCAAGGTGTTGTTCTCCAAGCGGATCATCACCGGCACCTACGACTGGACCCAGCATGCCGCGCAATGGACCGGCGACATCAAGGAGCACCGGCGCAAGCCGATCGCCTTGCAGGACGGCGACATGAGCGGCCTGCTGATCAACCTGGCGGTGGTCCGCGACGCCCAGCCCGGCAAGACCCTGAATTACCGGTTCGTGGATTCCGGCCGCCTGCGCCCCCATCAATACCTGGTGAGCCAGGACCTGGAAGGCGTCAAGGTCGACGATATGAGCTTCAACGCGATGCGCGTCAACCGCGTGCAGAGCGGCAACGAGGAAACATCCATTTGGGTGGTCGACGGCGTTCCCACCCCCGTGCGCATCCTGCAGCGCGAAGATGGCCAGGACACTTACGATCTGCGCCTGGTCGAATACAAAGGAGTCAACGGATCATGAGCCACCGCACCGACCGCACCGTAACGGTCAGCACCTTCAAGACCGGCTTGGCCGTGCTCGCCGCGGCCCTGGCCGTCGTCAGCGCGCCCGCGCTCGCGGTCAAGCCGTTCAGCGCCGACTACTCGGCCAGCTACATGGGCATGCAGGGCAACGGCCGCATGACCGTCGCCGCCGAGGGCAACCGCTGGAAGTACAGCCTGTCGATCACCAGCCCGCTGGCCGATCTGCAGCAGTCGACCGTGTTCGAGGACAGCAACGGCCAGTTGCGTCCGGTCAGCGGCAGCGATTCGAGCAAGGTGCTGACCAAGAAGAAGTCGATCAACGCCAGCTACGACTGGTCGCGCAGCGTGGCGACCTGGACCGGCGACATCAAGCCCGAGCGCGCCGGCCCGATCAAATTGCAGAGCGGCGACCTCGACGCGTTGCTGGTCAACCTGGCCCTGGTGCGCGACGCCAACGCCGGCAAGCCGATGAGCTACCGCATGGTCGAGAGCGGCCGGGTCAAGCAACTGAGCTACACGGTGGTCGGCAAGGAAGCGATCACCGTCGGCGGCAAATCGCAGCAGGCGACCAAGGTCTCGAGCAAGAACGGCGACAAGGAAACCATCGCCTGGGTCGTGCCGGGCATGCCGGTGCCGGCGCGCATTTTGCAGCGCGAAAACGGCAGCGACGCGATCGATCTGCGGGTGCAGGCGGTGCGGTGAGTCGCGCTTGTCGCGGCGAGTAGTCGATGCATGCGAGAAACAATAAAAGCCCCGCGGTCGCGGGGCTTTTTCATTGCCGAAAACGCAGGTTCGCTTGACGCCATCGGCGTTTACCTGGGCAAGCGAGCTACAGGCTCCCTCTCCCGCTTGCGGGAGAGGGAATGTTACGCAGCAGGCTGGTTATCGCGCGGTATCACCCCACGCGCCGAATCTTCGCGCCCAATCCCGACAGCTTCTCCTCGATGTTCTCGTAACCGCGATCGAGGTGATAAATGCGATCGATCGTGGTCTCGCCCTGCGCCACCAGGCCCGCCAAAATCAGCGAGGCCGAGGCGCGCAGGTCGGTCGCCATCACCGGCGCGCCGCTGAGCCTGGCGGCGCCGCGGATCACCGCGGTGTGGCCGTCGACGCGGATGTCGGCGCCCAGGCGTAGCAGTTCGTTGACGTGCATGAAGCGGTTTTCGAAGATCGTCTCGTTGATCACGCCCACGCCCTCGGCGATGCAGTTGAGCGCCATGAACTGCGCCTGCATGTCGGTCGGGAACGCCGGGTACGGCGCGGTCACCAGGTCCACGGCGCGCGCGCGGCGGCCGCCCATGTCCAGGGTGATGCGATCGCCGTCGACTTCGATCGCAGCGCCGGCGTCGCGCAATTTGTCCAACACCGAATCGAGCGTGTCGGCGCGGCTGCGGGTGGTGGTGACGCGGCCGCCAGTCATCGCCGCGGCGACCAGGAAGGTGCCGGTTTCGATGCGGTCGGGCAGCACGTCGTGGCTGCCGCCGTGCAGTTTTTCCACGCCATGAACGATGATCCGGCCGCTGCCGGCGTGTTCGATGTTCGCGCCGAGCGCGTTGAGGCAATCGGCCAGATCGACGACTTCCGGCTCCATCGCCGCGTTCTCGATCACGCTGGTGCCTTCGGCCAGGGCCGCGGCCATGAGCACGTTCTCGGTGCCGGTCACGCTCACCACGTCGAAGACGAAGCGCGCGCCCTTCAGTCGGCCGTTGCGGCGGGCCTTGATGTAGCCGTTTTCGACCGAGATCTCGGCGCCGAGCGCCTGCAGGCCCTTGATGTGCTGGTCGACCGGACGCGAACCGATCGCGCAACCACCAGGCAGCGACACTTCGGCCTGGCCGTACTTGGCCAGCAGCGGGCCGAGCACCAGCACCGAGGCGCGCATGGTCTTGACCAGTTCGTACGGCGCGACATGGCTGTTGACCGTGGTCGGATCGACCGTGATCGTCGCGCCCTCGCTGGTCACGCCGGCGCCCAGCTCGCCCAGCAGCTTGGCGGTGGTCAGCACGTCGTGCAGTCGCGGCACGTTGCGGATCGTCACCGGCGCGTCGGCCAGCAAGGTCGCGCACAGAATCGGCAGGACGGCGTTCTTGGCACCGGAAATCTGGACTTCGCCGTTGAGCGGCTGGCCGCCTTCGACCACGATTTTTTGCATTTTGAGGGCCGGGATTCGAGATTGGTGATTAGGGATTGGACAGAGCAGAGCCGGGCGGACGATTCGAATTCGGCAAGCCGAATCACGAATCACTGATCCCGGCTACTCATGGTACGAGCGAGTCGATCGGATTGAATGAGGTCGCGGTGAAGTCGAGGCAGCGGTCGAGCCGCTGTGCGAATCCCGAATCACGAATCCCCAATCCCGGCTTCTTCAGGCGTCAACGTCTTCAACGCCAAGGCATGAATCTCGCCGCCCATGCGCTCGCCCAGGGTCGCGTAGACCAAGCGGTGGCGGGCCAGCGGCAGCTTGCCGCGGAAGGCTTCGGCCACGACCGTGGCCTCGAAATGGACGCCGTCGTCGCCCTGGACCCGCGCTTGCGCGCCGGGCAGGCCGTTTTCGATCAGGGTGCGGATGGTTTCGGCGTTCACGTATCGGGAGCCTTTGGACTGACGGACCGGCGGGGCCGGACGGTGGGCGGAGCGGCGACCGGGCCGGCCCAGACGCGCTGGACGGGACGGAAGCCGGCTGAATGGGCGGTGCCCCGGTCCGACGCGGATCTGCCGTGGGGCACGGCGCTGGACGGGCGAACCGCTTAGAATTGACGGATTAGCCTAGCGGAAAGCCCTCCGGTCCGAAATGGCGACCTTCGAAACGGCGATTTCTATGATCAGTCCCGCACCGTCCCTGCTCGATCCCAGCGGCGCCACCGAGGCCGGCCTGGCCACCAGCGGCCGGCGCGTGTTCGAGATCGAGGCGCAGGCCCTGGCCGCGGTCGCCGCGCGTATCGACGGCGACTTCACTGCGGCCTGCAAGTTGATTTTGCGCGCCAAAGGCCGCGTGGTCTGCACCGGAATGGGCAAGTCGGGCCACATCGCGCGCAAGATCGCCGCGACCCTGGCCTCGACCGGCACGCCCTCGTTCTACGTCCACCCGGGCGAGGCCGGCCACGGCGACCTGGGCATGATCACCGACACCGACGTGGTCCTGGCCCTGTCCTACTCGGGCGAAAGCGACGAAGTGCTGATGCTGCTGCCGGTGCTCAAGCGCCAGGGCAACGCGGTGATCGGCATGACCGGGCGGCCGCAATCGACCCTGGCCCGCGAATCCGACGTCCACCTCGACGTCAGCGTCCCGGCCGAGGCCTGTCCGCTGGCGCTGGCGCCGACCTCCAGCACCACCGCCTCGCTGGCGATGGGCGACGCGATCGCGGTCGCGCTGCTCGAGGCGCGCGGCTTCACCGCCGACGACTTCGCCCGCTCGCACCCGGCCGGCGCGCTCGGCCGGCGCCTGCTGCTGCACATCACCGACATCATGCATGCCGGCGACGAGGTGCCCACGGTCGGCGCCGAGGCCAGCGTCAGCGAGGCCCTGGTCGAAATGAGCCGCAAGCGCCTGGGCATGACCGCGGTGGTCGACGAGGCCCATCGCCTGATCGGCCTGTACACCGACGGCGACTTGCGCCGCACCCTCGACGACCCCGGCGTGGATCTGCGCTCGACCCATATCAACGAGGTCATGACCCGCTCGCCCAAGACCATCGGTGCCGACGCGCTCGCGGTGGAAGCCGCGCAGCTGATGGAAACGCACAAGATCAGCGGCCTGCTGGTCGTGGACACTGAACGCCGCGTGGTCGGTGCCCTGAACATTCACGACTTGTTGCGGGCCAGAGTGGTTTAACGGCCGGGATTGGGGAATCGGGATTCGGGATTCGCAACAGCGGCTCTCTCGGCCCAGCCCGCATCCCTCGATCTGCTTTCGCTCTTTCGAATCCCAAATCCCGAATCCCCAATCCCGTGCCATACAGCCACCTAAACGACTACCCCGCCGCCATCCGCGAACGCGCCGCGCGCATCCGGCTGGCCTGCTTCGACGTCGACGGCACCTTGACCGACGGTCGGCTGACCTTCGACAGCACCGGGCGTGAGTACAAGAGCTTCCATGTCCAAGACGGCCAGGGCTTGGCGCTGTTGCGCAAGGTCGGCATCGCCGTGCATTTCGTGACCGCGCGCGGCGGCGCCATCGCCGCCCACCGCGCCGCCGAACTCGGCGCGACCTCGCACGGCGACGTCAAGGACAAGCTGGTCTGCGTCAAGCTGATCGCCGAGAGCCTGGGGCTCACGCTGGAACAGGTCGCTTTCATGGGCGACGACCTCGCCGATCTGCGGATCCTGCCGCACGTCGGCCTGGCGGTCGCGCCGGCCAACGCGCACCCGTGGGTGCGCGAGCGCGTGCATTGGCGCACGGTGGCGCGCGGCGGCGAAGGCGCGGCGCGCGAACTGTGCGATCTGCTGCTGGCCGCGCAAGGCCACGCCGAAGACATCCTGGCCGGAGCGCTGGGATGAGCTGGCGCGGCATGCTCACCCTGATCCTGCTCACCGCCGCCGCGCTCAGCGGCTGGGCGCTGTGGTCGCAACGCGAAAAGCCGGCATCCGCTCCCACCAGCACGCGTCCGGACTACGTGCTCAACGATTTCGAGGCGGTCGTGCTCGACAAGCAGGGCAAGGAATCGTTCACCCTGCGCGCGCCGAAGCTGACCCGCGACCCCAACGTCAAGACCATGGACATCACCACGCCGGTGTTCCTGATCCCGGCCAAGCCCGGCGCCAACGGCGGGCCGTGGGAAGTGAAGTCGCAACGCGGCTGGGTCAGCGCCGAGGCCGACGAAGTGCGCCTGCGCGGACAGGTCCACGCCGACAGCACCAACGCCGAAGGCAAGCCCATCAACATCACCACCGAGGAACTGAACGTGTTCCCCGACGCGAACAAGGCCACTTCGGCCGTCCCGGTCAAGATGCTCCAGCCCGGTATTACAATGAATGGCTCGGGATTGCAGGCCGATCTCGAAACCAAGAACGTCATCATTCCCAACGTCAAGGTCCGCTATGAAGCGAAAGCTCGCTAATTTGCTCGCGCTGTGCCTGGTCGCCGTTGCACTGGCGCCGGCGGCCGTGCTCGCGCGCTCCTCGGATCGCAATCAGCCCACCGACATCGACGCCGACAGCAGCAACTGCTCGGTCAGCAACGACACCGCGCCGTGCGTGATGACCGGCAACGTCAAGATCGTCCAGGGCACCCTGGTCATCAACGCCGCCAAGGCCGACCTCAAGCGCAGCAACGGCGAGGTCACCTACGTGACCATGACCGGCTCGCAGGTCACCATCAAGCAACAGCTCGACGACGGTTCGCCGTTCGCCGGTCGCGCCAACAAGGTCGACTACGACATGCCGAAGGAAATCATCATCCTGACCGGCAACGCCTTCGTCGACAAAGCCGGCGACACGATCAAGAGCGAACGCATTGTCTACAACTCCAAGACCGGCCAGATCGAGAGCGGCGGCACCGGCGGTCGCGTCAACATGCGCCTGCAACCCAAGAGCAAGACCGCCGCGCCGGCCAAGGGAGGCGGTTGATGCTGGTCGCTCAAGGCCTGCGCAAGGCGTACCGCCAGCGCGAAGTCGTGCGCGACTTCGGCCTGACCCTCGAAGCCGGTGAAGTGGTCGGCCTGCTCGGCCCCAACGGCGCCGGCAAGACGACGTGCTTCTACATGATCGTCGGCCTGGTGCCGGCCGATGCCGGCTCGATCGTGCTCGACGGCAAGGACATCACCGCCGAGCCGATGTACGCGCGCGCCAAGTACGGCGTGGGTTATCTGCCGCAGGAACCCTCCGTCTTCCGCAAGCTCAGCGTCGCCGACAACCTGCGCCTAGTGCTGGAACTGCGCGACGACCTCGACCGCGCCGGCATCGAACGCGAACTGGGCAGTCTGATGGACGAACTGCAGGTGACCCACGTCGCCGACCAGCTCGGTGCCAGCCTGTCCGGCGGCGAACGCCGTCGTGTGGAAATCGCGCGCGCTTTGGCTGCACGCCCGCGCCTGATGCTGCTGGACGAACCCTTCGCCGGTGTCGATCCCATTTCGGTCGGCGAGATCCAGCGAATCGTGCGCCACCTCAAGAATCGCGGGATCGGTGTCCTCATCACCGACCACAACGTGCGCGAAACCTTGGGCATTTGCGATCGTGCGTATATCCTCAACGACGGCGGCGTGCTCGCGCAGGGGGCTCCGGACGCGCTGCTGGCCAATCCCGATGTCCGTCGCGTCTATCTGGGCGAAACGTTCCGCTTGTAACCTGTCGGTTGCCGGGCGCGTAACGACGCCCGCGACGCGCGACTCGGCCGCCGTCTCTGGTCGCCTATTCAGGTCGCGTCTGCAATCGATGATGAAGCCCCGCCTCCAAGCCTCACTCGGACAACAGCTGGTGATGACGCCGCAATTGCGTCAGGCGATTCGCCTGCTGCAGTTGTCGGCGGTGGAACTTGAGGCCGAGCTCGCGACCGCCGTGGAAAGCAATCCGCTGCTCGACTGGACCGAACCGTCCGCGGCCGAGGACGAGCCGCGCGTGGTCGTGCCCAGCGGCGAGGAAGGCGGCGGCAGCGAGGCCGGCAGCACTACCGAAGCGCCGGTCGCCGAGCCCGAGTGGACCATGGACGACGGCGAGACGTGGTACGAACGGGTCGGCCCCTCCGATCACGACGAAGACTCGCCCGCAGCCGAACAGGTCGCCGATGCCGAGACCCTGCTCGATCACCTGCTGTGGCAATTGCATCTGAGCCCGCTGTCGCAGCGCGACCGCAGCATCGGCGTGGCCCTGATCGAAGCGATCGACGACGACGGTTATCTGCGCGAACCGCTCGATGCGATCGCCGCATCGCTCGCGCCGGAACTGAGCGTCGGCGAAGACGAAGTGGTCACCGTGCTGCATCAGGTGCAGCGTTTCGACCCGGTCGGCGTGGCCGCGCGTTCGCTCGGCGAGTGCCTCAACCTGCAACTGGGCACCTTGCCCGACAACACCCCGGGCAAGGCGCTGGCCGCGCAGATCGCCAGCGGCCCGCTCGAACGCCTGCCGCGCGTCGGCGTGGCCGGATTGGCCAGCGAACTCAAGCTCGACACCGCCCAGGTCGACACCGCGGTGCAGTTGCTGCGCTCGCTCGACCCGCGTCCGGGCGCGCAGATGGGCGCGATTTCCACCGACACCTACGTCACGCCCGACGTGGTGATCTGGCGTCAGCAAGGCCTGTGGCGGGTCGCGTTGTCGGAATCGATGCGTCCGCGCATCTCGATCCATCGCGGCTACGAAGGCATGATCCGCCACGCCAGCGCGTCGGATGCGAGTTACCTGCGCGGTCATCTGCAGGAAGCGCGCTGGTTGCTCAAAAGTCTGGAAGCGCGCGGCGATACCTTGCTGAAAGTGGCGCGCTGCCTGCTCAAGCAACAAGCCGCGTTCCTTGAATTCGGCGATAGCGCGCTGCGGCCGCTGACCTTGCGCGAAGTCGCCACCGAAGTCGGCCTGCACGAATCCACGGTCTCGCGCGCGATCGCGCGCAAGTACGCGCGCACGCCGCGCGGCACCATGCCGCTGCGCGCGTTCTTCGCCTCGGGCATCGACACCGGTTCCGGCGGCGAAGCGTCCAGCACCGCGATCCAGGCGATGATCCGGCGCCTGATCGAAGCGGAGAACCCGCGCAAGCCGCTGTCGGACGCGCGCCTGGCCGAAACCTTGAAGGCCACCGGCGTGCCGGTCGCGCGCCGCACCGTCGCCAAGTACCGCGAAGCGATGAGCATTCCGTCCTCACAGGATCGCGTGCGCATGGCCTGAGGCCGGGGCGCGCGGCCGTTTTCGCACGGCCGTAACATCGGCTCATCTGGAACAGTCACTGCCCCGGCCAGGCGTCGGGCCGCGGCCGCGCGCGCCTCGAAAAACTGCGCAATCTTTATCCGCCAAGGGTTGCAGCGCTCGCTCACCCGATCTCACCGGCCCCGCGCAAACGCCCGACCTTGCCGAGTTGAGCCATTTCAAAACTTTTACATCCCTTGAAAACGCTTGGCCGATCAAGCATTTCCGCCCGGGATAAGACCAAAGGGTTACGCCGGCCTCTTGCGCCGCAGGCTCAGCGTGCGATGCTGGACTCCCTGGTCGGTGGTTCAACGGCCAGGGCGTCACCCGGTTCCATTTCGGTCCGGCAAGACCGGTCGGAACACGTTTCTGCATTCACCCGCGACGTGAAGGAGGTCCCCGATGCGTATCGAAACCCACGGCCAGCAGATTGAAGTCACCGCTCCGCTGCGTGATTACGTTGAAACCAAGCTGGCCCGTCTGCAACGCCACTACGACCAACCCTTCGACGTGCGAATCCAGCTCAGCCTCGACAAGCCCGACCATCGAGCCGAAGCCACCGTCCTGATCGCCGGACGCACCCTGCACTGCGACGCCGCCACCATCGACATGTACGCCGCCATCGATCTGCTCGCCGACAAACTCGACCGCGCATTGATGAAGCACAAGAGCAAGCAGGTCGATCATCATCGCGGCGAAAGCCTCGCCCGCAGCGGCGAATTCGGCTGACCCTTCCCGTCCTTCCGCGCCCGCTTTCCGCCAGCCACTCAAGCACGCCGCCATGCCGCTTTACGATTTGTTGAGCGCACAGCGCGTTGTCATCCTGGAACGACCCGGCGATCGCAACGCAGTGCTTGATACCGCCGCGCAGCTGCTTTGCGAAGGCCATCCGCAAATGACCGCCGCGCTCAGCAAGGGCCTGCAGGAACGCGAAGCACTGGCCAGTACCGCGATCGGCCATGGCGTGGCCATCCCACACGGCCGCACGCCGCTGTTCGAACACAGCCGTGCGGCCTTTTTGCGGCTCGCGCAACCGGTGGATTTCGGCGCGGCCGACGGCCAGCCGGTGGATCTGGTGCTGGCGATGGCCGTGCCCGAGCATCACGTGCAACAGCATCTGCAATTGCTGGCCGAACTGGCCGAACGCTTCGCCGACGAAGCGTTTCGCGAGCGATTGCGCGGCGCGCCGAACGTGGCCGAGTTGAGTTATCGGTTGCTGGATTATTGTCGTCGTAGCGCGGCTTGAGTTTCAGGCAACTCGGCGCCCCTTTTCGACCATCTAGTTCCCACCTGCCGATCCCCCGTTGTAAAAGGGGAGCCAGCGGGGGTTTGCTTTTTTGCTTTTGCTTTTTGCTCAGCAACTCGCGCAAGACAAAAGCGAATCCCCCGCGCTGTGGCATCGACTCGACTTCGAACCCACGCCGGGCGCTCGCCCCCTTATCCAAAGCGGCCATGGGCAACGCATACTGAGAACGCCCCCGGTGCGACACCACCGCCCTTTGCTCGTAAACTTGCCCCATGAGCAAAAGCATCCGTGCAGGCGAACTGTTCGAACAGCAGCGCGACCGCCTGGCGCTGCGCTGGCTGGCCGGCCAACGCGGTGACGGGCGGCTGGTCGAGGCGGTCAATACGGTCGCTCGACGGCCGTCGCTGGCCGGCTATCTCAATGCGATCTACCCGAACAAGGTCCAGATCCTCGGCACCGAGGAACTGACCTGGCTGGACGGGCTGGATTCGCGGCTGCGCTGGGAAACGATCGAGAAGATCATCCAGTTCCGGCCGCTGGCGCTGGTCATCAGCAAGGACCAGCCCTGCCCCGAGGACCTGCGCATCGCCGCCGAGGAAACCGACACCCCGCTGTGGGTGTCGCCGCGGCGCGGGCACGAGTTGCTCAATCACCTGCAATACCATCTGGCCCGCGCGCTGGCGCCGCAGATCACCCTGCACGGCGTGTTCATGGAGATCTATTCGATCGGCGTGTTGATCACCGGCGAATCGGGCTCGGGCAAAAGCGAGTTGGCGCTGGAATTGGTGACGCGCGGGCATCGGTTGGTCGCCGACGATGCGCCCGAGTTCACCCAGATCGCCCCCGACGTGCTCGACGGCACCTGCCCGGACATGCTGCAGGACCTGCTGGAAGTGCGCGGCCTGGGCGTGCTCAATATCCGCCAGATGTTCGGCGACACCGCGGTGAAGAACAACAAATACCTGCGCCTGATCGTGCATCTGACCAAGCCGATGAGCGAGCCCAAGCCGGCCGGCATCGAGCGTCTGACCGGCGACACCGGCCTGCGTCGGGTGCTGGACCTGGACGTGCCGATGATCACCCTGCCGGTCATGCCCGGCCGCAACCTGGCGGTGCTGACCGAAGCGGCCACGCGCCTGCACAGCTTGCGCATGAAAGGGCTCGACCCGGCCGCGGCCTTCATCGCCCGGCACAGCAACTTCCTGGAGCGCGGCGAATCGTGAGCACGACCTCATCCCATGGCGCCGGCCCGCACGCGCCGACCGAACCCGCGCGGCTCGAATCCGGCCCGCTCGAATCCGGCCTGCTCGAACCCAGTATGTTCACCCTGGTGATCGTCAGCGGCATGTCCGGCTCGGGCAAGTCGGTGGCGCTCAACACCTTCGAAGACCTGGGCTTCTACTGCGTCGACAATCTGCCGGCCGAGCTGCTGCCGCAGTTCGTGCAGAACGTGATCAAGGCCGAGGACGGCATGCCGACCAAGCTCGCGGTCGGCATCGACGTGCGCAACCGCCACAGCGATCTGGCCAATATTCCGGAATGGCTGTCGGCGGTCGGCGCGCTCGGCGCCGATCCGAAGCTGGTGTATTTCGAATCCAGCGACGCGGTGCTGCTCAAGCGCTACGCCGACACCCGCCGGCGCCACCCGCTGAGCCAGTTCGGACTGGCCCTGGCCGATGCGATCTCGCTGGAACGCCAGGTGCTCAAGCCGCTGCGCCAGATCGCCGATGCGATCGTCGACACAAGCGAGCTCAACATCCATCAGCTGCGCCGCCACGTCATCACCGAATTCGGCCTCGGCGGCGAAGCGGGCATGTCGTTGTTGTTCGAATCCTTCGCCTATCGCCGCGGCGTGCCGGCCGATGCGGACTTCGTGTTCGACGCGCGCGCATTGCCCAATCCGCACTGGAATCCGGCATTGCGCCCGCTGTCGGGCCGCGACGGCGGCGTGCGCGATTACATGGAAGCGCAGGCCGACGTGAATCTGTACGTCGAGCAGATCAGCCAGTTCCTCGACACCTGGCTGCCGCGCCTGCAGGCCGACAGCACCCGCAGCTACGCGACCATCGCCTTCGGCTGCACCGGCGGACGCCATCGCTCGGTGTATCTGGCCGAACGCCTGGCCGAGCACGCGCGCACCCGCGGCTGGAACGAAGTCGCGGTGCATCATCGCGAGCTGGATTGAGGCAAACGCGCGGGTTGCCGCGATCGCGCGGCCCGATAGCTTGAGTGTGCGCACGCACATCGCCCGCGCCGCGATGCGCGCGATCCTATGCACACGCAACCGCGGACTGAATCGTCGATAAGCCGATCGCCCGCCGCGCGCGTGGACTTACGAAATTTTCCCATCGCCATGCCGCGATGCTTGCATGCCGCCACGTAGGGTCGGAATCGCACGGAGACAACCTCCGGCCTTCCCCCGCTACGGAGCCGCGACATGAATCCCATGACCCGCAGCCTCAGCCAGACACTGAGACCGCTGATGAGCGCGTCCCTGCTCGCGCTTGCAAGCCTGAGCCTGAGTTCGACCGCGTTCGCGCAACACAGCCCGACCACCCCACGCGATGCGTCGATGCAGCGCACCGAGCCGCCGGTCAACGATCAGCGCGGCGACAGCCGCACTCCGCCCGCGCCCGACACCGCGGTCGGCACCGCCACCTTCACCGAACTCGACGCGAACGGCGACGGCAAGATCAGCCGCGACGAGGCCGCGCTAGACGCGTTGCTGGCGGCCAATTTCTCGGTCCGCGACCTCGACGGCGACGGCGCGCTGTCGCCGAACGAGTACCCGGCCGGGCAGAACAAGCCGGCCGAGCGCGGCAAGGTGGTCGACGAAAAATAACTTCGCGATGCGAGCCCGCGTCGCCCCATCTCCCACACAGCGCTGATCCGATCAGCAAAGGATTCCAACTACGATGAACATTCCCCTGCCCCGTCCGCGTCCGCTCGCGGCGATCCTGAGCGCGTTGCTCGCCGCCGGCCTGCTGAGCGCCTGCAACAAGCCGGCCGAGCCGACCGCCGCCGGCCCCGCCGCGACCGCGCCCAGCGACACCACCGCGCCGGCCGACACCACGCCTCCCGGCGAGTTGCCGCCGCCGGCCGATACCCCGCCGAACGACATGCCGCCATCGAACCCGCAACCCAACGATCCGAACGCGCCACCGCCGGCGGACAGCCAGACGCCGCCCAAGCAGTAACGGCGGTTCGATCCACCCCGACGGGCAGCCTGTTGGCTGCCCGTTTTTTGCGCTCGCGCCACGCCCCGCGGAACGCCGCGCGGATCGGGCCGGCCGGCCCTCATGCATGGACTCGCGCATCCAGCCCGTATGCATCCGACACGCTGTCCCAGTGGCGCAACAACGCCGCCGGCCCGCCCGCCAATCCAGTCATGGCCAGGCGCCCCGGCGCATTCACCGGACCGACGTCCGCACGAGAACGCGGCCGGACGCGCAAACACCGCACAGGGAGCTTCCGGCCTGTCACCGTGCTCTGCTAAGTTGGAGCCATGTCCGTCGGCGTCCTCCTCATCACTCATTCCGGAATCGGCAGCGCACTGCTGTCGGTGGCCAACCGTCTGTTGAATCCGTTGCCGCTGCGCACCGAAGCGCTGGAGGTGCCGTTCGATGCCGATCTGGACAGCCTGCTGCCGGCGGCGAGCGCGGCCCTGCGCCGGGTCGACGATGGCGACGGCGTGCTGGTGCTCACCGATCTGTACGGCGCCTCGCCGAGCAACCTGGCCGCGCGGCTCGCGCGCCTGGGCACGCCGGTGCGCCGCGTGTCGGCGTTGAATCTGCCGATGCTGCTGCGGGTCATGAACTACGCCGAGCTGGAACTGGACCAATTGCCCGCGGTCGCCGCGGCCGGCGCCCGCAACGGTGTGATACTCGACGATGCCTGAGCGCAAGCCCCCCGATCACCACACCGTTGGAAGCCCCCTGTTTGGAAGACCTGAAACCGCATGACGCGACCGCGACAACGCACACCCGCACCGCCACGCACGCTGCGTTTGACCATTGCCTGAGGACCCCGACATGATCGAACGCGAACTCACCGTTTCCAACCGACTGGGCCTGCACGCCCGCGCCACCGCCAAGCTGGTGCAGGTGCTGTCGGGTTTCCGCAGCAACGCCACGCTCACCGCCAAGGGCCGCGAGGTCAACGCCAAGAGCATCATGGGCGTGATGCTGCTCGCCGCCGGCCAGGGCACCCACGTCAAACTCCGCGTCGAAGGCGAAGACGAAGCCAACGCCGCCGAGGCGGTGACGGCGCTGTTCGATCGTCGCTTCGACGAAGACAGCTGAGCCGGGGGCGCGCATGCGGCAGCTATTCCAAGGTCACGGCGCATCCAGAGGCAGCGCGCTCGGTCGCGCCCGGGTCCGCCTGCCGCATGCACTGGAAGTCGCCGAGGAACGCATCGGCGCCGGCCAGGTCGAAACCGAACTCGCGCGCCTGCACACCGCCATCGACATCGTGCGCAGCGAGATGCACGCGCTGCGCGACCGCCTGCACGGCGCGCTCGCCCACGAGGTCGGCGAATTCCTCGACCTGCACACGCTGCTGCTCGACGATCCCGAACTGCTGCAGGGCCTGGACGAACTGATCCGCACCGGCCACTACGCCGCCGACTACGCCCTGCGCCTGCAACGCGACCGCATCGCCTCGGTGTTCGAGGCGATGGACGATGCGTATTTCCGCAGCCGCGTGGACGATATCGATCAGGTGATCGGACGCATCCATGCCGCGCTGCATCGCCGCGATCACGACACCTCCGGCGTGGCCGGCGAGATTTTGGTCACCGATAACGTCGCCCCGGCCGAACTGGCGCAGCTGCAGGCGCAAGGGGTCATGGCGATCGTCACCGCCGCCGGCAGCACCCTGTCGCACAGCGCGATCCTGGCGCGCAGCCTGCACCTGCCGCTGATCGTCGGCACCGCGCATGCGCTGCTGAAGATCAACGACGGCGATGCGCTGGTGGTCGACGGCAGCACCGGCACGGTGATCCTCGAACCCAATGCCGAGGACCTGCGCGCGCACCGCGCGCGCACCCGCGAGCTGGCGCGCGAACGCAAGCAGTTGCACCGCCTGCGCCGCGAGCCCACCCGCACCCTCGACGGCGTCGACATCAAGCTGTACGCCAACGCCGAGTCGCGCGAGGACGTGGCCGAGGCGCATGCGCTCGGCGCGGCCGGGGTGGGCCTGTACCGCACCGAATTCCTGTTCCTGCAGCGCAACGAACTGCCCGACGAGGACGAACAGTTCCGCGTCTACCGCGACGTCGTGCTCGGCATGACCGGCCGCACCGTCACCATCCGCACCCTCGACCTGGGCGCCGACAAGGCCGACAAGACCGGCCTGGCGCTGCGCGACGAACCCAACCCGGCGCTCGGCGTGCGCGGCGTACGCCTGTCGCTGGCGCGCGATGGCCTGCTCGAGACTCAATTGCGCGCGATCCTGCGCGCCTCGGGCTACGGCCCGGTGCGGATCCTGGTGCCGATGATCAGCTCGACCGAGGAAGTCAGCACGGTCCGCAAGCTGCTCAAGAAGGTCGCCGGCGATTTGCGCAAGCAGGGCCACGAGATCGCCGATCACACGCCGCTGGGCGCGATGATCGAAGTGCCGGCCGCGGCGATCGCCCTGCCCGGTTTCATCGGTCTGATCGATTTCCTCTCGATCGGCACCAACGATCTGGTCCAGTACCTGCTCGCGGTCGATCGCAACAACGAAGCGCTCAGCGATCTTTACACCCCGCTGCACCCGGCGGTGCTGCGGGTGATCCGCGACGTGATCCGGCTGGCCAAGGCGCGCGGCAAACCGGTCGCGGTGTGCGGCGAAATGGCCGGCGATTCCAACTTCGCGCCGTTGTTGCTGGCGTTGGGGCTGGAGGAATTCAGCCTGCATCCGGCGACCTTGCTGGAGCTGCGCCGGGCGATCCGCGGCCTCGACCTGGAATCGCTGCGCAAGCGCGCACCCGCGCTGTTGCGGGCCAAGGATCGCGCCGGCATCGAAGCCTGGCTCAACAAGTCCTGACCCGAGCCCGCCGCGCGATGCGCGCGGCCCTCGCACCGCGCGCGACAACCGACGCAAACGAAAACGGGCCCGAAGGCCCGTTTGCGTTGCATCCCACTGCATCGGCGCTTACTGCCAGGTCACATTGAGGTTACTGAAGTAGACCGAGTAATCGTTGAGGGCCATCGTCGCCGGAATGATGAAGTAGCCGGTGTCGCCGCTGGGGAAGGAGTAGTTCTTGCCAGTGAACAGAGCACTGCCGTTGACCACGTCGCTGGCGACCTGGGCGATGACGAAACCGCTCGGGCTGATCGTATGCACGGTGTAGCTGATCATGCCGCTGTCGGTGACCGCGATGCGGAAGCGATAGGTCTGGTTGTTGAGCATGTTGCCCTGTCCATTGCAGGGCGACAGGTTGTTGCCGGTGGGCCAGAACGCTTCCACCCGTACGTTGAGACCGCACGACGAGGCGCCGATGATGATGCCCAGCGCGTGGTGGTTATTGGCCGGGTTGGAGACGTTATCGATATTGCTCAGGTCGATGTTCCAGTGCCCGTGCAGACCGATCGCGATGTGCTCCTGCTGACCGGTGCTGAACAGATCCGGGCTGAACAGATCGAAGCTCATGACCTGGGTGGTCGTGCCGGCCGGCTTGCTGGTCGAGTTGACGAACTTGTAACCGTTGTAGCCGTCGCGGAACGATGCACCGCCCGGGCATTGCGCGCCCGCCGCGCAACGGCGGGTCATGACGTGGCCACCGGTGAAGGTCGGAAATCCGCCGATGAACTGCGCGTTGATCGTCCAGCGGGGCACGTAACCTTCGACATGATCGAAGCTCCAGCCCTGGGCGATCAGCGTGTTCTTCTCGCTCTCGGAGATGGTGAACTTGTGCTGCAGATCGTTGTTGGCACCGTTGAACTTGACCAGGCGATACAGCGGATACATCCCGGCGAGCAACTGCGGCGCCAGATTGTCGACCAGCGACTTGGGATAGATGTAACCGGCGATGCCCTGGTAGGTGTAGCCGGCGTTGGTGACGTTGACCAGGTCCTGCGGGTATTGGTCGGGCGTGATGTAGACGTGCTCGGTGCTCGGCGCGCCCTTCCAGTAGCGGTGCAGCGGGATCGTATGCGCCTGCGGGGTTTGTTCGATGTAGAACGGCGTGCCCTGGCTGGTATAGCCGTTGGACAGCGAGGCATAGGACTCGGGGTAGTTGGTCGTATAGAAATAATCGGTAATCGTGGGGTTGTAGGTCTGGTACACGCCGGCGTAGGCGGGACGCGGGACATAGGCCGTCGCCGAGGCGAGCAGCGGAGCCCCGACCAGCAAAGCGGCGGCGATCAACAAAAGCTTGTTCATGACATCGTCCTTAGGCAGTGATTCGAATCGGCGACCGGCCGGTTCGAGATGGATGAGCAGGTGTCTTCAATGACGGTGGGCAACTGGGCGGGTCCCTCCCGGGCAAGGCCTCATCGGCGGCGCGCATCTGGGCTGCCTCACATGACTCGGAAAAGGGGAGCGGACCGGCTCATCGTTCTGGCGAGATTTTTCGTTTGAGACGTCAGCCGAACGCATGCGATCACTCAACGCGTGCCGGCGTGGCCATGCGACCGCCGCGGATGTCGGCGTTCAGCGCCGCCGTACATACCGGCCCCGATCGCGCATGCGGCCCGAAACGCTCGCCGCAACCGCCCACGCCCGCGCGTCGTCACCCCGCATATCGCGTCCGGCTTCTAGACTGGGCTTTGACAGCGCCACAAGAGATAATGGCGGGGTGATCGTTTGACCCCCGCCGGCTTCGTGGCCGCGTCCGTCACCCGCCAGGAAGTACCGCATTGGCCGAAGCCGTCCGCCACGACAAGACCGCACGTCAGCTGCGCCTGCTTTCCGACGCGCTCGACAGCGGTCGGCTGGGTCCGGTGCGGCGGCTGGTCAACACCCTGTCGCCGGCCGAGATCGGCAACCTGCTCGAATCATTGCCGCCGGGCAAGCGCGTCATCGTCTGGGGCCTGGTCGATCCGGAGGACGACGGCGAGGTCCTGGTCCACGTCGGCGAGGAAGTGCGCGAGAGCCTGCTCGCGGACATGGACACCGACGAAATCGTCGCCGCGGTCGAAGACCTCGATATCGACGACTTGGCCGACCTGGTCGAAGACCTGCCCGACACGGTCATCGACGAAGTGCTCAAGTCGATGGACCGCGAGAACCGCGAGCGGCTCGAACAGGTTCTGTCGTACCCGGAAGACACCGCCGGCCGCCTGATGAACCCGGACGTGGTGACGGTGCGTGCCGACACCACCATCGACGTGGTGCTGCGTTATCTGCGCCTGCGCGGCGAACTGCCCGAGCATACCGATCACCTGTACGTGGTCAGCCGCCGCCATCAATACCTGGGCCGCATCGCCCTGGCCGCGCTGCTCACCCACGAACCCGGCAGCGCGATCAACAAACTGATCGACGACGAACAACCCGCGATCGACGTCGGCGAAACCGCCAGCGAAGTCGCGCGCCAATTCTCCGATCACGACTGGATCAGCGCCCCGGTCGTCGACGACAACAACATCCTGCTCGGCCGCATCACCATCGATGACGTGGTCGACATCATCCGCGAAGAGGCCGAACACCAGGCCTTGAGCGCGGCCGGCCTGGACGAGGACGAAGACCTGTTCAGTCCGGTGCGGCGCGCGTTCCGGCGCCGCCTGATCTGGCTGTCGATCAATCTGTGCACCGCGTTCCTGGCCTCCAGCGTGGTCGGCCAGTTCGAAGACTCCATCGCCAAGCTGGTCGCGCTGGCCGCGTTGATGCCGATCGTCGCCGGCATGGGCGGCAACGCCGGCACCCAGGTGCTCGCGCTGATGATCCGCGGCCTCGCCCTGGGCCAGATCGGCGCCTCCAACCTCGGCGTGCTGCTGCGCAAGGAACTCGCGGTCGCGCTGATCAACGGCCTGGTGCTGGGCATCATCCTGGGCGTGGTCGTGCTGATCTGGTTCCGCCAACCCGGCCTGTCGCTGGTGATCGGCGCCGCGCTGACCATCAACATGCTCACCGCCGCGGCTGGCGGCGTGCTGGTGCCGATCACCCTCAAGCGACTGGGCTTCGATCCCGCGCTGGCCGGCGGCGTCATGCTGACCACGCTGACCGACGTGATGGGCTTCCTGAGCTTCCTGGGGTTGGCGACGCTCATCTTGTTGCATTGAGGCCATCGGCCTCGAGTCGGTGCATCAGCCTGCAGACGAACGTGCGGGCATAGCCAAAAGACCGCACGAACCGCGCCGTACACTGCAACCCGAACCCATCATCCCGCGCTGATCATCTTCAAGCTCGTCATTCCCGCGAAGGCGGGCTCCGCTTTACTTCGGCGAAGCCGAATATCCAGGGCTTCATCCAGGCATGACTCTGAAGTCTCTGGATCCCCGCCTTCGCGGGGATGACGGAAAAAAAGTTCGAATCATCGCGTCGCGCAATCGTCGCAACCACTCGCACCCGGACCAACGGCATCGCCGCCTGTAAACCCGCGCACTAAGCTTGCGCGCATGTTTCAATCCGACACTCTCGAACACGCGGTAGACCTGCAGGCGCGCAGCTACGCCCTGCTGCGCTGGATGGCCGACGGCATCCAGCGCGGCTTCATCGCATTCGACGCGGCCCACGCCTACGCCGACGATCCCCGCGCCGCCGCCGCATGGATCGAACGCCACTACGCCGAATTCCCGCCCGACGCGCGCCCGCGACGCGAGCATCTGAGCGAATTCTGCAACCTGTTCGCCAGCTACCTGAGCGACGGCCATCGCTTGGTCGCCGAGCCGGGCCTGCGTCGGTATTCGCCGGACGCGCATTGTTTCTGCCAGATGTGCAGCTGGTTCATCCACGGACCGAGCCTGCGCTCGCGCCCGCTCAGCAGCGGCGATCAGCGCCGCGCCGATCGGCGCATGCGCGACTGCCTCGATGCCCTGGCGCTCGAACACGAACGCCTGCTCGAAGAATCCGAAGTGAGCGCGCTGATGCGCGACGCCGACCTGCGCGAAGCGCTGGCCCTGTACGCCTACACCGAAACCCTGCTGCGCCGTCTGCAAGGCTGGAGCGTCGAAAACGGCGTGCCGCTGGCGCTGTGGCGCCGCTTCGCCTGGAACGCGAACAGCGCGCCGAAACGCAAGTTCCAACTCAGCGCCGAAGCGATCCTGACGGCGCAGCGCCTGTTGCATGAACGTCTGACCGCGCCGGTCTGAATCGGCCACGCCGTTGCGGATCGTGTCGCATGGCCGCGAATCGCTTGCGACAGTCAACCGGCACACGCTTGAATCGTTGACGCCCCCAACCGATGATGCGGATATCCCGCCCCGGAGGATGCCGATGCGCCGTTGTCGCCCGCTGCGATTCGCCGCCGCGCTGTTGTGGTCCGCTTCGATCGCGCTGATCGCCGCGTGCAGCCATGCGCCGTCGCCGCGAACCCCGCCATCGGAGTCCACCGTCATGACCGATTCACGCGAACACGGCCGCTTCCTCAGCCGCGAACTGGTGCTCAACCACGGCGTCGTGCATCGCTATCAAGTGTTCGTGCCCTCGCTCAAGGCCGGCGGCGAACGGCCCGCGCTGATCGTTTTCCTGCACGGCTCTGGCGAACGCGGCGACGACAACCGCAAGCAGGTCGAGGTCGGGCTCGGCCCGATCGTGCGCGAGCGAATGGACGACTTCCCGGCGATCGTGGTGTTCCCGCAGATGCATACCGATCAGATCGATGCCGACCGTTTCGCCGGCACCGCGCTGAAGATCCTCGACCGCGCCGAAGCCGAGTTCAACGCCGATCCCAAACGCATCGTGCTGACCGGCCTGTCGATGGGCGGCTATGCGAGCTACGAACTGGCCTTGATGCAACCCGACCGCTTCGCCGCGGTGGTGCCGATCTGTGGCGGCTACGATCCGCCGAAAGCCTACGACGCCGAACGCATCGCCGCGCTGGGCGGCGCCCTGGACCTGGACGCCGCCGCGCGCAAGCTGCGCGGCATCCCGTTCTGGATTTTCCATGGCGCGCAGGACGACGTGGTACCGCCGAGTTACTCGCGCGACATGAACGCCGCGCTCAAGCGCGCCGGCGCCGACGTGCGCTACACCGAATTCCCCGACGCCGACCACAATTCCTGGGACCCGGCGTATGCGACGGCGGAGTTGTGGCCGTGGGTGTTCGCGCAGCGCCGGCCGTGAGCACTCTTTCATCAAGCAAATACAGCGCTGCTTCAACGGACAACCGTTGATTGGACTGATCAAACTCACGCACATGACGTGGCGCTGAGCGCCCCGAAGATCACTGAAAGCCTGTCTATTAATTCGCCATGATTCTATCTAGCATTTCTGTTATCGCTCAGAACTATTCGCCGGCGATTGCCGCGCGCTTGCAGAAAGGAATCGATGGGGACAGGCGGCAGCGATGGCGGAGTAACACCTATTTGCCAGTCGCCAGACGCAGCACAACAGCAGATTTACGCCGACCAGCTTGCTGCGAACTTCATGCGCGGTGTAAAGCAGCTGGATTGGCAGAATAAGGAGTACATGGCGTTTGTCTACCGCGACGCTAACGGCACTTTACGAACCAGTGAGGTCTATGCTGGCGGGGCCGGCGTCAACGTTGAGATTGCCAAACTTGGCTTCGCTCCTGCGCAGATCGTGGCGATCATGCACAATCATCCGGTCAATATCTACGGCAATACTCAGTACGAGGCGGACACCAATCGGAATCCGTCCGACACCGATTGGGGGACGGCTGACAACCTTGTCGCGCTCGGCGCAAACCCCTCCCACCTCGATCTGTACGTGATCGACACGACGGGAAAGTTGCGCAGTTACGAGTATGTGGATAAACCCAAATACCTGCATCCGAAGCCCACTACAACCCTCGGAGAGCGGGTAGACCCGGACCTGCAACCTGAATATTGCCCATAGTAGATCTACCAATACAAGTTGATTAGTGTGAGGCGCGGTAGCGAGTTGCTCCCGCCCTTTCTTCAATAAGATTTCTTCTACAGAACCCAGAGAGCGAACACGCATGAAAATTGCCAGGACGGTAATTCTCGCAAGCAGCTTGTTCTATGCATCGAGCGCTTGTTCTCAAAGCTACGGCTCCACGTTCCGACCCGCCTACTTCGCCAATCAGTCAGCGTCGTTCTACTGTGACAAGCAATCGAACATGCCTGGTGACGCCGCCGTCGGCTTCGGTCAACGACACGATCGAGCTGGCTACTACAGCGCAATCGATTCACTTAGCTTCAGCGGCAAGCCCGTCTCTTCGTCCATCCTCGACAAGGCGAATAAAGCGGTGGCTCGTCGAACAATTGAGGGCATTACTGCCAGCTGTTTCAAGGGGGCAGTTCGACTGGCCGTGCGTATCTGGGACCGCAAGGCTGGCGGAGGTGAGGGGGCGCTGGCTTGGGTGACGATAGAGAGGTCAGCGACGGGATCGGTCGAAGTGCGCTGAGTAGATCGGACATGCCAGAGCGCTCCCTGTTGCCTCTGCTGGTCTACGCAACGCTGTCTAGTGACGTCAGATCGAATGTTGACCGGATTGAGGTGACACTAGAGCGTCTGCGCATCGCCACTCCTTACCTTCTGCATGGACAGGCCCTATCTGATGCCGCGGGTGCCGCTGAGAACCCGCTGGCTAAAGTGGCGCTTGAACGATATGGGACTGCGCATCACCGAGCCGGCACAGCATCCCTGGAGCAATCTGCTGCCTCAAGAGTTTGCCAGGACGTGCTCAGCTCGCTTGCCAGGGGGCATGTTGACGGCCTTCTTGAAGCGTTGCGTACGGCGGCGCGCCTTAGCGGATGCCCGTCGGCCGGGTTGCGTGCAGGGTCCAGCAGACTGGAGACCGACCTGGATGGGCATTCCATAGTTCACCCTATTAAGAACGGGGGATTGAGGGAGATTTGCTCTTGCCTTGCCGCGCGCGCAATCACTCCACACACCCACTCACTCAAGCCTTCTTCAAAAACTCAGTCCGCAACACCAATCCCTTGACCTTGTCGACGTTGCACTCGATCTCGTCTTCCTCGTCGGTCAAGCGGATGTTCTTGCACAGGGTGCCGCGCTTGAGCGTCACCGAGGTGCCTTTCACTTTCAGGTCCTTGATCAGCAGCACCGAATCGCCATCGGCGAGCACGGTGCCGTTGCTGTCTTTCACGATCATGTCGATATCCAAGTAAGCCGTCGCATCGCGCCGATGCGACGAAGTCAGCCCTTCAGCAGGGTTTCCAGCACCGCCATGCGCACCGCAACGCCGTTGGCGACCTGGGTCAGGATCAGCGACTGCGGACCATCGGCCACTTCATCGGTGATCTCGACCCCGCGGTTCATCGGGCCGGGATGCATCACCACCGCATCGGTGGCGGCACGGCGCAGGCGCGTCGTGGTCAGGCCGTAATCGCGGTGGTAATCGTCCAGCGACGCGACCAAGCCTTCTTCCATCCGTTCACGCTGCAGGCGCAACATCATCACCGCGTCCACGCCGTCGAGCGCGGCATCGAAATCCTGGGTGACCACGCAGCCGTCCAGGGTGCCGTCGTCGGGCAACAGCGAGGCCGGGCCACACACACGGATCTCGCCAGCGCCCAGCGCGCGCAGCGCCTGCAGGTCCGAACGCGCCACGCGCGAATGCTTGACGTCGCCGATCAGCGCCACGCGCAGCGCGGAAAAATCCGCGCCCTTGGCCTGGCGCAGGGTCAGCATGTCGAGCAGGCCCTGGGTCGGGTGCGCGCTGCGTCCGTCGCCGGCATTGACCAGGCAGGTGCCTTCGCGCGCCTGCTCGGCGAGCGCGGCGACCGCGCCGTCCTCGCGATGGCGGATGACGAAACCACGCACGCCCATCGCTTCGATGTTCTTGAGCGTGTCCAGCGCGGTCTCGCCCTTGCTGGTCGAGGAGGTCGACGCGTCGAAATTCAGCACATGCGCGCCGAGTTGCTGCGCGGCCAATTGAAAGCTCAGGCGGGTGCGCGTGGACGGTTCGAAAAACAGCGTACACACCGCGATGCCGGCCAGCGCGCGGCTGTCGTAATGGCCTTCGGCGAAGGCCTGCGCGCGGATCAACAAGGCGTCGAGCGATGCGCGCGTGCTGTCGCGCAGGCTCAGCAGATGGCGCGAACCGGCGGGGGAAACGGAGGAGTTCATGGGAGCGGACTGATGAGTGCGGGCGGATGAATCAGGGCGGAAGCAGGTCGATGTCGGTGGCGTCGCCGGGCGAAGCCGCCCAGCGCTCGACGATCACCGCCGCGGCCACCGCATCCAGGGCTTCGGCGTCGCGACGGCGCTTGCGGCCTTCGGCGCGATCGGCGGCGAAACGATGCGCGGCCTCGACCGAGCTGGAACGCTCGTCGACCATCACCACCGGAAGTTTGTAACGCTGGCGCAGTTGCCGCGCGAAGCTCAGCGCGCGCAACCGAGCGGGCTGATCGCCGCCTTCCAGCGTCATCGGATCGCCGACGATCAGTCCGTCGGGGCGCCATTCCTTGAGCACGCGATCGATCGCGCCCCAATCCGGGCCGCCGCCGTGTACATCGATCACTGCCAGCGCGCGCGCGCCATAGCCGAACGCACTGCCCACCGCGACCCCGATCCGGCGCGAACCGACATCGAATCCGAGCACGGTGCCGTCGCTGCGGATGGTCGAATGGCTCGCGTCCGAGCTCATGCGTGCCCGGCGTAATCGGCCAGATGGGCGAGGTCGACGCCGATGCGACCGGCCGCGGCCTGCCAGCGCGCGTCCAGCGGCAGTTCGAACAGCAGTTCGGCGTCGGCCGGCGCGGTCAGCCAATCGTTCTCGGTGATTTCGTGTTCGAGCTGACCCGAGCCCCAGCCGGCGCAACCCAGCGCGACCACGGCATTGTCCGGGCCTTCGCCGGCGGCCATGGCTTCGAGGATGTCGCGCGAAGTGGTCAGGTACAGGCCGCTGCCGATGACCAGGGTCGAATCCCAGCGGGTGCCGCCGTCGTGCAGGACGAAGCCGCGCTCGGGATGAACCGGGCCGCCGGCCAGCACGACCTGCGCGCGCAGCGATTCGTCGCCGCCGTCCACGCCCATCTGTCCGAACACTTCGCCGAGCGTGTATTCGGACGGACGATTGACCACGATGCCCATGGCACCGTCGTCGTCGTGTTGGCAGATCAAGGCGACGCTGCGCGAAAAATTGGTATCGGCCAGCGCGGACAGCGCGATCAGGACCTGATTGGCAAGGGGTGTCGGCATCACGGGCATGGCCCCATTCTAACGTGCCGGGCGCGGCTGCGGGCCGTGAAAACGGGTGCTCGCGCGCAGCTTCGGCCGCGGGCCGATATCCGCAGGGACGGGCTTTGGCTTGATCCGGCCTGATCCAGCCAAGTCCGGCCGAATCCGAACAGGCCCACACGGACCGGGCCCGAGCGGCGCGTGAGCCGGCGTGAGCGACCGGCGCCCAGCCGCGCGGCGGTCCGCGGCCCACCGATCCGCGCCGCCACTGGATTCGCCCGCGCGCCGCGCCGACAATCCAGTGCCGCGCCGGTTCGAGCGCGCTCCTTCGAGGCTTTCAATGTCGGGCTACTGCAACATCGCCCCAAACCATCCCGTGCATGGCGAGTATCACGACCGCGAGTACGGTTTCCCGCAACGCGACGAATCGGATCTGTTCGAGCGCCTGATCCTGGAAATCAACCAGGCCGGGCTGAGCTGGGAAACCATCCTGCGCAAGCGCGAGGGCTTCCGCCGCGCTTACGACGGTTTCGCGGTCGACAAGGTCGCCGCGTACGGACAGGCCGAGCGCCTGCGCCTGCTCGAGGACGCCGGCATCATCCGCAACCGGCTCAAGGTCGATGCGGCGATCCACAACGCCCAGGTGATCCAGGGCTTGCGCGCCAGCCACGGCGGCTTCGCGCAATGGCTCGACGCGCATCAACTGCTCGACGGCCGGCCGCGCGAGAAGGCCGACTGGATCAAGTTGTTCAAGAAGACCTTCCGTTTCACCGGCGGCGAGATCACCAACGAATTCCTGATGAGCCTGAGCTACCTGCCCGGCGCGCATCGCGAAAGCTGCCCGGCTTATCAGCGCATCGATAAGCTCAAGCCGTATTGGCGCCGTGCGCGCGAACAGGCGGCGGCGTTGAAGCCCGCTTCGAAGTCCGCGGGAAAAGCCGGCGACGCGAACAGCGCGCCCGCCAAGGCCGCCAACAAAACTGTCGCCAAGAAGAGCGCCAGCAAGCCGGCACCAGCCAAGAAAGCAGCGGCCAAACCAGCGGCAAGCAAGAAACCCGCCGCAAAGAAAACCGCGGGCGCCAAGCCCGCGACGAAGAAAACCCGCTGACAGTCACGCCCCTCCCATCGTCATGGACGACATCGCGATGCGCGCCGCCCCGGCGCGCCCCGCGCGATGCTCGGCTCACCCAGCGCATCGCAAAGGATTCCGCATGACCCCGTCTCCCGCCCTGTCCTCCGCCACGCGATCGTTCATCGTCCTGATCGCGCTGTTGCAGGGCTTGCTGCTGTATCTGCTGCGGATCGGCCCGTTCGCCAACAGCGGCCTGGAAGTGTGCGGCTACGTGATCGTGCTGTCGGTGCCGACGATGATGATACTGTCGGTGCAGCGCTTGAACGATGCGCGGTTCTGGCAGCACGCGGTCGGCATCGGCGCGATCTATTTGCTGCTGGCGTGGTGGGCCGGCTGGAGCGCGACCGGCGCGCCCGATATCAGCGCCAGCGCAGTGCTGTGGCCGTTCGGCGCGAGTTTGGCGATCGCCTTGTTCGTCGCCCTGCCCTATCTGCAATGCCGGTTGGACAACGGCCGCTGGCGCGCGTCGTACACCCAGTTGTTCGAGCACGGTTGGCAGAACGCGCTGACCCTGCTGCTGACCGCGGTGTTCGTCGGCATCTGCTGGGCGGTGCTCGGCCTGTGCGCGGTGCTGTTCAAGCTGATCGGCATCCAGTTCTTCGCCGATCTGTTCACCATGCGCAGCTTCATCCATCTCGCCAGCGGCATCATGATCGGCCTGGGCGTGCTGGTCGGCCGCACCCAGCAGCGGCCGGTGCAGGTCGCGCGGCAGATTCTGTTCGCGATCTTCAAGGGCTTGTTGCCGCTGGTCGCGGTGATCGCGATCCTGTTCGTGATCAGCCTGCCGTTCACCGGCCTGGACGCGTTGTGGCGGACCCGCTCGGCGACCTTGATCCTGATGTGTCTGATCGCGGTGATGGTGCTGTTCGTCAACGCGGTGTACCAAGACGGCAGCGGCGAACCGCCATACCCGCGCTGGCTGCGGCGGGTGGTCGAAGCGGCGCTGCTGATCCTGCCGGTGTACGCGTTGCTCGGGCTGTACGCACTGGCCTTGCGTATCGGCCAGTACGGATGGACCGCCGAACGCCTGTGGGCGGTGCTCGCTTCGGTCGTGCTGAGCGCGTACGCGTTCGGTTATGCCTGGGCCGCGCTGCGGCCGCGACTGGGCTGGCTGCACGGGCTGATGCGGGTCAACGTGATCGTCTCGCTGGTGGCGATGGCGCTCGCGGTGGCGGCGAACTCGCTGCTGCTCGATCCGCACCGCCTCACCGTCAACGATCAACTCGCGCGTCTGCGCGAAGGCCGCACTCCGGCGGAAAAATTCGACCTCAGCCACCTGCGTTTCCAGAACGGCCGCCGCGGCTACGAGGCGCTGCAAGGCCTGCGCAGCGATCCGCGATTCGCCGGCGATAAGCAAAGCACCAAGCTCGAACGCGTGCTCAAGATGAAAACCCCATGGGAATACACCATGGACGATCGCGTCCAGGCCCAGGCCGACACCGTCGCGGCCGCGCTGCGGCATATCCAGATCGCGCCGGGCGCCGATCAACCCGACAAAGTGTGGCTACAGGCCCTGATCGCGCAACGGCTGCCCACGCCGGACTGCCTGAATGCCGATTCGCAATGCGTGCTGATGACGCCGGACCTCGATCGCAACGGCCGCAACGATTACCTGTTGTGCAACACCGTGCAATACGGCGCGACCTGTTTCGTCTACAGCCTGGAAGACGGCCTGTGGGACAAGATCGGCCGCAGCTATCTCGGCGATCGCGCCGAAACCGTGGCCCCGGCGATGCGCGCGGGCCAAGTCAAGGCGGTGCCGCGCCGCTGGTCGGACTTCCAATTCGGCGACGACAGCAAGCTGGTGCAGTTCGAAATGGATTCGGAAGAGGAACGCGCGAAGACGCGGCTGGCAATGAAGTCGGACAACACTTCCGCGCCGGTCGCGGCGGACAAGAAGCCGACGACGGACTCGCACTGAACTGAGCCCCGGCACCGGCCTTACAGCAGGATCCGCACCTCGCGGGCCTGCTCATCGGCCGGCGCTTCGCCGGTCTGCCAGAAGGTCTCGACCCACGGCCGCACCAGATCGAGTTGGGTCGATGCGCCGCGCGCGCCGGGAAAGCGCTGCATATTGGCCGACTGCATCGCCAGCATGCGCGCGTCCTGATCGTTGACGCGCTTGAGGAACGGCCATACCAGACGACGCACCAGCCACGCCGGCGCCCAGCGGTTTTGCACGTGCAAGGTCGCGAACACCGAGGTGATATCGCGGGTCTGCGGGGTGAAATGCAGGCTGATGCGGACGATTCCGCCGTTGACGTAGCGGTACTCGATCTGCGCGCTGCCCGGTGCGTCGAAGATGGCCTGCTCGCTTTCGCGCGGCGATTCGAACAGGCGATACAACAGACCCGATTGCTGCGGCTGATCGCGATAGATCACCCTGAAGCCGGCATCGTCGGATTCGAACCGCGCGGTCATCGGCTGCCGCTGGCCGCCGCTGCGCACCAGGCCGGGATGAATCCAGTGCGTGTGCAGCGGATCGAGGAAGTTCTCGACCGCATCGACGATATGGGCCTGCCATTGGGTCTGCCACAGGAACCGCCGCGAACCCTCGGAGTTCTCGTTCAACATGCGCGGCAACGCGCCTTCGTCGCGCCCGTCCAGACGCAGCCAGATCAGGCCGTCATGCTCGCGCGCCGCGATGCTGCGCACCCGCACCTGCGGTAGGGGACAGTCCGCCGGCATGCCCGGGATTTCGCACAAGCGGCCCTCGGCGTCGAAGCGCCAGCCATGGTACGGACAGGCGATTCCCGACTCAGTGACAGCCCCGGCCGACAATGGCGCGTGCCGATGCGGACAGCGATCCTCCAGTGCGAACAATCGCCCATCGCGCGCACGGCCGAGCACGACCGCGCGATCGAGCACGGTCACCGCCACCGGCCTGTGGCCGAGGCGGTCCGCGCACAGCGCGGGAAACCAGCGTGCGTAATGCGAAGCATGCCAGGGGGTCATGCTCCGATTATCCCGCGATTTGCCGTTGCCGCGCAGATTGTCCGTCCAGTCTGCACAGGCGCGGGGCGACCCACCGCCCTCACAACTCGAACCTGCGCATGATCGGCACCCCGGCTCGCCGCGTCAGCGCCGAGATGATCGTCAGAACGCGCCGCGTGGAGCGAGGCAAATGCCGCATATACACCGCGCTGTACTCGATGCTCGGCGTCCCGCCACGCAGGCGCTTGAAACCCGCCGCGCCCGCGCTGAAGTTGATGCCGAAGCCGCTGGCGATCGCGTGCTCGAACGTGCATGCGGTGAGCAAGCGATACAACCCCATGCGTTGCGGCAGATCAGTGTCGTAGCCGACGATCGGCGTGGTCAGCGTGTGACCCTGACGAAACTGTCCTGCGATGCAGAGCAGGCTGCCGGCTTCGTCGCGATACCCGTCGAATTCCAGCAGCCCCGCGCGATGCCACTGGCGCATGAACTGCGCGTTGTAATGCGGGTTGCAGCGCGAATACTTGTCCATGTACAGCCGTTCGTACAGCTCGGCAATACGCCGGTAGTCGGCATCGACGATATCGCCATTGCGCGCGCGGCCGGGTTGTTTCGCGGCCAGTTTCAGATCGACCTTCAGGTTGTGCCGCTCGCGCGCCAGACGCGCGACGTCGTGAAACAGGTACACCTGCCGGCTCGGGATCAGCGCGAAGCCCAGCCGTTCGCACTCGGCCAGCCAGTCGCGATGCTCGGCATCGTTGAGCGAACGCAGCCAGATCGCGTGCCCGGGCCAGCGAGCCAGCGCCTGTTGCAACATGTCCGCCAACGATACGGCTTGCAATGGCGGATACAGATTGGTCGACAGCAGCCAGTTGTTGATCGCAACCGCGCGATCGATCCGCGCCGACTCCAGCCAGGCCTTGCTGCCGCGGCCCAGCAGGTTCAACGCCGGCGACAGCCAATGCGGCGCGTAGCGGATCGCCTCTTCGAGTGCGTAGTCGCCATAGGTCGTATGCGGCGAACAGACCCAGGCATTGCCGGCCTGCGCATCGTTCACCGTGACCGGAAACATCACGTCACCCGTCGTCAGCGTTTCGACTTCGGTGTGCAGGTTGGCTGCGAACGCAGCCGATGGCGTCTTCGCGTGAATTCGCGCGAACGCCTGCGCGCGCGCGTTGAACGATTCGATCCCGCTGGACGCCGAGGGCTTCATAGCTCCGGCAAAGGCTCGCCGTCCCACTCGATATCGCGCGTCGCCGCCTCGCGCAGATTGCAACCCTGGCGCAAGGCGATCGCCGCGTACGAGCCCATGTCGACCAGACCGCCGAGTGGCGGGCATCGATCGCCCGGCAACGCCAGCACATCATCGGCGCGCCGATAATCACGCCACCATGTCCGCACGTTGCCCTGCGCGATCGCCTGCAGCAAGCCCGCGCTGACCATCACCCCGGCCAGCATCTTCGGCTTATGCAGACTGGGCTCGATGCACTGCATGGTGTCGCCCATCAGCGCCGCGGGCAGCGCGTCGTCGTCGGCGAACAGATGCACGCCGCTGGTCGCGCGCGGATTGCATTCCAGCACGGTGGCCAGGCCGTCGTCGCCGACGATCCAGTCGAAGGAGATCTGTCCGGTGAAACCGATCTTGGCCACGAAGCGTTCGACGAAGCCGCGAATCGCCGCATTCGGGCTTGGCTCGAAATAGAAACTGGAACTGCGCCGCAATCGGTAGCTTGGGCGGTACACCGAATGCGCGAGCAAGCGGCCGCGATCGGCGACGCTGTACGAGCAAAGCTCGGTGCCGTGGTAATAGCGCTGCGCCACCCAGTCCTGCGCCAATCCCAACGGCGCCGCATCGGCCGGCATGCCCCGCGGGTACAGCCGCACGTGCACGCCGAAACGCGAGTACTCGGGCTTGAGCACCAGCGGCCCACCGGCGGCCCATGCGCGCGCTTCGTCGATGCGGGTGACGATCGCGCTGTCGGGCACGTTGGCGCCGCAGTCGCGCGCCAGTTCGAGGAAGTAGCGCTTGCTGTGCAGGGCGCGCAAGGTTTCGAAGTCGTCGACCAGCACCCGCACGCGATCGGGCAAGGCCGAGCGATAGCGCGAAAGGAAGAACACTTCCTCGCAGGTCGGCACGATCAGATCGATGCATTCGGCGGCGACGATGCGCGCCAACGCCGCGACGAACTCGCCGGCTTGCGAACGCGGCGGCGGCAACCGATGCGCGCGCGTCACCGAGCGCGACCACGCGCTCAGGCGGCAGGACACGCTGTCGGCGACGTGAGCGCTCCATCCCGCGCGATCGAAGCGACGCGCCAGCTCCAGCGCCGCGGGGGCTCGGGGGCCCAATATGAGTACCTTGGCCATGCGTCGTTCGATCCGGCGATGCGCCGATCTCGTTGCCCTCTCGCGTTGCGGTGCCGTCGTGGGAATCGGGTTATTAGGCATCAGCGCCGGGGCAAAGGGAACGTGGCGGGCGTGGCGGCGACTTCCCGATCGGGTCGATCGGTCGCGGTCGCTGGTGCATCGTGGCGTGCGGCCATCGGCATGGATCGACGATTGCGTCCGACGCGGGGCGTTCGGCTTGAACCGCGCGAGGCAACCGGCTCGCATGCTGACGCGGGAACGGCTCCGGTAAGCGACGCGAGCCTGCGTTCGATGCCACGGGTTCGGACGACAGTCGCTGGGCCACGAACCGGCTTCGCCTCAGCGCCAGCCACAGTCGGCATCACCCGACGACCCGATCAAGCCCCGGCTAGGGCAGCCCCCAGGTTTCTGCGCCCCCCGGGACTTGCTACGGTGCGCTGACTGAAACCGTTTTCATCAGGGCTGATTCTCACGGGACCCCATCCCAAGGAGCACTCTCATGGCAGACGCAAGTTCCGGAGTTTCGGGCTCCTCGCAAAACTCCTCCGCCTCCGCTCAGCAGAGCCAGGCCGCCAACGAAGCCGCCGAAGCGCAACGCGCCGCCGAAGCCGCCGCGGCGGCCGCAGCGGTCAACGCCACACCAACGCCCGCACTGACCACGGTCGAAGCCGCGCCGGTCGACCTGAGCGTGCCGATGAGCGCGCTGTCGCAACTCAACGCGATGCAGGTCAACACGCCCGCGCTCGACTTCTCCTCACTGACGACGCTGGGCGGCGTCCCCACCAGCGCCACCTACGCCGATGTCGCCCTCTCCGCGCTCGCCACCCCGGCGACACCGACCGTGGAAGAGTTCAATGCCTTCTCGCCGGCCTTCAGCATCGACGGCTTCAACGCCGCCGACATCGCCAACACCGACATCAGCAACGTCGGCGTCAACCTCGGACTGAACTACACCGGCTCGCTCGACGCGACCATGAACGCCCGCTTCGGCCTGGACCCGGCCAACGTCACCGTGAGCGGCAGCATCGGTTACAGCAACGACCTGAGCAGCTTCAACCTCAGCGCCACCGCCGGCCCGTTCGGCCCCGAAGCAACCCCGAACTACGGCGCGACCGTCAAAGGCAGCCTCGACCTGGGCAACCTCAACGCCTTCGACTTCAGCGGCACCGCGAACTTCAACGCCCAGGGCTTCCAGAACAGCAACGTCAGCCTGGGCCTGACCCGCGACTTCTCCGAAAACCTCAGCGGCTACGCGCGAGGCACCGTGGGCTTCGGCCGCGATGGCGTCAGCAATGTCACCGGCGAGACCGGCCTCAACTACAACCAGGGCGGCACGTCATTGGGGCTGACGGGGCGCGTAAGTGTGGATACGAATACCGGGGATTACACCGGATACGTTGGAGCGCGGGCTGGGATCAAGTTTTGATTGATCGTCGCGGCGATTGATATCGCGCTGCTGGGAAACTTAATCTGATTCCGACCTTCTCGTTCTCACGACCTTTGCGGCTGGAATCAACAGTTCGCTCCAGCGAGCGAGTGGCGGCAAGAAAGAACTTTTCCGAAAGTTCACTCCATCCCCATTTCGAAACGGCACGATTAGTACCAACAAGCTAAAAAAGCCAACCCCAACTTTCAAGCGGCGAACCAATCATAGATGCCGAGCACACTCATCACGCCATCGAAAATAGATATCCGTGGGGAAATGCTTATCGGCCTTGAACGAGTGCTCCACCGGAACATATCCACGGCAACCGCGGTAATCCAGCTCCACCAACACCTTATCCGATGCACCACTCCGCGCCGAGAGCACTAGTGTTTTCGCATCTCTTCGCCGAACACCTCGCACCTCACGTCCTGGGCAAATATCACAATTCTCCTTCGAAACATACGTGCCGTCTTTATACAGCTCGAACGAACTTGTGACCCCACGGCCTCGCACCCAGACTTCATCGCGCTCCTCCTCAACAGAGCAAGACGCAACTAAAATAATCATCAGCGCAATCAAGAAATTAGTGCAACGAAAGTTCATTCAGCACCGCCTGATAGCTTCCGTAAGTTCCATTCGCCATGTACGGCATGTTTCTTGCGGCATCGTGGATCGCCCAGCAAACAGGGGCAGGAATGGACTTTTTTCTATAATCCACTCTGCCTGCCTATTCCGGCGAATGGACTTGTCCGAAGGCCCACTCAGCCCCTGAATTCCCGCGCATGGCTGAACAAACCGAGTACACGCTCACGTCCATCGTCAGCACTCACGCTCCACTCTCGTCGCGGCAAAAAGCAGCGGCGGCAGAAGGATGAATCAGTTCTCGCTAAAGCCCATCAATAGTTTCCAGGAGCTCACCCGAGTCGTCATAGCTATAGAACTTTTCATCTCCTATCGCGCTCAAGCATCCTTCGTCGACCAGAGAGACTCGCGTCGCCGCTACCGACCACCCTTTCGGCGTCTTAGCCACTATGTAATCGCATCCTTCAGAGGTTCCGGCACAAAACCTCGATGATTCAGCCATAGCCTTTTTAGCAATGACCAACGCATCACCCTTTAAGCCCGAAGGAGAGACTCGACCACCACATGGAATGTTTTTCGATGAGCAGCCTACGGCACCAAAAAATAACAACATAGAACTCACGCTTAGCCAAAAATTATTCATAGTCACGGAGCCCAGCAGGATATGCACCGCAAATCAGGAGGTAGAGTGGACTTTCGGGAAAGTTCGCCCGCCCTATTCTGTACTGACGAACCGGAAGCGGCGCCGTCAACCGCCATAGCGATACCGAGAATTTTCGAATTTCGAGGGAATTCCTACACGCACACGCTAGAGTAATACTTTCGCCATCTGTTCGATACGGATGAGGAACTCTGACGCTCAGCTCCCACCCGCTGCCGCGCTTGGCGAGCCACCCAGCAAGCGCAAATTCAAACCATCGCGCTCGGAAAGCATTTCTTCCAGAACCGCTTCCAGATCCGCTGCATCGATTTGACCTGGGTGTCCGGCGCCGATGGATTGCTGGGCCAAGCGGCGCGCGATTTCCTTGATGAAAGCCGCGCTCACTCCATCAGTGCGTTCAACCAGCTTCTCGAAGGCCGTTGACTCGATGACTAAACTGCCTCCGTACAGACGCAGCAACTGCCTCCGGCATGCGGCATCTGGAACCGGCACTTCAATAGCGTGATCTATGCGCCCTGGACGCTGAATCAACGCAGCTTCCAGGGCCTGTGGTCGGTTCGTGGTCATAATCACGAAAATATCGGCATCGGATCGCAAGCCGTCCATCTCGTTCAACAGGCGATTGAGCATTACCTCATCGCAGGCGGAATTCATTTCCTCACGCTGACGAGCGATCAGATCGGCATCTTCTATCACGATGACCGATGGCGCGAACAAGCGGGCCAGTCGGAAGTAAACATCAATCAGCCCCACTTGTTCAGCGGTCACCAGAAACGTGGTGTGGTCTTTCAGGCGCTCAGCAAGGTAGCGGATGGTATGGGTCTTGCCCGTGCCGGGTGGCCCGTACAACAGCACGCCTTTGCGTCCGGACTGACCGAGTGCCTTGAGCGCATCGCGTTCGGCGGCGAAGCGAATGATGTGCCGGTCCAACGCGAACCTGACGGCATCCGGCAAAACGAGCTCATGCTCCGCGACTGGCGAGCGGAAGTGGACTGTCAAGGAGTTCGCCGACAGGCCACTGAAGCTCTGGCTTGCCTCCAGCGACAGCACCTTGCCGCGGTAGCTTCGGCCGTGCGCCACGGCCGCCTCGATCGCATCGAGCATTGCCCCTGTTTTTACAGCGGCCTCGTCGCCGGGAGGCGCCATGATTTCCACGCTCAACTGCTGGCTATCGGAGTGATCTGAGCGCAGGTTGACCCAGATGGCCAGCGGTGTCTTTTCATCATTGATCAGCGAAAGGCAATTCGTCGCCAAGCGCACGGGCTGCTCCTCTCCGATGTCGATATCCTCGAACTGGAGTGCTCCGATCAATTTGGCCTGATCCCGTTCGGAGACCAACGCGGCCAAGTCCGATGCGTCGTAACGATTACGGCTGTGGACACCTACACGGCGCACACCCATCGTCAGCGAATCCAACGCCTTCTGCACATCTACGCGCAGGTAGGCAGGAAACTCGCGCTTGACGATAACCAGACTGTCGCAAGGCCAGCCGTCAAAGAGCTCATTGAGGATTTGATGCGCTTTTTGCGTCGGACGCGGCCTGGCGGGCGCGGCCTGCTCGGGCGATGCCTCCAGCACCGCGTGGAGTGTGCGGCAGCCATACATGGGGGCCAGGCGCGCCATCTCATCGAGAATCGACTGCGCGATCGCGGGTGTCCACGGCCCCAATTGCGCGCTGCCATTACGAGTGATATGCCGCGCCCACCCCTGTGCATTGTCCAGTCCGAAACCAATGCAGCGGCGAAGTAATTCGACCACGCCTTCGAACGTAGAGTTATCGTCATCATGCACGGTGATGTAGCAGTCACCGGTCCAGTCCGGGATGTCTTTCATTTCTTGTCGGCCAACTGTTGGAAGTGGTCAGATTGCATCAATTTTCGCACACCGCCGAATGAGGGGCCGGGTGGACTTTCGGAAAAAGTCTACTCTGACCCCTATTTTTTCGACCGTTACCGCCTACGAGAGCGGCAAACGCCGCGTGCCTATCTCGCATCTGCCGCGCCTGGCGGGATTGCTGGCCGTGACCGTCGAAGAACTGCTCGGCAACCCGGCTAAGCGCACCGGCAAGCGCGGGCCGGCGCCGAAGCTGCAACAGCAGCTCGAACAAATCCAAGCGTTGCCAGCGGCCAAGCAACGTGCCATCGCACAGGTGCTCGACTCGATGCTGGCCAGCCAGTCGTAACCAACCACTTCACCACAAACGACAAGGCCCGCGATGCGGGCTTTGTTGTTATGCGAGATCAGGACGCGAGCTTGGAACCGTTGCCCGCAACTCCATTCACGGAGTGCACTAAAAACTACGTAGCGTTTCCTGGTGAACACCACTAGGAGAATATCTCTCGAACCATGTGCCGCCAATGATGGAGACGCACTTCTTGGATTTTGGATCAAAGACCTTCGTCTGTAGGCGAACCATTAGTTCGTTCTTTCTTTGCACAGTCGCAATGCATTCGGAAAAATTCGGCCCGCATTCCGACTTATTCCGCTTCACTGCATCTTCGATGACTTGCCGTTCGACACCACTCAACTGATCAAGCTTCGGCATCTCGCCACAAGCAACGCGCTGAAGGTCAGCGTTTCCGCATGCGCTACAGGCGATCAGAACACCAACGGCAAACAAGCTACGCATCTTAATGATCCCAATACGGGAATAGGGGTCGGGAATAGGGGTCGGAGTAGACTTTTTCGAAAGCCTACTCCGACCCCTAATTTGCCCAAACGTAAGGGGATTCTTTACGCAATCCAACTCCCCTGCACGAGCTGCTTGAAAGTCCACTCCGACCCCTAATTTGGCGAGCGAACAGGAGCGAGAGAGACTATTTCCGAAAGTCCATTCCGCCCCTGTTCCGTTATCCAAGAACTCGTGCAGAGCGTCTTGGAGAACGTCGCCGGGAGCGAACTAAACAAATTTTCTAGCCGCCACCACTCCGGCCACTTAAAACCTTCGGAATCATAACTCCAACTATCAGCGACAAGAAAAACATTGCCCGCCCCTCCGCCGATGCGAACAACCGCTCGCCCCCTACCAAAAGCAAAACCCCAACCACAGGAATCAGCGAAGTCGCCAGATAGAAAAAAGCCTTAAGTAAATTCATTCTCTTAGCTCAAAAAAACTAGTCTTTCACGCAATTATCGCATCGATCGACACACTGGCGGTAAATATAGCGACAAGCATCCGGAAGCTTACTGGAATCAATAGACGCGGTAAAAAAACCACACGCCGTGCTTGCTCTAAAACCGGCCACCCCACCACTTCGCCCGCCACTTATAAGGGCACACGCAGCAGCGACGGCATATGGATAAAGAGCCACTTGGGAATCGCACCTCGCCTTGTCATTCACGCAGGCGTACTTACACGACCCTCCGCCACCATTGCAAAATACAGCCGCTCGATAACCCATATTCTCGATTTTACCGGTAACAATATTGTATTCGCGTATGGCGTTTTCGCCATTGACGCATTGTAACTCCAAACCTCGCGGGTCAATGAACTGCAAGGGACGTCCAAATACATAAGAGTACGTACTGAATCCGCCAGCGAGGCCAATAGGATCACTTTCAACATAACGCCCAGAAGCAGGATCATAATTGCGATAGTAATTATAGCTTATCCCAGATATCGAGTTAATAAATTGACCGGGAAAACGCATGTCTAAAACAAACGCCTTGCCATCCTGATCGGCATCTTGACTGGGTTGACTCCCTCCAAATACCTCACCCTTCAAATCCCAATTCCAAACCGCTACGTTCGAAGTAGGGTTGATGACACTACGCGGCGTGCTTAGGTGGTCAGGCTCCACGTAATAAAGCATCTGTTGCGACTGAGCTCCATCCAGCAAGCCAACAGGCAACAAGTCCATCCAGATCGCCTGTTGAATCGCGTTGCCGCTTCCATCGTAATCACCCAGCCAATGGCCGGTTTCGTCATAGACCGTGTAGCGATCATTGGCCGCGGTGTATTTGCGAACCTGCTCACCCTTACCGTTATAGACGTAGGTCTGAACGAGGGTGGCCCCTTGTTTGAGTTCGCTACTACGACCAGCATCGTTATAAACAAAGCTGTTCCCACCGATCTGGATGGAATTACCGCTGGCGTCATAGCTGCGCGGACTATCCGCACCAGCCTGAGCCAGACGATGGCTATCGGTCGGGTACGTATACGTCTTGGTGCCATTAGCCGTGGTGACGCTCTGACGATTGCCGGTGGCGTCATAGGTATACGCCTCGATCGCCGTATTGGTCGGCCCATCGCGCAATGCGGTCAATCGATTCAGCGCGTCGTAGCTGAAGGTCAACAGCGCATTCGTCGCACCTGCGGGCGTGAGCTTGTCGATATTGCCGACCGCATCGAAGCCAAAACCGACCGATAGACCACCGGCGGACGGATCGATGACGGCCGTGGTGCGGTAATCCAGATCGACCGGACGCGCGAAGGTACGACCGTTGCCATAGGTCCAGCCCGCGGTCGGGCCGAACGGGTGATACGTGGCCTGACTCAACAGCACTTCGGTCGCCGCGCCCGCGACCGCGCGCTTGGTGTCGATCTGGCTGATGCGGCCCTGCGCGTCGCGCTGATAGGTCACGACCGCGCCGTCGGGATAGATCAGGCTGCTCAACTGCCCCGCCAGCGTGTACGCATAGCGCACCACGAACACTTTGCCGTTGGTAGTCTGCACCTTGCGGACCATGCGGCCGAAGCGGTCGTAGCAGTACTGGGTGCTGCCGCTCGCATCGGTGATCAGCGACAAGCGGCCCTTGGCGAAGGTCTCGCCCGCGGCGCAAACGATGGGCACTGCGTCGTACTCGTAACCCACGTTGAGGCTGGTGGTCGGGTATGCGACAGCGGTCGGGCGGTTGAGCGCGTCGTAGCTGTAGGTGCGCGTGATGTTGCGCGCGTCGGTTTCGGTCTTGCGATTGCCGGCGCTGTCGTAGGTATAGGTCGACACGCCGGTATCGGGACTGATCAGCTGCACCTGATCGCCGAAGCCGTTGTAGGCATACGTGGTGTCGAGATTCTTCGGATCGGTGACCTTGGTCAGGCGATCCAGCGCGTCGTACTTGAACTCGGTCTTGGCGTTGATGCCGCCGACGTCCTGCAAGGTCTTGGCCAGACGATTGAGCGGATCGTAATCGTTGTCGACCTTACGGCCGAGGGCATCGGTGGTGACATCGCCATTGCCGCTGGCGTCGTAGGTGAAGCCGGTCGGGTGATCGTAGGCCGTCTTGGCGGTTTTCAACTGACCGAGTTGGTTGTAGATCCGCGACAACGTGCGCTTCAGCGCGCCGTTGCTGTCGCGGGTGTCTTCCTTGGTCCGCGCGCCGGCGGCGTCGAGCGTGTAGTGGATGCGGTTGCCGGCGTTGTCGTAGATATCGGTCAGACGGTGCGCCGCGTCGTACTCGTAGCGGATGAAGGCGCCGTCGGGCTGGATGACTTTCTTGACCTGTCCGATGAGGTCGTACTCATAGCGGGTAATCACGTCATCGGTTTCGGAACCGGCGTCGGGGCCGCGCACCTTCGTGCTGGCCAACCAGCCGCGCGGCAGGTAGTCCATATCGGTGACGACACCGTTGGCGTCCTTGCTGGAAAGCAGGCGGCCGCTGTAGTCGTAGCGCAGGAACTCGGTAACGTGGCCCAGCGAGTTGGTGATCTTCCAAAGATCGCCCTTGCGGTAGGCACAGGTGGCCGGCGACGTGGCGCAGGCGGCGTAATCACTGGGGTAGTAGGTGTAGCTGGCGATGTCGTTCACGTCGGCGCGAGGGCCGTCGACCGATTTGATCGAGCCCACGACCGGGCAGATGCCGGCCGTCACGTCGCTGGAATCGCAGTACGCGGTGGTTACGGTTCGCTCAGCCGCGGTGACTGGATCGACCTGGGTCGATGTCAGGGCTTGGCCGCGATCGTTGTAGGTCCACTTCGACTTGGCTACCAGTGCATTGGTGTTGTCCAACGTGCGCCGCTCGACAGGCTTCGAATAAGTCGCCAACCAATCCGTCTCTACCGTTCGTGTGTATGCGGTCACACCGCTACCCGACGTCAATCCTTCCTTTCGGCTGGTCTGCTGGAACGGATTGTAGGTATACGTGGTACGTGCGCCACTCGCGCTTTGCGACCAAGTGCGGCGATAGTTCGAATAATTTGCCGATTGGACGCCGGACGTCGAACCGTCGCTTGTGGAAAAGCTGATATTGGTCGGCTGGCGGATATCAGCCGAGAAGTTGTAGAGCTTGGTCGAACCATCGGGAAGCGACACAGTTGCTGGACCCGCGTCCGTGTAGCTGAGGGCCACTTTCCCAACGCCACCGGCATGTTCGCTGACGACGACCCGCCCAAGCTCGTCATATTCATAGGTGGCATAACGTTGACCGGCCTCGTCAATCACACCCGTCAACAAGCGCGGAAAATTGGCGACATCGCAACCCGCCACGGTAGAGCCAGTCGCATTTTTACAAAGATGAGCCGGCTCGGCGTATAGATATTCCGTGCCTTCGCCAGCCGCCGCCCCGCCCTTGCTCGCGAGAATCAGGCGTCCCAATGCGTCGTAGCCGTATTCGACTTGCACTACCCCACCGAGAGTAATCGCGCTGATCCGCACGCCATTGTCCTCGTTGCTTATAGGCGCTACAGACGAATACAGGATCGTCAGAGAACGACCGGTCGGACTGACGATACGCAGCAGATCGCCGACAGCAAGACAGGCGCCACTTTGCACATCCGCATCGGCGCAATATTCAAGTTTGAAGGTCTGCCCGCCTCTGTCGAAACTGACCAAACGCCCCGTTTCATTGAACCAGAGCAGCTCGCCGCCAAGAGTCGACAATCGCCAATACCCCAGCTCCGTGGCCACGGCGTCCTGCTCGCGCGTCAGGATCACGCCTTCGCGATTGTAGGAGCGATAGTTCCCGGCGGTGACCAAGTTCAGTGACTCGAAATATCCATCGGATCGCAACCATGTCTGCGGCAACCCCTGATACATCATCAGCCGGGTCGAGAACGAATGCGCCCAGTTGTCTCCCATACCGGATTTAAGCTGAAAATCGCCCACGGAGTTGTAGCTGCGAACAAAATCTCCAGCTATCCAAGAGAAGTCCGATTCTTTGTACTCCTTGTTGCCGGTTGCAGCGACTACCGGATTACCATCCTTGCAGCAGGAGTCGTATTGCGCGGATTGTTTCGTGATCGATCCACGCGCGTTGTTTTTGCACACCAACGGCCATTTAGGCGGCTCGGTAGTCGTGTTTGCGCCTAACGCCTGAAACAGGGCTGGACAGCGGTACCAATCGAACCGCGCGACGGTCCAATCGTGAGTGCCACCATTCGATAACTGCACGTGGAAAATCCGCCTCGAGGGCCCAGGCTGCCCTCTTGCGACCTTTACATATCTGTAGTTTTCCGGTGACTCGATCGACCACTGCACAGGCACGGCGACGTCATAGGATCCTGAGTAGAAGCCGGGTGGATAAGTAGTCCCATAAGCAGAAGACCTTCTTATTCTCTCCGCCAGCGCAGCCTCGTCGTCGCACCATAACGATCCGTCGGGCGCCGCGACGCCAGGCACGACGGAATTGCACCGCACGGTGCCCAAGGGACTACCGGCCTGATAGAAGTCCCCCACGAATGCCTCAAGCTCACGCCTCCGCACGCCGTATTCGTAGAGGTACTTGCCCGGGGAGATTCCACGTTGGCCGACTTGTTCAAGTAACGAGTTCCCGATCGGTGTAGCCGGCTCGGTTTTTATGAAAGCTTCTGCTTCAAGCAGAGTGTTGAAGCAAGCCGACTCGCCTGCGGGCATGAAGCGTTGAGCGCAATAGCGATCGACCGCGTATACGTCGAGCGGCAGGCTCGACAGCCCCATGGAGGCAAAGACGAGGAAAGCAAGCCGGGAAAGGTATCTGGAAATCATGCTTAACATCCAATGAGAACACACCGCTACTGCGGACGAGGCTTCCGTGACGTCGTATATCCGGCTTTGAGTGCAGTTCACCCCAGGCCGGAGCCAAACCTTACCCAAGCAGATGATCTACCTGACCGCTGCCCCCATCAAGACGTAGAAGACGTGATCTTCGTACGTACGGGGCCATGTCACATTTGCCACCGATCCACTCCAAAGACAGCAAAGAAAAACCCGGCCTAAGCCGGGTTTCTTTTAAGTGAGACGAAACAGGCCGCAATCACCTAACCTCAGCCACCTCAACCCCATCCAACCCCTGCGACAAAGTCCGCGCATCACCACCCTGCGCCAGCTTGATCCGCAAGCGCACTTCATTCTGCGAGTCGGCATAACGCAGCGCGTCTTCGTAACTGATCTCGCCGGCCTGGTACAGCTCGAACAGGGCCTGGTCGAAGGTCTTCATGCCCAGTTGCACGGAGTCCTTCATCAACTCTTTCAGCTTGTGGATTTCGCCGTCGCGGATGTAGTCCTGGGCCAGCGGGGTGCCGAGCAGGATTTCCATGGCGACGCGGCGGCCCTTGCCGTCGGGGGTCGGGATCAGCTGCTGCGCGACCACGCCCTTGAGGTTCAACGACAAGTCCATCAGCAACTGGTTGCGACGGTCTTCCGGGAAGAAGTTGATGATGCGGTCCATCGCCTGGTTGGCGTTGTTGGCGTGCAGCGTGCACAGCACCAGGTGGCCGGTTTCGGCGAAGGCGATGGCGTGGTCCATGCCTTCGCGGGTGCGCACCTCGCCGATCATGATCACGTCCGGCGCCTGGCGCAGGGTGTTCTTGAGCGCGGCTTCCCAGCTGTCGGTGTCGATGCCGACTTCGCGCTGGGTGATGATGCAGCCTTCGTGGCGATGCACGAATTCGATCGGGTCTTCGATGGTGATGATGTGGCCGGTCGAGTTCAGATTGCGGTAGCCGATCATCGCCGCGAGCGAGGTCGACTTGCCGGTGCCGGTCGCGCCGACGAACAGGATGATTCCGCGCTTGGTCATCGCCAGCGTCTTGATGATCGGCGGCAGGTTCAATTCTTCGACGGTCGGAATCTTGGTCTCGATCCGGCGCAGCACCATGCCGACCTGGTTGCGCTGGTAGAAGCAGCTCACGCGGAAGCGGCCGATGCCGGTCACGCCGATGGCGAAGTTGCACTCGTGGGTCTTTTCGAACTCTTCGCGCTGCTGCGGGTTCATCACGTTGAGCACGAGGTCGCGGCTTTGCTGCGGCGTCAACGGGTTCTGGGTGATCGGGCTGATCTTGCCGTGGACCTTCATCGACGGCGGCATGCCCGAGGTGATGAACAAGTCCGAGGCGCGCTGGTGCGCCATCAGCTTGAGGAAGGAAGTGAAGTCGATCGCGCCGGAGGCGGTGGTCGGGTTGGTCGGGGCCGGGGTATTCATGGGGCTACCTCCTCGGGAGGTCTGGAGCTAAGGGGGAATCGTGCCAAGGCCGATTCGTCCGAGGGCTCGAGCCGGCGCGCGCAGCGCGGCGCCGGCGCGCGCGATCAGTCGAACAGGCGCTTGTCCTTCGCGTACTCGCGTGCCTGCGGGCGCAGGATCATGCCGCGCTTGACCAGATCCTGCAGATGCTGATCGAGCGTCATCATGCCGTAGCCCTGACCGGTCTGGATCGCCGAATACATCTGCGCGACCTTGTCCTCGCGGATCAGGTTTCGGATCGCCGGGATGCCGACCATGATTTCCCAGGCCGCGGTACGGCCGCCGCCGACCTTCTTGAGCAGCGCCTGCGAAATCACCGCGCGCAGCGATTCCGACAGCATCGAGCGCACCATCGGTTTTTCGCCGGCGGGGAACACGTCGATGATGCGGTCGACGGTCTTGGCCGCCGAGGAGGTGTGCAGGGTGCCGAACACCAAGTGGCCGGTTTCCGCCGCGGTCAGCGCCAGGCGGATGGTTTCCAGATCGCGCAACTCGCCGACCAGGATGTAGTCGGGGTCTTCGCGCAACGCCGAACGCAGCGCCTCGTTGAAGCCGTGGGTGTCGCGATGGATTTCGCGCTGGTTGATCAGGCACTTCTGCGAGGTATGCACGAATTCGATCGGGTCTTCCACCGACAGGATGTGCGCGTACTCGTTCTTGTTGATGTGGTCGATCATCGCCGCGAGCGTGGTCGACTTGCCCGAGCCGGTCGGCCCGGTCACCAGGATCAGGCCCTGCGGCTGTTCGATCAGCTGACGGAAGATCGGCGGGCAGCCGAGGTCCTCCAGGGTCAGCACTTCGGAGGGAATGGTACGGAACACGGCGCCGGCGCCGCGGTTCTGGTTGAAGGCGTTGACGCGGAAACGCGCCAGGCCGGGGATTTCGAAGGAGAAGTCGACCTCGAGGAATTCTTCGAAGTCGCGCCGCTGCTTGTCCGACATGATGTCGTAGACCAGCGCATGGACCTGTTTGTGGTCCAGGGCCGGAATGTTGATCCGGCGCACGTCGCCGTCGACCCGGATCATCGGCGGCAGGCCCGCCGACAGATGCAAGTCGGATGCTTTGTTCTTAACCGAGAACGCCAGTAATTCGGCGATATCCATGCGTGCTCCCCGCACTGCAGGGACCCGTCAGCCGGGTCCGTTAAAGCCAGCCACATTGGGCCCAGCCGCTTTGTGGTCAGATGCAACTCTAAGCTGGAACCAAACCACCCCCAAGAGGCAGTATAGCCCCCGAACGGCATGGCCGATCCAGCCCCTTCATCACAGGATTCCCCACGTGCCCGAGCACGTCTTGCACGATATCTTGCATCAGTTGCAGCGCGCGGCGCATGACGCCGGCAGGCCGGTTCCTCGATTGCTTGCGGTCAGTAAGACCAAAGATGAGACAGCGGTCGCGAATCTGGCGTCAGTAGGGCAAACGGCATTCGGTGAGAACTACGTCCAGGAGGCCGCGGCCAAGCGCGCGGCCATCGCCGGCACCGCCGCGGCCGGTCTGGCGCTGGAGTGGCACCTGATCGGCCATCTGCAATCGAACAAGGCGGCGCAGGCCGCGACGCTGTTCGATTGGGTGCAGACCGTCGACCGGGCCAAGCTGGTGACCGCCCTGGCCCGCCACCGCGATCCGCAGGCGGCGCCCTTGAACGTGCTGGTCCAGGTCAATATCGACGACGAGGCCAGCAAGCACGGCTGCCGGCCCGAGGACGTGCCGGTCCTGGCGGCGGCGATCGCGGCCGAACCGCGGCTGCGGCTGCGCGGGCTGATGGTGATCCCGACCCCGCACGACGACCCGGCGCTGCGGCGGCCGGCGTTCGCCAAGGCCAAGGCGCTGTTCGATGCGCTCGCGGCGGAGCACGGCGCGGCGGTGGACACCTTGTCGATGGGCATGAGCGACGACTATGCGATCGCGATCGCCGAGGGCGCGACGATGGTGCGGATCGGCACGGCGTTGTTCGGGGCGCGGGTGCGGGCGACGGGGTGAGTCAAGGTGAGTCGGGATTCGGGAATCAGGCGATACCGACAGCGGCGCCGCTCAGCGAGCGAACAACCGCAACGGGGCGCTCAGCAGGCAACCCAACCACAACGCGGCGAGTCCGTCGGAGGCTTCGTCGTGCCAGCCGCTCTTGTCGTCCCACAACAGCGCCTTGTCGTCGATCTGCACACTCCAGACCGCATCGGCCAATACCTCGCGACGGATCCGGTTGAGGCAATCGACCCAGTGGCGCGCGCCCTGGTGGACCGCGAATGCCTTGTTGTCGGGCAGCTTGGTCGCGCCGGCCAACACCTTGCCGTCGCGCAATCGGTCCGCGCCGTAAAGGGTGAAGCTTTCCCAGTTGAGCCCCTTGCCTGACGTTTCATAGCGCTCGATCTCGGCGGACTTGCCGAATTCGGCGACGATCGCATCCAGGCGCCGCTGTTCGGCGTCGTTCAACGGAAGCTCCCGTTTCGCGTCGTAGTAGAGGCTGATGCTGATGGCGGCGACCTGGAACGGTTGGGTGGATGGGCGGTGACCGATCGATCGCCAGCAGGTTAGCACCGTGCGCTCGGCCGACCTTGGCAGTCGTCGGCGCCCCACTCGTCCGCGTCGGCGCGACGATCGAACAAACCCGACGGACATGCGCGACATGCGCGATCTGTACGGCCTGTGCGACGCCGTGCCGGTGCGAACTCCGGTCAACCGCCGCATTCGCCCACTCACGCACAGCGCGGCAAGCGCGAGCCAGCGACGGCGGACAGCCACCGCGGTTGTTATCCTGAGCCGGATTCTTCAACCGCGTGGTCGCTCATGTCCGAACCCTCTTCCCTTCCCATCGGCCCGGTCGCTTTCATCGGCGGCGGCAATATGGCGCGCAGCCTGATCGGCGGCCTGGTCGCGCGCGGCGTGGCGGCGGGCGACATCCGCGTGGCCGAGCCGGTCGCGGCCTTGCGCGAAGCGCTGCAGCGCGATTTCGGCGTGGCCTGTTTCGATAATGCGCAAGCCGCGGCCGAGGGCGCGTCGGTGTGGTTGCTGGCGGTCAAGCCGCAGGTGATGCGCGAAGTCTGCGCATCCCTGGCTGAGCAGGCACGCGCGCAGCGTCCGCTGGCGATTTCGATCGCCGCCGGCATCACCGCCAGCCAGCTCAACCGTTGGCTCGGCGGCGAGGTCGCGGTGGTGCGGGCGATGCCGAACACGCCGGCCTTGCTTGGCGTGGGCATCACCGGCCTGTACGCCAATGCCGCCGCGGCGTCACGGTTCGATCAGGCCGCCGGTCTGCTCGACGCGGTCGGACCGACCGTGCGCATCGATGACGAAGCGCAGATGGACGCGGTGACCGCGGTCTCCGGCAGCGGCCCGGCCTATGTGTTTCTGCTCGCCGAAGCAATGCAGCAGGCCGGCCAGATCCAGGGCCTGTCGAGCGAGGCGGCACGCGCGCTGGTGCGGCAGACCTTGCTCGGAGCGGCGACCATGCTGACCCAGAGCGAGGAGCCCGCCGAAGTCTTGCGCACGCGCGTGACCTCGCCCGGCGGCACCACCCAGGCCGCGATCGAGACCTTCGAAGCCGGCGGTTTCCGCGAATTGGTCGATAGCGCGATCGCCGCGGCGACCCGGCGCGGACGCGAACTGTCGGCGGCCAACGAATGAACCGCGTCGCCCGATATTTCTTGATTGGCTGCGTATTGGCCTTGCTCGCGGGCTGCGGGCGCGAACCCTCGGCGCGGCAGCCCGACGGCAACGCCGCGCGCAGCGAGGAGGTGGTGCGCGCGGGCGATGTCAGCATTCGCGCCAGCGCGATCCAGACCGCGCAGTTGTCGCCGGCCATCGCCCAACGTTACGGCGCCGCCCACGACGCGCGCACCGTGTTGGTAGTGGTGTCTTTGCGCAAGGGCGACGACGCGACCTCGGTGTCGTTGCCGGCGAAGGTCGCGATCAGCGTGGGCGATCTGCTCGGGCGCAAGCAGGACGTGGCGGTGCGCGAAATGCGCGATGGCGAGCTATTGGATTACGTCGGCGTGGCGACGGTGTCGCCGCCGGATACGCTGCGCTTCGAGGTGACGGTGGTCGGTGAGGATGGAAAGCGGCATTTGTTGAAGTTCAATCGGGATTTCTTCTGAAGTTGCATTGCGGCGCGGCAACGTGAGGCGCCGTCGCGCCCTCATCGCAGCGACGTGGGCGGGGTTTCGCGGTCGCGGCTTACGCCGCTCCTACATGGGCTTCCTGTAGGAGCGGCGTGAGCCGCGACAACGACCTCGGGCCAACGGCGCAGGCCACGTCTACGAATCGACAACGCCACCTCACTGCCCCGGCAACATCCCGTTGCGGGTCAACGCATCCACGCGCCGACGTTCGTTCGGATCGAATCCCTGCATCAAGCCGGACAGGCGCTGCTGGCGCTGCGCATCGCTGAGGTTGACGTCGGCCAGCACCCGCTGGCGCTGCGCGGCATAGCTGCGCACCCGGTCGTTCCATCGCGCCTTGCGTTGATCGAGTTCGGCCAGACGTTGCGCGGCCTCGCGGCCGTACAGCGCTTCGCGCTCGGCGAAACGCGTGCCCGCATCGGTGCGATTGCGTTCGAACTCGCGGCTTTGCTGCATCGCTACGTCGAGTCGTGCACTCTGCGCTTGCAGTTCGCGCTGTTGCGGGTCCAGATCGGCACCGAGTTCGGCCAGGCGGCGTTCGCGCGTGGCCGGGTCGAGGCTGCGATCGGCCCACAGCTTGCGCCGCGCATCGGCGCGATCGTAGTCGCGTTCTTCCTGCGCGTACCAGTTGTCCGCGAGCACCTGCCCCAGGCGTTCGCGGCGCAGCGACCGCACCCGCGCCATCGCCGCCGCCGGCTCGGGTTCGCGCTGGGCGATGCTGATCGAATCGCGTTCCAGGGCGACATAGGCATCGAACCAGGCCAGCACCGTCGCCAATGCTTCGGGCCGCAGTCCCTGCGCTGACGATTGACTCTGCAAATACTCGAACAAGGCCGACCGGATCGCCTCGGGCGACTGCTCGCCGCTGCGGGCCAGGAAGTAATCGAACAGGCGGCGCAGTTCGCGATCGGGCAAGGGCTGGCCGCGCGCGTCCAGGCGCAGCGCGCCGTCGACCTCGGTATCGCGCAGCGAATCGCCGGACGACGGCGCGGTCGCGGATGCATTCGCGGTGCGTTCGTCGTGCGGCGCAAATTCACTTGGCTCGCTTGGCTCGCCGATCGGACCGGCATCCGTCTCGCTGACCAGCGGCTTGGAATCCAGCCACGGCGCCGAACCCCACCACCACGCCGAAAGGACCGCGGCGAGCGCAAGGCCCGCCGCGATCGTGAGCGCCTTGGGCCGCATCGATTACAGACCGGCGTTCTTGAGGCGGTTGAGGTGAGCGCGGTAGACGCTGGTCGGGCTGGAACTGAAGACTCCGCGCAAACCGGCGATCTGATTGACCTCGTCGAGATGATTCCAGTCGTAGTCGTCGCGCAGCACCTGGCCCCAATGCGAGGAGCAGCGGCCGACCAGGCCGTCGTTGGCTTCGCCGCCGAACAACAGGCCGCCGGCGACCATCGCCACGTCCGATCCGTCGAACACGTTGGTCGAACGCGAGGTGCCGCCCATCGAGTAGTAACCGACGCCGTTGACCTTCGCCGCGCCCGCGCCGCAGGCGGTGCTCGGCTTGCCTTGCGGATAGCGCGCGTTGAAACGCGCCGAGCCGGCGCTGTCGAGCGCCTTCAACGCGGCCAGTGAATCCTGCGGCGTGTTACTGCCCGACACCAATCCGATCAGATCGGCGAAGGCGTTGACGAACGACGCCACCAGCGGACGCAAGGGCGAGCCTTCGGGCAGCGCGGTGCCGACGAAATCGGCGACCTTGCTGCCGGCATGCGGCGAACCGATCGAGGTCATCGACGCGACCAGATCCGGCCGCACCGCCGCGACGTAACGCGCGGTCGGGCCGCCCTGGCTGTGGCCGATCAGATTGAACTTGCTGTAGCCATGCAGCGCCTGCAGGGTTTCGAGCTGATCGATCAGCTCTTCGCCGCGCACTTCGTTGGACTGGGCCGCGGTGACCTGGGCGACATGCACCTTGGCGCCGCCGGACGTCAGCGCCTGCGGAATGCCGAACCAATAGCCGTAGACCCCGGCGATCGAATCGAAACCGAACAAGCCATGCACCAGCACCACCGGGTAGCGGGTCTTGGTGTAATCGTCGGCCGCGGCCGGAAACGCGCTGGCCAACAACAGGCCGGCCCAAAGCAAGGGCGCGCCGAGCAGGCGGCCTAAACGGAGTCGCGACATGATCCCTCCCGATCGTGTGTGGACGTCAGCGGTACTGACGCGTCGACTGTACGAACGGGTATGGTTCTGGCACGCCGCAGCGCACCATACGGGGGTGAATTGTGATGAATGGGCGAGATTGCGGTGAATGCGGCGGGCTTTTCGCGGATTAATTGCTGCAGTGCAGCCAAAGTGCGCGGTTTCGCGGTCGCGCCATGCGCCGCAAGCCAGGCCGCGACCTCGCGCCAAATCCCGCGCTGACCGACAATCGCGCTTCCTTACTCACCGCAAAGGCCGCATGGGCCCGCAACGCATCGTCTGCCTCACCGAGGAACCCACCGAAACCCTGTACCTGCTCGGCGAGCAGGACCGGATCGTCGGCATCAGCGGCTTCACCGTGCGCCCGGCGATCGCGCGCAAGGAAAAGCCCAAGGTCAGCGCGTTCACCAGCGCCAAGATCGGCGAGATCCTCAAGCTGCGCCCGGATTTCGTGATCGGGTTTTCCGATATCCAGGCCGACATCGCCAGCGCGCTGATCAAGCACGGCATCGAGGTGTGGATCAGCAATCACCGCAGCGTCGAGGGCATCCTCGATTACGTGCATCGGCTCGGCGCGCTGGTCGGCGCGGGCGACCGCGCCGGCGCGCTGGTCGCGCAACTGGAACAGCGCATCGCCCTCGCGCGCGAACGCGCCGCCGCGCTGCCGCGGCGGCCGAAGGTGTATTTCGAGGAATGGGACACGCCACAGATCACCGGCATCCGCTGGGTCTCGGAACTGGTCGGCATCGCCGGCGGCGACGACGTGTTTCCCGAGCACGCGGCGATGTCGCTCGCGCGCGACCGCATCCTGGCCGATCCGCTGGACGTGGTGCGCCGCGCGCCCGAACTGATCCTGGGCAGTTGGTGCGGCAAGAAATTCCGTCCCGAGCAAGTCGCCGCGCGCGAAGGCTGGAGCGAGGTGCCGGCGGTGCGCGACGGCGAACTGCACGAGATCAAGTCGCCGATCATCCTGCAGCCCGGGCCGGCGGCGCTGACGGCGGGGCTGGATGCGTTGGGCGAGGTGATTGAGGGATGGGCTAAGCGAAGGGCCGGCTGAGGGCGGTATCCCCGCGTGCCGAAATCGCTGTCGCTTCTGGCGCCAGTCCTGCAAAACCTGAAAGGTCTGCGAAGTCTTTTGTGGGAGGGGCTTCAGCCCCTATGCTTTTCGCTCAGCCGCGATGATGCCGACTACTCATCAGTGGATGCGGCGATCTGAGACGAAAGCGTCGGGGCTGAAGCCCCTCCCACAAAAGACCTCGGAGCTCGGCTGGAAGCTGCGTGGTTCGCAGCCAGTCGCGAATACCAAACCCCGATCTCGATCTCGATCTTGATCTTGATCCCAAGCCAAAAGCCACGGGTTCCCAATCTCAAATCTCGAATCTCGAATCTCGAATCTCGAACATGACGAACATCAATTGCGCACCCCCACCCCCGATGCGATCTTGCCGCGCATGAGCCCATCGCCCGCCATCGTCTACGCCCGCGAAGCCACGATCGAGGTCGCCGATTTTCGCCGCGTGCTGGTCGATTCCGGCCTCGGCGCGATCCGCCCGGTCGACGACACGGCCCGCCTGCAGACCATGCTCGATCACGCCAACCTGATCGTGACCGCGCGCCGCGATCACGCGCACGGCGAACTGATCGGCGTGGCCCGGTGTTTCACCGACTTCTCGTGGTCTTGCTATCTGTCCGAACTCGCCGTATCGCCGACCGCACAAGGCCTGGGCATCGGCAAGGGCCTGCTCGACGAAGCCCGCCGCCAACTCGGTCCGACCGTGAGCCTGATCCTGGCCTCGGTTCCCGAGGCGGTGGGGTTCTACGAACGCGCCGGCATGGCGCGCATCGATCAAGCGTTCTGGTACAAGCGCGAGCGCTGAGCGCGACGGCGGCCGGTCAGCCGTCGGCGCGCAGACGCTTGCGGAAGTACACCACGCGTTCGGTTTCGCTCAGGCCGCACGCCTCGTGCGCGCGATGCGAGTCGAGGTTGTCGAGCAACGCGTCGGACGCCAGTTCGCTGCAACCGCATTGCACGGTCCAGCGCTCCACCGCTTCGATCAAGGCCCGGCCGACGCCTTCGCGCTGGAACTCGGGCTGCACGTACCAGCCTTCTAGAAACCCGACCGGCGAGCCGTCGGTGCCGTTGACGTAATCGCCGCGCAACGTCGCTTCGGCGAAGCCGCGCGCGATGCCGTCGGCGTCGAGCGCGAGAAACGCCGCCGCGTTGTGCAGGCGCGCCAGCAGCTCGTCGATCTCGTCGGCATGGCGCGAGGCGTCTTCCTGCGGCCACAGCGCTTCGCGCAGCAGCGACCACGCGGCCCGATCCGCCGCTTCGGCGCGACGCACGCTCCAACCGGCCTTCACGGATACAGCATCCGCTTGGACCACTCGCCGGCGCGATCGGATTCGTACAGCCAGCGCTCGTGCAGGCGGAAATCGGCGCCGTACCAGAATTCGATCTTTTCCGGACGCACGCGCAGCCCGGTCCAGCGCGGCGGCCGCGGAATCTCGCGGCCTTCGAACTGCTGTTCGACCTGGGCCAGGCGTTGTTCGAAGGTGTCGCGGCCGTCCAGGGTTTCCGATTGCTTCGACGCCCACGCGCCGAGCTGACTGCCGCGCGCGCGGGTGGCGAAATACGCGTCGGCCTCGGCGTCGCCGACGATTTCCACCGCGCCCTCGACCCGCACCTGCACCGCGTGCCGCACCCGCGGCCAGTGGAACAACAGCGCCGCGTGCGGATTGGCCTGCAATTCGCGGCCCTTGCGTCCGTCGAGATGGGTGTAGAAAACGAAACCGCGCGCGTCGTGGGCCTTGAGCAACACGGTGCGCGCGGACGGACGGCCGTCGAGCGAGGCGGTCGCGACGGTCATCGCGGTGGGGTCGGGCTCGCCGGCGACGCGGGCTTCTTCGAACAGGGTGTCGAAGGTGGCGAGGGCTTCGTTGAGCAGGTCGTGGGTCGTGGTCATTGCGCTATTGTGATCCCATGTCGCCGCGCCTGCATCTGTCCGCCGAACATCCGTCCGTCGAAAGCAGCCCCGCCACCGCGGGTTTCGATGCAGCGCTGGTCGCCGCGGTGCTGGACGATGCGCTGGCGGCGGATGCGCGAATCTACGCGATCTGCGGCGTGCAGGGCAGCGGCAAATCGACGCTGGCGCGGCAAGTGGCGGCATTGGCGCGGCAGCGCGGACTGTCCATCGCGGCGCTGTCGATCGACGACTTCTACCTGGGCCGCGGCGAACGCCTGCGCCTGGGTCGCGCGGTGCATCCCTTGCTGGCCACGCGCGGGCCGCCGGGCACCCACGATCTGGGCCTGGGCTGCGACGTGCTCGACCGCCTGCGCGCGGGCGAGCCCACGCGTTTGCCGCGTTTCGACAAGCTGCGCGATACGCGCGTGTCGCCGTCGCACTGGCGCCGCGTCGGCGCGGTCGATCTGACCGTGTTCGAGGGCTGGTTTCTGAAAACGCCGGCGCAGGACGAGGATGCCTTGCGCGCCCCGATCAATGCGCTGGAACGCGAGCACGATCGCGACGGCGCGTGGCGCGCGTATTGCAATCGTGCGCTGGCGCAAGCCTATCCGGCGTTGTGGTCGCGCCTGGATCGACTGCTGTTTCTGCAACCACCGGGGTTCGGCATCGTCGCCGAGTGGCGTTGGCAGCAGGAGCAGGCGATGCAGGCGAAACGGCCGCAGCGTCAGGCGATGACGCGGGAGCAGGTCGAACGGTTCGTGAGCCTGTTCGAGCGGGTCAGCCGGCAGGCGTTGGCTGAGTTGCCGGGGATCGCGGATTGGACGGTGAGGTTGGATGAGGGGCGGCGGGTGGTTTGATGGGTGCGTGGGTTTGGCGAATTAGATCTTTAATAACCAATAACCACGCTCCCACCTACCGTCATTCCCGCGAAGGCGGGAATCCAGTGACTTTGGCGCTACATCGGTAACGACGACGTCTGCCTGACCTACGTTCAAGTCGCTGGATTCCCGCGTTCGCGGGAATGACGAGCAAAAGGCGGTGTGACCAGACATGGCGCCTCAGATTCGGTAGAGCCCTGGATATTCGGCTTCGCCGAAGTAAAGCGGAGCCCGCGTTCGCGGCAATGACGAGCAAAAACAAAACCCCGACGCCCCGCGTTGCGGGACCCCGGGGTCATCGTTCCGACCCGAAGGCCGATCCGCACGAAGACCGCGCGGCAGCTCGCGTTACCGCGGCTTACTTCACCACGAACGTAACCTTCAGGTTGACCCGCCATTCCTGCACGTTGCCGGCGGCATCGGTGACGACCTTGATGTCGTTGACCCAGGCGCCCTGGATGTCCTTGACCGATTCGGCGCACTTGGCCAGGCCGGTCTTGACCGCGTCCTCGATGCCGAGCGTGGAGGAACTGTTGAGTTCGATGACCTTGGCGACCGACATGGGCTTTCTCCTGGAAACGGTTATGGATGAAACGATTGAGTCGACGCGGCCGCCGCGCGCGCGGGGCGGCGACGGAACGCAGAGCCTAGGCCGGTCCGCGTTAAGGCCACGCAAGCGCGGGCCGGGCTGGCCTACAATCGCGGCATGAATCCGGCGAGCAATCTGATCCTAGTCGGCCCCATGGGCGCCGGCAAAACCTGCATCGGCAAGCGCCTGGCCGAGCGCTACGGCCTGCGCCTGGCCGACGCCGACCGCGAAATCGAGCAACGCACCGGCGCCAGCGTGACCGCGATCTTCGAACACGAGGGCGAGGCCGGGTTTCGCGCGCGCGAAAGCGCGGTGCTCGCCGAACTGCTGCAAACCGACGGTCTGCTGCTGGCCACCGGCGGCGGCGCGGTGCTCGCCGCCGACAACCGCCGGCTGCTGCGCGAACGCGGGTTCGTGGTGCAGTTGCAGGTCAGCGTCGAACAGCAGCTCGAACGGCTCGCCGCCGATCGCAGCCGGCCGTTGCTCGCGCGCGGCGACCGCGAACAGGTGCTGCGCGATCTGGCCCAGGCGCGCGCGCCGTTCTATGCCGAAGTCGCCGACCTGCGTTTCGACACCGCCGCGATGACCGCGGCCGAAGCCGCGACCCAGCTCGCGCTCGCGCTAGATCGTCATTGGCAGCGCGTCGCCGCGCCGCCGTCCCCATCCGTTTCCGAGGTCAATCCATGAGCGCGGTCCGCAAGGTCGAAGTCGCAGGCGACAACAGCTACAGCATCGAGATCGCCCCCGGCCTGCTCGACGACGGCGCGCGCCTGGCCAAACCGCTGCGCGGGCGGCATGCGTTGATCGTCAGCGATCGCAACGTCGCGCCGCTTTATCTCGATCGTGTGCGACAGGCCTTGAACGCGACCAAGCCGCAGTTGAGCGTGGCGAGCTTCGTGATCCCCTCGGGCGAACACGAAAAGACCCTGGCCCGTTTCGGCGAATGCCTGCACGCGCTGGCCGAGTTGGGCGCGACCCGCGACGCGACCGTGATCGCGCTCGGCGGCGGCGTGGTCGGCGATCTGGCCGGGTTCGCCGCGGCCTGCTGGATGCGCGGCATCGACTGCGTGCAATTGCCGACCACCTTGCTGGCGATGGTCGATTCCTCGGTCGGCGGCAAGACCGCGGTCGACCTGCCGTCCGGCAAGAACCTGGTCGGCGCCTTCCATCCGCCGCGCGCGGTGATCGCCGACACCGCCGCGCTGCGCAGCCTGCCCGAGCGCGAACTGCGCGCGGGCCTGGCCGAAGTGGTCAAGTACGGCGCGATCTTCGACGCGAGTTTCCTGGTCTGGCTGGAACAGCAGGCCGACGCGCTGCTGGCGCGCGACGACGAGGCGCTGGCCGAGGCGATCGCGCGCAGTTGCGGCTACAAGGCCGAGGTGGTCGCGCGCGATCCGTTCGAACGCGGCGACCGCGCCATGCTCAATTTCGGCCACACCTTCGGCCATGCGATCGAAACCGAGCAAGGCTATGCCGGCACTACCGGCGATGGCTTGAATCACGGCGAAGCGGTCGCGGTCGGCATGGTGCTGGCGGCGCGATTGTCGACCGCGCTGGGTCGCGCCGGTTCGGCCGATGCCGATCGTCTGCAACGCCTGCTCGAACGCCTGGGCCTGCCGACCGCGATTCCGGCCGGGCTCGATCCGCAGGCGCTGCTCGCGCGCATGCGCCTGGACAAGAAGGCCGACGCGGCCGGTTTGCGCTTCATCCTGTGGGATGCCGCCGGCGCGGCGCGGATCGTGTCGGGGGTGGCGGATGAGGCGGTGTTGGGCGTTTTGGCGCAGAACTGAAAAGCCATCGCTTCGGCGCCGCTGTCGCCTTCTATCCACAGATAACCATGAAGCCTCGCTTGCGCGAGGCTTCATCGTTTCACTCAACCCATCGAACAACCCACCAAATCAGGCCGCGATCTTTTTGCGCGCGCGAGCCCGCTGATTCGACGCATACGGATTATCGACCTGCAGGCTCGCGCCGCTTCGTACCGCATCGATCCATTCGTCCGTGCTCGCCACCGCGGCGAAGCGGCTTTGGAACACCACCGAAAACACCCGGTGGATCTCCTCGGCGCTGACGAAGCCGGCGCTGTTTTCGTACGACAGCGAACCCGAGGCGTCGTGCAGGAATTCGACGTGATAGCCAAGATGCGCGGCTTCGAACACGGTCGAGGCGTCGCAGTTGTGGGTCATGTAGCCGATCACGCTGATCGTGTCGATGCCGCGGGCCTGCAGCCAGTCCTGGAAGTCGGTGCCGGCGAACACGCTGGGCAGATTTTTTTCGATGTAGTGATCGCGCGGACGGCCCGCGACGACGTCGTTGAGCTGCCAACCCGGCAAGGCCTTGTCGAACACCGGCGTTCCGGCCGGCGCGGTGTTCTGCACCACCACCACCGGGACGCCGGCGGCGCGCGCGGCGTCCATCGCCCGGCCGATGTTGGGCAGGGTGCGTTCGACCGGCGGGTATTCGATCGGCAGGCCGTCGGCGAAGTAGTCGTTCTGTACGTCGATGACGACGAGGGCGCGCTTGCGGGTTTCGATGCTCATGGCCGTGCTCCAGAAAGGAAGGGAAGGAAGTGGCGCTCATTGTTCGCTCGCGCCGGCCGAGCCGATAGTGGCCCGAACGACAATATTCGATAGAATCGGGCCATGAATACCGAGATCGCGATGAGTCGCCTGGCCGTGGTCGCCTTCGACCGGATCAGCCCGTTCCACCTGTCCGTGCCTTGCCTGGTGTTCGAAAACCGCGGCGAGGGCGACCTGCCGCGTTTCGACTTGCGCGTGTGCGCGGCCGAACCGGCGCCGCTGCGCACCCACGCCGGTTTCGACATCGCCACCCGGCATGGACTCAAGTCGCTGGACTGGGCCGATACGGTGATCGTGCCGTCGTGGCGCGACGGCGAGGAGCGTCCGCCCGAGACCTTGCTGAAGGCGCTGCGGCGCGCGCACGAGCGCGGCGCGCATATCGTCGGTCTATGCCTGGGCGCGTATGTGCTGGCCGAGGCCGGCCTGCTCGACGGCCGCCGCGCGACCACTCACTGGGGCTGGAGCGAACACTTCGCCGCGCGCTATCCGCGGGTCGAACTGCAACGCGACGTGCTGTATGTCGACGATGGCCGCATCACCACCTCGGCCGGCACCGCCGCCGCGCTTGACTGCTGCCTGCACCTGTTGCGGCGCCGGCACGGCGCCGAGATCGCCAACCGGGTCGCGCGCCGGCTGGTGGTCGCGCCGCATCGCCAGGGCGGGCAGGCGCAATACATCGAGCAACCGCTGCCGGCCTCGGCCCAGGACGACCGCTTGGCCGCGGTGCTGGCCTGGGCGCTGGCGCATCTGGATCAAGCCCACAGCCTGGATGCGCTGGCGCAACGCGCGCTGATGAGCCGGCGCAGCTTCACCCGGCATTTTCGCGACGCCACCGGCACCACCGTCGGCGAATGGCTGGCCGGGCAGCGTCTGGCGCGCGCGCAGCGGATGCTGGAAACCAGCGAGCACGGGCTGGACGCGATCGCCGCGCAGACCGGTTTCGGCACCGCGGCCTCGCTACGCCAGCATTTCGCGGCGCGGTTGGGGACTTCGCCGTCGGCCTACCGGCGGGGTTTTCGCGGGGTGTGAGGGCCGGCGGCGCGGGGTTGTCTCAGTCTCACCGCGGCCGACAGCGCCATGGCTGCAACGCAGCCACGCGGGGACCGCGACACCCTGCCCACCCGGATGCCGCCCCGCAGCCGCTACAATCGGCCGGTGCGCCTACTCCTTCAACAACGGCCCGACGGCCGCGAAGCCCCGCGCTTCGTGCAACTGATGCTTCAGCCCGACTTGCTCGGCGGCTGGACCCTGGTGCGCGAGACCGGCCAGATCGGCGGTCGCAGCACGGTCCGGCGCGAGGTGTTCCTCGATCACGACGGCGCCTTGAAGGCGCTGGAGCAGGCGCGCGACCAGCAGCTCAAGCGCGGGTTCCAGTTGATGTTCAGTCAGGGCGCTGAAGCGCCGCGATGACTGGGGTGTGGGGTCGAATCGGTCGGGCGGGAAAAGCAAATCCCCCCTGCCCCCCCTTTTGCAAAGGGGGGAATCCTTCTGGGTGGAACGCGGTTGTTGCAGTCGCGCCGCTTCGGATTGATTCGTACCGCGCCGCGGTCGCTGCGGTAACGCAGTCGCACACACCCGCGAAGCCACGCGCACCGCTATACCCACCTACCGGGTTCCCCCCTTTGTAAAACGGGGGCCAGGGGGATTTGCTCTTGCTCTCCAAGCGCCCCCGCACCCACCTCACATCCTTACGAACAACCGGCCAGCCCGACCCCACATGACCAGCCAAGCCCCCACCAACGATCGCTTCCTGCGCGCGCTGCGCCGCCAACCCGTCGACCGCACCCCGGTGTGGCTGATGCGCCAAGCCGGCCGCTACCTGCCGGAGTACCGCGCCACCCGCGCCCAGGCCGGCAGCTTCCTCAATCTGGCCAAGAACCCGGAGCTGGCCTGCGAAGTCACCCTGCAGCCGCTGCGCCGGTTTCCGCTCGACGCGGCGATCCTGTTCTCCGACATCCTCACCGTGCCCGACGCGATGGGCCTGGGCCTGTACTTCGCCGACGGCGAAGGCCCGAAGTTCGAACGCCCGATCCGCAGCGCCGACGACATCGCCAAGCTCGCCGTGCCGGACATGGAAACCGAACTGCGCTACGTGATGGACGCGGTGCGCACGATCCGCCGCGAACTCAATAACTCGGTGCCGCTGATCGGTTTCTCCGGCAGCCCGTGGACTTTGGCCTGCTACATGATCGAAGGCGGCGGCAGCGACAACTATTCCAAGGTCAAGTCGCTCGCGCTCAACGATCCGGCGGCGATGCACCAGCTGCTGAGCGTGGTCACCGACGCGGTGATCGAATACCTCAAGGCCCAGCACCTCGCCGGCGCGCAGGCGTTGCAGGTGTTCGACACCTGGGGCGGCGTGCTGTCGCCGGCGATGTACCGCGAGTTCTCGCTGCGCTACCTGCAGCGCATCGCCGCCGAACTGCCGCGCGGCGACGCCGAGGATCGCGCGCCGCTGATCCTGTTCGGCAAGGGCAACGATCCCTACCTGGAAGAACTCGCGACCAGCGGCGCCGAAGCGGTCGGCGTGGACTGGACCATTGGCCTGGGCGAAGCCGCGCGCCGCATCGACGCGCGCGTCGCGCTGCAGGGCAATCTCGATCCGGTCACCCTGTACGCCACGCCCGAGGCGATCCGCAACGAAGTGCGCATCGCCCTGGACGATTACCGCGACGGCAATGCCGGTTCGCGCGAAGGCCACGTGTTCAACCTCGGCCACGGCATGTCGCCGGACATGAATCCCGACCACGTCGGCGTGCTGGTGCAGGCGGTGCACGAGTTGAGCGCGCGCTGAGTCCGGCGCGGTCGCAACGAAGAAAGCCGGCGTTTCGCCGGCTTTTCTTTTATCGGCGATCGGCGCGAGTTGGTGTCGCCTCACAGCGCTTCGCCCGCACCGGTACCGCGCTCAACCCAGCCGCGGCGCCAGCTTCGGGCGCATCGCATCGATCGCCTCGCCGAGCAGCGCGCCGGTCACCGGCTTGCGCAGGAACCGGTCGAAACCGGCCGCGCTGGCCTGCGGTTCGGCGTCGGCATCGGCGCGCGCGGTCACCGCGATCAGCGGCTGGGCGAAGGCTTGCGCGCGCAGTTGCCGGGCCAGGTCGAGTCCGTTGATGCCGGGCAGGTCGAGATCGAGCAGGGCCATGTCGAAGTTGGCGGTAGCCACCTCGGCCAGCGCGGCCAGGCCGTTGCCGACGTGGGTCACGCGATGGCCCTGCACGCGCAGCAGCCCGGCGATGACCTCGGCGACGGTCGGATCGTCTTCGACTAAAAGCAAAGCTAAAGGCCCCGCCTGCAAGCCACGCAAGGAAGGCTCCGGCGTCGACCCGGCAACCACCCGCGGCGGGTCTACTTCAGCCAAAGGCAAATCGAACACGAACCGCGCGCCCTGCCCCGGCTCGCTGTGGACGCTGATGTGCCCTTCCATCGCCGCGGCCAGTTCCTGGCAGATCGCCAGGCCCAGTCCGCTGCCGCCGTAACGCGCCGCGGTGCGCGCGCCCTCGGCCTGTTCGAAGCGGCGGAACAATCGCGCTTTCTGTTCTTCGTTCAAGCCCGGCCCGGTGTCGGCGACTTCGAAACGCACGCCGTGCGGCGTCAGCGCCTCGACCCGCAGACTGACCTTGCCTTCCTCGGTGAACTTGATCGCGTTGCCGAGCAGGTTCATCAGCACCTGGCAGACCCGGCTGGAATCGCCGCGCAGCCCGCGCGGCGCGTTCGCCGCCACGATGACTTCGAACGCGAGACGGCGCTGCTGCGCGAGCGGCGCCATCAGCTTGCTGGCCTCGTCGACCAGCGCGCGCAGATCGAACGGCTCGTCGGCCAGCTCCAGCTTGCCCGATTCGATCCGGGCCAGATCCAGCGCGTCGTTGACCAACCGCAAGAGGTGTTCGCCAGCGCTGCGAATCGACTGGGTGTAACTACGCTGCTTCTGATCCAGTTGGGTATCGAGCAACAACTCGCTCATCCCCAACACACCCGTCATCGGCGTACGCACCTCATGCCCCAATGTGGCGAGGAACCGCGTCTTCGCCAGCGACGCTTGCTTGGCCACCTCGCGCTCGTGTTCGGCGCGTTGCCACGACAAACGCCGCTGCAAGCGATTGCGATGCGCCAGCAACACCCACAGCATCAGCAGCGCGCACAGCGCGAGCACCCCGGCCAGCGCCCACCAGCTCCACCACCACGGCGAATCCACGTGCAGGTCGATCACCTGCGCCGGCGTCCACACGTTGTCGGCGGTCTTGGCCATGATCTCAAGCCGGTAATCGCCGGGCGGCAGCTGCGAGAACAGGCGCTCGCCGTTGGCGCCGACATCGACCCAGCCCGGGTCGTAATTGCTCAGACGAAAACGATAGCGATTGGTCTGCGCGTTGTTGAACGACAGCAGCCGCGCGACGATGCGCAGATCGCGATCGCCGTCGGCGATGCGCACCGCCGGCACCGACGAGCGACGTCCGGCGGTCGCCGCGGCGATCGCATCGACGGTGGCGCGGCCGGCGCCCGCGCGCTTGCCGGCGTCGGCCGGCGCGTTCGCGGCCACGCCGGCGTTGGTCGCGAACGCGACGCTTTGATTGCCGCGCCGCACTTCGATGGTTTCGATCACCAGCGGCGGCGCATCGCGGGCCGGACGCACCACCGCCGGATCGAACAAGATCAAGCCTTCCGGGCTGCCGATCAGAATGCGCCCGTCGCCCGGGCGCGGCACCGGCTTGCCGCCGAATTCCTGGCTCGGCAGGCCGTCCTTGACCCCGTACACGCGCACCGAGCGCGCCTGCGGATCGACCCGCACCAGACCGCGCGTGGTGGTCATCCACAGGCGTCCGGCGCTGTCGACGGTGAGCCCGCGCGCATCGGTCAACGGCAGGCCCTGGCGCGCGCCGATACTGAAATCGCGGCGCAGGCGCAGGCCGTCCCAGCGGTACGCGGTCAGTTCGCCGAAGCTCGCGATCCACACCCGCTGTCGGCCTTCCAGCGCGAACGCATCGATCTGCACCTGCGGCGAACCGGCGACGCGTTCGAACCGGCGCGTGTTGCCGTTAAAGCGCCACAGCCCCTGCGAGGTGTTGATCCACAGCTCGTCGTCCAGGCCGTTGCCGGCCAGCTCCAGGGTCAGGTACTCCGGCAGGCCGCGCTCGCCGAACTTGAACGCATCGACCACGTGGCCGTCGGCGTCGCGCGCCTGCAGCTCGCCGTCGCTGCCGATCACCCACAGCAGGCCCTGGCTCTCGACCAGTTCGCTGGTGCCGCCGGGCGCGGGATCGCGGCTGTCGCTGTCGCTCCAGTTGCGGTGCGCGCCGGTGGCCGGGTCGATCCGCGCCAGCCCGCCGTAATAGGTCACCCAGACCATGCCGTGGCGATCCTGCAGCACCCGTTCCAGGCCGAGGTTGCCGCTGAAATCCTTGGCGACGTGGGTGATCTTTCCGCTTTCCGGATCGAGCCGGTCGAGCACGCCGCCGCTGCCGACCAGCCACATGTCGCCGCCGCGCGCCGGCGCGATGCCGCGCACGTGCGCGTTCGACAAGGTGGTCGGATCCTCCAGGCGCCGGGTCAACACCGAGAACTGGCGCCAGTTCGGCGGCAGATACCACAGGCCGTGGCCGTTGCTGGCGAACCACAGGCCGCCTTCGCGATCTTCGTAGGCACCCGACCAGCTCGGCCGCACCAGGCCCTGGCTGGCGGTGCTGAACAACGGCACCACGCTGACCCCGTCGATGGTGCCGATGCCGAGGCCTTGCGGCAGATCGAACCAGTACTGACCGGTGCGATCGCGGCGCAACACATCGAGGACGTTCATGCCCGGCGCGACCTGCGCCCACGGCTTGGCCTCAAAACGCCCGTCGGGCCGGCGCACGCCGACGCCGTGCGGGGTGCCGAACCAGGCGGTGCCGTCGGCTTCGAAACTGATCGTGTTGACCAGATCGGAACTGAGCGCGTGCTCGGGCACGCGTTCGAAATCGCGTCCGGTCCAGCGCGCCGCGCCGGCCAGGGTGCTGATCCACAGACTGCCGTCGGGGGCGACGGCGAGATTCGAAATTCCGTCGCTGGGCAGGCTGCGCGGGTCGCCTTCGCGCGGCATGTAGCGGGTGACCGAACCGTCGCTGGCCATGCGATGCAGGCCGCCGTGCTGGGTGCCGAACCACAGCGCGCCGTCGGGCGTGGACGCGATCGACCAGACCGAGTCGTCGCCCATGCCCGGGGTGTTGGCGCGGTTGTAATAGCGGAACGTCTTGCGGTCGGTATCGAGCATCGCCAGGCCCGACTGGCCGGTGCCGATCCAGACCCGGTTGTGGGCGTCGACATGCACCGCCCACAGGTAGTTGTCGCGCAGGCCCTGTTCGCGCCGCCAGACTTGATAGGAAATACCGTCGTAGCGCGCCAGCCCTTCGCTGGTGGCGATCCACAGATAGCCGAAGCGGTCCTCGGCGATGCGGCTGATGGTGTTCGACGGCAGGCCGTCGGCGACGGTCAGCTGGCGCGGGCGCGGCGTTTCCGGCAGACCGGCGAACACCGGCGCGGACACCGAGGCGAACACCGACGCGAGCGCGACCAGCAACAGCCACGCCCAGCGCAGGCCACGCGGGCGCACCGATGCCGGTCGCGTGTTGGGGGCTTTCCTTTGCGGTTCGACGCGTCCATGCGGCATGCAACCCAGTGCAATCATTCAATCGCCGTCCGCGCGCGCAAGCACCGTGGTGATCGCCTCGGCCAGCATCGCCCCGGTCACCGGCTTGCGCAGGAATACACCGAAGCCGGCGGCCTGCGCCTGCGGTTCGGCCTCGGCATCGGCGCGCGCGGTCACCGCGATCAGCGGGCGGGTGAAGCCCTGGGCACGGAACTGGCGGGCCAGATCCAGGCCGTTGATGCCGGGCAGGTCCAGATCGAGCAAGGCCAGATCGAAACGCGCGGTCGCGAGCTCGGCCAGCGCGGCCAAGCCGTTAGGCACGTGACTGACCCGATGCCCTTGCGCGCGCAGCAGGCCGCCGATGACTTCGGCGACGGTGGCGTCGTCTTCGACCAAAAGCAAAGCCAGCGCGCCCACCTGAAAGCCACGCAAGGAAGGCTCCGGCGTTGAAGCTAAAGCCACCCGCGGCACCTCCACCTCCAACAACGGCAAATCCAAAACAAACCGCGCCCCCTGCCCCGCCTCGCTGACCACCGCGACCTGCCCATCCATCGCCGCGGCCAGTTCCTGACAGATCGCCAGACCCAACCCGCTGCCGCCGTAACGCGCCGCGGTGCGCGCGCCCTCGGCCTGCTCGAAGCGACGGAACAAACGCGCTTTCTGTTCTTCGTTCAACCCCGGTCCGGTGTCGGCGACTTCGAAGCGCACGCCCTGCGGCGCCAGCGCCTCCACGCGCAGGCTTACCGTGCCTTGCTCGGTGAACTTGATCGCGTTGCCGAGCAGGTTCATCAGGATCTGGCGGACCCGGCTCGGATCGCCGCGCAGGCCCTGCGGCGCGCTGTCGGCGATGTCGATGCGGAATTCCAGCCCGCGCTGGCGCGCGAGCGGCTTCATCAGCTCGGCGGCTTCCTCGACCATCGCGCGCAGGTCGAACGCACGGTCTTCGAGTTGCAGCTTGCCCGACTCGATCCGGGCAAGATCCAGCGCGTCGTTGACCAACCGCAACAGGTGTTCGCCAGCGCGTCTGATCGATTGCGTGTAGCTGCGCTGCTGCTCATCCAGGTCGGTATCGAGCAACAACTCGCTCATCCCCAACACGCCGGTCATCGGCGTGCGCACCTCATGCCCCAGCGTGGCCAGGAATCGGGTCTTCGCCTCCGAGGCCTGCTCGGCGACTTCGCGCTTGTGCACGGCCAGCTGCCAGTCGCTGCGCCGGCCCAGGCGGCGGCGATAGGCGATCGCGCCGATCGCCAGCAACGCCAGCGCGATCAACGCGAACACGATCTGCGCCCAGGTCGCGCGCCACCACGGCGGCTTGACGTGCAGCGAAAATCCGACCGGTTCGGACCAGATGCCGTCGGCGCCCGCGGCCTTGACCAGCAGGCGGTAGTCGCCCGGTTCCAGGCGCGAGAACACCCGCTCGCCGTTGGCGCGCTGTTCGATCCAGTCCGGGTCGTAGCCCTCCAGCTTGAAGCGATACACGTGCGAACGCGGATCCAGGAACGACATCAGCCGCGCGACCACGCGCAGATCGCGATCGTCGGATTCCAGCTGGATGCTGCCGCGATCGACCGGCAGCGACCATTCGTCCTCCTCGCGTCGCGCGCTGAGGCTTTCCAGGGTCAGGCGCGGCGGCCGCGCGGCCGGAAACGGCGTGTCCAGGTCGAACAGCACCAGCCCGTCCAGCGACAGCGCCGCGGCCACGCCGTCGGCGCCGCGATGCGGCGAGGTGCGGGTCAGTTCGACATTGGGAATGCCGTCGCCCAGGCCGAACAGGCGCAGCCGCTTGGCGTCGGGCGACATCATCAGCAGACCGCGCGCGGTGGTCGCCCAGACCGTGCCGTTGCGACTGACCAGCAGGCCCGAGACATTGGTGTCGGGATAGCCGGCGTTGTTGTCGATGCGCAGTTCCGGCCGCAGCCGGCCGTCCTGCCAGCGGTAGGCCTCCAGCGCGCCCTTGCGCGCCAGCCACAGGCGCTGCGGACCGGCGAAGCTCATCACCTGGATATCGTCGATATCGCCGCCGGCGACGGCGACGAACCGCTGGCCGTCCCAGCGCTTGAGTCCGGCGATGCCCGCGAACCAGGGCTGGCCGTCGGGGCCTTGCACGAAGGTGCCGGCGCCGGTCACGAAACCGCTGCTCGCGAGCACGCGTTCGGCCTCGCCCGGCGGCAGTTCGGTACCGTCGACGCGGTAGCGATGCACGGTGCCGTCGGAGAACCACAGCCACAGGCCGCCGTCGGGCAACTCGTGCAGAAACCACACGGTCGCGCCGAGGTCCTGCGAAGCAGCGTTCGACGAGGCGGCGAACGGCCACGCCCGCGCCTGGCGGGTGGCCGGATCGAACAGGCTCAGGCCGGTGGAATGGCCGATCCACAGCGTGCCGTCGGGACGCAGGAACAGCGTGTGCATCCACTTCAGCCCGAGGCCGCGGCTGTCGGCGACGGTTTCGAGTTCGCCGCTGCCGCGCCGCAGCCGGTACAGATCGGTCGCGGTCAGCAGCCAGAAGCCGCCGTCGCCGTCGGGCGCGATGTCGCGCGCATCAAGCCGGTCGATCTGACTGCTGCCGACCGAAGTGATCGACGCGAACCGATTCCAGTCCGGCGGCAGATACACCAAGCCTTGCGAATAGGTGACGAACCAGATCCCGCCTTCGTTGTCGCGCAGCATCTGCATCAGGCCGCTGCGGCGGTCCCACAGCCCGTCGCCGGCATCGTCCTGCAACAGCCGCACGTTGTTGTCGGCGTCGACCCGGTACAGGCCGGCGGTGGTGCCGATCCAGCGGCCGCCGGTCAGGTCGCCGATCACGATCGCGTTGGCCGCTTCCTCGCCCAGCTGCCACGGCGCCGGGGTCAGGCGGTCGTTGGCGTCGAGCCGGAACAGGCCGCGCTGGCTGCCGACCCAGACCGCGCCGTCGGCATCCTGCGACAACTCGCCGATGCGCACGCCGGCGGTTTCGTCGCGGCCGACCGGGCCGAAGCGGCCGTTATCGAAGCGGGTCAAGCCGTGCAAGGTGCCGACCAGCAAGCGGCCGCGCGCATCGGCGAGCAAGGCGGTGATCGGCCCGGGCGGCAGGCGCGCGCCGGCGCCGACGCCGGGCACGAAGCGCTGCACGCTGCGACCATCGGGGGCAATGCGGCACATGTGGCCGGCGTAGGTCGCGGTCCAGATCGCGCCGTCGGGGGTGCCGGTCAGGTAGGACACATCGTCGCTGCACGAGGCATCGGCGCCGCCGAACGCGACGCGGACGAATTCCTTGCGATCGCTGCCGAGCCAGGCCAGGCCGTCGCGGCTGGCGACCCAGATCCGGTCGCGCCCGTCGATGTAGAGGTCTTCGAGCATGTTGTCCGGCAACGAGCCGGACAGGCCGATGGTGTGGCGCCAGGTGCTGAACGCGACGCCGTCGTAGCGGGCCAGGCCGTCCTCGGTGGCGATCCACAGATAGCCCTGTTGGTCGAGTTCCATCGCCAGCACCGACTTGGGCAGCCCCTGTTCCTGGCCGAAGCGGCGGAAGCGCGGGGTTTCCGGAAGGCGGGCCTGCGCCTGCATGGCGAACTGAGCGCCGAACAACAACAGCAGGAGCAGACACAGATTACGTCCCAACACGGACTCCTCCTGGACCGCGAGCGATTCTCTCCCGGTAAGGCCGGTGCGCTATCGTCGCAACGGCCCCGGTCGGGCGCAAGCGCGCGACCGCGCAGGGCCACGGGGCGGGGCGTGGATCCATGTCGAATCATGGGTAAAGACGCGCGACGTCACGGTTCTGCGCCGAAGCGGTTGCGTTGAGGCAGCGCATCGTTGTCGTCGGGTCGCCTGCAGCGGCTCCAATTGCGACGCACTCGAAGCGATCGGGCGAAGCGAAGCAAACGCGTCGGGCTCATGCCCTACACGCGCTAGGTCCGCTGCATCGCCCAGCGATCGAATCGCGGCGGTGGCTTAGTCGCCGACCGCCGGTTCCGCGGCCGGTTGCAACACCGCGCGCAAGGCATCGGCCAGCATCGCGCCGGTCACCGGTTTGCGCAGGAAGCGGTCGAATCCGGCCGCGCTGGCCTGCGGTTCGGCATCGGCATCGGCGCGCGCGGTCACCGCGATCAGCGGCTGGGCGAAACCTTGTGCGCGGAACTGGCGCGCAAGGTCCAGGCCGTTGATGCCGGGCAAATCCAGATCGAGCAAGGCCAGATCGAAATTCGCGGTCGCCACTTCGGCCAGCGCCGCCAGACCGTTGGCGACATGAGTCACCCGATGGCCCTGAACGCGCAACAGGCCGGCGATCACCTCGGCCACGGTGGGATCGTCTTCGACCAAAAGCAAAGCCAACGGCCCCACCTGCAAGCCACGCAAGGAAGGCTCCGGCGTTGAACCCGCAACCACCCGCGGCGGATCTACTTCAGCCAAAGGCAGATCGAACACGAACCGCGCCCCCTGCCCCGGCTCGCTGTACACCGCGATCTGTCCTTCCATCGCCGCGGCCAGTTCCTGGCAGATCGCCAAGCCCAGCCCGCTGCCGCCGTAACGCGCCGCGGTGCGCGCGCCCTCGGCCTGTTCGAAGCGGCGAAACAGTCGCGCCTTCTGTTCTTCGTTCAAGCCCGGCCCGGTGTCGGCGACTTCGAAACGCACGCCTTGCGGCGACAGCGCTTCGACCACCAGCCCGACCCGCCCGACCTCGGTGAACTTGATCGCGTTGCCGATCAGGTTCATCAGCACCTGGCAGACCCGGCTCGGATCGCCGCGCAGGCCCTGCGGCGCGCTCGCGGCGACCTTCACCTCGAAGCTCAAGCCGCGCTGCTGCGCCAGCGGCCGCATCAACTCGGCGGCCTGATCGACCAGCGCGCGCAGATCGAAGGCTTCGTCGGCGAGTTCCAGCTTGCCCGACTCGATCCGCGCCAGATCCAGCGCGTCGTTGACCAACCGCAACAGATGTTCGCCAGCGCGTCTGATCGATTGCGTATAGCCGCGCTGTTTTTCATCCAGTTGCGTGTCGAGCAACAACTCGCTCATCCCCAGCACACCCGTCATCGGCGTGCGCACCTCATGCCCGAGCGTCGCCAGAAAGCGCGTCTTCGCCAACGACGCCTGCTTGGCCACTTCGCGCTCGTGCTCGGCGCGTTGCCACGACAAGCGCCGCTTGAGCCTGCGACGCCACGCCGCCGCGCCCGACCACACCGCCAACGCGATCAATCCGATCAACGCCGCCAACGCCGGCGGCGTGCGCCACCACGGCGGGCGCACGTTGAATTCCAACGTACGTTCTTCGGCGACATTGCCGTTGGCGTCGACCGCGCGCGCATGCAGCAGGTAGTTGCCCGACGGCAGGCCGGCGAACACGCGCTCGCCGGTTTCGCCAACCGAGACCCAGTCGTTGTCGTAACCGTCCAGGCGGGTGTAATAGCGATTGCCCTGCGGATCGTCGAACGACAGCAGGCGCATCTGCACGCGCATCTCGCGATCGTCCGGCGCCAGCGACGGCATCGATTCGTAACGCGAGGCGCGCTCGGAACCCGACGCGCGCGCCGGGTTCTGCAACGGCAGCGGCACCCAGCGCCCATGCCGGCGCACGTCGAGCTGATGCCATTGCAGGCGCGGCTGACGCGGCGGCGGATCGGGCAAGGCGGTGTCGATCAACACCACGCTGCCGTCCGACAACGACGCGGCCAGCACGCCGTCGCGGGTCAACACCGAAGTGCGGCGCAGGAATTCCTGGCTGCTCATGCCGTCCTGCACACCAAAGCGGCGCAACTGGCGGCGCAGCGGGTCCCAACGGAACAGGCCGCGCGAGGTCGGCAACCAGATCTTGCCGCCGCGATCGCGGAACAGGCCGGTGCCTTCGACCGCGGGAATGCCGTCCTCGACCCCGGCGCGCGATTCCAGCCGCCAGCGGCCGCCGCTGTCGAGCGTGTAATGTTCCAGCCCGTTCAAGCGCTGCAACCACAGGCTGGACGCGCTTTCGAACACGAAACCGAACACCCGGTCGACCGGCAGCCCGGGCACCGGACGCATGACGTTGCGGGCCGCGTCGCGGCGCAGCAGGCCCTGGCCGGAGGCGATCCACAGTACGCCGTCGGGCGCGAACGCCATCGAATCCAGATCGCCGCTGCCGATGCCCTGCTGGGTGCCGACCAGGATCGAAGCCAGCACCTGACCGCTGTCGGTGTCGCGTTGTTGCAGGCCTTCGGTGAGATAGGAAATCCACAGGGTGCCGTCGGGCGCGATCACCATCCGGTCGGGCTCGCCGCCGAGCACCGGTTCGGGCGTGTCGACGGTCCAGTCGCGCCAGATCCCCGACGGATCGATCCGCACCAGATTATTGCGGCTGGTCGCGATCCATAATCGGCCCTGGCGGTCCTCGACCGCGGCATTCGGAATGCCGCCCTTGCCCATCGCATCGTGCGGGCCGTCGGTGACCGGTTCGACCACGCCGTCCAGGCCCAGCCGCTCGATCTCGCCGCGCGCGCCGATCAGCCAGAAACCGCCGCGCGAGGACGGCGTCACCGCGGTGTACAGCTCGCTCGACAAGGTGCCGCGTTCGCGCGAGTACTGGGCGATGCGGCGCCAGTCCGAACGCAGATAACCCACCCCGACCCCGGCCAGCGGGAACCAGAACGAGCCATCGTCCTGACCGACGATCTGCTGCACCGGTCGCGCCGGACGCGCCGGCCCCAACGCGACCGGCAGCGGCACCGCGCCTGGCGCCGCGCGCCAGATGCTGCGCTGGGTGCCGAGCCAGAAATTGCCGTCGCGGTCCGGCGCCAGGGTCAGCACCGCGTTGAGATTGCCGAACATCACCGAATAGTCCGGATCGGTCCAGCGGCCGTCGCGCTCGCGCCGGTACAGGCCGGTCTTGGCGCCGACCCACAGCTGATCGCCGACCGGGGTGACCGACATCACCCACGGGGTCGGGTCCGGGCCGGGCACGGCGATGCGTTCGAAATCGTTGCCGGTCCAGCGCGCCAGGCCCTTGAAGGTGCCGATCCACAGATCGCCGTGGTCGTCGAAGCTCAGCGACAGCACTGTCGGCGACGGCAGGCTGTGCGGATCGCCGTCCTTGGGCATGTAGCGGTGGATGCGGCCGTCGCGATCGAGCCGGTGCAGGCCGCCGCCGTAGGTGCCGAACCAGACCTCGCCGTCGCGGCTGGCCACGGCGAAGGTGTCGTCGCTGCCGATCCGCGGCTGCTCGGCGCGGCGGTAATGCACGAAGCCGGCGCGGCGCGCGTCCATCATGCTCAGGCCGCGACCCTCGGCCGACACCCAGATGCGGTCGCGATCGTCGACCGTGACCAGGGTCAGGTCGTTGCCGGGCAGCGAACCCGGATCGCCGGGCGTGTGCCGCCACACCTTCATGCCGATGCCGTCGTAGCGCGCCAGGCCGTCGGTCGTGGCCAGCCACAGATAGCCGGCATGGTCGAAGGCCATGCCGTTGACCTTGCTCGACGGCAACCCGTCGGCCACGCCGATGATGCGCGCGCGCGGCGCTTCGGGCACGGCGGCGCCGGCCGCGAAGGCGGCGCACAGGCCCAGGCAGGCGCATAACAGCGATCGCAGCATCCGGCTTCCTTCTCCCCCGACGCGCCGTCCTGGCGGCCGATGACTCTATCCTGACAGTGACCTGACCCCGCACTGACGCCCGCCTGACAGTTTTGCCGGGCGCGCGCAGTCCATGTCCCCAGGCATTAGGCTCGACGATCGGGCCGCGCGAAGCAAATACGTATTTTCGGTGCCGCGCCGGCCGTGGCCGGAGTCCATGCTGAGACGGCCTGTCGATTGGCCCGTCGATTGCCCGGACGATCGAGCCGTCGAGCGGTCGGTCGATCAAGCCTGGACCGGCCGTCCGAAACGGATCGTTGCGCACGACTCGACACGACCTTACCCGGCTGTGCCTAGAATCCCCGGACCTTGCAGGAGCCGCCATGTCCGCCATCCACCGCCGCGCCATCGCCCTGACCGTGCTCGCGGCCCTGCCGTCGGCGGCCGCCGCCGCGGAGCTGGAGACCTACGGCTTCGACCCGGTGCACACCCGGGTGATGTTCGCCATTTCCCACGCCGGTTTCTCGCAAGCGATCGGCACCGTGTCCGGCAGCGCCGGCACCCTGCGCTTCGATCGCGACGACTGGCGCAGCGCGCAATTGGACGTGCAGGTGCCGCTGACCCGGCTCGAGATGGGCGACGCGAAATGGAACAAGGCCACGCTCGCGGCCAACCTGCTCGACGGCAAGCGCTACCCGCTCGCGCGTTTCGTGTCCGAACGCACCGAACCGGTCGCCGGCGACCCCGACCGCGCCCAGGTCTGCGGCCAACTGACCCTGCACGGCGTGACCAAGCCGCTGTGCATGGACGTGAAGCTCAACCAGCTCAAGCGCCATCCGCTGCCGCCGTTCCACCGCACCGCCGGCTTTTCCGCGAGCGCGCGCCTGAGCCGCGCGCAATTCGGCATCGACGCATGGAAATCGGTGATCGGCGACGACGTCGAACTGCGCATCGAAGCCGAAGCGGTGCGCGACAGATACGTCGGCGCTGCACCGGCCGCGGCCGGTGCCGGACCCGCGGACGACGCGGCCGACACATCGCCCGCGGATACTCCACCCGCGCAGGATCAACCCAGCACGCCCCAACCCGCCGACCCCGGCGCAGCCAAGCCCCAACCGGAGCCCAGCCGATGACTCTGAAAAACACCGCCGACCGATGGGGCGCCGTCAGCCAGTTGCTGCATTGGCTGGTCGTGCTGCTGATCGCGACCATCGCCGTGATCGGCCTGGTCATGACCGACATGAGCAACGGGCCGTCGAAGATCAAGATCTACGCCCTGCACAAATCGCTCGGCCTGACCCTGCTGACCCTGGTCGTGCTGCGCCTGCTGTGGCGGCTCTACGCCGGCGCGCCCAAGCCGGTCGAAGGCACCCCGCACTGGCAGGAACGCATCGCCTCGCTCACCCACTGGGCCTTGTATGTCCTGATGTTCGCCCTGCCGATTTCCGGCTGGGTGTTCAATTCGTCCTCGGGCTATCCGCTGCAGTACTTCGGCCTGTTCAACCTGCCTAAGATCGCGCCGCGCGGCGAAGAGCTCGCGCAGCTCAGCCATCAAGTCCACGAATACGGTTTCTGGCTGCTGCTGGCGCTGGTCGTCGCGCACGCCGGCGCTGCGTTCTATCACCACCTGTTCCAGAACGACGACACCTTGACCCGGATGCTGCCGCGAGGCCCGCGCGGCCGCCGGGCCGAACGCGATTCGACCCTCGACGCCCTTCCTCCCGGTTCCTCCCCCTCCTCCACCTCGGAGACCCTCGATGCAGATTAAATCCCTCGCCCTGGCCGCGGCCCTGTTCGCCGCCGCGCCCGCGTTCGCCGCCGACTACGTGCAGCAGACCGGCTCGACCTTGACCTTCGCCACCAAGTACCAGGGCGAAGTATTCGCCGGCACGTTCCCCGGTTTCACCGCGCGCCTGAGCTTCGACCCGGCGCGTCTGGACACCTCCAAGCTCGACGTGGTGATCCCGCTGGCCGGCACCAACAGCAAGAACGCCGAGCGCGACGACACCCTCAAGGGCGCGGATTTCTTCAACATCGCCAAGTTCGCGCAGGCGCGTTTCACCGCGACCAAGTTCCGCAGCCTGGGCGGCAACAACTACGCCGCCGACGGCAGCCTGAACCTGCGCGGCGCGACCAAGCCGGTGACCTTGAACTTCACCTGGACCGCCGGCGACAAACCGGTGCTGACCGGCAAGGCCACGGTCAAGCGCCTGGACTTCGGCGTCGGCGGCGGCGACTGGGCCGACACGTCGATCATTCCCAACGAAGTGGCGGTAAGCACGAAGGTCGTGTTCGCGCCGGCGAAGTAAGCGCATCGACGCGGCGCGCCGCAATGGCGCGCCGTGGGTGGAACATCCACCGGTGTTTTATTCGCGCGGCGACGCGCCGGTATCGCAATGGCGTCGTGATGCGACATTACCGCGATGCTTGATGGGTTGATGACGCGTCATGGTTCACCGACCGCAACCCCACGTTTGAGGTTGCAACGCGCCTCTTCCCCACCGCAACGTGGCATCTTCAATCGCAACGCGGCCGCTTGGCGCCTTGTCGATCGCCTTGAGCACGAAGTCTTTGTGGGAGGGGCTCAAGCCCCGACGCTTTTCGTTCCGATCGCGATGTTCTTCGCGACCTGATCGAGCGATGTCGCGGCTCGCACCGCTCCTACAGGTAGGCCATGCACCTTAGGCTTGGGCCTGAAGCCGCGCAGTCCATCCAGCGCTGCGAACCAACTAATTCGCGAGAGCAAAAGCACACCCGGAGGGCGACGCGCATGGATGCGCGTCGCGCGCCACCGGGACATGGATGTCCCGTGTGGCGCGTGCCCGCGTATGCACCGCACTCGCGGGCCTTTGATCCAAAAAAAGCGTTTTTCTTTGGTTACCTTTCTTTTGTCGCTTTTGACAAAAGAAAGTGACCCGCCGCTTTAGTGGCGGAAGCTTTTGATCTTGCTTCAGGCTTTGAAGCTCCAAAGTTTTGAAGCTTCAAAATCTTCAAGCCAAAAACAAGATCAGCAGCTTTCGTCCGCGAGCGGCCGAGTTACTTTCTTTTGTCAAAAGCGACAAAAGAAAGGTAACCAAAGAAAAACGCTTTTTTATGGATCAAGTGCCCGCGCGTGCGGTGCGTTCGCGGGCATGCACCACACGAGACATCCTGTCTCGGTGGTGCACGGCGCACATCCATGTGCGCCGCCCTCCGGGTGTGCTTTTGTTATCGCAAGCCAGTGGCTTCGCAGCGCTGGCAATGAAATCTGACTTCAGGTGAGAGCCACATGGCCTACCTGTAGGAGCGGCGTGAGCCGCGACCGTGGGAGCGCAGCTACGACGCGAACTGCGAGGTCGCTGTGATCACGCAATCGCGGCTTACGCCGCTCCTACCCGCCGCATCCGCAGCAACCCTCACTCCCGCCCAGCCGCGCCCAACCAATCAACCACCCGCCCCGCATCGAACGGCCAATCCAGTTCCACCCCACGCCCCTCGTCGCGCAACACCGGCACGCGCTCGCCATAGCGCGCCTCCAGCGCCTCATCGTCGTCGATGAACACACTGTCGAACTCCGATGCACGCGCCTGCGCCAACACCGCCAGCGCCAGGTCGCATAGATGGCAATCGTCGCGTTGGAACAAAGTCAGCACAGTCCGGCTTGGGCTCATCGTCAATTCGCTGCGGTATGGCGGGAAAACCTGCCACGGTCGATACCACGCGCGTGAACAGCGCGGCACTCGCCGCGGCAGGGCGCGCGTAGAATACGCCGCTCAACACCCCGCGGCCCGACCAGTGCGCCGGTCCGCGCGGCACGCCAGCAACGCCCGACCCCCTTCGTTGGAGCAGCAAGCCCGTGGCAGTCAGCAGTTTCGACCTGTTCAAGATCGGCATCGGCCCGAGTTCCTCGCACACCGTCGGCCCGATGCGCGCCGCCGCGCGCTTCATCGAGCGCTGGCTGATCGAAGGCAACGGCAGCGGCGAACCCGGCGCCGACCTCGCCCGCACCGCGCGCGTGCGCGCCGAGGTGTTCGGCTCGCTGGCCCTGACCGGGCGCGGCCACGGCACCGACAAAGCCGTGCTGATGGGCCTGGAAGGCCATTGGCCGAACCAGATCGACCCCGACATCATCCCGGCCGCGCTCGAACGCATCCGCAAGAGCAAGCGGATCAACCTGTTCGGCCGTCACGAGATCGGCTTCGACGAGAAGCACGACCTGATCATGAACAAGCGGCAGAAACTGCCGTTCCACACCAACGGCATGCGCTTCACCGCGTTCGACGCCGACGGCAACGTGATCGCCACCCGCGACTACTACTCGGTCGGCGGCGGCTTCGTGGTCAACCAGGACGAAGCGGCCGAAGACCGCATCGTCGCCGACACCACCGATCAGCCCTATCCGTTTCACTCCGGCGACCAGTTGCTCGCGCAGGCCGCAAGCAGCGGCCTGACCATCGCCGAGATGATGATGGCCAACGAGCGCGTGTGGCGCACCGATGAGCAGATCAACGCCGGCCTGGACGAAATCTGGAACGCGATGCAGGCCTGCGTCGCGCGCGGCATCCGCCAGACCGGCACCCTGCCCGGCGGCCTGCACGTGTCGCGGCGCGCGCCGGCCTTGTTCGCCGAATTGTCGACCAAGCCCGAGGCGGCGATGCGCGATCCGCTGACCGTGCTCGACTGGGTCAATCTGTACGCGCTCGCGGTCAACGAGGAAAACGCCGCCGGCGGCCGCGTGGTCACCGCGCCGACCAACGGCGCGGCCGGCATCATTCCCTCGGTGCTGCATTACTATGATCGCTTCTGCCCCGGCGCCAACCTGCAGGGCGTGCGCAACTTCCTGCTGACCGCGGCCGCGGTCGGCATCCTGTACAAGGAAAACGCCTCGATCAGCGGCGCCGAAGTCGGCTGCCAGGGCGAAGTCGGCGTGGCCTGTTCGATGGCCGCCGCCGGCCTGGTCGCCGCGCTCGGCGGCACCACCAGCCAGATCGAGAACGCTGCCGAAATCGGCATGGAACACAACCTCGGCCTGACCTGCGATCCGATCGGCGGTCTCGTGCAGATCCCGTGCATTGAGCGCAACGCGATGGGCGCGGTCAAGGCGATCAACGCCTATCGCATGGCGATGCGCGGCGACGGCAAGCACAAGGTCAGCCTGGACAAGGTGATCAAGACCATGCGCGACACCGGCCGCGACATGCAGGACAAGTACAAGGAAACCTCGCGCGGCGGCCTGGCGGTCAACGTCATCGAGTGCTGATGCGGTGAACGGACCGCTGCGCCATCGAGATGCCGGCAAGTGGCTGACATCGTTCGCCGAGCGCGTCGAAGTCGTGTGCCCGCGCTGCGGTCAGGCCGGCGTCGTACGCGCCAGCTGGGCGGACCGGCAATGGACGACCGCCTTCCTGTGTACGCATTGCCAGCTTGACGCACGCAGCGAACGCAATGACTGGTTGGGCCAGGTGCACCTGACCGGCCGTCGTCCCTGCGGCTATTGCGGCCATCAGTGGCTGCGCGTGAATCAGATCCAACGCGGCTTCGGCACAGCCCCGGTCGCACTTATCGAATCGCGGCGGACCCCGCACCCCGACACGGTCGCGGTGCGTTGCCCGATCTGCAAACACAGCAGCGAGGTCGCGCTCTCGGCCAGCCGCAAACACGACAACGAAGGTCACGACCCGCATTTCGGCCTGCCGCTGCGCTTGATCGAACGCACCCGCGCCGGCCTGTTGTGGGTCTACAACGCCGAACACATCGATGAGCTCAGGCGCTACATCGCCGCCGACCAGCGCGAGCGATACCGCACGGCCGGCAACAAGACCATGGTCGCGCGGCTGCCGACCTGGATGAAACTCGCGCGGCACCGATCGATGATGCTCAAGGCATTGGATCGTCTGGCGGCGAAACTGGACGCGCCGCGCGCGTCATGACCGCGATGCGCTGCCTGGTGCTGCCCGGCATGGACGGCACCGGCGCCTTGCTGGACGACTTCATCGCCGCGATGGCGCCGCGCTTCGACACCCAGGTCATCGCCTATCCGTGCGATCGCGCGCTGGGTTACGCCGAGCTCGCGGCATTCGTGCAACCGCAATTGCCGGCCGACCGGCCCTATCTGTTGCTCGGCGAATCCTTCTCCGGCCCGATAGCGATCGCGCTGGCCGCGCAACGGCCGCCGAACCTGGCCGGATTGGCGCTGTGCGCGTCGTTCGCGCGTTCACCCCGACCGCCGTGGTCGCCCTGGTCCGCCGCGATGTTGCCGCGCTGGGCGACGAAACTGCCGGTGTCGCGCGTTCCCGTCCCGCTGATCGCGCAAATGATGCTCGGCCGTTGGTCGGACGCGCGATGGCGCGCGCGCATTGAGGCGACATTGGATGCGGTGCGGCCGGCGGTGCTCGCGCATCGGCTCGATGCGGTGCGCACGGTCGACGCGACCGCCGCGCTGGGCGAGATCGATCTGCCGCTACTGTACCTGCGCGCGACCCGCGACCGGTTGGTCGGACCCGACAGTCTGTCGGCGATCCAGCATACGCAGCCGCAGGTGCGATGCGTGGACATCGATGCGCCGCATTTCATCCTGCAGGCCTGCCCCGAACAGGCCGCGCGCGCGATACGGCAATGGTGCGACGAGGCCTTGCCGTCGTCGCCAGCCACCCCGGCCGCTCACGCCCCGTAATCTTGTGTGGGTGGGGAGCTTGGTCCCGTCGCTTTCCGATCAGGCGCGACGCGGATGCGATGCGATCGGGACAACATCGTGCGGCTAAACCCACGCCCCTAAAACCATCCGCCTCGCCCTGCGCGACCAACGCCGGCACCGCCAGACCACACCGCCTCCGCCAGCCGCGAATTTCACCGTGTTTTCCCAGGCCACATGGGCCTACTATCGGGCAGAGCCAGCCGGAGCCACCCGCCCATGCCAGCCCGCTTGAGCCGTCGCGACTTCCTCAAATGCAGCGTGGTCGCCGGCATTACGGTCTACGTCGCCGCCCCCGGCAGCGCCGCGCTCGCGGCCTTGTTCGAAAAAGAACGCCTGCGGCCGATGCCCTGGGACCCGGCCACCGGCCGCATCCGCTACCGCACCGACGCCACCGCCAAGGTCACCGGCGAAAAACTCTTCAGCTACGACATGCGTTCGCACGACCTGCCTGGATGGCCGCGCGAACAGGCCCACGCGATGCTGCTGCGCGTGACCCAGGCCGACCGGGTCTATCAAGGCTTCGACCTGTCCTCGCTGCCGGCCGACCTGCAGCCCGACCGCACCGTCACCGCCGCCGACCTGGCCCGCGACGGAGTCGCGTTTCCGCCCTTCTACGGCGAGGACCTGCTGCTGCCCGAAGGCAAGACCCCGGCCTACCTTGGCCAGGCGGTGGCGCTGCTGATCTGGAACGATTTCGCCCGCTTCCGCGCCGCCAAGAGCCGGCTCAAGTTCCGCGACGAGCTGATCCGTTGGGGCGCGCAGACCGGGCCGCTCGAACGCGACCCGTGGGCCACGTTCCGCTATGTGCGGGTCGGCGGCGCCAGCGCGTTCGACGACGACGCGTACTCGAGCTACAAGGACACCGTGCTGTTCCCCAGCGGCTACAAGAAGCACAACCCGCAATGGGTGACCGGCGATGCCGCCGGCAAGCTCGACGCGCAGGGCGTGGCGCATGCCGACGCGATGGCGGCCGAACTCGATCGTCCCGGCGACGGCAAGCTGGTGTTCGAACGCGAGTATTTCTCGCAATCGATCGACACCGCGGCGATGGAGCTGGACAACGGCAACGGCTGGTTCGACGCCGAAACCGGCACCGTGCATCTGGTCAGCGCCACCCAGTCGCCGAACGAGATCGCCGAACTGGGCCCACCGATGCTCGCCGCGAGCCGCTTCGGAGTGAAACGGCTGGTGCTGCATCCGTGCTACACGGTCGGCTACGGCTCCAAGGATCACAACGCGTTCCCGTTCGTGGTGCTGATGGCGGCGTTGTATGGAAACGGTCGACCGGTGCGCTTGGCCAACGATCGCTACGAGCAGTTCCAGTCCAGCCTCAAGCGCCACAGCTTCCGCATGCACTATCGGCTCAAGCTCGATCGCGCCAGCGGCCGCTTCGAAGTGTTTCAGGGGCGCATGCTCGGCGACGGCGGCGGGCGGATGAATTTCTCGCCGTCGGTGTGCCTGGTCGCGGCGACCGCGGCGCAGTCGATCTACTACTTCCCGCGCAGCGACCTCAGCAGCACCGTGATCGCCTCGCGCGCGCTCGACGCCGGTTCCGCGCGCGGCTACGGCACCTTGCAGAGCATGGGCGCGACCGAGATGCTGATCGACGAGATCGCCGCCGAGCTCAAGCTCGATCCGATCGAACTGCGCCTGCGCAACGTGTTCGCGACCGGGATGAAGAACACCCAGGGCGCGATCCCCGCCGGGCTGCAGCGGGCCGACGAAGTGCTGAAGAAATCGCGCGAGCATCCGCTGTGGACGCAGCGCGCGAAGCGCAAGGCCGAGTACGACGCCGCGCATCCGGGCAAGCGTTACGGCGTGGGCTTCGGTTGCGTGCAGAAGGATTACGGCACCGGCGGCGAGTCCGCGTTCGCCGAGGTCGCGCTCAGCCGCGACGGCCGCATCGCGCTGCGCCACACCGGCATCGAGATGGGCACCGGCATGGCCACCAGCCAGGCCGCGGTCTGCGCGCAATGGCTCGGCCGGCCGGCCGACGAGGTGCTGACCGGCGAAACCCAATGGTCGGAATTGCCGATGTTCGCCACCGACGACCCGTGGCTGATGTCGCAGGCCACCCAGGACGCGCACGTCGGCAATCCGCGCTGGACGCCGAACTACGCCAGCCCGAGCAGCGCCAGCAATTCGGCCTATTTCTTCAGTCACGGCAGCCGCGAAGCCGCGCGTCTGCTGTTCACTCAGGGCCTGTGGCCGGCGGCGCAGGCGCTGTGGAGCCAGGGCTTCGGCGGCGGCCAGCTGGCGCCGCTGGTGGCGCGGCGCGAGGACGCGCGCTGGGTCGAAGGCAAACTCAGCGCGGCCGGACTGCAGCCCTTGAGCCTGCAGCAACTCGCGGCCAAGGCCTACGAACTCGGCCTCGCCACCGGCGCGGTCGTGCATTACTTCAATCGCTGGCAATGGACCGAAGCCGAGTTTCCGCTGCGCGACGATCCGCGCCTGCCGCTCGACGGCCTCGCCTTGCGCTGGGGCGACGGCAGCGCCGACGGGCCGGGCACGCCGACCGCGAACGGTTACCGCATCGTCGAACGTACGCGGGTGTTCTATCCGCCGGTGCAGCGCAACAACGCCGGCGTCGTCTACTACAGCGCGATCGGCACGATCGCCGAGGTCGCGGTCGACACCGCCACGGGGCATGTCGACTTGCTCAATCACCATTCGATTCTCGAATGCGGCAACCAGATCGTGCCCGAACTGGTGTCGAGCCAGTTGCAGGGCGGCGTGGCGATGGGCATCGGCCATGCGCTGCACGAATTCCTGCCGCTGTACGAAGGCGGTCCCGGCGACGGCACCTGGAATTTCAACCGCTACACCCTGCCGCGCGCGCGCGATGTCGCGGTATGGCAACAGAGCGGCGAAGTGCTGCCTCCGCTGTCGCCGACCGACGCGCCCAAGGGCATGGCCGAAGTGGTGATGATCCCGATCGTGCCGGCGATCGCCAACGCGATCGCGCACGCGACCGGGTTGCGCCTGCGCGAACTGCCGATCACCCCGGACAAGATCCTCGCCGCCTTTGCCCAGGCCGAAGCGTCGAAAACACAGCCGCCGCAAGCCACGTCCATGACCGAACCCGACCAGGAGGCGCGCGCATGAGCAGCCCGAGCATCCGCACCCTTCCGCTGACCTTGCACATCAATGGCCGCGCGCAAGCCCCGGCCGACGTGCCCGAGGACATGATGCTGGTCGACGTGCTGCATGAATACCTCGGCCTGACCGGCACCCGCTTCGGTTGCGGCCAGGGCGTGTGCCGCGCCTGCACGGTGATCGTCGACGACGAGCAAGGCCCGCGCGAAGTGCGCAGTTGCATCACCGGCGCGCATTACTTCAACGGCAAGCGCATCCGCACCGTCGAAGGCCACGCCAAGCGCGACGACAGCGGCCGGATCGTCGAACTGTCGCCGGTGCAGCAGGCGTTTCTCGATCACTTCAGCTTCCAGTGCGGGTATTGCACACCGGGGTTCGTCAACGCGACCACGGTGCTGTTGGAACGCCTGGCCAAACGTCCGATCGCGACGGCCGAGGTCGAGGACACGATCACCGAGGCGCTCAATCCGCATTTGTGCCGTTGCACCGGTTACGTGCGCTATTACCAGGCGGTGAAGCAGTTGGTGCTGGAAACGCCGGGGCTGGTCAGCGATCGTGCGGCCAAGCGCGGCGATGCGGAGAAGGCGCCATGAGCCGACGCCGCTGGAAACGTTCGATCCTGCGCTTGCTGTTCTGGCTGGCGCTGATCGCGCTGGTGTGGTTGCTGGTGGACTGGCTGATCACGCGTTGGTACCACCGCGGCCCCGCCGTGCAAGTGCAAACCACGCCCGCCCAGATCGAACGCGGCAACTACCTGGCCGCCGCGGCCGACTGCGCCGCCTGCCACACCGCCGCCGGCGGCGCGCCGTTCGCCGGCGGCGTGCCGCTCGCCTCGCCGTTCGGCGTCATCCACGGCACCAACATCACGCCCGACGCTGAAACCGGCATCGGCCGCTACAGCGCCGACGACTTCTTCCACGCGATCACCCGCGGCGAAGCGCGCGACGGCCATCAGCTGTATCCGGCGATGCCGTACGTGTCGTACAAGACGATCACCCGCGAGGACAGCGACGCGATCTACGCCTATCTGATGACGCGTCCGGCGGTGAAGCAGGAGAACCGCAAGAACGGTGTGGGCTTCCCGTTCAATATCCGCACCGGCATCCATGCCTGGAACTGGCTGTTCGCCGGGGACGCCGCCAAGCCCGCATCGCAGGGCCAGTCGGCGGCGTGGAAACGCGGCGAGTACCTCGTCGAAACGCTCGGCCACTGCGGCGAATGCCACAGCCCGCGCGGAATGCTCGGACAAGTCGATCGCGATCGTCCGCTGGCCGGCAACAACGCACTCGGCCGTTTCGCCGCGCCCGCGCTGACGCCACAGGCGCTGGCCGCGCGCGGCTGGGATCGCGCCGGCCTGCGCGCTTATCTGGCGACCGGCATCGGCCCGCATGCGGTGGCGTCGGACGAAATGCTCAAGGTGGTGAATCTGTCGAGCAGCCGGCTGCGCGGCGACGATCTCGATGCGCTGACGGTTTATCTCAGCGGCGACACACCGCCGCCGCCCGCGGCCATCCCGAAGCTCGCGGCCGGCGACGACGCCTCGCCGGCGCGGCAACGCTATTACGCGCTGTGCGCCGGCTGCCACGGCCGCGACGGCGCCGGGGTGCCGCATGTGGCGCCGGCCCTGCTCGGCAACAGCGGCCTGCGCGACGCCGATCCGCACAATCTGATCGTCGCGATCCTCGACGGCCTGCCCGAACACGATCTGCCCGGACTGGAACGCATGCAGGACATGCCCGGTTTCGCCGATCAGCTAGACGATGCCCAGGTCGCCGAACTGGCGCAGTGGCTGCGCGGTCGTTATGGCGGGCAGACCGGCGCGGTGGCTGCGAGACAGGTGCGCGAGCTGCGCGAGTCGGGCGGCCAGGCGCATTGAGGGCGATTGCGCTGGCCCGGACCGGTTCAGGCCGGTTGGCACCGGCCGGTTCGAACAGGTCGCTGGAATGGGGCGGCTGGCGCACGCCCGATTCGAGCTAGCCGATTGGAACAGGCTGATTAGAACAGGCCAACTAGAACAGAGCGGTCAAAACAGGCCGCCTGAGCCAAGCCGATCAGAGCAAGCCGAATAAAGCCGACTCACGTCGCGCCACTGCACAAACGACACGCCGCTCATCCATCGGCATGTCGCCGCGGCGATCGATCCACACCGATCGCCGACCCGATCGATCTCACCGCCGAATTCGATCATTCAATCCGACTGCTCGATGCGGCTGCTCGATCCGACCGCTCAATCCGACTGATACGCCTTATCCGAAGTCGTCTGCACGATCTTGTCGGTCTCGCGCCGGTGCGAATACTCACGCGGATCGACCACGACCAGCCGGCACGCCGACGGATCGCCGTCGAGACGGATCGCCGCGCCGCTGAGCCGCACATGCACCGCTTCGGGCGTGCGCTTGCCGGAACGGGTGAAGTAGGTCGCGCGATGCTGCCGCAACACCACCGCGTTGCCGCCCTGTTGCGCCGCCGCTTCGGCCAGACGGTCGAAGGCGCGGGCGTAATTCACCGGGGTCGGGTTGGGGTCCATGCTCGCCTCGGTGACCCGATTGCCGGCTTCGATCGTCACCACGCCGAGCTTCTGGTGCGCGCACGCGGGCGATTCGTCCAACACCGGCAGGCGTTCGCCGGCGCGGACCGGCGCGACGCTCATACCGAGCATGAAACAAGCGGCGAGCGCACTGCACTTGATCGTCGATTCCATCCTTGAAGCCTCCATGGCGGCAGTGACGGGAACTGCGCGCTGCGACTATAGCGCCGGCATCACCCAGCGCACACCTGCTTTAGGATGAGCCTTCCCCCCCTCTCCGGCCGACGACCATGCGCCTGCCCGCCGCGATCCTGTGTTCCCTGCTGCCGGCGCTGAGCCTCGCCGCCACGCCCGCCGCGAACGAAGCCGCCGTCCCCAGCCCCAGCTACGGCATGGAACTGCAAGGTTTCGACTACCCCTACCCGGTCGCCTACCGCGAATTCCGCTCGCAGGGCGAAGCGGTGCGCATGGCCTATATGGACGTGCGGCCGACCAAGCCCAACGGCCGCAGCGTGGTCCTGCTGCACGGCAAGAATTTCTGCGCGGCGACCTGGGAATCGGCGATCGCCGCCTTGAGCCAGGCCGGTTACCGGGTGATCGCGCCCGACCAGATCGGCTTCTGCAAATCCAGCAAGCCCGCGCATCATCAATACAGCCTGCACGAACTGGCCGCCGACACCCAGGCCCTGCTCAAATCGCTGGGCATCGAACGCGCCGCGATCGTCGGCCACTCGATGGGCGGCATGCTCGCCGTGCGTTACGCGCTGATGTACCCGCAATCGACGCAGCGCCTGATGCTGGTCAACCCGATCGGCCTGGAAGACTGGAAAGCGCTCGGCGTGCCGTGGCGCAGCGTCGACGAGGCCTATGCGCGCGAACTCAAGACCTCGTTCGCGACGATCAAGCAGTATCAACAGAGCGTGTATTACAGCGGCCAATGGAAACCCGAATACGACCGCTGGGTCGGCATGCTCGCCGGCCTGTACGCCGGCCCCAGCCGCGAGCGCGTGGCCTGGAACCAGGCATTGACCTCGGAGATGGTGTTCACCCAGCCGGTGGTGCACGAGTTCGCGCGGCTGCGCGTGCCGACCACCTTGTTCATCGGCCAGCGCGACCGCACCGCGATCAATCGCGATCTGGCCGATGAAGCGCTCAAGGCCAAGCTGGGCCTGTACCCATCGCTCGGACGCGCCGCCGCCAAGGCGATTCCGGGCGCGAAGCTGGTCGAATTCGAAGACCTCGGCCATTCGCCGCAGGTCGAAGCGCCATCGACCTTCAATCAGGCCTTGCTGACGCATCTCGACATGGCGGAGTGAGCCCGACGCGTATTTCGATCGCGCGCCGGCCGGGTTAACGTCGCCGCATGACAAACGCGAACGAAGCCGCGGCCGCCTGGCGCCGCATCATCATCGGCGAACAGAAATCCTGGGTGCTGTTCGCGCATGGCACCTGCGTGATCCTGATGACGCCGCAGGGCGATCTGGCGACCCAGGCGCGCGACATCCTGCGCGAATACGGCCCCGTCCACGTGGGTTCGCCGGCCGCCGACTTCAGCGTCATCGACCTGGATCCGCTGCCGGGCTGGATCGTCACCTGCCATCACCCGGACGTGCTCACTTACGTCGAAGACGACGGCGAGATCGAGGCGAGCGAACTCGTGATCGGTTTGACCGGTCGCGGCCAGCGCGATCTCGATGGCCGGGAATTGAGCGTGGTGCATGTCGAGGACAAGCGCGCCTAGCGTCTACGGCTTGATCGAACCGCTCCGATCGAACCGGCGCGCGTCGACCGATGCAGACCGCTCACCGACCCGCGCCTCTTGCCGCGCCGTAGTGTCGCAATGACGCAACGGGACATGCCCCGACGCACAGAGCCGCCAGCGCACGACCCGCGCGCGCAACGCTTTCGTCCGCGCGCCATCCCGGCTCAAGCCCAGCACGCCTGTGCGCACATTTGTCCTTCGGACATCCGTTTGTCCTTTTCGAGGCAAATCGCCGCGCGCCGGCACGCTGCGGCGCAGCAAAACAGGCCACCCACTACGCACGTTGTCAGGGCCTTCCAGGGCTTTCTGTGAACTGCAGCGCAAAGAACGACGACCTAAGTTGACAACGTTGTCAAGCAACTCCAGCTTGCTTCGCATCGCACTCGGTCGAGCATCCTGAACGAGGCCGCGAGGGAGGCGGAGCGCGGCGGGATCGCGCGGGCTCGAACGACAAGAACCACCACGGAACCAACGGCGTCAACGCACGGACCGGTTATCGCCCGGTCGCGCCGCTCCCGCGGCAGTGCGCGGCAGGAAATGCATCACCGACGGCGGTCCTCCGCCGATCACTCGAGGAGGCCCAAGCCTCCCATGCACGACGGAAGGTTCGAGGGCCTTCCTTCAACACGGGCGGGAACCGCCGCTGGCCGGCCATGGCCGGCAATGTCTTGACTATGCACGGGAGAGAGGAAGCACCATGAGACACACTCGGTCCGCCCACCTGCTGTTGTCGACCATGCTTGCCGCATCGTCGATTTCCACCGCCTACGCACAAGGCGCATCCTGCGCCGGCGTCGCCGCCTGGAGCGCAACCGCCATCTACGCCGCCGGCGACAAGATGACGTACCAAAATCACCTGTATCAGGCCAACGGCCCGATCTGGAACACACCGCCGAACTACTGCCCGAGCTGCAACTACTACGCCGACCTGGGCGTGTGCGGCACCGGCCCGGGCAACCAGGCACCGACCGTATCGCTGACTTCGCCGACCGCCGGCGCCAGCTACAACGTCGGCGCCAACATCGCCGTCAGCGCGAATGCCGCCGACAGCGACGGCACCGTCGCCAGCGTCGAATTCTTCCGCGGCGCCAGTTCGCTCGGCGTGGACTCCAGTTCGCCGTATGCGGTGACCTGGAACAACGCCACCGCCGGCAGCCACAGCTTCACCGCGGTCGCCAAGGACAACCTCGGCGCGACCAAGACCTCGGCCGCGGTCAGCATCACCGTCGCCTCCGGCCCGGCCGATACCACTCCGCCGAGCGTCCCCGGTGGCCTGAGCTCGCCGTCGCAGACCTCCAACAGCGTCTCGCTGAGCTGGAACGCGTCGACCGACAACAGCGGCGGCAGCGGCGTGGCCGGCTACGACGTCTATCGCAGCGGCAGCCTCGTCGGTTCGCCGACGAGCAACAGCTTCACCGTCAGCGGTCTCGCCGCGAGCACCAGCTACAGCTTCACCGTGCGCGCGCGCGACAACGCCGGCAACGCCTCGGCGCAGAGCGCGTCGGTCAGCGCGACCACCAAGCCGCCGGTCGTCGGCGGCAACAAGAAGGTGATCGGCTACTTCGCCCAGTGGGGCATCTACGGCCGCAACTACCGGGTCAAGAACATCGACACCAGCGGTTCGGCCAGCAAGCTGACCCACATCAACTACGCGTTCGGCAACGTGCGCAACAATCGTTGCGAAGTCGGCGTGACCGTCGCGTCCGATCCGAACACCGGCGCCGGCGGCGATGCGTTCGCCGATTACACCAAGGCCTTCCAGGCCGGCGAAAGCGTCAGCGGCGCGGCCGACACCTGGGATCAACCTTTGCGCGGCAGCTGGAACCAGCTCAAGCAGCTCAAGGCCAAGCACCCGAACATCAAGGTGCTGATCTCGCTCGGCGGCTGGACCTGGTCGCGCAACTTCCCGAGCGCGGCACGTCCTGAAAACCGTCAGGCCTTCGTCGCTTCGTGCGTCGACGCCTACATCAAGGGCAACCTGCCGGTCACCGACGGCGCGGGCGGTCCGGGCGCGGCGGCCGGCGTGTTCGACGGCATCGACATCGACTGGGAATACCCGGTGGTCTGCGGCATCGAGTGCCCGACCGCGCAGCGTCCGGAGGACAACGCCAACTTCACCGCGTTGCTGGCCGAGTTCCGTCGTCAGCTCGACGCGGTGCGTCCGGGCCTGTTGCTGACCGTCGCGGTCGGCGCCGGCATCGACAAGATCCGCGTGACCAATCCCGGTGCGTACCACCAGTACCTGGATTTCATCAACGTGATGACCTACGACTTCCACGGCGGTTGGGAAGCCAAGACGAATCACCACTCGGCGCTGTTCGCTTCGCCGAACGATCCGTCGACCGGCGACGTCAAGCTGTACAACTCCAACGACGCCATCGAGGCCTTCCTGTCGCGCGGCGTCCCGGCCAGCAAGCTCAACCTCGGCATCGGTTTCTACGGCCGCGGCTGGACCAACGTGCCCAACGTCAACAATGGCCTGTACCAGAGCGGCAGCGCCGCGCCGGGCACCTACGAGGCGGGCATCGAGGACTACAAGGTGCTCAAGAACCTCGCCGGCACGGTCTACACCGACAACAACGCGCAGGCCACCTGGAAGTACAACGGCACCACGATGTGGAGCTACGACACGCCGCAGCTGATCGGCCAGAAGATGCAGTACGTCAAGACCCAGGGTCTGGGTGGCGCGTTCTTCTGGGAGTTCAGCGGCGACGACGCCCAGGGCAGCCTGGCCACCGCGATCAGCGATGGTCTGAAGTAAGCAATCCCGAAGCCGAAAAAGCCCCTCTCCCGCCAGCGGGAGAGGGGTTGGGGTGAGGGCCGCAAGCGCGCTACACACCCACACGTTCCTTACGACGCCATCGCGCGTCACGAATTCCCAGTTTTGCAAAGCCGTGGCGAGCGATACGCCACGGTGATCTGCAACGGAGCGCCGATCACCCCCCCGATCGGCGCTCCGATTTCGTTTTTGGCGGCGCTCATCGGCCTTCGCCCATGAACCTGCCCGACAGCGATTCGCGCAACAACGACTCACCCATCAACGACGCGATGGATATCGGCACGGACCACGAGTGCGTGCGGCATCACGGTCGTTCGCTCGACGATTCGTCTTACCGGCCAGTCGCGCGATGCGATATCCGAACAACACCGTGACGGCCAACGCGCGAGTCCGCGCGTCAGCGAACCGCCCATCCGATCCGTCGCTCCATCGACATGCGACAGCTCAATCGACCGGCCGCCACACCGGCTTGCAGTCGCGCCCCGGCACCTGACGCATCGACGGCGGCATCACATACAGCGTGTCGAGCACGAGGTCGGCCGGCAGATGCTCGATCCGGTCGACCACGTCGTCGTACTGCGGCGGCAGCAGGAAACCGACGCTTTCGGCGCGGTCCAGGTAGACGAATTCGTTATGCGGATGGATCGCTTTCAGCAAAGCGCTGGAAGCACCGGCGATCAGCTCATGCACGCGCATGCCGGCATGGATGTAGCCGAACAGACGCCCGCGGTAGCCGCCACGCGCGGCCAGATTGACGACGACGAAATCATGATTGCCGACGACGATCGTCATCGCCTCGTCGATGTCATAGCAGGTGTAGTCCGGATTCAAGGCCGGCCGTGCGACGACTCGAGCGTGCTGTTGCAGGCGCTCGATCAGTTCCAGCGCTTGCTGGCCCAGGACGATGCCGCCGATCGATCGGCCCGGCACGATGTCGGCGTCGAGATTCATCGGCGCAGTGTAATGCGCCGCGCGGTTGCGATCCGCCGCGTCGCCCATGCGGCTACGCGGAGCGCTCAGCGTTTGGGTTTGCGCGCGGTCTTGGCCTTGCCCCGCGTCGGCGCGACCGGTGTCGACGCCGCGTTCGCACCCTTGCGCATCGCCGCCACCCGCTGCGCGGCATTGGCGCGGATGTCCATGTAGAACAGCTGATAGTCGTTGACGTGCTGATCGCCGCCGAACCAGAACCGGCGCCATTCGCCGTCGGGCAAGGTCACCGACAGCAGGCCGCCCTGGCATTGCGCGGTCATCCGGCCCGATTGCGGCTCGGGCAAGGGACGACGCGGCTCGGCATGCACCGACCCGCGATGCCCCGAGACCTCGCTGGCGATTTCGTCGGCGCGCCAGGTCACCGGGTTCACGCACAGCAACGAGGGTTGTTCGACGGTGCGGTAGCCGTCGGGGTACCACGCGCGCACCCGTTCGAACCGTTTGGGCCGGTCTTCGCCGGCCTCGACCGAGTTATAGAACACCGCGCAACCGGTCTGGCTCGGCGTGTTACACAGCGGCACGCCGGGGATCACCCGCTGCAGGCTGTCGCGCGGCACCGGCGCGCCGATCAAGTAAGCCGCTACCAGACGCTTGCGCAAGCTCCGATCCGCGGCGAGGTCGGACATCAGCTCCGAAACCAGACGCAGGCCATGGCCGCTGCCCTGGCTGTGCGCGGCGATGATGAAGGGCCGGCCGTGGGAGTAATGCTGCAGGTACACGGCGAACGCGGCGCGCACGTCGGCGTAGGCCAGATCCAGCGCCTTGTCGCGGTCCGCATCCGACGCCGAGACGTAGCCGGCGAGCGACATCTGCCGGTAATACGGCGCGAACACCCGGCCGCTGTCGTTGAAGGCGCTGGCCTGCGCGCGCAGGGCGAAATCGGTGCCGCGATCGGCGCGTTCGTCGTCGAGCGACTGGTTCCAGCTGTCGCGCGAGAAGTAGGTGGTCGGATGGATGAAGAACACATCGACCGGCGCGTCGAGTTGACGGTGGCGCATGCCGATCGGGGTGGCGTCGGCATCGTCGCGACGGGTCGGCAGCGCCGCCCAGCTGCGTTCGTCGCGATAGTCCGGCGCACCCGGCACCGGACTGCGGTCGAAATCGTCCTTCGGGTCGAACAGCCGCGCGCAGCCCACGCTCAGGCAGAGCACCGCCAGTAGCGCAAGCCAACGGATCGTGACCATGCGTGGCGCGGTCGTACGTGGCGAAATCATGCGTGGCGAGGCCTGGTCGGAATGCGCGGGACGCGCGGATCGGCGGGGTCTCCGCCGAAGGGTCCGGGCATTCTAGGGCCGCTATTCGCCGATACAGCGAATGTTATGCACGATGCGTGGAATTGATGTGGACGCGGCGTGAGTTACGCCGAAGATGGGCTTTCGCGGTCGCAAACGAACGCCGATCCCGCATGGCCTACCTGTAGGAGCGGCGCGAGCCGCGACCGCGCCATCTCGAGCACGACGAATGCCTCAAGAGCCAAAGCGAATCTCCCCCGCCCCCTCTTCTCCAAAGGGGGAACAGCAAGAGCGGGCGTGGCGGCAAATCACGCCGATCAACCGATCAACCGCAACACATCATCCAACAACCCCGCCGCCGTCACCTCGGCGCCCGCACCCGGCCCCTGGATCACCAGCGGCTGCGCGCGATACCGATCCGACCAGATCGCGACCTTGTTGTCGGTGCCCGCGCCACCGGCGAGCGGATGATCGCCCGGCAGCGATTCCAGCCCGACTTTCGCACTGACCTTACCGTCCTCGCCGCGCTCCAGGCGGGCGAGAAACCGCAGCTTCGCGCCGTCCTTGTAAGCGGCGGCATAGCGCTCGCGCAGCGGGCCGTCGAGCGCGGGCAAGGCCGCGTCGACGCTGTCCTTGGACAGGATCGCCAGTTCCGGCGGCACCAACGAAGCAACCTCGACCTCGCTCGCATCCAGCGCCACCCCGGCCGCACGCGCCAGGATCAGCAATTTGCGCCGCACGTCTTCGCCGGACAGATCGTCGCGCGGATCGGGCTCGGTGTAGCCGGCATCGCGCGCCTGCCGCACCAGCGCCGAGAACGGACGCATGCCGTCGTACTGATTGAACAGCCACGCCAGCGATCCCGAAAGCACGCCGGCGATGGCGTGGATGCGATCGCCGCCGGCCTGCAACTCGCGCAAGGAGCGCAGCAGCGGCAGACCCGCGCCGACCGTGGCGCTGTCGCCGTAACCGCTGCCGCCGTAAGCGCAGGCCTCGCGGATCGCGCGCCAGCGCGCCAGCGTGGTGCCCTGGCCGATCTTGCACGCGGTCACCACATGGATGCCCTGCGCGAGCCACTGCGCATGGCGCTCGGCGACCGCTTCGCTCGCGGTCGCATCGATCACCACCCGCGCGCCGTCGCCGTGCAGCGCCAATGCGACTTCGTCGAGCGAACTGGCGCGGCTCGATTCGGCCAGCGCCGCCACCGCCTGCTCCGGCGCGATGGCGTCGGCGACGGCCGCGCGCCGCGAATTGGCCACATGCACCAGCGATACGCGTCCGTCCAGCGCGCCGCCGCGCCAGCCGGCCAGCCGCGCGATCACCGCGCTGCCGACCGTGCCGGTGCCGAGCAGGGCGACCCGCGCGGACGCATTCGCGGCGCGGGTCTGCGATTGCGGCGCGAGCGCTCGCAACGTTTCCGAATGCGCAACGCCGGCCGCGACGTTCATCGTTTGACGCGCGCCGCCGTGGCCACCGCCGCGCTCGCGCGTTCCAGCGCGGCCTGCAGATCGGCGATCAGATCGTCGAGGTGTTCGATGCCGACCGACAGGCGCAGCAGGCCGTCGCCGATACCGGCCGCGGCGCGCGCTTCGGGCGACATCGCCGCATGGGTCATGGTCGCCGGATGCGCGATCAGGCTTTCGACGCCGCCCAGCGATTCGGCCAGGGTGAAGCAGGTCAGGCCGTCGACGAACGCGCGCACGGCTTCGACGCCGCCGTCGATCTCGACGCTGAGCATCGCGCCGAAGCCCTTCTGCTGGCGCGCGGCCAGCGCATGGCCCGGATGCGATTCCAGACCCGGGTAATGCACCACGCGCACCGCCGGATGGTTGTCGAGCAGTTCGGCGATGGCCTGGGTGTTTTCCTGATGCACGCGCAGACGCGCATCGAGCGTGCGCAGGCCGCGCAGGGTCAGGAAGGCGTCGAACGGCGAACCGGTCAGTCCGAGCGCGTTCGCCCACCAGGTCAGCTGCTGCTGATGCTCGGCGGTCTTGGCCACGACCGCGCCGCCGACCACGTCGCTGTGGCCATTGATGTACTTGGTGGTCGAATGCACGACGAGGTCGGCGCCGAACGCGATCGGACGCTGCAAGGCCGGCGACAGGAAGGTGTTGTCGACCACGGTCAGCGCGCCCTGCGCCTGCGCGGCTTCGATCACGAAACGCAGATCGGTGATGCGCAGCAGCGGGTTGGACGGGGTTTCGATCCACACCACCGCCGGGTTGGTCGCCAGCGCTTCGGTCAGCGAGCGCGGATCGGTGAGATCGGCGGTGACCAGTTCGAACGCGCCCTTCGCCGCCAGCGCGTTGAACAGGCGCCAGCTGCCGCCGTAGCCGTCGTGCGGCACCACGATGCGGTCGCCGGGCTTGAGGAAGGCGTGCAGCACCAGGGTGATGGCGGACATGCCGGTCGAGGTGATCACGCCGCCGGCGCCGCCTTCGAGTTCGGCCAGCGCTTCGGCCAGCAGGTCGCGGGTCGGATTGCCGCTGCGGGTGTAGTCGTACTGACGCTTCTGGTCGAAACCGGCGAAGCTGAAGTTCGACGACAGCACGATCGGCGGCGTCACCGCGCCGTGCGCGGTATCGCGGTCGATGCCGGCGCGCACCGCGGCGGTACAGGCGTTGCGCAGGGGCGTGGAATGCTGCGGGTTATGGGGATTGCTCACGTGGGCCGCTCCGTAGGTGTGAATGCTCATGCGGCCACCGACGTGCAGTCGGCCAACGCTTCGCGAAGAATGGTGTCGATCTGGGCTTGTTCTTTCAGGCAGGCGTCGTGGCCGTAGATCGAACGCAGCACGCGCAGGCGGGTTTCGCCGCGCAGGCGTTCGATCAGGTCGTAGGACTCGCTCAGCGGGATCAGCCGATCCTCGGTGACCGCGACCACGGTGACCGGCGCGCGGATGCTCGACGGATCGACCTGCTGCAGGTCGATCGATTCGGACAGACGCAGGAACGCGGTCGGCGAAGTGCGCGCGACGTACTTGTTGCCGCAATGGTCAAGGTAGTCCTCGGCGTCGACGCGCACGCGGCCATCGACCACCTGCGCGGCGCCGAAACGCTCGGCGAATTCTTCCGGGGTGCGGTAGCTCAGCACCGCCAGTTCGCGCGCCAGCGCCAGGCCCTGGCTTTCGTCGCATTGCAGCGCGCCCAGCGCGACCGCGCGGCGTTGCAGCGCGCGCCATGCGGCGGCATAGGGATGAGCGCGGTGGGTGCCGCTGATCGAGATCACTTCGCCGACCCGCGTCGGATGACGCGAGGCGAACTGCAGGCCGACCATCGCGCCGTAGGAGTAACCGACGAAGGCCTGCAGGCGTTCGATGCCCAGCGCATCGAGCAGCGCGGCGATCGCATCGGCCTGATCGGCCGGATCGAGCGCGATGTCGAGCGAACCGTCGGCGCCGAGCCAGTCGAAGGACACCAGGTGGTAACGGGTCGGGTCGAGCGAACGGCCGTTGCCGACCTGGCACTCCCACCACCCACCCTCGCTGAACTCACGGCTCGGCGACAAATGCCTGTGAGCCGAGATGCCTCCGGCCACAAACAGCGCAGGCAGCGAAGCATCGCCCTGGGTTTCATAGCGCAAAGTCAGCGCGCGGCGACCGGAGTGGCGCAGGTCCAGTTCGATGCCGATCTCGCCGCGAGTCGCGGTGACGCGCGCGGCGGAGCGCTCGGACGCGGCGCGCTCGAAACCGATGGGCGCGGCGGCGGCGGAATAGGAGACGAAGCTTTCGGCGCGGTCGGCGGCGGTGCTGGGGGCGAAGCTCATGGCGGTCATCCGAAGTGAACGGGGCCACCGAGTTCGCAAGTCGCAAGCACGCAGCAAAGCGCGCTTCGCAACCATCTTCCGACCGACGCCGACGCCTCATGGGGCGCGGGCGGGCCGCAGGAATTGGCACCTTCACGCGGCTTGCGCCGCCTTGGGTTGCCCCGGCTTCAAAGGGCCTGTCCCTCTGCCGGTCTCGATGGATGGCCACAGTCTGCCGACGCCCGGCGGGCGTGTCAATCGCTTCATCCGCATATAGCGATTTATTATTTAGCCCCTCGCCGCGGCCCCGACCGCCACCCGACCGACATCGCCCGCGCATACACTTAAGCCGATGAATAGCCGCCTCCTCGCCGCCGCCCTGACGACGCTGTTGCTGTCCTCCTGCGCCCTGACCCGTCCCACCCTGGAATCGGAAGCACGCTTCAACAGCGTGACGCCTGCCGGGCTGCGGATCGTGCCCGAGCGTTTCGTCTCGGCGCAAAGCCCGCAGGACGAGCTCGATTCGCTCGCCACCTGGCCGACCCCGGACGGTTCGACCTGGCTGATCGCCAGCGCCAAGTCGACCCACCGCCTGGCCGTCTACGACGCCGACAGCGGCCAGCGCCTGCGCACCTTCGGCGAAAAGGGCGGCGCGGCCGGCCAGTTCAAGCGCCCCAACGGGCTGGCGGTGTTCGGCGATCACCTGTTCGTGGTCGAGCGCGACAACCACCGGGTCCAAGTGCTGCACCTGCCCGACTTCGCCCCGCTCGGCAGCTTCGGCGAGGCCGAACTGCGCAGCCCGTACGGCGTGTGGATCAACGAGACCGCGCCCGGCGAACTCGACGCCTACATCACCGACAGCTTCATGTACGGCGAAAAATTCGACCGGGTGCCGCCGCTGGCCGAACTCGACCAGCGCGTGCGTCGCTACCGCCTGCGCTTCGACGACAACGATGCGATGAGCACCGAGTACCAGGGCGCGTTCGGCGATACCCACGCCGATACCGCGTTGCGGGTGGTCGAATCGATCGCCGGCGACGCCGCCGGCGACCGTCTGCTGATCGCCGACGAAGACCAGCGTCATCTGTCGACCCTGCGCGAATACACCCTCGCCGGCCGCTACACCGGTCGGCGCGTGCCCGACCGCAGCTTCCAGGCCCAGGCCGAAGGCGTGGCGCTGTGGAGCTGCGGCGCGGGCGACGGTTACTGGATCGCGGTCGACCAGCTGATGCCGCGCACCATCTTCCATGTCTACGACCGCGCCAGCCTGGAGCCGCGCGGCAGCTTCAGCGGCGAAGTGACCGCACACACCGACGGCATCGCCCTGCACGCGGCCGGCACCAGCGCGTTCCCGACCGGCGCGCTGTACGCGGTCCACGACGACCGCTCGGTGAGCGCGTTCGACCTGGGCGACGTGGCCCGCGCTCTGCAGTTGCAATCGAGTTGTCTGAACTGACCCCGCCCCCGCCCGACCCGACCATGCCGCGCCTGCCTGCCCCAATCGTCATCTGCCTGTGCCTGACCCTGCTCGCCGCATCCGCGGCGCAGGCCGGCAAGCTGTATCGCTGGACCGACAAGAGCGGCATCACCCATTACGGCGATCGCGCGCCGTCCGCGGCGCCGCCGTCGGAGGTCAAGGTGATTCCGTTCCGCGCCGAGCCCGGCGCGATCGCGCGGCTGCGCGTGCAGCAGGACGGCGACCGCTACCTGGCCTGGGCCGACAACAGCCTGTCCGGGCCGGTCGAGGTGCAACTCGATTTCACCCACAGCAACAACATCGCCGGCAATCCCAGCCTGCCCGCCAACGCCACCGTGGACGCGCGCGGCAGCGCCGTGATCGCCGTGCTCAGCGCCCAGGACCCGACCCGCGGCGGCGATTTCGAACTGACCATGCGCAGCGTGCCCGGCGACCCGCGCGCCCGCGCGCGCAACGTCGAGTACCTGCTGCCGCTGCAACAGCAGCAGTTCCGCATCGACCAGGGCTACGGCGGCCACTTCAGCCACACCGAGCCCGAACACCGTTACGCGATCGACTTCGCCGCCGACATCGGCACCCCGGTGCTGGCCGCGCGCGACGGCGTGGTGATGCAGGTCGAATCGGATTTCGACAAGGCCGGGCTCAACCTGGAGAAGTTCGGCGACCGCGCCAACTTCGTGCGCATCCTCCACGACGACGGGACGATGGCCCTGTACGCCCACCTCAAGGCCGACAACGGCGTGATCGTGCGGGTCGGCCAGCGGGTCCGCGCCGGCCAGCAGATCGGGCTGTCGGGCAACACCGGTTTCAGCACCGGACCGCACCTGCATTTCGCGGTGCAGATCAACCGCGGCATGCGCCTGGAGTCGATTCCGGTGCGGATCAACGGGCCGCAGGGGCCGTTGCGGCTCAGCGGCGGGACGCGCTGAGGAGTCGGGATTCGGGACAGCCTCCAGGCTCCGAGGTCTTTTGTGGGAGGGCCTTCAGGCCCGACGCTGTTCGGTCCGACGCCGCGATCTGAGAGAAAAGCGTCGGGCTTGAAGGCCCTCCCACAAAAGACCTCACACAACGGCCCGCCGGCTGAGGCCCCCTGTGGACGGCCTTCGACAAGCCTCCCCAGCCCCGCCGCCGTCCACAGGTATAATCGCCGCCTTTCCCTTACCGGCCGACGCGCCCCCGGCGCGCCGTACTCATGTCCGAAGTCTCCCAACAAGCCCTCCGCCGCCGCACCTTCGCGATCATTTCGCACCCCGACGCCGGCAAGACCACGCTGACCGAAAAGCTGCTGCTGTTCGGCGGCGCGATCCAGATGGCCGGCAGCGTCAAGGGCCGCAAGGCCGCGCGCCATGCGACCTCCGACTGGATGGCGCTGGAAAAGGAGCGCGGCATCTCGGTGACCTCGTCGGTGATGCAGTTCCCCTACGAAGACCACATCGTCAACCTGCTCGACACCCCCGGCCACGCCGACTTCGGTGAGGACACCTACCGCGTGCTGACCGCGGTCGACTCGGCGCTGATGGTCATCGACGTGGCCAAGGGCGTGGAGGAACGCACGATCAAGCTGATGGAAGTCTGCCGGCTGCGCACCACGCCGATCATGACCTTCATCAACAAGCTCGACCGCGAAGGCAAGAGCCCGATCGACCTGCTCGACGAAGTCGAAAGCGTGCTCGGCATCCAGTGCGCGCCGATCACCTGGCCGATCGGCATGGGCCAGCGCCTCAAGGGCGTGGTCCACCTGATGACCGGCGAAGTGCACCTGTACGAACAGGGCCGCAACTTCACCCGCCAGGATTCGACCATCTTCGCCTCGATCGACGACCCGGCGCTGGAAGCGCGGATCGGCGCGCCGATGCTGGCCGAACTGCGCGACGAACTGGAACTGGTCGAAGGCGCCTCGCATCCGTTCGACAAGGCCAAGTACCTGGCCGGCGAACAGACCCCGGTGTTCTTCGGTTCGGCGGTCAACAACTTCGGCGTGCAGCTGCTGCTGGACTTCTTCGTCGAGCACGCGCCCTCGCCCAAGCCGCGCGAGACCACCACCCGCGACGTGCAGCCGGCCGAGGAAAAACTCAGCGGCTTCGTGTTCAAGATCCAGGCCAACATGGACCCGCAGCACCGCGACCGGGTCGCGTTCATGCGCATCTGCTCGGGCAAGTTCAACGCCGGCATGAAGGCCTTCCACGCGCGCACCGGCAAGGAGGTCAAGCTCGCCAACGCGCTGACCTTCATGGCCTCCGATCGCGAGATCGCCGAGACCGCGTTTCCCGGCGACGTCATCGGCATCCACAACCACGGCACGATCTCGATCGGCGACAGCTTCAGCGAAGGCGAGCCACTGTCGTTCACCGGCATCCCGAACTTCGCCCCGGAACTGTTCCGCCGCGCGCGCCTGCGCGATCCGCTCAAGCTCAAGCAGTTGCAGAAGGGCCTGGCGCAGTTGTCGGAAGAAGGCGCGACCCAGTTCTTCCGCCCGCTGATGAGCAACGACCTGATCCTCGGCGCGGTCGGCGTGCTGCAGTTCGACGTGGTCGCCTATCGGCTGAAGGACGAATACGGCGTGGACGCGAGCTTCGAGCAGGTGAGCGTCGCCACCGCGCGCTGGATCCGCTGCAACGACGCCAAGAAGCTCGAGGAATTCCGCGACAAGAACGCGCTGAACCTGTCGCTGGATGCGGCCGGGCAACTGGTCTACCTGGCGCCGACCCGGGTCAACCTGCAACTGGCGCAGGAACGCGCGCCGGGCGTTGAATTCCTGGCCACGCGCGAACACGCGCATGCGGTGGCGCTGGACTGATGTCGCCGCTGCGCCGGTGGTGGACCTACTTGTTGAGCAAGCGCAGCGAAGTCGCCGCGCTCGACTACAAGGACGCCTACATGGCCAAGGTGATCGTGGACATCCACCGCCTGCGCAGCGACAAGACGCAGGCGATGGTGCCGCTCCGGGCGCTGCATCCGATCCACGGCATCGACCGCGAATCGGCGCTGCAGGCCACCCGCGCGCGGGCGCAGGCGCTGAGCGCGCGCCGCGACGAATTGCTCGCGCACGGCCGGCTCGATCTGGCCGCGTTGAACGAGATCATTCCCTCGGTCTCGCAGATCAAGGTCGTGCAGGACGGCGAGCGCTGGCTGGCGTTCGAAGGCAACGGCCGTCTGTACGCGATGCGCGAGGCCTTCGGCGAGGATTGCGCGCTGCTGGTCGAAGTCGAGCAGTACCGCTTCGCCCGACCGCACAAGATCCAGCGCCGGCTGCGGCGGATCCGGCGGCTAAACGCGCTCGAGTGAAGGCGGCGCGGCGTGCGGGCGTCCGGGTCGTCCATTTGTGTAGAGAAGGCGCGGCTTCGCCGCTGCGATGAATGCGCGCTCGGCGTGGGTTCGGCAACAGGTGCGACGCGTCCAGATCGCGATCCCGCCGCATGGGTATCGCCCGGCGCCCGGCCTGTCGCCCCGCTCCACTGAGCCGATCCACGACCCAAGCCCGGCCCCACGTGACCGAAGTCGCGAAACCGAATCCACGCTGTCTTGCCGTTGCGGTCGATTCGCATTCGCGCCGAGCATTGGCCCCAGACCGCGCTAGGATGCTGGAATTATGACCATCGCCCATGCCCCCGCTCACGGCGAGCACTCGATCCGCGAAGAGATCGCCAATGCCCTGACCCACGGTCTGGGCGCCACCGCGGCCCTGGCCGGCGGTGCGGTGATGATCACCCTGGCCGCGCTGTACGGCGACGCCTGGCAGCTCGGCAGCGCGATCGTGTTCGGGATCAGCCTGCTGCTGCTGTACCTCGCCTCGACCCTGTACCACGCGATCCAGCATCCGGTCGTCAAGGGCCGGCTGAAAGTCTTCGACCATTGCGCGATCTACCTGCTGATCGCCGGCACCTACACCCCGTTCACCCTGATCGGCCTGCGCGGCCCGTGGGGCTGGGGCCTGTTCGCGGCGATCTGGGCGCTGGCCGTGGCCGGGATCGTGTTCAAGCTGTTCTACACCGGCCGCTTCAAGCTGCTGTCGACCATCATCTACATCGCTATGGGCTGGCTGGTGATCGTCGCGGCCAAGCCTTTGCTCAACGCGCTCGACGCCTCGACCCTGGGCTGGCTGCTCGCCGGCGGCATCTGCTACACCCTGGGCACGGTGTTCTATCACCGGCCGTCGTTGAAGTATTCGCACGCGATCTGGCATCTGTTCGTCGTCGGCGGCAGCGTCTGCCACTACATCGCGGTGCTGTCGCAGGTCGTGCCGGCTTCGCGGCTGATTGCCGGGACCTAACCCGCAGGCGTGAGGCCGGGCGCCCGATCCACGGCGCCCGAACCGGCTGAACGCCGCACGCTGCGTCGACGACGCATTCACTCTCGCTTTACCGGCGTGTGGCGATGGTGGGTCCAACCTCACCACAGGTCCCGCCGCGCGGGCCGAGAGGGCGCTGCGCCGTGTTGCGGTCGCATCGCCGGTACGCCCCGGCCTTCGCGCTTACGCGATGAGCACACCCGATCCGAACATTTCCACTTCCACCAACGCCGCTGGCGACAGCGCCGATCAAGCCGCGGCCGCGCGCGGCTGGTACGCGCCGGTACGCCGCCATCCCTGGCTCAGCCTGCTCGGCCTGATCGCGCTGGCCATCGCGGTGCTGATCGCGCTGTGGGACTGGAACTGGTTCAAAGGCCCGATCGAACGCCAGGTCGAAGCGCGCACCGGACGCAAGTTCGAGATCGACGGCAACCTCGACGTCGACCTGGGCCGGGTGTCGGTGATCCGCGCCGACGGGCTCAGCTTCGCCAATGCGGCGTGGGCCAAGCAGCCGATGATGGCGACCGCGCAACGGCTGGAACTGTCGCTGGAAGTCTGGCCCTTGCTCAAGGGCGACATCCGCATTCCCGACATCCGCCTGACTCAGCCGCGAGTCAATCTGCAGACCGATCCTAAGCACGGCGGTAACTGGGTGTTCGAACGCGGCGGCGGCGGCGAGTTGCCGACGTTCCGCAAGATCTGGATCCAGGACGGCCGCATGGAATTCCTCGACCCGGCCGGCAAGACCGACATCCGCCTTGCCGTCAACAGCCGCCAACCGCGCCGCGAAGACGCCGCGCCGCCGGTCGAGGTCGACGGCGGCGGTCACTGGAAAGCCAACCGTTTCACCATGGAGGGCCGCGCCGAATCGCCGCTGGAACTGAGCAACAGCGAGAAACCGTATCGATTGAACCTGCGCGCGGTCGCCGGCGCGACCCGCGCGCATGCCCGCGGCGAACTGGTCGACCCGTTCCATCTGCGCGACTTCGACCTGCAGTTCGCGCTGGCCGGCAAAAACCTCGCCGACCTGTATCCGCTGATCGGCGTGGCGATTCCGCCGACCCCGCCGTACGCGCTCGACGGCCGCCTGCGCCGCGACGGCGTGCGTTGGAACTACAACGATTTCACTGGCAAGGTCGGCGACAGCGATCTGGCCGGCGACGCCAGCGTCGACACAGGCGGGCCGCGGGTGTATCTGCGCGCCGACCTGATTTCCAAACGCCTGGACTTCGACGACCTCGCCGGTTTCATCGGCGCGCCGCCGCAGACCGGTCGCGGCGAAAGCAGCAATCCCGAACTCGCCGCGCAGAATGCGCAACTGGACGCCAAGCCCAAGCTGTTGCCCGACACGCCGTATCGGCTGGACAAGCTGCGTTCGATGGACGCGGACGTGAAGCTCAAGGCCGCGCGGATCAACGCGCCCGGCTGGCCGCTGGACGACATGCAGGCGCATCTGCTGCTGGAAAACGGCCTGCTCAAGCTCGATCCGCTGAATTTCGGCGTCGCCGACGGCGACATCCGTTCCAACATCACCATGGACGCGCGCAACGCCACCATCCGCACCCGCGCCGACATCAACGCGCGCGGCTTGACCCTGTCCAAGCTGCTGCCTGGAGTGAAACTGGCGCAGGACGCGGTCGGCAAGGTCGGCGGGCGCATCGCCCTGAGCGGCAGCGGCAATTCGATCGCCAAGATGCTCGGCAGCGGCGACGGCAGCATCGCGGTCGGCATGGGCCAGGGCCAGATCAGCAACCTGCTGATGGAATTCGCCGGCATCGATCTGGCCGAGATCCTCAAGTTCAAGTTGACCCGCGACCGCAAGATCCCGATCCGCTGCGCGTTCGGCGACTTCGCCGTCAACGACGGGGTGATGACCGCGCAGTCGCTGGCCTTCGACACCAGCGACACGGTGCTGGTCGGTGCCGGCACGATCAGTCTGCGCGAGGAAAAACTCGATCTCACCATCCGCGCGCGCCCGAAGGACCGCAGTTTCCTGTCGCTGCGCGCGCCGCTGATGGTGACCGGCACGTTCAAGCAACCCAACGCGCGTCCAGACTACAAACGCCTGGGCCTGCGCGGCGCGACGGCGATCGCGCTGGGCACCATCGCGCCGCCGGCGGCGTTGTTGGCTACGTTGGAGTTGGGGCCTGGCAAGGATGCGGGCTGCGCGGGGCATGTGGTGAATTGAGCGGGCATAGCCCTCGAGCACTGCGGCATTTTTCAACGAATTTACTTACCAAGCGCATTGCCAGACATGCGCAGCATCAACACTGCCGCCATTACCTCAACTCAAATTCTGGTTGCAAGCTGACCTGGGCTTTGGCTTTGGCTTGAGCCGGAAGTCTCGGTCCCCATCCAGCGCTGCAACGCTTGTAACTCGCGTTAGCACACGGACACCCGGAGGACGGCTTGCAGGATGCATGCCGCCCTTCGGGTGTGCTTTCGCTAACGCGAGTTACATGCTTCGCGGCGCTGGATGAACTGCGCGGCTTCAAGCTCAAGCAAAAGCTGCATGGCCTGCCTGTAGGAGCGGCGCAAGCCGCGACTGCGCCATTGCAACAACTTCGCCACTTACGTCGTGACTGAATTCTCGCGGTCGCGGCTTGCGCCGCTCCTACAGGGAGGTCATGAGCTTGGACCTCATTTCAGCTATCGCCTCCAGTACTGCGATGCTTTAACTCACGAGAACAAAAGCACGCACGCACAGCGACACGCATGGATGCGCGTCACGCATCAACTCAGAAGTTGATCGACTTCGTAAAGTCCGCGGTGTCATAACTCAGATAGAGCGGGCTATCGCTGCCATCGGCATTGGTCTGCATCAGATCGAAATCGAGCCCGCCATCAGGCCGACGACGCTCGGCCACCACGCGCAAGCGCCGCAAGCAAGATGACAGATCGCTGGAAGAACTGATCACGGTCGAGCCGGTGTCGAAAGCGACATGCCGCATGGATACTTCGCGGCCGGTACTGCAACGTCCCCCGTCTTGTTTCGGGTCGCTGGGCGCTTCCAGGCGCAGCACCACGTCGTAGCGATCGCCCTGATGACCTTGCGCGACGATCACGGCCTTGTCGAATTTCCCTGCTCGCGTGCCGAACACGTCGGCCACGTTCAGTTCGATGCTGCGCTCGGACACGCCGTAAGTTACCGTGCCCGCGTCGGGCGAGATGGTGGCGGTCACCGGCCCCTTCGACAGGTCAGGCGGCACGGCCGCAACAGCGGGTTCAGGCGATTTATCGGCCTCGGGCGATTTGGCGCCGCAGCCGACCAGAGCAATCATCAGCACGGTCGTCAGGCCGATTGCAATGCGTTGCATCGAGATCATGCGTTTCCTTCGCTCAAGTCAAAGCGGCTCGAGTCTACGTCAAGCCGCAAAGAAATGGCTTGCAACGATCAGCTGGCGATATAGCGCTGCAACTGATCCAGTTCCACCTGCTGATCTTCGATCACCGCCTTGACCAGATCGCCGATCGAGACCACGCCGATCACCTCGCCACCTTCCAATACCGGCAAGTGGCGGATGCGCCGTTCGGTCACGATCTGCATGCAGCGCTCGGCGCTGTCGCCCAGGCTCACGCTGACCACCTGCGCGGTCATGATGTCGCGTACCGGGGTGTCGGCCGAGGAACGGCCCTGCAGCACAATCTTGCGTGCGTAGTCGCGCTCGGACAGGATCCCGGCCAATCGCGATCCGTCCATCACCAGGACCGCGCCGATCCGTTTTTCGGCCATCAATCGGATCGCGTCGATGACCGGCGCATCGGGGCCGATCGCGAAAACCTCAGCCGCCTTGGCGTCCAACAGCTGTCGTACGGTGCGCATTGCGGTCTCCTTCCACGAGCTGGGGATCGAGCTGGGGATGATCGAGCTGGGAAAACCGGGTCTGCCCCGAGGATACTCCTGCCGCGGGCTGCCAGGTGTCGACGAGGTACAGCGGCCGCTGTTTGGATTCTTCGTACAGCCGGCCCAGGTATTCGCCGATCAGGCCCAGCGCGATCAACTGCACGCCGCCCAGGAACAGGATCACCGCCATCATCGTCGGCCAGCCCTGCACAGGATCGCCGAACAGCAGCGCCTTGATCACCACCTTGAGCGCGTACGCAAACGCCACCAGCGCCGTCGCCAGCCCCAGATACGTGGCCAGCCGCAGCGGCGCGGTCGAGAAACTGGTGATGCCTTCCAGCGCCAGGTTCCACAGCCGCCACAGATTGAACTTGCTGGCGCCGGCCACCCGCGGTTCGCGGTGATACGGCACCGCGATGCGGTTGTAGCCGATCCAGCCGAACAGGCCCTTCATGAATCGATGGCGCTCGCGCAATTGCCGCAGCGCGTCCAGCGCGCGCGGCGAGAGCAGGCGGAAATCGCCGGTGTCTGCCGGGATCGGCGTGCGCGACAACCGTCCGATCACCCGGTAGAACGCATGCGCGGTGCCGCGCTTGAGCCAGCCTTCGCCTTCGCGTTCCACGCGCGTGCCGTAGACGTCGTCATAGCCTTCGCGCCACAGCGCGACGAATTGCGCGATCAGTTCCGGCGGGTCCTGCCCGTCGGCGTCGAGGATCAGCGCAGCGCCGTCGTCGACCAGATCCAGGCCGGCGGTCAACGCCGCCTCCTTGCCGAAGTTGCGCGACAGCCGCAACAGCGACACCCGCGGATCGGCCGCGGCGATCGCCTGCAGGATCGGCCAGGTGCGGTCGCGGCTGCCGTCGTCGACGTACAGCACGCGGCCTTCGACGCCGTCGGCCTGCAACGCGTCCAGCGCCGCGGCGATGCGCGGCTGCAGCAGGGGCAGGCTGGCGGCCTCGTCGAAGGCGGCCAGGACGACGGTGACGCGATCGCGGCTCATGCCGCGCATAGTAGCCGCGGGCGCGCCGCGGCGGCTTCACTCGATTTGCTTGAGGTACTCGCTGCCGCCGATGTAGCGCATCTGCCGCTGGATCGCCCCGGCCCGCCGCTGCACGTACGGTCCCGGTCTGGCGATGCTGTAGCGCTTGGGATTGGGCAGCACCGCGGCCATGCGCGCGGCTTCGGCCGGCGCCAGCCGGCTGGCGTCCTTACGGTAGAAGGTGCGGGCCGCGGCCTGGGCGCCGTACACGCCGTCGCCGAATTCGGCGATGTTGGCGTAGACCTCGATGATCCGATGCTTGGGCCACATCGTCTCCAGCAGCAGCGTGTACCAGGCTTCGATGCCCTTGCGGATCCAGCTGCGGCCGCTCCACAGGAACAGGTTCTTGGCGGTCTGCTGGCTGATCGTGCTGCCGCCGCGGACCTTGCGGCCGCGCTCGTTGTTCTTGCGCGCCTTCTCGATCGCCTTGAGATCGAAGCCGAAATGTTCGGCGAAGTTCTGATCCTCCGAGGCGACCAGCGCCACCGGCAGGTTCGGCGAGATCTCGTCCAGATCGCGCCAGTCGTAGGCCAGGCGAAAGCCGAAATCGCCCGAACCCCAGGCTTCGAACTGGCGGATCATCATGAACGCCGAGAACGGCGGATCGATGAAACGCAGGCTCGCGACCTGCAGGATCGAGGCCAGTACGAACAGGAACGGCAGCGCGATCAGCCAACGCAGCCAGCGCCGCAACCGGCGCGGACGCGGCGCGCTCTGGCCCGGGCCGCTCGCGGCGTCGACCGGACCGGGCCCGGGATTGGCGCCGGACATGGCCCGGCTCAAGCCTTGCACCGTGCCATCGCCGTCCCCACTGTTGCCGCGTGGCGGCAAACCCGCGTTCGTGATCTCCACTCCGATCGCATCGGCATAGCCTTCACCTCCCCCCTCACAGAATCCCGCGCATTATCCGCGATGCCGAGGCCGCTGGCTTCGGAATGCGCGCGATCCGCGCCGCAGCCGCCAGAGTACGACGATGACCGACGCCCATCCCGCCGCAAACACCGCCCACGGCACCGACACGCCCGGCGAGCGCGACCGCCTGACCCGTTTCATGATCGAAGCGGCCGGCGTGCGCGGCGTGCATGTCCGCCTGCACGACACCTGGCGGCAGATCTGCGAGCGCGCCGAGTACCCGGCCGCGGCCGCGCAGCTGCTCGGCGAAGCGGTCGCGGCGGCGGCCTTGTTCACCGGCCACGCCAAGGTCGACGGCCGCCTGTCGGTGCAGTTGCGCGGCAACGGCGCGCTGCGCACCTTGTTCGCCGAATGCACCGCGGCCGGCACCTTGCGCGGCATCGTGCAGTTGTCCGAGGACGGCGGTGAAGTCTCGCGCGACCTGCGCGACCTCGGCCCCGACGCGATGCTCGCGATCACCATCGAAAACCCCGGCCTGCACGGCCGCGATCCGGTCCGCTACCAGGGCCTGGTCGGGCTGGAGTCCGACTCGCTGGCCGGCGCCTTCGAGGGCTATTTCCGCCAGTCCGAACAATTGCCGACCCGGCTGCTGCTGGTCGCCGACGAACACCAGGCCGCCGGCCTGATGCTGCAGAAGCTGCCCGGCGACGAAGGCGACGACGACGGCTGGGTCCGCGCCGGCGCCCTGTTCGACACCCTGCGCAGCGACGAACTGCTGACCCTGCCGGCCGCGACCGTGCTGAACCGCCTGTTCCACGAGGACGGCGTGCAGCTGCTGGGCGACAAGCCGCTGGGGTTCGCCTGCTCGTGCTCGCGCGAACGGGTCGAAGCGATGCTGGTCTCGCTCGGCCGCGAGGAAGCCGACGCCGCGGTCGACGCCACCGATGGCGAGGCGCACATCCGTTGTGAGTTCTGCGGCCAACGCTATGGTTTCGATCGCAACCAAATTGCCGACCTGTTCGCCGCCGCTGCCGTGCAAATGCAGGCTCCGCAGCGAGTACAGTGAGCCTGTCGAGTGCCGATCTGGGACCGTTTTCAGATTGTTAAATAAACATAAACCGGCTATAGTCGACGCCAAGGAAATGGGGAACTCGGCCGGCTTCATCCGGTCTTAACGTCAGTCCGCGCTCAACCACACACTCAAGGTATGCCCAAGCATCTGCGCTCATTGCCGCTTGCCCTGCTGCTCGCCCTAGGCGTGGCAACGGGCGCGCATGCGCAGAGCAAGCGCGATACCACCTACCTGCCGGTGTGGAACCAGAACAACGGCAAGCTCGAATACGTGCTGCAGCTGGAACCGGCCGAAAAGCAGGCCGCCGGCGCGCGCTGGAAGTCCGGCGCCAACACCTTCGATGCGACCCTCGGCCTGGACGGCGGCGATGGCCTCGGCCTGGTCTGCGATCGCAAGACCGGCCTGGCCGGCGCGATCGGCAATCTCGCCAATCACTGCTTGCTCGCCGCCCTCGACGAAGACGCCGACCGCGCCAATAACCGGCAGTTGTCCGCGGGCGCCAGCCTCAGCCGCCCCGGCGGCAAGGTCGGCGTGGCGATCGGCAGCGGCCGCGACGCCCTGCCCGGCTGGCTCAGCCCGAACAACCGCAACAGCCGGGTCGATCAGAACACCCTGACCGTCTACGGCCAGAAGAACATCGGCCGAGAGGCGATGGTCTCGATCGGCGGCACCTGGGCCCGCGCCAAGCTGATCCCGGCCGGCGAAATGCCCGGCCTGGCCGATCGCTGGAGCAGCAAGAGCATCACCATCGGCGCCGGCATCGGCAATTTCGGCGCCAATATCGTCGGCCGCGTGGTCGACACCCCCGGCCAGCCCAGCCAGTGGGAAGGTCTCGGCGTCGGCCTGACCTGGCGTACGCCCTGGAGCGGCCAGCTCACCGTCGGCGCGGAAAACGTGGTTACCCGCGGCAAGAACCCGTTCGCCCCCGGCAACGGCGAGAAAGACGAGGGCACCGTGCCTTACGTTCGTTACGAACAGGATCTGTGATCCCGAGGCGCGCTTCGCGCCCGCTCCTTGTTTCGCGTCCGCTGCTTATTGCTCCCGCGCTTGATTGTTTACCGCTTGATCTAGCGGTTGCAGGCGTGTGATTGCCTGCCTCTACGACGCCAACGCCACCACACCGCCAATACCTCGACCTCGACCTCGACCTCGACCATCGATCACTGGCCGATACGTTTGAGCGTCCGCACGGCTCCGGTACGGCGGGCTGATTCAAGCACGTCCAGTCCGGTCGCACGGCGCGTGGCACGGCGGAATCCTCAGCCCAGACCACAGACTGGTCGAACGAAGGCACCTAGAGCGGTGCCTGGATGTGGCTTCACTCCGTCTACGCCACTCCTAAGCAAGTTCACCCGTACCTGGCACTTTTGACGTGCCTAATGAGCCTTGCGTTGCGCCCGTCCTTCTGACGTGTGCGCGCTTGCCCGGCCATCACCGCTCATTGTGCGCCGCAACATAAATAGAGCTCGACCGCTCATGGTCGACCATTTCGTCGACCTCCACTGACTTCTGCCGAGCGCACCTGACCTGGATCGCCACAAGCCCTGTCCGCACCCGCGCGCACAAGCCGGAACGTCCAGCGCGCGAATCGCCGAAACCCCTGAAAATAAGCGATTGGCCGGGAAAAAATGCTTGCGCGGACGGCCACGCCAGCACGCCTGAAATACGCCTGTTTCTGCCCTGGACCCAAGCAGGGCAACGCTCGTCTGGCACTTCCAGGCCGCCGAATTCCACCCTGCATGGGCGCCCCGTGAAGCCCCGCCTCCCATCGCGTGTCGTCTCTCAACCTGACCTTAACAACTGACCTCTGCAGGCCCGCCACTCATCCATACGCCAAAGTCAGCAAACGTTTGGACGCCTTTCAAGTGCCTGGTTGTCGTACTTAAGTGAAATTTAATGCTTAACAACACTTTAATTTTTGTGCCTGTGCAGTTACGATCCGGCCAACTTGCTGGATTTGGCGTTTGCATTGACTCCGCCAGTGAGTCCACGGGTACAACACGACAGACTCGGAGAGAGAGAGATGACCTTTAAGACCACCCAGCTCCGCGAAGCGATTTCCTTCGCTCTCGCAGTGGGTACCACCGCCCTGGTCGGCACGGGCATTGCGTCCGCGCAAGACACGGCCGGCAGCAAGGACGCCACCACGCTTGACCGCGTCGAAGTGACCGGTTCGCGCATCCGTCAGGTTGACGTCGAAACCGCCGCGCCGGTTCTTCAGATCACCCGCGCCGACATCGAGAAGCAAGGCTTCAAGTCGGTCGCCGACATCCTGCAGAACATCACCGCCGCTGGTTCGCCGGCGATCAGCCGCACCTCGCCGCTGTCCTCGGGCGAATCCGTCGGTGGTTACTACATCGATCTGCGCAACCTCGGCCCGAACCGCACCCTGGTGCTGGTCAACGGCAAGCGTCTGGGCGCGACCAACGACGGTCTGCAGGACGTTTCCTCGATTCCGTCGGGCATGGTCGAGCGCATCGAAGTCCTCAAGGACGGCGCGTCCACCATCTACGGTTCCGACGCCATCGCGGGCGTGATCAACATCATCACCCGCAAGAACTTCGAAGGCGCCGAAGCCAACGCTTACATCGGCCAGTGGGGCCAGGGCGACGGCACGCGTCAGAACTACGACTTCACCATCGGCTTCACCGGCGACCGCGGCTCGGTCACGATCGGCGCCGAATACGCGAAGGAAGATCCGGTTTGGGCCCGCGACCGCTGGTTCTCGCAGGCGCTGTTCCCGACCGGCGAAAAGAGCGAGCCGCGTGACTTCGGCTTCTCCGGCACCACCCAGTGGGGCGCGCTGCTGATTCCGACCGGCGCCACCCTGCCGAACGGCACCCCGCAGATGGGCGCTCCGCGCTTCCTCGCGCGCGAAACCCCGGGCCTGGACCCGCGCAACATCGCCAACTTCCGCGCCCGCAACGGCTCGGACGTGTCGTTGCCGTCCGAACAGTCGACCGTGTACAGCGGCATCGAGCGCAAGTCGCTGTTCGTCAACGCCGGCTACGACATCACCGACTGGCTGCGTTTCGACACCGACATCCAGTACAACGACCGCGACTCCTTCGCCCAGAACGCCGGTTATCCGTTCCAGTCCGCCGTCCTCTCGCCGGGCTTCAACACCCCGATGTCGGTCGACAGCTACTTCAACCCGGTCGGCAACCAGGCCGTCGCGAACGGCACCATGCCGGCCGGCCAGGCCCCGACCTTCGTGCACTTCGTGCGTCGTGGTTGGGAAGTGCCGCGCCAGGTCCGCAACAGCCTGACCACCTACCGCTTCACCGGTACGTTCAGCGGCTCGTTCGAACTGGGCGAAGGCAAGATCTGGGATTGGGACGCCGGTTATCTGTACAACGAGAACAAGGCGACCCAGATCAGCACGGGTAACCTCAACGTCGCCAACGTGCGTCGCGCGGTGGGTCCGTCGTTCCTCAATGCGCAGGGTCAGGTCCAGTGCGGCACGGCCGCCAACCCGATCGCCCTGGGCGTCGGCGGCGGTCAGTGCACCCCGTGGAACCCGCTGCTGCCGTTCGGCTATGCCGGCACCAACGGCCTGAACGACCCGAACGTGCAGAAGTACCTGTACCAGAACGGTCAGGCGCTCGGTAAGACCAAGACCACCGACTACTTCGTCAACTTCAGCGGCACCCTGGCGACCCTGCCGGCCGGTGACCTGAGCCTGGCGGTCGGTTACGAGCACCGCAAGGAACAGGGCAACTTCTCGCCCGACGCGATCTCGCAGACCGGCGGTTCGACCGATCTGGCCAGCGGCCCGACCGGCGGTTCGTACACCCTGGACGAGTTCTACGGCGAGTTGCAGATCCCGATCCTGGCCGATATGCCGGGCGCGAAGGAACTGACCGTCAACCTGGCGACCCGTTACTCCGACTACGACACCTTCGGCGACACGGTCAACAGCAAGTTCGGCGTGAAGTGGAAGCCGATCGACTCGTTGTTGGTCCGCGCGACCTACGCCGAGGGCTTCCGCGCCCCGACCATCGCCGACCTGTACGGCGGTCTGGGCCAGTCGTTCTCGTTCTACACCGACGCCTGCGACACCCTGTTCGGCGACGCCGCCGGCAATGCCCGCTGCTTGCAGAACGTGCCGGCCGGCTTCCGTCAGCTCGCCAACACCGCTTCGGGCCTGGCCCCGGGCCCGGGCACGCAGACCAACACGCCGTTCCTGTCGGGTTCGAACGACAAGCTGGTTCCGGAAACCTCGACCTCGAAGACCTTCGGCGTCGTGTGGAGCCCGGGCTTCGTCGAAAACCTGAACCTGTCGTTGGACTGGTGGTCGATCAAGATCGAAAACGCGATCACCGGCGACAGCCCGACCCGCGTGCTGGCCGACTGCTACACCCGCGGCATCGAGTCGCGCTGCAACACCGGACAGGATCCGGCCCGTTCGCGCTTCACGCGTGATCCGGTCACCGGCGCCATCACCAGCTTCATCTTCGCGCCGATCAACGTGGGCTACAACGAAGTCGAAGGTTTCGACTTTGACGTGAACTACCGTCTCGACACGCAGTGGGGCCGCTTCGGTTTCGCGTGGTTGAACAGCTACACCAGCAAGAACGAACTGCAGACCGACATCCTGGGCGAAGGCGCTCCGAGCCAGCAGAACGGCTTCGGTGGCTTCTTCCGCCTGCGCTCGAACCTCAACATGAGCTGGGACAAGGGTCCGTGGGGCTTCACCTGGGGTCTGCGTTACTACTCCGGCGTGAAGGAAGAGTGCTACTTCGACGACCGCTGCTCGCTGCCGGATTACATGGCGCCGGACACCAACGGTCAGGTTTCGCCGAAGAACGAAATCGGTTCGAACACCTTCCACGACATGCAGGTCCGCTTCAACGCGCCGTGGAACGCCACGATCGCGGTCGGCGCGAACAACGTGTTCGAGCACTACGCCGCTCCGCAGTACGACCAGCCGAACTCCGGCTACTCGTACTACGGCGGCTACGACATCGGCCGTTTCGTGTACTTCAAGTACCAGCAGCGCTTCTAAGCAACACTGCGGTATAGCTTCACCAGAACGGCCCCTTCGGGGGCCGTTTTTTTTGTGCCCAAAAATAACTTAAATACATTTAATAGCCACTAAAAATATATTTCCTACAAGCCTTATTTCCACGTCATTACATATAGAAAATGTATTTAGTACGTATTTAATACGATGTATACGCACATGGCGTTTTAACGACACTTTAATTATCGAAATGAGGTGACTAGTATCCGGGCCGCGGTTAGTCGGGACGAGGCGTTTTGATATGCGCTCTCCGGCCAACCTTGCATATCGAAATCCGCTTATCAGGCCCTTGAAGAGAGAGAGAGACCGAAATGATCCTGAAGACCAACCAGCTGCGAGACGCGATTACGTTCGCTCTTGCGGTGACTAGCACCGCTCTGGTCGGCACGGGCGCCGCGCTTGCCCAGGAAGCCGGCAGCAAGGAAGCCACCACGCTTGACCGCGTCGAAGTGACCGGTTCGCGTATCCGCCAGGTCGACGTCGAAACCGCCGCGCCGGTTCTTCAGATCAGCCGTGCCGAGATCGAGAAGCAGGGCTACAAGTCGGTCGCCGACATCCTGCAGAACATCACCGCCGCGGGCTCGCCGGCGATCAGCCGCACCTCGCCGCTGTCCTCGGGCGAATCCGTCGGCGGTTACTACATCGACCTGCGCAACCTCGGCGCCAATCGCACCCTGGTGCTGGTCAACGGCAAGCGCCTGGGCGCGACCAACGATGGTCTGCAGGACGTTTCCTCGATTCCGTCGGGCATGGTCGAACGCATCGAAGTCCTCAAGGACGGCGCGTCCACCATCTACGGTTCCGACGCCATCGCCGGCGTGATCAACATCATCACCCGCAAGAACTTCGAAGGCGCCGAAGCCAACGGCTACATCGGCCAGTGGGGCCAGGGCGACGGCACGCGTCAGAGCTACGACTTCACCATGGGCTTCACCGGCGACCGCGGCTCGGTCACCATCGGCGCCGAATACTCGAAGGAAGATCCGGTCTGGGCCCGCGACCGCTGGTTCTCGCAGGCGGGTGCTCCTACCGGTCCGAAAAGCGAGCCGCGCGATTTCGTATTCTCCGGCACCACCCAGTGGGGCGCGCTGCTGATTCCGACTGGCAGGACTTTGCGCAACGGCACGCCCGAATTGCCGACTTTGGCGAACCAGTTGTTCTTGAACCGCCAGGTTCCGGGACTCGACCCGCGCAATATCGCCAACTATCGCCTGCGTGACCCCAACCTCGATGTTTCGTTGCCGTCCGAACAGTCGACCGTGTACAGCGGCATCGAGCGCAAGTCGCTGTTCGTCAACGCCGGCTACGACATCACCGACTGGCTGCGTTTCGACACCGACATCCAGTACAACGACCGCGACTCCTTCGCCCAGAACGCCGGTTATCCGTTCCAGTCCGCCGTCCTCTCGCCGGGCTTCAACACCCCGATCTCGGTCGACAGCTACTACAACCCGGTCGGCAATCAGGCCGTCGCGAACGGCACCATGCCGTCCGGCCAGACCCCGACCTTCGTGCACTTCGTGCGTCGTGGCTGGGAAGTGCCGCGCCAGGTCCGCAACAGCCTAACCACCTACCGCTTCACCGGTACGTTCAGCGGCTCGTTCGAACTGGGCGAAGGCAAGATCTGGGATTGGGACGCCGGTTATCTGTACAACGAGAACCAGGCCGCCCAGATCAGCACCGGTAATCTCAACGTCGCCAATACGCGTCAGTCGGTCGGTCCGTCCTTCCTCAATGCACAGGGCCAGGTTCAGTGCGGCACGCAGGCCAATCCGATCGCTCTCGGCTCCGGCGGCGGTCAGTGCACCCCGTGGAACCCGCTGCTGCCGTTCGGCTATGCCGGCGCCAACGGCCTGAACGACCCGAACGTGCAGAAGTTCCTGTACCAGAACGGTCAGGCGCTCGGTAAGACCAAGACCACCGACTACTTCGTCAACTTCAGCGGCACCCTGGCGACCCTGCCGGCCGGTGACCTGAGCCTGGCGGTCGGTTACGAGCACCGCAAGGAACAGGGCAACTTCTCGCCCGATGCTCTGTCGCAGACCGGCGGTTCGACCGATCTGGCCAGCGGCCCGACCGGCGGCGCGTACAGCCTGGACGAGTTCTACGGCGAGTTGCAGATTCCGATCCTGGCCGACATGGCCGGCGCGAAGGAACTGACCGTCAACCTGGCGACCCGTTACTCCGACTACGACACCTTCGGCGACACGGTCAACAGCAAGTTCGGCGTGAAGTGGAAGCCGATCGAGTCGTTGCTGGTTCGCGCGACCTACGCGGACGGCTTCCGCGCCCCGACCATCGCCGATCTGTTCGGCGGTCTGAGCCAGTCCTTCGCGTTCTACACGGACCCCTGCGACACCTTGTTCGGCAACTCCGGCGGTTCCGCGGCCTGCGTCGGCAACGGCGATCCGCGTCTGCGGGTACCGCCGAACTTCCGTCAGCCGGCCAATACCGCCACTGGCCAGGCACCGCGTCCAAACACCCAGACAGGTACGCCGTTCCTGTCGGGCTCGAACGATCAGCTGGTTCCGGAAACCTCGACCTCGAAGACCTTCGGCGTCGTGTGGAGCCCGGGCTTCATCGAGAACCTGAACCTGTCGTTGGACTGGTGGAACATCAAGATCGAAAACGCGATCACCGCCGACAGCCCGAGCCAGGTGCTGGCCGACTGCTACACCCGCGGCATCACGTCCCGCTGCAACGTCGGACAGGATCCGTCGCGTTCGCGCTTCACCCGTGATCCGGTGACCGGCGGCGTCAACAGCTTCATCTTCGCGCCGATCAACGTGGGCTACAACGAAGTCGAAGGTTTCGACTTCGACGTGAACTACCGCCTCGACACGCAATGGGGCCGTTTCGGTCTGGCGTGGCTCAGCAGCTACACCGTCAAGAACGAACTGCAGACCGACGTGCTCGGTGAGGCCGTGCCGTCGCAGCAGAACGGTTTCGGCGGCTTCTTCCGCCTGCGCTCCAACCTCAACCTGAGCTGGGACAAGGGTCCGTGGGGCTTCACCTGGGGCATGCGCTACTACTCCGGCGTGAAGGAAAACTGCAGCTTCGATGATCGCTGCTCCTTGCCCGACTACACCGCTCCGGAGTTCAACGGTGCGAATACGCCGATGAACGAACTGGGTTCGAACACCTTCCACGACATGCAGGTCCGCTTCAACGCGCCGTGGAACGCCACCATCGCGGTCGGCGCGAACAACGTGTTCGAGCACTACGCGGCCCCGAACTACGACAACCCGAACTCGGGTTACGCGTACTACGGCGGCTACGACATCGGTCGCTTCATCTACTTCAAGTACCAGCAGCGCTTCTAAGCGACACCGCGGTATCGCGACACCCCACACGGCCCTTCGGGGCCGTGTTTTTTTATGGCGGACGGATGTAGTCGCAGATCTTCATGCGACGCTAATTAGTCCTTAACAACACTTTAATTAATCCCCCAAGCCGTCTACTATCGGCCGGGCTTTGCCAATTTAGGCCGTTGCTTATACGCCGTTTGGCAAGCCCCATTCGCTTGGCATTCCCGTTCGTTCAGGACACTTGGAGAGAGAGATGACCCTGAAGACCACCCAACTGCGCGACGCGATCGTATTCGCGTTGTGCGTCGGTGCGACCAGCTTGGCCGGCACCGGACTGGCCTCCGCCCAGGACGCTTCGGCTCCCGCCGCGGCTCCCGCTGAAGCCGACGCCACCACCCTGGATCGCATCCAGGTCACCGGCAGCCGCATTTCCATTCCGGGCCTGACCACCAACAGCCCGGTCATGACTGTCGATCGCGAAGAGATCGCGCGTAATCAGCCGGTCGCCGCGGAAGACTTCCTGAAAATCGTGCCGGGCGCGGTACCGTCGATCGGTCCGGGCACCAACAACGGCTCCAACGGTGGCGCCACTGTCAACCTGCGCGGCTTGGGCGACAACCGCACCGTCGTGCTGATGGACGGCCGCCGCGTGGTTCCGTTCAATCTGTTCGGCGTCGTCGACACCAACGTCATCCCGGTCGCGCTGATCGACAGCGTGGATCTGGTCACCGGCGGCGCGTCCGCGGTGTACGGCGCCGATGCGGTCGCCGGCGTGGTCAACTTCGTGCTCAAGCGCAACTTCGAAGGCATCGAAGTCAACTCGAGCTACGGCCAGTCGAGCAAGCAGGACGGCGACCGCCGCAACACCAGCGTCACCATGGGCATGAACCTGGACGACGGTCGCGGCAACTTCGTGATCAGCCTGGGCAAGACCGACAACGACCCGCTGCTGCAGGGCGCGCGCGGCTTCTCCGAATTCAATCTGGATTCCACCAACGGCGAACCCGGCGGTTCTGGCACCTCGATCCCGACCCGCGTCGGCGGCGGCCTGGGCCAGATCAATCCGGCCACCGGCCGGTTCGACGGCATCGTCACGCCGTTCAACTTCAACCCGTACAACTTCAATCAGACCGCTCTCGACCGCTGGCAGGCCACCGCGCTGGGTCGTTACGAGGTCAACGAGCACGCCGAGGCCTATACCCAGCTGCTCTATACCCGCTCCAACGTGTTCTCGCAGATCGCACCGGGCGGCCTGTTCGGCGGCCGTTTCGATCTCGGCATCGGCAACCCGCTGATCCCCGACGCGGCGCGTCAGCAGATCTGCGCGACCTTCGCCGTGGCCCCGGGTCAGTGCGTCGCCGGCAGCACCGCGACCGTCAATACCACGCTCAACCGCCGCACCACCGAGCTGGGCACCCGCTCCACCGACTTCCAGAACAAGGTCTTCCAGGCCACCCTCGGCGTGCGCGGCAACATCAACGACAATTGGCGCTACGACGCCTATTGGTCGCACGGTGAAGCCGATCAGCTGACCGTCTCGGCAGGCTTCCTGTCCAAGGCCCGCACTCAGCAGGCGCTGCTGTCCACCGACGGTATCAACTGCATCGATCCGCGCAACGGCTGCGTGCCGCTGAACCTGTGGGGCGTGGAAGGCACGATCAGCCCGAACTCGAAGAAGTTCCTGGAAGTGCTGACCTTCGCCACCCAGCGCGTGGAACAGGAAGTGTGGTCCGGCTCGGTCAACGGCGACCTCGGCGACGGCTTCAAGAGCCCATGGGCCGACTACCCGATCGGTCTGGCGTTCGGCCTGGAAGGACGCAAGGTGGACGCGCTCAACCGCGCCGACGCCGCCTCGCGCGACTCCGAGGAAGTGCAGGGCTCCGGCGGCGCCAACCCGGACGTCCAGGGCAGCTTCACCCTGCGCGAAGCTTATTTCGAAACCATCGTGCCGATCATCAGCGGCAAGAGCGGCGCGCACGCGCTGAACTTCGAAGCCGGCTACCGCCACAGCGAGTTCAAGTCGGGTCAGACCGACACCGACTACGGCAGCTACAAGTACGGCCTGGAATGGGCACCGATCGAAAGCCTGCGCTTCCGCGGTATGTTCCAGCGCGCGACCCGCGCCCCGAACGTCAACGAGCTGTTCCAGCCTATCGTCACCGGCCTGGACAACAGCGCGGTTGATCCCTGCCAAAAGTCCGAACTGGATAAGAACGGCGGTTCGACGGGCGCGGTGGCGGATCTGTGCGTCGCAACCGGCGTGCCGCGTGCAGTGATTGACAGTGCCAACGGCGTCGACGGCCCGAACTCCGGTCAGGCCAACGCCTTCGCCGGCGGCAACCCGATCCTCGGCCCGGAAAAAGCCGATACCCAGACCCTGGGCTTGGTGTGGCAGCCGCTGGAAGATCTGTCGATCACCCTGGACTACTGGAAGATCGACATCAAGGACGCGATCACCCGCCCGGTGCTGGGCGACGCGCTGTTCGGTTGCTATGACCGCCAGTACAACCCGACCCTGAGCATCAACAACCCGCTGTGCCAGTTGATGATCGGCGCGCGCGAAGCCGGCGACGGCTCGCTCAACGGCGAAGCGCGCGGTCCGTTCCTTGATCGCTCGAACCAGGGCCGCATCACCACCAGCGGCTGGGATCTGGGTGTGCGTTACGGCATCCCGCTGAGCAACGAGTGGGGCCGCCTCGACTTCGCCCTCGATCTGACCAAGACCGACAAGTACGACTACCAGGCCAATTCGCTGGTGCCCAAGCACGACTGCGTCGGCGTTTACGGCGTCTCGTGCAACGTCATTGCCGGCATCGTGTACGACTACAAGTCGAACTTCCGCGCGGTCTGGTCGATCAAGGACTTCGAGCTGGGCTTCAACTGGCGCCACCTGAGCGCGGTCGACGTCGAGCCTGGCCCGATCGAATGGTTCCCGGCTTACACGTCGATCGATGCGTACGATTACTTCGATCTGACCATGGCCTACGAACTGCCGTGGAACGCGCGGATCAACTTCACGGTGAATAACATCGCCGACAAGAAGCCGCCGGTCGTGGGCAGCAACATCGGCAGCACCAGCTTCAACAGCGGCAACACTTTCCCGCAGAACTACGACACCCTGGGGCGCTACTACACCATGGGCATCACCATGCGCTTCTGATAAGAAACACGATCCGAGTCGAATTCAAGGCGGGCTTCGGCCCGCCTTTTTTTCGTTCGGGATTCGGGATTCGGGATTCGGGATTCGGGATTAGGACTCGATGCGACACGTCCCACCACCGGTCCCGCGCGGCCTGCGCGGCAATGCGGACGGTCAGCGACCCGCCAGAAAATCCCGATGCGCGCCCATCATCGCGTTGACCATCTCGCGCTCGGCCAGCGACAGCAGCGGATTCCACACGTCGAAGATCAACACCACGCGCAGCTCGTCGCTGTCATTGTGGGCTTCGTGCTCGATCGAGTCGTCGAAGATCAGCACTTCGCCGACCTTCCATTCGCGCCGTTCGAACCCGACCCGATAGCGGCAGTTGTCCGGCACGATCAACGGCAGATGCACGACCAGGCGCGCGTTGGTTTCGCCGTGATGCGGCGGGATATGGGTATGCGGCGCCAATGCCGAGAACATCGCGTTCGGGCAGACATCGGCGATCGCCGCCATTTCCACCGCCTCCAGCGCGGCGCGGGTCTGCGGGCAACGCGCCAGATGCTCGTCGACCGGCTTGGAATAACTCCACAGCTTGTAGGTGCTCCAGCGCCGCGAATGATTGAGCTCGCGCCATTGGTTGACCGGGTCGCCGGGCTGGTACTCGATGTAAGGAGTGAACTCGGCCTGCTCTTCGCGCAGCACCACCCGCATTTCCTTGACGATGTCGTAGGTGCGGCTTTCCAGTTCCTCGACCCAGGAAAACTGCGAGCGATCGTGGAACGGGATCGCCGGCAAACGCGGCACGCACAATTGATTGCAGTCGGCGTGATACGGCTTGCTGCGGCCGACCATGATCGACGCCGCTTCATCCCAGCGGCCGAGCGTGCCGGCATCGAGCGCGGCGCGCGGCCCGCCGACGCGGTGGGCCAGGAACTCGGCGAACTCCTCGCGATATGCCTCGACTCGCTGGCTGGCGTGGAGCAACTGGTTCTTGAGCATCTCCGGCCAATGCGGCTGCGGCGGCGCGACGGTCAGCGCGTTGCGATACGCATCCGCCGCCGCGCGCGGCTTGCCTTGGCGTTCGAAGAACGAGGCCTTGGCCAGCAACCCGGCCAGGAAATACGGATCGGCCACCAGCGAGGCGCTGATCGCCTCCCACTCAGCGGCACCGTCGCCGCGTTCGCGCTGAACCACGCCGATCGACAGCAGGATCATCGGGTCGTTCGGCGCGGCGCGGTGCGCGGCATGCAGCAACTCGATCGCGCCCTGGGTGTCGCCCTGCTGAAAGGCATGGATGCCGAGGCTGTACAGCGCCTGCGGATGCTGCGGCGCGATCGCGCGCACCTGTTGCCAGAGCTTTTCCGCCTCTTGCCAACGGCCCGCGCGCGAAGCCAGGCCGGCGGCCTGGACCAGTTGATTGACCTGCTCGTTCAAGACCGCGTCCTCGCCGGGCTGGATGTCGCGGCCGCGCCCCTGCCGGCCGTCGCTGCGGTGCGTGCGCAGCGGACGCGGCATGCGCGTCCTGGCGAAGAAAATACACTGCCGGCGCGGCGGCGCACAGGCCGCGCGGCGACGGCGCGCATGCGGTTCGCGATCGCCGCGGCTGGCGCGACCAGCGTTGCGCCGGCCGCGCGATCGATCAGTTCAGTTCCAGCGTCGCGTCGCCCGAGAAGGTCTCGAGCTTGATCTTGCCGCTGCCGTTGCCGTAGCGGTGTTCGAAGCTCGAACCCGGGCCGTGCTTGGGCCGCTGGATCTGCACATCCGGCGCGCGCAGGTCGCCGCTGAAGCTCTGCCCGCGCACGTTCGCCGACAGGCTGCGCGGCAAGGTCAGGCGGATGTCGCCGCTGACGGTTTCCAGCGACACCTCGCCGCCGTCGACGAGCGCCGCGGCCACGCGCAGATCGCCGGACACCGAGTTGCCGGACAGCTTGTTCAAGCTCGATTCGCGCGTGGCCAGGTCGACCTTGCCCGACACGGTCTCGACCGAGACCTCGCCGTTGAGCCGTCCGCGCAATTCCAGATCGCCGCTGACGGTCTGGGCCGAGACCTTGCCGCTGTTGAGGGTGAGGCGCAGGTCGCCGCTGACGCTGTCGATCTCGGCCTCGCGCGGCGCGCCGGCGACGACGACATCGCCGCTGACGCTGTCGATGCTGAGTTCGCGCGAGGCCACGCCGCTGACGTCGACGTCGGCCGAGACCGCATCGATCTCCAGCTTCACCCGCAGCGGCACGGTCACGCGCAGTTCGGTCGGTTCGCCCTTGTCGCCGCCGGCGAGCAAGCCCATGCCGCTGCCGCGATTGGGATAGCGCACCTTGATCGACAGATTCTCGCGATCGCCTTCGATCTCGAGCTTTTCCACGCCTTCGCCGAGCGAGCCTTCGATCTTGACCTCGGGCCGGTCCCAGGCGCGGACCTGGATCAGGCCCTTGACGTTGTCGATCTCGACGCTGCCGAGCGGATCGATCGGGCGGCTTTGATTGATCGGCGTCGCGGCGAACACCGGCAGCGCGGCGGCCAGGCCGAGCGCGAGCAGGCCGAGCTTGCACAGGCCGACAGCGGGCAGACGCTGGAGGACGCGAGAGGTGGTGCGGGAGCGTGTGTAGGTCATCGTGGCGTCCTCCTGGATCAGGTGTAGGCGACGCGCTGAGCCAGCGCGAGGCGACGTGCATAGGTGCGGCGCAGCTGTTCGAGTAGCAGGCGCGAATCGGGGTCGTGGGCCATCGCGTCGAGGATCAGCGCGGTGTTGCGGTCGAGTTCGTCGAACGCCGGCTTCAGCGCGATCGCCTGCTGGCTCACCGGTTCGATCTCGCGCATCGCGGCTTGATACTGGCGGGTCATGCCGTCGGCTTCACGTTGGACCAAGCTAGCCGGCGTCGTCGCAGCTTGAGCGATGCCGGTGTCCGTTGAGGCAGAGGAACTCCGAGTACCGGCGCGACTGTCAGCCGGCGTCGTCGCGGCTTGAGCGATGCCGGTGTCCGTTGAGGCAGAGGAACTCCGAGTACCGGCGCGACTATCGGCTGGCGTCGTCCCGACCTCAGCGACACCCGTAGCAGCCGATGCAGAAGGATCTTGACGACCGGCGTCACTCACAGCGGCCACATCGCCCGCCGCCGTGCCATCCACCGCCGCCCCGCCCTTCCACATCACACCCAAGGCCATCGCCAGCACCGCGACGCTCGCCGCCAACGCCATCGGCGCCAGCCAGCGCGGGCGCGCGGATTCGCGCGAACGCAGCACGATGACCTGCGGTGCCGGCGCCGCTTCGATCGGTGCCGCTTCGCCCGGCGATGCTTCGCCGGGCGCCGCCACGATCGGTGCGAGATGGCCGACCGGCGCAGGCTCGTCCAGCGGCGGTTCCTGTTCGCCCAGACGCGCGGCGATACCGGACCACAGATCGCGCGTCGGCGGCGTGTCGCGGCGCAGCGCGCGCAACTGCCAGCGCAGCGCGTCGGGCAACTCGCCGTCGGGCGTGCGCAGGGGATCGAGGGGTTTGTCGCTCATGCCTGTTCTCCGAGCCGGGTGCGCAGCAGGCTGCGCGCGCGGTGCAACTGTGCCTTGGAACTGCCGACCGCCATGCCGAGTTCGACCGCGATCTCCTCGTGTTTCCAGCCTTCCACGTCGTACAGCACCAGCACGGCGCGCGCGCGCGGCGGCAGGCTGGCGACGGCGCGCTCCAGGTCCATCGACAGCGCGGTGACGTGGCCGGCGGAATCGGCGCTGCCGATGCCGTCGAACGCATCCTCGTCGCTGTCCTCCAGCGGCCGGCTGCGGCGCCCGCGCAGTTCCATCAACGCGGTGTTGACCGCCAGGCGGTGCAGCCAGGTGCCGAACGCCGATTCGAAGCGGAAATTCGGCAGCGCCTGCCAGGCCCGGACGAAGGCTTCCTGGGTCAGATCCTCGGCGCGGGCGCCGTGATAACCGACCAGGCGTGCGATCACGCCGTGGACCCGGCTGGCATGGCGGCGGTACAGGGCCTCGAATGCGGCGACCCCGCCCGCAGCCGCCGCGGCGACCAGCGCGCGATCGTCCTCGGCTTCGGGCGAGACGGTGGCGTCGGCTAGGGATTCGTTCACGGCGGTCAGCATACTGAGTCCGATGCGGGGTCGGGGCTCAGGGTTTAAGGGCTAGGAGTGAGTTGAGAGGAGTGAGGAACGAGTACCGCGGCCTCGGCTGGGAGGCTCGCGGTTCACGTAGGGGGATCTGGGGTCGGCCCGAAACAGAAGAGAGGAACGAGACCCGAGTGGGGGCCCAGTCTGGCGCCACTCGTTCCTCGCTCCTCTCCACTCGTTCCTTGGAACCAGATCAACCCTTCAACGCAGCCGCGATCCGCCGCTGCTCATCGTGCAGCGCCTGCGGCATGCGCGGACCGTACTCGCCGAGGTACTCGCCGATGCTGTCGAACTCCGCGCTCCAGCCGGCATGGTCGAAACCGAACAGCTTGGCGTGGGCTTCCTCGTTCAGCGCGACGCCGTCGAGATTCAGATCGCCGGCCTTCGGCAGATAGCCGATCGGCGTTTGCGTCGCGCCCGCCTCGCCCTTGACCCGGCCGATCATCCACTCGATCACCCGCAGGTTGTCGCCGAAGCCCGGCCACAGGAACTTGCCGTCGTCGCCCTTGCGGAACCAGTTGACGTGGAAGATTTTCGGCAACTTCGCGCCGGCATCGTCGAACGACAGCCAATGGGCGAAATAATCGGCGAAGTTGTAGCCGCAGAACGGCTTCATCGCCATTGGGTCGCGGCGCATCACGCCCACCGCGCCGGTCGCGGCGGCGGTGGTTTCCGAACCCATCGCCGCGCCGATCAGCACGCCGTGGGTCCAGTCGCGCGCTTCGAACACCAGCGGCACCAGCGAGGCGCGACGGCCGCCGAACACGATCGCCGAGATCGGCACGCCGGCCGGGTTTTCGGCTTCCGGCGAATAGCTCGGGCACTGCTTCGCCGACACGGTGAAACGCGAATTCGGATGCGCGGCCGGGCCCTTGCTGGCGTCATAAGCGTTGCCGCGCCAGTCGGTGACCGGGGTCTGGCCGTTGTCGAGCCCTTCCCACCACGGCTGGTTGTCGGCGGTGACGCCGACATTGGTGAAGATGGTGTTGGTCTGGATGGATGCGAGCGCGTTCGGATTCGACTTGGTCGAGGTACCCGGCGCGACGCCGAAATAACCGGCTTCGGGATTGATCGCGTACAAACGGCCATCGGCGCCCGGACGCATCCAGCAGATGTCGTCGCCGACCGTCCACACCTTCCAACCGGCCTGGCGATAGCCTTCCGGCGGAATCAGCATGGCCAGGTTGGTCTTGCCGCAGGCCGACGGGAATGCGGCGGCGACGTAATGGGTTTCGCCCTGCGGGTTCTCGATGCCGACGATCAGCATGTGCTCGGCCAGCCAGCCCTCGTTACGGGCCTGGTGCGAAGCGATGCGCAGCGCATGGCACTTCTTGCCCAGCAGCGCATTGCCGCCGTAGCCCGAACCGAACGACTTGATCGCCAATTCGTCGGGGAAATGCATGATGAAACGGCGCTCGGGATCGAGTTCGCCGATCGAATGCAGGCCGCGCACGAACGTGCTGTCCCGCTCGCCAAGTGCTCGCTCCGTGCCCTCGCGCTCGATCCGCGCCAGCGCCGGCGCGCCCATGCGGGTCATCACCCGCATGTTGGCGACCACGTACGGCGAATCGGTGATCTCCACGCCGCAACGCGCCAGCGGCGAATCGATCGGGCCCATGCAATACGGAATCACGTACATGGTGCGACCGCGCATGCAGCCTTCGAACAGCGCATCCATCTTGGCGTGCGCTTCGTGCGGCGCCATCCAATGGTTGTTCGGACCGGCGTCTTCGCGTTCGTTGGTGCACACGAAGGTGAGGTGTTCGACGCGGGCCACGTCATCGGGATGCGAGCGGTGCAGATAGCTGCCCGGATGGGTGGCTTCGTTCAAGGTTTCCAGGGTGCCGTCGGCCAGCATCTGCGCGACCAGCGCCTGATGCTCGGCATCGCTGCCGTCGCACCATTGAATCTTGTCGGGACGGGTCAGCGTGGCGACCTGCGCGACCCATTCGTTGAGGGCGACCAACGCACTGCCCGCGCTCCCCGGCACGGCAGTGGCGGGGGCGGCGTCTTTCGATAGTGCATTCACGGCATTGCTCTCCAGCCGGGGAAACGATAGTAAAAACGGTTCAAGACGAGGGGATCAGCGTCGCCATCATGTGTTCGACATAGGCTTCGAACTCGTCGTGTTGCATGCGGGTCTGGTGCAGTTGCAGATTCAACTGCAGGAAGCCGACATAGGCGGCGTAGAGCAGGCGCGCGCGATGCTGGGCATCGGTGCGGCTCAGGCCGGCCTGGCGGAACGAGGCGGTCAGATAATCCAGGCGACGTTCGGATACGCGCCCGATCACCGGCTGCACGGCCGGATGGTCCAGCGCCTTGAGCAGTTCGGAATAGATGACGTGCGACTTGACCTCGTGGGCGACGAGGTGGAACAGCGAGCGCAGGCGCTGGCGCGGATCGGGAATCGGTTCGAGCTGGCCGAACACGGTTTCCTGCTCGACCTTTTCCCAACGCTCCAGCGCGGCCACCAGCAAGGCGTCGCGCGAGGGGAAATGCCAGTAGAAGCTGCCCTTGGTCACGCCGAGCCTGCGCGCGAGCGGTTCGACCGCGACCGCGGCCACGCCCTGCTCGGCGATCAGGTCGAGCGCGGCCTGGGCCCAGTCGTCGGCGCTCAACCGGCCGCTGCGTTCGGGCTTGGCCGGCTCGCTGGCTTTGTCAGTGGGCTTGCCGTCGGGCCGAAGATCGGCGGACGGGGTGTCGAGCTTCGGCTCGGGCTTGTTCGAGGCGGGCTGGTTCATGGATGACAAGTTTAACCATACGCCAGGGTCGGGGACAGTACGCGGCGAAGAAGAGACCGGATTCGGGATTGGGGAATCGGGATTAGTGGGAACCGTGGCGGAAAACGCTGCCAATATGCTGCGATGCAACACAACTGACGGCGAAACGTCCGCCAACGTCCTGGTCAGGCCCGCTCCGGCGCGGCGGGCGAAAACAAGCGGTCCACCATGGTTGACTTCACTAAACCGCAATTCCATACTCGTCCGTATGTTAAGCGTTTGATGCCAGCGTTTGAATGCCGGCCGGCCGATCCACCCACGCGCGTTTCGCGCAAACACGCCGCCCCGGTTTTCCGCACTGGCATCACGCGCGCCCCACTAGCCTGAGTGCAGCCGCATCCTTCGGAGCGCCGTCATGAGTATCGCGATCCCCTTCCTTGCCTTTCTGTTCATCGGCGCGATCGCCGCGTACCACCGCCTGCGATTGCCGGTCTGGGCCGCGCTGACCGCGACCGCGCTGGTCGCCTGCTGGCTGCTCGGCGCCAACCCGACCGCGGTCATCGTCGCCGCGGTCATCGTCGCGCTGATCGCGGTGCCGCTGATGATCCCGGCGATCCGCCTGCCGTTCATCACCAAGCCGCTGCTGGGCTTCTACACCAAGATCCTGCCGCCGCTGTCGGAAACCGAACGCACCGCGCTGGAAGCCGGCACGGTCGGTTTCGAAGGCCAGCTGTTCTCCGGCAAGCCGGACTGGGACCAGTTGCTGTCGCAGCCCAAGCCCGAGTTGAGCGCCGAGGAACAAGCCTTCCTCGACGGCCCGACCGAAGAGCTGTGCAAGATGACCAACGACTGGCAGATCACCCATGTCGATGCCGATCTGTCGCCGGACCTGTGGGCCTACATCAAGAAGAACAAGTTCTTCGGCCTCAACATTCCGAAGGAATACGGCGGCCTGGGTTTCTCCGCGCTGGCCAACCACAAGGTGATCCAGAAGCTGGCGACCGTGTCGAGCGTAGTCAGCTCCACCGTCGGCGTTCCCAACTCGCTCGGCCCGGCCGAGCTGCTGATGCACTACGGCACCCAGGAACAGAAGGATCACTACCTGCCGCGTCTGGCCGACGGCCGTGAAGTGCCGTGCTTCGGTCTGACCGGCCCGTGGGCGGGTTCGGACGCGACCTCGATCCCCGACTTCGGCATCGTCACCATGGGCGAGTGGAACGGCGCGCGCGTGGTCGGCGTCAAGCTCACCTTCGACAAGCGCTACATCACCCTGGCGCCGGTCGCCACGCTGATCGGCCTGGCGTTCCGCATGTACGACCCCGAAGGCCTGATCGGCGACAAGCGCGACATCGGCATCACCATCGCGCTGCTGCCGCGCGACACCGCCGGCGTGGAAGTCGGCCGTCGTCACTTCCCGCTCAACTGCACCTTCCAGAACGGCCCGATCCACGGCCGCGAAGTGTTCATCCCGCTGAGCCAGTTGATCGGCGGCGAAGCTTACGCCGGCAAGGGCTGGCAGATGCTGGTCGAATGCCTGTCGATCGGCCGCTCGATCACGTTGCCCTCGTCGGGCAGCGGCGGCGCCAAGATGGGCGCGATCGTCACCGGCGCGTATGCGCGCATCCGCAAGCAGTTCGGCCTGTCGGTCGGCCGCTTCGAAGGCGTCGAGGAAGCGCTCGCCCGCATCGCCGGCAACGCGTTCGCGATCAGCGCGTTGTCGCAGGCCACCGCCGCGGCCGTGGCGCGCGGCGAAAACCCGGCCGTGCCCTCGACCATCGCCAAGTACCACTGCACCGAGATGGCCCGCGAAGTCGCCAAGGACGTCATGGACATCCACGGCGGCAAAGGCATCATCCTCGGGCCGAAGAACTACGCCGGCCGCAACTGGCAGGCGCTGCCGATCATGATCACGGTGGAAGGCGCGAACATCATGACGCGCTCGCTGATGATCTTCGGCCAGGGCGCGATCCTGTGCCACCCGTGGGTGCTCAAGGAAATGAAAGCGGCGATGCTGCCCGACAAGGCCGAAGCGCTGCGCGAATTCGACAAGAATTTGTTCGGCCACATCGGCTTTGCGATTTCCAACGCCGTGCGCAGTTGGTGGTTCGGCCTGACCGCCGCGCGCATCGGTGCCGCGCCGGGCGATACCTACACCCGTCGCTATTACCGCAAGCTCAACCGCTATTCGGCGACGCTGGCGCTGATGGCCGACACCTCGATGCTGCTGCTCGGCGGCAAGCTGAAGTTCAAGGAATCGCTGTCGGGCCGCCTCGGCGACGTGCTGAGCCAGTTGTACATCGCCAGCGCCATGCTCAAGCGTTACGAAGACCAGGGCCGTCCGGTCGGCGACCAGCCGCTGCTGGCGTGGGCCTTCCACGACGCCGTGCACAAGATCGAACTGGCCTTGTCGGGCGCGCTGCGTAACTTCCCGATCCGTCCGGTCGGTTACCTGCTGTGGATGCTGATCTTCCCGTGGGGCCGCCGCGCGCAGGCGCCGAGCGATCGTCTGGGCCATCGCGCCGCGTCCTTGCTGATGTCGCCGAACGACGCCCGCGACCGTCTGGCCGAAGGCGTGTTCCTGACCCCGTGCGAGAACAACCCGGCCGGTCGCATCAACAGCTACCTGCAGAAAGTGATCCTGGCCGAGCCGGTCGAGCGCAAGTTCCTCAAGGCCTTGAAGAACAGCGACATCGAAGCGCTGGACTTCCCCGGCCAGCTCGACGAAGGCGTGCGCGAAGGCTGGATCACCGCCGAGGAGCGCAAGCAACTGGAAGAGCTGCGCGAGATGACCATCGATGCGATCAGCGTCGACGATTTCGATGCCGCGGAATTGCGCTCGGCCGGGTACAAGCCTTACGCGCAGGAAGTGAACCACGGCGATAGCGACACGCGCGCTGCGGCGTAACGGCGCGCAGAACGCACGCGGATCGCAGGATCATGGATCGCGTCGAGGTTTGAACCAAACGGCGGGCCTTCGGGTTCGCCGTTTTGGTTTGGGTGGGAATCGGGAATCGGGAATCGGGAATCGGGAATCGGGAATCGAATCAGTATTCGCCGCCGCTCGAAGATACGAAACGGATACAACCATTCGCATCCTCCCTACCGTCATTCCCGCGAACGCGGGAATCCAGCGACTTTCGTGCAGTTGCGACAAAGGCACTGGATTCCCGCGTTCGCGGGAATGACGGTAGGAAAGTACGCACAGACCGACGCAAGCGAGGCATCTGTCCACCAGCACACAGGCAGATCGAGACATCACCGTCGTCGCGAACAACCGCAAATCGACGGCTACCACCACCCATCAAATCAAGAATGGCCCGCCCATGTCCGCCAACGTCCTGACCCTCTACAAAAAACTCACCCGCTACCCCGCCGGCCACTGGCTGTTCACCCGCGCCGTCTGCTTCAAGGCGCCCTACTTCGCCAGCATCCGCCCGCGCTTCGAATCCCTCGAACCCGGCCGTTGCAGCGCGACCATGCCGCACCGCCGCGCGATCACCAACCACCTCGGCACCGTGCACGCCATCGCCATGTGCAACCTCGCCGAACTCACCGGCGGCGTGATGACCGACGTCAGCATCCCCAACTCGATGCGCTGGATCCCGGTCGGCATGAGCGTCGAATACCTCAAGAAAGCCGTAGGCACCATGCGCGCCGTGGCGACCCCGGGCGCCCCGATCGTCGAATCCGACAGCGGCTACGACCTGCCGGTAAACGTCGAAGTCGCCAACCCCGCCGGCGAACCCGTCTTCCGCGCGACCATCGCCATGCGCGTCTCGCCGAAACCCAAGCGCGACTGACCAGCACCCAACGCCGTCACGATTCAAACTGTAGGAGCGGCGCGAGCCGCGACCGCGCCACGTCAACAACGACGCAGACATGTCCCCCGCGCTTCCTCCACTGACGCGCGCCACGTACTGTCTACGCCAACGAGCATCGCACTGCATCGCTGCTCACGCCGACGGCCCTAGCCCATGACCGCAACCACATGGATCCACCTCGGCGGCCTGCACAGCCTGGCCTTCGCCGCGTTCCACATCGCCTTCTGGAAACTGTTCCGCTGGCGCGACACCCTGCGCAGCGCGACCGTCGCCGACCGCGCCATCGTGCAGATCCTCAACCTGCGCCTGATCTACGTCTTCCTCGGCATCGCCGTGCCGTGCTTCGTCTACACCGACGAACTGCACACCACCGCCCTGGGCCGCGCGTTGCTGCTGGGCATGTCGTTGTTTTGGGCAAGCCGCACGATCGAGCAATTCGTGTTCCTGCGGATCAACCGGCCGATGGTGCATGCGCTGACCGCGTTGTTCGTGCTGGGCGCTGCGATATTCGCGATGCCTTTGATGCCGGCGATGTGATTACACACTGAGTGTGAGTGACGATTCCGTAGTTTCAACACGCTTACTATCGTCGCGCATCCGGCAGTTGACACTGTGATTTGGCGGTAGCAATCTTCGCCACGGAGCGTAAAAATTCCTCAAACAATGGTTCCCACTTCCGAGATACCGGTATTTTTTTCGACCATTATTTTGGCGCATCCTGCGCATGTGCTTTGCGTCGGGAGGGCGGCTAATACAACACCCGACCGCGGAATACGCCCGCCGTCTGCTTGCGATTTCTAACCTCGCGAGATCCCGCCTGCGACTTAGCGCAGCGCGGGCCACCGATCCATGGAGGAATACCGCATATGCCCCGAACATCCCCACTCACATCACAAGCCGACAACGTCGGGCTGCCCGTCGATGCCTACCTGGAACTGCAAGCCTTCCACGCCGAATTGATCGGCATTGCCCACACGATCGACCCCGCCGACGCACCGCCGGCCACCATCCGCAAACACGAACAATCGCGACGCCGCGCCCTGGCCAAAGTCTTCCGCCTGTGGGCCGATCAAATAGACCGAAGCCTCAGCGCAATGCGCCCGGCGTAACCGTCGTTCGACCTTGGCCGCCGTCCGGCCGGCGGCGGCCGCGATGACCTTTGCCAGGCTTGGATCAATCGGAATCGCAAGCGCCGGTCTAACCACCCGAAGCGCTACGCCCGGCGAGCCAGCGCCCCACCATTGCGGCCCACTGATCAGTGTTTTCGGCGCGATGGAAGCCTTTGCGGTCCCGGCGCGCATTGCCATGCACCGAAGCCGGCGATTCACGCTTCGCTAGCAAAGCTCTCCGCCCGGACCGCAAGCCTGCAAATTCCGACCGCAAGGCTAAAAGGCTTGCGCGCGGCTCTCGACGCTCTGCGATCGCAACCCTCGGAGCCTTGCGCGCAAGCCCCGAACCCCGAACGTGGACCCATTCGCCTTGCCATGAACAACGCAGTGGAAGCGACGGTTCGCGGTCACTGCGAAGTTGAAGTCGCAAAGACCGCTCATGGCGTCATGACGGCTAGACCGAACCGGGTCGACGACTCACCGCCCCCCTCGTTCAACCCACATATCTTGGATTGGCGAACGCAAGTCCGGAGCAAGTAATGACGCCTTCGGACACGGACACGTCTTCAAGCGTCTGAAGAATATATTTCTTGCTTTTGAACGACGATTCGTTGTCCTGGTACAGGTAGCCGACGAACTCCGCGGGCAATTGCTCCAGAATCAATCGGGCCAGAAGCCCTGGCTCGCGCTCGGCTATTATTGGAAAAGCAGGATAACCGGCGGATTTGAGTTCCAGATAAATCCCGCTGGGCTCATAGTCCGAGCCGTCGTCTTCGCTCTCTCTATCCAGGAAGTCGCTGAAGTACGCGCCAAAACAGCCGTCCGCCGTGTCCACGTCGACGCGAATGCTGTAGGGCAGCGAATCCACTCCCGGATTTCGCCCGAACGAAACCGAGCCGACCCTGATCAGCCCGGGCTCGATTTCCACGGAGTCAATGATGCAAGTTTTCATTCAACGAAATCCCGGGGGAAGTGCGGTGATGGTTCCATTCGGACTGAACGAGATCGAGCCCGAAGGATAAAACGCTTCGCCTGCCCGTTCCACCGGGAAGTCCCTGATCCCCGACCTTTGGAAAAACTCCTGCGGACTGTCGATCCTGCCGCTGGGCGGATTGTTGCCGGAGAAAATCTTGATTCCGCGCTCGGATTTCAAATTGCCCGCGCCGTCGAACGCATCCAGGATGTCGTCGATCTGCTGGTTCTTCATCTTGGCGTTGAAGCCTATGTCAAGATCGCTGTCGGTGCGGTAGCTGCCCTTGCCCTGGAAGTAAGAACGAACCCGGCTTCCGCCGATGACCACTTCGACCGGCTTCTTGCCTCGGAAGGCCTTTTCGAACAGCGCCACGGCCTGCTTGGCTTCCAATCCCGGGATCATCCTGGCCGCATGAGCAGCCTGTTCCTGGATGTTTTGCGTCTCGATCACCGTCGACTTCCAGCGAGTGACAGCCTTCATTCCGTTGAAGGCCAACGGCGTGCTGGTGCCCATCGCGGCCTCCGGATTCCAGGCCGCGCTGCGAACGCTGTTCACCGAGCGCCACTGACGCGCGACCCCGGCAGCACCCAACAAAGTCAGACCAAGCCCGACGCCACCGCGCACATAGTGCCCGTCGCGAATGTCCTTGGCGCTTTGGACGCCGCCGAGCACGGTCAAGCCCAATGCAATGACGGGACTTATCGCCGCCGCACCCGCCGATAGCCCGATGGCGGGTCCGATAGAGACGACCTTCAGGAAGTCGATGGAGTCCTGTCGCGCCCATTCGTGAAAATAGGAGTCGTTGCGCCAGAACGCCTGCCTCACGGCGTCGTTGCCGTAAATGACCTCACCGGTATCCAGCGCGTCGGGCCCCAATTTCCACGGGGCCGCGCCTTGCGCCACGCGATACGGACCTACGACCTCGGTGGTGAACGCCCGGTTCAAGATCATGTTGTTGATCTGGGCGCGATCGTCGCCGGGGGCGAACGAGACGCCCGATCCCATGCGCTTGTCGTAGTAGGCGACGAACGAAACCGCTCCATCTGGCGTGCTCAGCAAGGACGGCACGCCACTGAGAAGATACTCGCCGGCCGCGCCTATCTGAAGGTTATCGACCATCTCGTAGTTGGCCGCCCTGAAATCCATCATCTTCAGGCGCCAAGGCTCGAGATTCTCATAGTAATACTCCAGGCGCTGTCGCCATGGATTGATATCGTCGGTTCGCGTGTCGAGGGTTTCCACGTCCGGAAGCAGCAAGGTATCGCCATATCTGGCGATATAAGACTCCGTCTGGCTCCACCACGCCTTGAGATAGTCCAGATTGATGGAATCGTCCTGCACGGACTGCAGGGCCTCGGCGCGGTTCATGGCGCGTCCGGTAGAGGGATTGACCGGTCCGGCCATGCCGACCTCAATGCCCGAATCGGCTCCAATCGAACCCGCCGCTGCTCGGCGCCCGCCAAACGGATTGCCATCCGCCCATACGGCATCGCGCATCTGTTCGCCCATGCGCGCACGCTCGATACGATCGGCCTGCCAAGCGGTGACCTTGGCACCGATCGTATTCGCGATCGCATTGCCGAACGCGTCGGCGGCGATTCCCGCGTAAGTGACCGGATCGTCGAAGCCGAACCCCCTACGCGTATGCAGAGCCACCGCGCCGCTCACTATCCCGCCAGCCACGTCCTTCCCGAACTGCCCCAGATCGGTCTTCGCGGCGACGTCGAGATTGAACGCCTTTCCGATCTGGTGTCCGACGACCGCGGACACCGCGCTGGCGGCGACGCTTCTCCAACTGAAGCTAACCTCGTTTCCGACCAGCTTGTTGGCCGCATAGTTGGCCACGTTGCCGACCACGGCCGATGCCGCGATACGCGCGTTGGAGCCTTCGGCGAACAGCTTGCCGAGGGTCGCGCTTTCGCCGATCGCCGCGCCGAAGCCGGCGGTGGCGGCCGCGGTCGCACCGGAAACCAGCGCACTGCGCCAGCTGAAACTCGCCACGCCCATCGCGCTGCCGACGGCCTGGCTGGCGACGCTGCCGACGAAACCGCCGAGCGCGGCCGCGCCGACGCCGGCCAATCCGGATGCGCCGGTCAACGCGGCGACACCGCTGGCCCACAGACCGCCGGCGGCCGGCGCCGCGGCGCCGGCGGTGAACACAGTCACGACGACCGCGACCACCACCATGATCACCATGGCGATCACGCCGCAATTGTTCTTCGGCGGCGGCGGAATATATGGAAGGCTCGGCGTAGTCGACCCGATCGCGTCCGCCGGGTTATACGGCTTGAACGTATTCGCATCGTTGCCGCTCACCGTCGCATTCGGCGCAATCAGCTGCGTACCCGCCGCCAGTTCCTGATCCGGATCGCCCAGGCCGTTGGCGTTGGCGAGTACGTACCACATCTGGTCGCTGCCGTAGACGCGCTTGGCCATGCCGCGCAGGGTTTCGCCGGACACCGCGGATACCAGGTTGCCGCCGCCGGCTTCGTAGTTGCCACGACCGCTCAGGCTCTGAATCTGATCGGTGTAGTACGGCGTCTGATTGACCCGCGCTATCGCGAAGCCCTGCTTCAGCTCGGCTTGCTGCTGCCCACCGGCATGCACCAGCAGGTAGTTGCCCGGGCCGAATTCGCTGTTCTGGGTGAATACGTTGTTGCTGAGCGAACCTTCACGACGCGTCTGCACGCTGCCGTCGCCGTTGTAGCCGTAGTAGCGCATGCGGTCGTCGACCGAACCGTTCTTGAGTGGCGTGACTTCGCGCTGCGACATCAGCCGGCCGAACGCGTCGTAGCTCAGGGTGTTGGTGGTGGTGCGGTAGTTGTTGTTGCTGCTGGTGCCGGTGACGCTGCCCTGCAAGTAGCTTTCCCAACCCACGTAGGTGCTGGTGTAGGTGTGGGTGTAACCATTGCCGGAAACGCGATAGCGCATCAGGCGACCCGCCGCGTCGTAGCCGGACGTGACCGAGCCGTCGGCGGGAAGGCGGTAATCGGCGCTACCCTCGAACTCCAGCACGCCGAGGTTGTTGACTTGGTCGCCCCCGGCGTAGCGCACCCAGTCGGGCTGGCTGGTGTTGCGCTGCCGCGTCTCCTGATACATCAACCGGCCATCAGCGTCGTATTGGTAATCCTCCGAACTCATCAGCCAGCCGCCGTAGTAATAGCGCTGGTAGAACTCGTAATTCTCGTTCTGGCCGGAGGTGTGATCCCAATAGAGCGAAGCGCCGAAGTAGCTGCGCGACCCGATCAGGCGGTTGTTGGCGTCGTAGGACAGGACTTTGCGTACGCCGTTGTCGACCGTTTCGGCCGGGCCGATGACCTGTTCCCAGTATTCGACGGTGCGGTTTCCGCGCAGATCAAAGTCGAACCGCTCCAGCCACAGGTTGTAGACGCCTGTGACTTGCGTGGGCCGCAGGTTGATGCGGGTGACCGCGCGTCCACCAGCGTCGTAGACGAGTTCGTAGGAGTCTTCGCCGTAGGACACCAACTGGATCTGGCCGTTGACCAATTGGCCGTTGTTGATCTTGATCCGGTTCTCGGCATCGTAGGTGTACCAGAACTCCTTGACCTGGGTCGGCACTGGACCGGCGCTGGCGGCGGCCGCTGTCGCCGACATCGTGTTGGCGGCAGGCGATTGCGACTGCTCCAACGAAGTGTCCGCGCCGCTCTCGGCGAGCAGGGACGCACCCATTTCGAAGGTGTTCGCGTTCGCCGCGACCACCGACACCGGATTGGGCAGACTCAACGGGTCGGTGGGATTGCCGGGATCGTTGTAGTCGTAAGTCGTATGCACATAGAACGTCAGGTCGACGTACGCGCCGCTCGGATCCTGCGCGCGCATGATGATGCGTTCGGTGATGGTCTGCCCGGGCGGATAGCCGCCCAGGATATGGCCGTACTCGGGCGAGTAGCTGTAGTCGAGCCAGCCGGGCAGTTCGACGAACGAGTACGTCAGCGGATTGCCGTCCGGATCGATGAAGGTATCGGCCGGGAAAGACATATCCTGGCGCGGCACGAGCCAACGGTTGGTCGAGTAGAACTCGCCACCGGGAACAGGACGCGCCGGATTGAGCTGCGGCGCGCGGTTCGGTGGCGGCGCGGCGTTGACGGTGATGACGAAATAGGTCGAGGCCGACGCGCCGTACGGGTCGGTGCCGACCACGGTGACGCCGTAGCTTCCGGCCGTGCTCGGCGTGCCGACGATCTGGTTGTTCGCGTTCAACCACAGACCCGGCGGCAGGCCGGTCGCGGTGTAGCTTATCGGGTCGTAGTTCGCGTCGCTGAACAGCGGCAGCGAGTAGCTCCAGTTCACGCCGACGCCGGCGCTCTGGTTCGGAATGCTCGACGCCACCGGCGCGCTGTTGCCGCGTGTGTGCATCACGAACGAAGTCGCGGTGCGGCCGCCGTATTCGTCGGTCGCGATGTAAATGACGTTGAGCGGTTCGGAGCTGGCTTGAGTGAGCGTGCCGGAGATCGTCCGGGTCGCCGCATCGAAGCTCAACCCGGGCGGGAGATTGGCCACGGCGTAGGGAACCACGCCGTAGGTCATCGCATCGCCGTCGGCATCCGTGAACGCCGGCAACTGATACCAGTAGTAATGGCCGATCACCGCCGCCGGCGGGTAGAACGAGGCTGGCGCGATCGGATTGCTGTTGCCACTGCGCAAGGTCACGCTCAGCGTGGTGGTGCGGCTGGCACCTTCGGGATCGGTCGCGGTAAACGCGATGGTGTGGTTGGTTCCGCCGACGGCGGAATCAGGCACGCGCCCGACCAGGCGAATTTCGTCGCGTCCCTGAATGCGCACGCGCTGGAACGTCATCCATGCTGGCAGGCCGGACGCGACGATCTCGAGCGGATCGCCGTCGGCATCGGAGAATGCCGCCGAAACGCCCAGGCTCCAATTGAAATCGCGACCGACCATCGCGGTCTTCGGTGGTAACGGCGCCGGACCGCCGGGCGCGTTGTTGGGCGCGACGATGATCTGCACGGTCTTGATTTCCGCACCTCCCATCTCGTCGGTCGCGCGCACCGTGAACGTATAGGTGCCGGTCTGGGCCACGCCGCTGAAACGCAGGGCGCCTGGGCTGTCGGCATCCAGCGACATCCACGCCGGCACCGCGCCGGGGTTGTCGAGGCTCAGGCGCAGGCGATCGCCGACATCGAGGTCGTAGAACAGATCGGTCGCCAGCAGATCCTTGTTCCAGGCCTGGCCGGTCTTGATCCGTATCGTTTCCGTCGCGTCGTTGTGACGCTGCGGGCGCGCATTCGCACTGACGGACAAACTGAAGCTGGTGGCGATCTGATTGGTGGGCTGATTGGTCTCGTACGCGGTCAGCCGGATCGTCAACGCTTGGTCGGGCAGGTTGGCCGGCGGGTTGGCGGTGAACGTGATGCGCCCGGTGCTGGCATCGCGCTGCACGCTCAGCCATGCCGGCAGTGCACTGCCGTCGGCGAGGGTGATCTGCAAGGTCAGCGGGTCCTGCTCCGCGTCGCGGAATATGTCGCTGAACAACAAGGTGAATTGCGAGGTCATGCCGCGACGCAACGAGCGCGGGGCCGGCGCCTGGGTAACGGTCGGCGCGTTGTTGGTCACCGCGATCCCGCCGGCGTCCGGTCCGTACGCCGCGGCGGCCTTGACGCGGCGACGGTTGCCGACCGCATCGTAGCTGTAGCTCATGTCGAACACGCGCTTGCCGCTGGCCAGATCGTCCTGGACGACCCGCGCGATGCGGTTGTGGCTGTCATACCAGGTGCGGGTAACGGTACGCACGGCCAGACCGCCGCCGTCGGTGGTGTTCACTTCCTCCAGCGTTCGATTGCCGGCGGCGTCGTACTCGTAGCGATAGGTCGCCGCCGCGCCGTTTTCGTGCAGCGCCTTGATGCGGCCGTCGGCGTAGTACGTGGTGAAGCGGTACGAATACGCGGCCGGGCCGCCGGACTGGCTCTCGGCGGTAAGCTGGCCTGTGATCGGGTCGTAGGCGTAGTCGAAATCGCGGCCGCTAAGGTTGTTGTGATCGATCAAGCGCCCGTAGATGTCGTAGTTCCATGACAACTCGTCCACGCGCACCGATTCGCCATCGCGATCGGTGAGAGTCGATGAGCCCGACCGTGCGTTGGTCTCGAAGATCTTGCGGCCCTGCACGTCATGGACATAGCCGGTCACCACCCCGGCCGCGGTTTGCGATCGCAACAGCAAATGGCGGCTATCGAAGTCGTACAGCGCCTGCGTGTTGAGCGCATCGGTCACCACGATGCGATCGCCGTTCTGATTCAGTCCGTAGCGCTGCAATGCAGTGCGGGTGCGCCCGCCGGCGTTGTTGGCAAGGTAGTCGCCGATCTCGATCAGACGACCAAGCGCGTCGTAATCCTTGTAGGTCAGATAACCCATCGGGTTCTGGGTGATGCGCTGGTTGCCCAGCGCGTCGTAGGCGAACAGCGTCGCCTGGCCCAGCGCGTCCTTCGAGGCGACCATCCGGCCGACCGCATCGTACTGGTTGGTGCGAGTGTTGCCGTTGGCGTCGCGGGTGCCGATCAGGCGGCCGAGCGCATCGTAGAACCAGTAGTTGATCGGACGCAGCCAACTGCTCTGGCCGGTGTCCGAAACCACTTCGACGAGCGGTCGCTCGTCGCGCGTGACTTGATTGGATTCGTTGTAGCGGTAGTTGGTCTGGTAACCGCGCGCGTCGATCACTTCAAGCACGTTGCCCCAGCGATCCAGACGCTGCTGCACGCTCAGGGTGGCGTTGGGATCGGTGGTGTTCGACGGCAGGCGAGTGGCGGTGGTGCGGCCCAGACGATCGGTGGTGTTGAACGTGGTGGCCTCGACGCTTTGACGGCCACCGCCGGTCTGGCCATCGCTGATGAGGACGACGTGCGATTCGCGCACTTGATGGCCAGCGAGGTTGTAGCCGAAGTTCCTGGTGCCGAAGCTTTCGTTGGACGTCACCAGACGGCCGGCGCCGTCGTAGCCATAGTTCAGGCTGCCCACGATGCCCGCGTAGGTCTTCTGGGTGATTTCACCGAAGGCGTTGTAGACCACCGATTCGGACAGATCGACGCTGGAGCCACCGCCGTTGAGCAGATCGCGGGTCTGACCTACGCCGGTCTGCCGCCCGACTTTGTCGTAGCTGTACCACGAATGTACGCGGACATCGCGGCTGGCCTGGGTACCGCTCAAGGTGTACCAGCGATGGCTGACGTTGTCGGCGGCGTCGTAATCAGTGTAGGCGGTGTCGCCGTTAGTCGCCGAAGTGGCGACCGCGCGACCTTGCCAGTCGTAACGCACGCGTTCGATCTGATCCTTGTTGCCGTCCTCGACCACTTGGCCCGCGGCGTTCTTGCCGCTGGCAAATCGCCGGGTGAGCACGAGGTTGCCGAAGGCGTCGTAGATCATCCCGGTGTACGGCGATGCATCCGCATACACATGCGGATGATTCAGATCGTAGGCGCCGTTCTGCGCCAGCATGCCGAACGTACCGTCGTTGATGACCTTGCGGGTTGGCTCGGTGATGCTCACGGCGCGACCCTGCGCGTCGTACACGGTGGTGGTGGTGCCCGCGTCGTTGGTGATCTGGGTGACCCGGTTTTCGCCGTCGTAACCAAACTGGGTGATTACGTCGCGCACACCCGAGCTGCCGTCGTTACGCTGGAAATGGCGAACCACGCTTTCCGAGACCTTGCGGCCGAGGGCATCGTAGGCCAGGCGGGTAACTCGGTCGTAGCCGCTGATCTCGTCGCCCGCCGACGGCAGCGCCGGCGGCGCGGAGGTGCTCAGGCCCCCGGTCCATACCGCCTTGGCGTATTCGATGCTTTCGACCACCTCGCCGGTGGCGTTGTAGCGCGCGCGGGTGACGTAGCCTTCGGCGTCGACCGTCATCGTCACCCGGCCGACCAGATCGTAGTAGGTGTAGGTATCGGCCCAGCGCGCATCGGCTTGGTCCGGCGTACCTTCGAGCAGGATCGATTCCTTGACTTTGTTGCCGAAGCCGTCGTATTCGATGCGCACGGTCGGCGAGCCGGTCGCGGCATTGCCTGCCGAGGTGTAGTAAGTGATCTGCGTTTGTTCGATCTGCACCGCCAGCCCGCGCTGGTCGTAACGCGTGGTGATGGTGCGGTCGGCGGCGGAAGTCGCGGCGGCGGCTTGCATCTGCGCCATCGACAACGGCTGGCCCTGGGTCCAGCCGGTCAAGGCGCCGACGCTCAACGTCTGGGCGTAGCGGCGCAGGTTGGTCTGCTGGTCGAAACCGTCGTAAGCATAGGCGGTGACGTAGTTTTCCTGGTCGACGTCGTAAGCGAGCCGACCCAGGTTGTCGTAGACCTTGTAGCTGTAATTCCCGCGTACGTCTTTCTGGGCCACGGCGCGGCCGAGTGCGTCGTAAACGATTTCGATGGTCGGCTGGATGCCCGAGGCGACCAGTTGCCCGTTGGCCGGGTCGATCTTGCCGGCATCGGGGAAAATCGTGCGGATCTGATTGCCGCGGTTGTCGTACTCGTAGCGGGTGATGCGCGCGCGCCCGCCGTCAGCATCTTCGAGGCGGCGGGTGACGTTGCCCAGAGCATCGTATTCGGTGCGGGTGAAGACCCGGCGCACGCCATAGCTCTGCGTGCCTGAGACGTCGACGTTGGCGATCCAGACGTCCGGGCTGATCTCGGCGATGCGGCGGCCAGCCGCATCGTATTCGTAATTCCAGACGTGTCCGTTCTTGTTGCGCAGCGCGGTGATCTGGCCCAGCGGATTGTAGGTGTACTCCTCGTACTGGTTCAGCGCGTCGGTAACGCGGACCACCCGGCCCATCGCGTCGTAGGCGGTCGTGGTCTTGCGCACGTCGGCGATGCCGGCGACCGCGGCGGCGACCGCCGCCTCGTTCATCGGCGTGCTGATGGAGATGGTGCTGCCGTAGCGACGGGTCTCGACGACCCGGCCGGCGCCATCAAAGCGCTGTTCGTTGACCGCGCCCAGATCGTCGACAGTGAAGCGCACACGGCCGGTGGCGTCGAAGACGTACTGGGTGGAGCGATAACGATCGGCAGTGTTGTAGGCTCCCGCCGCATTCAGCGCGGCGCCGACCTGCGCCGGTGTTGCCACCGGGCCGAGTGTGATCGGCACGGAGTATTGGTACTGGGCGGTTACCCGGCTGGCGCCGTCGTAGCGGCGTTCGCTGACTAGATAAGTGGTGGCGCTGTTCTGGGTCAGCGTGTAGCGCTCGCGGCCGGCTGCGTCATAGATGTGGCGCACGACCGCGTCGGCGGCGTTGTTGACCGGCGTGACCGCGGCGATATCGGCGACGCTGACGGTGCCGGCGCTCAGCTTGGCCAGCAACGGCGCGGCGATGGTCGCGGCTTGGGCGTGGCGGCGCTCCTGCACGACGCGGCCGGCGGCGTCGTAGCTGCGCGTGCTGACGTAACCGGCGCCGTCGATGGTGGCGGCGATGCGGCCGGCGCTGTCGTAGACCTGGTAGCTGCGCAGGTCGCGCGCGTCGTCGGCGATCGCCGCGACGCGGTCGCGCAGCATGCCCATCGCGGCCGGATCGCCAGCGATCAGCTGGGACTTGAACGTCGCATCGGTATTGACCGCGATCGCGGTCGCGTACGCACGCGTGCCGACCGGGCGGCCGCCGCTGTCGTACAGCAGTTCGATCACCGAGCCGTTGCTATCGACGGTGTAGCGCGCGCGGCCGGCGCTGTCGTAGCTGGTGTAGGTGACCAGGTCGGTCTCGTTGAAGGTCGCAACGACGTCGACGACGTCCTGCGGCGAGGCGGTGCCGGCGATCAGCTTGGCGCGCAGGGTCGGATTGAGTTGGGCCGCGTGCGCGTAGCGCTTGTGCACGGTCTGGCGACCGGCCGCGTCGTAGACGTAGGAGATCACCGTGCCGGAATTATCGACCGTGGTGCGCAGCTCGCCGAGCGTGGTAAAGACTTGATAGATGATCTGGTCAGCGGCATCGTTGCGCAATGCCGCCAGATTGAAATCGGCGACCTGCGCGGTGCCGTGGAACAAGCGGTCGACCAGGCCGTTCGGGCTCCAATCGCTCAACGAGGTCAGCGTCGCGTAGCGTCGGATCTCCGAAATCCGACCGGCCGCGTCGTACGTGTACTCCTGCACGGCGCCGAGCACCGACACGATCAACTTCAGACGGCCATCGCGATCATAGACCCGGTACTCACCCGGATCGTTCGTCCACGCCAGTCGTGCATCCAATTGCGCGATCGTCGTGGTATCGGTCAGCGTCGACGGATCGGTCCCCGCGATGTAGGTACGCGTGGCGACGACCTTGCCGTCGGCGTCGCGCCAGTTCCGCGTCATCACCCCCAGCGGATCGATCGTATAGATCACCTGATCGGCTTCGTCGTAATAGAATCGGGTGACATTGCCGGTCGCGTCGGTGCGGCGCACGACGTTATCGTTGGCGTCGTAGGCGTAACTGGTGATCAGGTTCAGGCCGGCCGGATCGAGGCGTTCGGCGATACGGCGGCCGAGAACGTCGTAGTCGTACTGGATCGTGCGCGCCTGGGCGGTGCCGGCGCCTTCGGTGACCGTGATCTGGCGGCCCAAGGCGTCGTAGGTATAAGCGGTGCGCAGGTTCAATCCGCTCGGATCGGCGGCGACCTGGGTCAGACGGCCTTCGCGGTCGTAGCTGTACGCGGTCTTGCGACCGCTGGCGTCGGTGACTTCGCTCTGGCGGCCCTGGCCGTCGTAGCGGTAGGTCGTGGTCAGGGCGAGGCCCGCGGGGTCTTCGATCCGCTGCAGCACGCGACCAACCGCGTCGTAACGCAGTTCGACCCGGCGGCCGGTGCGATCGACCGTGGCGCTGAGCAGGCCGCGCGCATCGTACTCGTTGGAATCGGCGCGACCGAGCGCGTCGGTGGTGCTCTTGAGGTTGCCGTCGCGATCGTAGAGGTAGCTGGTGTTGGCGACCGTACCGCCTGGCAACGGCGTGGCGACGTTGACCTGCTGGCCATGACGATTGAAGGTCGTGGTGACGCTCACGCCCTCGGGCGTGGTGATCGTGGTGGTGCGGTTGGCGGTGTCGTAGGCACTGATAGTGGTGCGGCCCATCGCGTCGGTGACGCTGAGCACGCGGCCGTAGGCGTCGTAGCTGGTGCTGGTCAGCTCCTGTCGGCCCATCACCGTCTGGCTTGCGCTCAGCTGGCGGCCGAGGCGGTCGTAGCTGTAGCTGGTCGCTACGCCACGTGCATCGACGGCCGTGGTGACCCGGCCGAAGGCGTCGTAGGTCCAGCTTTGCGAACGCGCGACGGCGCTGCCGACGCCTTCGCGTCGCACGTTGGCCAGGCCGCGGCGGTCGTAGTCGGTTTCGCTGACCGACGCGATGGCCGTCCCGAATGCCGAGGTTTCGCGGATGCGTTCGCCGAAGGCATTGTAGGTGTAGCGGGTTTGCGCGCTCTCGGCATTGACGAGACCGACGACCTGGCCGCGATGGTTGTAACTGACGCTACGCCGGCTGTCGCTGGCGGCGACATACGCCAAGGTGGTGATGGCGGTGGCGACGCTGTCGCGGCTGCCGGCGGTGGCCACGGTGATACGGCCGGTGTAGGCGGTGGTCTCGATCGCTTCGCCGAAGGCGTTGTAGCGGGTCTCGACGACTTCGCCCTGCGCGTTGGCCACGCCGCTGGCGTCGGCGATGCCCTTGACCACGAAGGTCGGGCGGCCGCTGGCGTCGTAGAAATACCAGGTCTTGTTGCCGGCCGCGTCGATGCTTTCGCTGCGCTGGCCGAGGTTGTTGTAGCTGTGGCGAACGCCGTACTGGGCGAACAACGCATCGAGCTGGGCTTCGCTCATGCCCGGCAAGATTCGCGCGGCGCCTTCGCCATGCAGTTCGCCGATCAGTTCGCCGAACACGTTGTAACGCATGCGGCCTTCGCGCACTTCCGTGGTGTCGGCGGCGACTTCGCTGCGGATCAGGTTGCCCTGTGCGTCGTAGGTGTAGCGGGTGACGGTGCCTTCCGGATTTTGTTCGGCGATGACACGGCCCAGGCTGTCGAAGCTGCGGCGCGATTCACGTACCGCGCCGGCCGCGGCCGAAGCGCGCAGCGTGGCCAAGGCTTCATTGCCGCTCAGGCCAACGAGCTTGTGTGCGTACGCCTTGGTCGAGACCTGCAGGCGGCGTGCGTCATGCACGAACTCGGTCAGATAGCCTTCCGCGTTCAAGGTCGCCACGAGATTGCCGCGGCCGTCGTAGAACCAGCGCGTGGTCTGATCGTTGCCTGAAGTCGCAGGACGCAGGTCGTTCAATGCGCCGCTGGCATGCTGCGCGGCCGGGGTGACCGTGGCATAGGCGAGGCTGCGAATGCGCCGCCCCGCCAGGTCGTAGCTGTGCTCGACCAGATAGCCTTCGGAGTCCAGACGCCCGGTCTCGCGGCCTTGCGCATCGTAGAAATAACGGGTGACCCGCGCGGTCGCAGCGGTGCCGGCGGCGTCCGTGGTTCGCGTCTGCAGCAGGCGGTTGGCGCCGTCGTAGGTGAAGTTGGTGATCGCGCCTTCGGCGTCGGTCTGGGTGATGACGCGGCCCAGAGCGTCGTAGCTGGTCGAGGTGATGCGATCGTCGGTGGAGTCGACCGGGCGTGCGTCTTCGATCAAGTCGTAGACGAAGATGTTGCCGACCAGCCAGCCGGTGCGAATGTCGCCCGCGCTTTGCGTGCGCATCAATATGGGGCCGCCGCCCGGATCGCCCGGTCCGGGATCGCCCGGGCCCGGATCCACCGGATATTCTTCGGGCGGTTCTCCCGCCTGCCAGAACGACGGATTCACCCGCGTCGCGTAGCGCTTGGTCGCGATGATGCGCCCCATCACATCGCGCGTGTACTCGGTCACCGCGCCGGTCTCGTCAACCTGACCGGACAGCTGCCCTTCGGCGTCGTAAAAGAAATAGGTCCGCGCGCCGCCGCTGTTCTCGGAGGCGCGCAGGCGGCCGGTGCTGTCGTAGTAGTTGCGAGACTCGCGCACGCCGCCCGCGGTGCCCGACAGCGCGCTTTCCTTGACGTAAATCAAACGCCCGGCCGCGTCGCGCCGCTCCGTGCGGATGCGGTCGTTGCTCTGGTCGTTGTCGCCGACCACGCCGCCTTCGATGATCGTGTGCGACAGGCGCTGCGAATCCTGATAGACCCAGGTGCGTACCTGGATCGCCGTGCCTTTTTCGTAGACCGTCTCAGACACCATGCGCCCGAGGCCGTCGTAGCGATACCAAGTCTGATAGCCGCCTTCCGGACTGGTATGGTTCTTGATGAAAACCCGGCCGCGTTCATCGTAACGATAGCCCTCGATCACATCGGCGTCGCTTTCGATGCCGTTGCCGTTCGCATCCACGCTGGCGTAACTGCGGTCGCCACGGGCCTCCACGCTGAAATAGCTGTAATCGGTGAGCGTGCTGTTGGCCTTGCGCGCGATGGTCGCCCAGGTGGCGAGATCGGCGGTGGTGTAGGCGCCCGAATACGCGTCGCCGAGGTACTGACGCGACTTCGACATCCGGCCGATGCCGATACCGCTGGTGTAATACTCGACCTCGCGCACCGCGCCGGCGGCATCGATCACGAAACGCAGCCGGTCCTGGGCATCGTAGAGATAGCGCGTGGTCAGGCCGCCGCTCGGCATCGCGCCGGCGGCGGCGCCGTCGCTGTCGAGCCCGGTGTAGACGGTCTCGCTGGCCAGTTGGTTGTTGCCGGTGTAGGTGCGCTGCACTGCGCGGGCGCTTGCATTGCTGCCGGCCTGCACCCGCTCCCATTGCCAGGTGACGTTGCCGTTGGCGTCGTAGGCATAGTCGGTCTGGGATAGAACGACGCCGCCGTTCTGGGTCGAGACCCGAGTGACATTGCCGGCGGCATCGTAGGCATACGTGGTCGTCTCGCGCAGGCCGTCTACCGCGGGCTGGCGCACTTCGGTCAACTGCCCCGACGCGTCGTAGATATACGTCCACATGCGACCGGCGGAATCGATCACGCTGGTGGTGGTAGCGCTGTCGTAGCTGAAAGTCAGGGTCTGGCCAAGGCCGTCGCCGTCGTTGTTGTTGGTATCGCCGCGGGTGACGGTCTTGACCCGGTTCTGGGCGTCGTAGGTGTAACTGGTGACGCTGCCGTCGCTTTGCTCGACCCGCGAGATCAGCAGGCTGGTCGCATCGGTATAGGTATAGGTGGTCTTGAACAGATAGCCGTCGTTGGAGCCCGCCGCGGCGGTCCATTGATCGTGATCCGGCGTCGACCCGCCCGTGGCCACTACGCCCGGAGTCAGGTCGACGAGCACCGAGGCGAGCCGGCCGGCGGCGTCGTAGTCGTACCAGGTCTGGCCGATCGTGGTGTTGTTGAGCTTGCTGGTCACGCCGCTCAGGCGGCCTTGCGCGTCGTAAGCGAATACAAAGCGGCGGTCGTAATCGACCACCGCCGTGGCGACGCTGGACACGCGCCCGTTGGCGTCGTAGCTCACGTCCCATGCCAAGGGCTGCGCCCCGTCGGTGCGCAGATCGCGCAACTGGGTCAGCCGCCCCTTCAAGGTCGCGCTGGCATGGTCGGCGTAGCGCTCTTCCTGGCGCGTGCTGCCTTCGACATAACTCCAGGCCGAACTGCCGGCGTCCCAACTCAGGCTGTCATGCGCGCCCTCGCCGGTGCTCGAGCTGTATACGCCCGCGCTGACGAAGGTGAAGTCCTGGTACGAACCGTCGCCGGTATGCCGACGCATCACGCTGCCGGCGGTGTTGAACGTGCCCGAGAGCAATTCGACCCGGCGTTCGAACCCGGTCAGCCAGGCATCGGCACCGACTTGCGACAACTGCCCGCGGCTGTTGTAGGTCCGATTGAAGCCGACCAGCATGCCGCGGAACAGGACCTGATCGTCCTGGCTCTGCAGCAGCAGATTGCCGGTGGCGACATTGACGAACTGATTGTCCTGACCCTGGCCCAGGCGGGCTCCGCCGCCCAGCCCCATTCCGATCTGACTCGCCGAGCTGTTGAACAGCCCCAGACCATTCCCTGAAATTACTGCCGCCATTGCCCGCGCTCCCGAGTGATCGGGCCGCCCGGCTTCGGGCGACCGCTCTATGACCACTAATCCGGCATGGCGAGAGATTGTTTAGGGCACAGCGGCTGTGTTTTTCTGAACTGGGTACTCAGGAGCAGATCGAGCCGTTCAGGCGACCTCGGCCTCGGCCCGCTCGCCGGCCGACATCAGCACGAACCCCAGCAGCACCGACGCCGCCACGATGCCCGCGGCGACATAGCCCACTGCGCCGATGCCGATCGCGTCGATCACCCGTCCGCCGACCATCGCACCCACGCCGATGCCGAGGTTGGCGCCGGAAATGTTCAACGACGCGGCGAAGGCCGGCGCCTGCGGGGCCGACTTCATCACCCGCACGTGGCTGACCGGAAACAGCGCGGCCTGGGTGATGCCCCACAACGCCAGGGTCAGCGCGAACAGCGGCAGCGACTGAATCGCCGGCACCACCAGCACCAGGCCCAGCGCCATCGGCACGCTGAAGATCAGCGAGGCGGCGAGCGGGTTGCGATCGACGATGCGGCCGCCGAGGGTGTTGCCGATCAGGCCGACCGCGCCGAACGCCATCAGCGCCCAGCCGACCACCGAGCCGTCGAACCCGGCCAACCGTTCGAACAAGTCGGCCAGATAGGTGTAAGCGGTGAACATGCCGGTGAACAGCAGGATCGACAGCAACACGTGACCGCTCACGCGCGGATCGCGCAGCACCTGGAACTGCTCCAACAATTTCATCTGCGGCTTGTCGGCGCGGCTGTCGGGCAGAAACACGAACAGCAAGGTGGCCTTGAGCAAGGACGCGATCGCCAGCGCGACGAAGGCCGCGCGCCAGCCGAACGCATCGGCGATCAGGGTTCCGGTCGGAACGCCGATCACGGTCGCGCAGATCACGCCGAACGAGATCACCGAGATCGCGCGGCCGGCGCGTTCCTGGCCGACCAGATCGACCGCGGTTTCGCTGGCCAGCGCCCAGAACACCGGCACGCCGAGCGCCGGAATCAGCCGCGCGAACGCGAGCACGCCCAGGTTCGGCGCGATCGCCGCGATCAGATTGGACGCGGCGAACAACAGCAGCACCACGATGAACAAGCGCTTGCGTTCGAAGCGGGAAAAATACGCGGTCAAAAACGGGCCGCTGGCGGCGACCGCGAACGCGAACAAGGTCACCAGCAGACCGGCCTGCGACACGCTCACGTTCAGATCGCGCGCGAGCGAGGGCAGCAGGCCCACGAGAATGAATTCGGTCGTCAGCACGGTGAAACCGGCCGCCGACAGCAGGATGATGGGCAACAGCACGGGACACTCCGCAGATGGGATCGCCGCGGCCGGGCGAAGGCCGGGCCGGAACGAGGTTCGGGGGAAGGAAGAACGCAGAAGGTCGAAGACGCGCCGCGTGCCGGCGCATGGACCCACTTTAGGAAACGGCGGCGCGCCGATAAACCGCACCGCGTTGTTCGCATTGTTCTGGACGAAGGACGATGCGCGCAGGCCTTGGCGATCGTGGGCTTGGCGGAATCATCGCGGATCGGGACTGTAAATCCCGAAGGACGGGCTTATCGCTTGCGTCGCCGAGGCAATACAATCGGGGAAAAATATCGGCCGTACTCATCACCGCCATGGATCGGTGATATATGAGCAGACGTCGATTGCCTGAAACCACACCCACCCGATCCTTGGCGCGAAGATCGCAGAAAGCATCGCAGCCGGGGCATGGACCGCGGCCGCTGCAAGAGAATACCCAAGACAAAGATTATCCGTGCATGGGACGCAAGATTGCGTCATAAGCATGTCGGCGGTCATTCGCAACACACAAGGAAGCATGGACGTGTCCCAGCCAGACGAACCGCGCCCTCCGGCCAGACCGGAACGCATCCCCTACTTTTTTCTGGCCGCGGTGTCGATGATGTTTCTGCAAAGAATCGCGAAACTCTGGAACGGCCCGTTCTTCGGTCCGAGTCTCTACGACGAACTGTCGATCGCGGGCGCTATCCTCGCGGTCGTTTCATTGCTCTTGCGCGAACGGCTGTGGCTCTTGTCGGCCATTATTCTGGCGGCCAATCTCTTCATCTTGTCGCTGAAGTTCTGGTAACGCGGCAGCGAGCACCGTTCGGGGCACGATCGCGCCACGGCGCTTGAATCGCGCGGTGTCCGCCGGGGCCTCGCCACGAACGACCGTCTCGCTTCCCGGCCTGTCGTCACATCATTTGCAAGCGAGCCGGCCTAGCCTTGGTGGTTGATCCCCAACCGAGGCGACGATCATGGCGAAAGTCCTGGTGCTGTATTACTCCGCTTACGGCCACTGCGAAAAAATGGCCGAAGCCGTGGCCGAAGGCGCGCGCGGGGCTGGCGCGCAGGTCGATATCAAGCGCGTTCCCGAGCTGGTGCCCGAAGACGTCGCGCGCAAGTCGCATTACAAGCTCGACCAAGCCGCGCCGATCGCGCAGATCGCCGACCTGGAGCAGTACGACGCAATCGTGATCGGCACCGGCACGCGCTTTGGCCGCATGAGTTCGCAGATGGCCAATTTCCTCGATCAGGCCGGCGGTCTGTGGGCCAAGGGCGCGCTGCACGGCAAGGTCGGCGCCGCGTTCACTTCGACCGCGACCCAGCACGGCGGCCAGGAAACCACCTTGTTCTCGATCATCACCAACCTGCTCCACTTCGGCATGGTGATCGTCGGGCTCAACTACGGCTATGCCGGGCAGATGCGCCTGGACGAGGTAACCGGCGGCTCGCCCTACGGCACGACCACGATCACCGGCGGCGACGGCTCGCGTCAGCCTACCCAGAACGAGCTGGATGCGGCGCGTTATCAGGGCCGCGAGGTCGCCGAGACGGCGAAGAAACTGCACGGCTGAGGCCGGTCGCGAATTGGACGGGGCGATGTTCGCCCCGTTCCTCGCTCAACAGGCTCGCTCAACAGGCTCGATCAACAGGCTCGTTTAACTGGCTTGAGTCGACTGACTCGCTTCAACTGAGTCGCTTCAACTCACTTCAAGCCGGCTTGGCTGAAACCGACCCGCTCAAACCGGCTCGACCGCATCGCGATACACGCCATCGAGCGCCAACACCAGCAGCGCCATCCGCTCGGGCAAACGCGCCGGATCGACCGCGCCCGCCGCATCGATAGCATCGCCGAGCAGGCCGGCGATGCGGCGCAGGCCGGCGTTTTCCAGGCCGGTCGCCAATGCGCGCATGCGTTCGCGCGCGGCTGCGTTCTGATGACGCAGTCCCTGCCGCAGCCACGCCGCCAATTGCTGGCGGGTCTGCTCGACCTGATGCACGAGGGCGCCGCCGGCGTAATTGAGCGTCTGCATCGGCAAGGCTTGCGCCGGTGCCGATTCGGCCTGTAGCACCAGCGCGCGTTGCTCGGTGATCAGCGCCAACGGCAGCAATTGCAGATGCCCGGCCTGCAGGCGCGCGAGGCCGGCGACCGCTCGCGGCGGGCCCCATTCGCCGCTCAAGGCGCGCGCCAGCACATCGACCGCGCCGACCGCCGAGGCCGAATGCGGCAAGGCCAGTCGCAGGCAGTCGGCCGGATCGATCTCGCTCGCGCCTTCTTCGCCGCCGCTGCGCAGATGCGCGCGCAAGGCCTGTTCGGCCGCGTCCCAGCCCCAATCGAGCACCGCGTCGACCGGCAGCACATGCAGGTGTTCGATCGCCTGCGGCGGGCGTACAAAATCCGGCAAGGCGCGGCGCAGATGCGCGCTCAACGCGCGCGCACCGGGCTGGCGCAACGGCGCGCGCAGTTGCTCCCAGGACTGCGGCGCGAGCGGCAGCACATTGGTCTGGCGCGCGCCGGCGGCGATATCGATCACGCCGTTGGCGCGGCGTTTCGCGCCGCGCGTGACCACTTGTCCGCTGGCGAACTGACGCAGTGTCTGCCCTGCGATACGCCGCGCCATCAGTGCGGTCGGCGCCGCGCTCGAAGTCGCAGCCACACTCGCGTCGGCGCGCGGCCACTGCCGTTCCAGCACGGTCACGCTTTGGGTATCGGGATCGGCGAACAACACCCGCACGCCTTCCGCCTCCTGGTCTTGCCAGCATTGCGCACCCAGCGACACCAGGCGCAGATGATCCAGCGCGACTTCGCCCTTGACCCCGATCCCGAGAATCTGGCTCGCCGGCAGCGGCGCGATGCCGCCGTCGGCGCGCGTGCGTCCGGCCTGGCGCGCGGCATCGACGCGCGCGGTGCATTCGGCGACTGCGTCGAGCAACTGCAGAGGATCGAAGCGGGTCGAGCGCGCGTGCTGGGCGATCAACAGATCCTGCAGACGCTGCAGCGACGCCAGCACCCAGCTCCAGCCCAGTTGCGCGCAGCGCTGGCGCAGGCTTTCGAACGGCGCCTCCAGCAGCAGCGGCGATTGGCTCGACCCGTCCATCCACAGGCGCAGGCATAGTCGGCCGAGTTCGTCGCGCAGCGCTTGCGCCTGCGCGTCGAAACCGACGGCATCGGCGCGTTCGCCGTGCTGACGCGGTTGCAGTTCGATGGTCGCCTCGGCGCCCTCGTCCTGGCTCGTCTGCCACTGACGGAACGCCCACACCGCCAGCACCACGTGTTCGCAACCGCTGCCCTGGCGACAATCGCAACGCGCGTGCAGCAGACTGCTGCGCGAAAAGAACCGCACCGTACACATCGGCAGGCGCGCGTTCGGCGCGTTGTCGCCGAGCCCGGCCTGCAATGCGATCACCGGCCGCGCGGCGGCAAGGCGCGTGGCGATGTCGAGGGTCGCTGCGGGGAAAGCGGAGGCAATGGCGGCATCGTCGAAGTCGGCCGGGGTCCAACGCTGCGGCGCGGCGGCGATCTGGGGTGTGATATCGCCCGATGGATCGTCAACCGTATCGTTCGCGTCCGGCACTGGCGCATCGGCCGCATCCGCACCCGCCGCATCGCGCACCCAACGCTGATACGCCAACACCAGCGTCACCCGATGCCGGCACAGTCCGCTGGCCGGACAACTGCACACCGCCTCGCGCAAGGACCGGCCCGCCGCCAAAGTCGCGTGCTGGCCGTCGTCGTAATGCGCGCGCACCGCGCCGTCGTCAAGTTCCTCTACCCGCGGCATCCGGCCTTCGTCGAGTTCCTTCAATGCGCGCTTGACGAAACCGGCGTTGGCCAGCGCGATCAGCGCGTCGGTGGACAGTTCAAGCAAGTCGGGACGGCGCAGGCTCATGCGCGCACCTTCTCGGCCAGCCACGCCGCCAGTTCGCCCGGCGTCATCGCGCCGACATGCGCGCCGGCGGCGACCAGACGCGCGGCCATGTCGCGATCGAACGCGGGCCGCGCCTGCGGATCGAGCGCGGCCAGGCCGAGCACCTTGACTCCGGACTCGACCAGCGCCTTGACCCGCCGCACCAGTTCGTACTCGCTGCCGCCTTCGAAGAAATCGCTGACGAGCACCACGATGGAGCGCGCCGGATTGGAAATCCGCGACTGCGCATAAGCCACCGCCTTGGCGATATCGGTGCCGCCGCCGAGCTGCACCTTCATCAGCAGTTCGACCGGATCGGCCACATCCGCGGTCAGATCGACCACCGCGGTATCGAACGCGACCAGGCGCGTGCTCATGCCCGGCAGGTTCCACAGGCAGGCGGCCATCACCGCCGAGTGGATCACCGAATCGACCATCGAACCGCTCTGGTCGATCAGCAGCACGATCTCCCAGCGTTCGCTGTGGCGACGGCTGCGGCTGACGAACGCCGGTTTATCCAGGAACAGACGGCGGCGCTGCGGGTCCCAGCGGTGCAGGTTTTCGCGCACGGTGCGGCGAAAATCGAAATTGCGCGCGATTCGCTGCGAGGAGCGGCGACGGCGATCGCGGGTGCCGGAAAACGATTGTCGCACCTGGGTCTGCAGTTTCTCCATGATCCGCCGCACCACTTCGGCGACCAGCTTGCGCGCCGCCGCCAGCACTTGCGGGTTCATCAAGTGCTTGGTGTGCAGGACCGCGCGCAGTAGCGATTCGGACGGTTCGATGCGTTCGAGCACGTCCAGGCTGGTGACGATTTCGTCGATGCCGTAGCGCTCGACCGCGTCGCGCTCCAGGCGTTCGATCACCTCCTGCGGAAACAGCGAATGCACGGTGTTGATCCAGTCCGGCACGCTCAGCGCCGACGGCCCCAGCCCGCCGCGCTCACCGCGTTCGCCGCGTTCGGGATCGCGGCCGTACAGCCATTCCAATGCGGCGTCGGCGGCGGCGAGTTCGCCTTGCGGTGCGCCCAGGCTCGGGTCGGCGGCTTCGCCCAATAGCAGGCGCCAACGTTGCAGCGGATCGGGCAAGTCCAGGCTCATTGCGCGGCCTCCTCGTCGGCGAGCGCGTCCAAGCCCCACTCGCGCAGACGTTGCAGCACCTGCGCTTCTATCCGCGCGGCCGCGGCGACCTGGGCCGGATCGGCGGCGAGCGTGGCGGTCAGCGCGCGCTGCGACAGATGATCGGCGCCGTGCAGGCGAAGCACGCTGTGCGCCAGTTCGCCGCGCTCGCGCGGTGGCAGCCAGGCGAATGCGCCGCGCATCGCCGGCAGCGCGAGTACGAAGTCGGCGTCGTCGAGCGCGCCGACCAGACGGTCGAGCCCGCTCACGAATTCGCTCTCCTGGGTCAGCCGCTCGCGCGCCAGCGACACCAGTCCGGTCAGCGCATCGCCGAGCCGCGCTGGCGCGAGCCCGCCGAGCAGATGCAGCGCCTGCGCGATATCGTCGGATTCCTGTCCGCCGCGGCCGGCATGCAGATCGAACAAGGCGCCCAGCGCGGCGCCGCGTCCGAGCGGATCGGCCTGCGGGTCCAACGCCTTGCGCCGCAGCACCGCCAGCGCGCGCGCCGGTTCGATCTGCAAGCGCGGTCCGCGCGGCTTCGTGTCCGTGTCGCTGCCGATATCAGCATCGGCCAGCGCGTCGCGCACGATGTCGCGCAGCACCGCGACGGTGCGCAGATGCGGGCCGGCGTCGGTCGCGGCGATGCTCGCGGCCGGCTCCAGCAACCACAGCGCGCGATCGAAGCCGGCTTCGATCGTCGCCGCCAATACCGGCGCGCCGCTGATGTCGAGCAGTTCGCCATGCCGCCACAGCGCATGGATCAACTCCAGGGCCGCGCCGATCGCTTCCAGCCGCGGCTCGGCGCCGATCGCCGCGCGCAAATCGCGCAGCAAGCCGTCGCTGACCTCGGCCAAGCCGGCGAATGCGGCCGCATCCAACGCCTGCGCCAGCGGTTCGACCCGACCCTGCGCCGCGCGCAACCGTTCTTCCAGGCGCGCGCGCGCCGCATCGAGCAAGCTCGCGCCGTACGCGCCGGCTTCGATCAAGGCCGCCTGCTGCTCCAACGGTGCGCGCAGCTGCCACAACTCGCGGCGTTCGCCCGACATCGACAGCCGCGGGCCCTGGCGACGCTCGATACCGGGAATCTGCAACAGCAACAAACGATGCAGCACGCGACTGCGCGCGCGATCGGCGCGGTCGAGCAGATCCAATCGACGTTCGCCGTCGAATGCCAGACCGTGCGCAGTCAATTCGGCCTGCACCGAGGCCAGCAAAGGCGGCTGCGGCGTGCCGGGCGCGAGCAAGCCGACCGCATCGCCGGCGATCACGTCCATGACCTGCATCAGCACCGGATCGGTACCGGCGCGGATCGGCCCGCGATAACTCCACGGCAAGGGCGCGTCGAGCGCGTCCTTGACCAGCGCGCCGGCGATCGCGTCGAGCCAGTCCGAACGCAGCGGATCGGCATGCCCGCGCAGACGCGCCAATGCCTGCGCATGGGTATGCACGGCGACGAAATCCGCGGTCGAGGCCGGCAGGTGCTTGCCGCGCAAGCGCGCCAATACGCGTTGCAGCATGCGCAGGCCGGCCTGGGCCATGCCCGATTCCCACACCCATTGATAGAACGCGGGCGACGACATGCCAGACGCATACCCGGTGAATGCATCCAGGCGCTTGAAACCGTAAGGCACCAGGAACGAGCCGTAGCGCAATGGCGGCGCCTGCGCGGACGCGGCTTGATCCTGCGTGTCGCCAGCGAAATCCACTTCTGGCATCGGCGTGGCCGGGCAACGCAAGCCATCGTCGTCGCGACCGAACGCATCGACGTCGACCTCACGCCACATCCGCGCCAGCGCCGGCGCGTGATAACCGCCGCATACCACCAGCACCGGGCCGTCGTCGCGCGCCATCGCCCAGGCGATCCAGCGCGCCATCATCTCTTCGCGCGCGGCGTTGCCGGGCGAACCCGGGTCGTCGTGACGCAGATGTTCGAAGTACATGTGCAGCCGCTGCGCCAAGGCTTCATCAGGCCCGTCGAGATCGTGCGGCGCATCCTCGAACAGGTGATCCCATAAAGCGTCGCGGCCGTCGATCGACAGCCGTCGCGACAATTCGTCCTCGTACGCCTCGGCGCGATCGTGCGCCTGCGCATCGGCTTCGTCGGCGTAGCGGTTGGGCAATTCGGCGAAGGCCTCGTGCCAGGCCGGAAGATCGATGAAACGCGCCTGCGCGCCGACTTCGCGGGCGACGCTGAGCGCCTGCCATTCGGGCGAATGCTCGGCGAACGGCGACCACGAGCCGCGATGCAGCGGGCCATGCGACAGATAGCTGTAGATCGCCAGCGGCAGACGGTGCGGCAGATGCAGTTCGTCGATGCGCGGGTTGAAGTCGGCCGGGCCTTCGATCAGCACGTGGCGCGGACGCAAGGCGCGGATGCGCGCGGCCACCAGCCGGGCGCAGGCCGGGCTGTGGTGGCGTACGCCGATCACCACCGGCGCGCGCGCGGACGGCATCGCCGACGCACTCACGGCAGGCGGTGCCGCGCCTCGTAATAGGCGCGCCAATGACTGCCGCCTTTCTTGGCCACTTTCTGTTCGAAATAACGCCGCAGCTTGGCGCGATCGTCGGCATCGTCCTTGACCACGGTGCCGGCGATGCAGTCGACCAGATCGGCCGGCGAGCCTTCGCGCTGTTCCAGGAACCACGCGCGCACGCCGACCGCATGGGCGACGTTGACCGCTTCGGCGGTGGACATCACCGCGTTGAGCCGGTCCATCGCGCCGTCGCTGCGGGCCGCGCCGCTGTCCTTGCCGCGCAGGTCGCGGAAGGTTTCCACCAGCAGTTCCAGCACCTGGGTCGGCACCGATTTCGGAATGCCGCTGCGCGCGAGCAGCCGCGCCGAGGCCTGTTCGACCAGGGCCAGTTCGCGTTCGAAATCGAGGATCGGAAACACCGTCTCGAAATCGAAACGGCGCTTGAGCGCGGCGCTCATCTCGTTGACGCCGCGGTCGCGGGTGTTGGCGGTGGCGATGATGTTGAAGCCGTCGCGTGCGTACAGCATGCCGTCCTCGCCGGACAGTTCCGGCACCGCCATGACCCGGTCCGACAGCATGCCCAGCAGGCAGTCCTGCACTTCCTGCGGCGCGCGGGTGATTTCCTCGAAACGCACGATGCGGCCCTCGCGCATGCCCTGGTACAACGGCGCCGGCACCAGCGCGCGCGGGCTGGGGCCTTCGTTGATCAGCAAGGCGTAGTTCCACGAGTACTTGATCTGATCCTCAGTGATCGAGGCGCCGCCCTGGATGGTCAGGGTCGACACACCGCTGATCGCGGTCGCCAGCAGTTCCGACAGCAGCGATTTCGCCGTGCCCGGCTCGCCGACCAGCATCAGGCCGCGGCCGGTGGCCAGGGTCACCAGCATGCGTTCGATCGACGCGACCGGCGCGACGATCTTGCGCTCGATGCCCAGGCTATCGTCGCCGAGCACGAACGCGCGCGCGGCCTTCAGGCTCAAAGCCCAGCCGGGCGGTCGCGGGTCGCGGTCGTTCGCGGCCAGGCGCGCGAGTTCGTCGGCGTGCAGCAGTTCGGCCGGCGGGCGTTGCAGATGCGACGACGTGGATGCGGGAGCAACGGTCGGAGTTTTGGCCATGTCGGTTAGTCGTGTTCCATGAAAGCGGCGAGGTCGATCAGCGCTGACGGGTTGGTTGAAAACTCAGGCGCGCAGCGCTTCGAGGTCGCGGATCAACTCGCTGGCCGAGATCGGATCGAGCCCGGACAAGCGCTCGGCGGTCTGCATGTTGCCCCAGCTCGACGGCTTGCCGATCTGCACTTCCTGCAAGGTCTGCTCCGGGTACTCGTCGACCAGGCCGACGATGATGCCCGGGTCGAGGGTCAGCTCGATCACCCAGTCGCGGCCGAGCGGCTTGCTGAAGTACCAGATGCCGCCGCCGTCCTGCGCGGTGCCGCGCCGCCAGCCCTTGTTGACCAGGCCGAGCACGCGCCCGGTCGGCACCACCACGCCCTTCCAGCGCAGCAGCTTGTCCTGTTCTCGTTCGGCCGGGTCCAGCGCGTGCACATCGCGGCCCATCTGCGCGAACGGCTGCAGCAGTTCGTAATCGGCGAACAGCTGGCCGAACGCGGCCGCGTCGGCGGCCGGCAATTCCAGCGCATGCGGCAGGCCGATGCGCACCGTGTCGCCGCGCGGCAACTCGAAGCCATCGTCGCCGGCGGTGGTGTAACTGGCATCTTCGGCGACGCGGAAACAGGCCTGCAGGCGGCCGCCGTAACCGGCATCGTCGGCATCGGCCTCGTACACGCCCCAGACCAGGCGCTGGACCAGATGGCGCAGCAACGGATGGCCGGCGAGGAATTGCTCGAACACCTCCACCGTCCAGCGGCACCGGCTGCACATCGCCACTTCCAGCCGCAGCACCTGCTGGCTGGCGATGGTGCGAACGTCCTTCTTGAGCAACTTGAAGCGTTCGGTGGCCTGTTTTGACAACTCCGCGTCGTCGCTCTTCTTCGGCTTGGGCAGATCGGCCAGGCGCGCGCCGTCGCTGTCGCGCACGTACGGTTTGAGCGCCTCGTCGAAGCCGACCCGGAACTGACGCGTGCCGAAATCCAGCAGCATCGTGCCGTGTTCGTCCAGGCCCAGGTCGGGCGCCAACCGATCTTCCAGTTCTTCCGCGCTGAGCCCGCGCGCCTGCGCGATCTCTTCGATCTTCTCGCGCGCCTTGTCCTGCAGGCCCTTGAACTTGACCTTCTGGGCGATGCCGTTGAGCAGCATCAAGGCCACGTCGCTGCCGATCCCGGCGAGCACGTCGAGGCCGGCGACCGCGCGCGCATGCGCGGCCTCACCGGGCCAGGCGCGGATGTACGGTGTGAGCCGGCGCGCGGTGTCGTCGTTGCCGATCAGCGCCAGCACGCTCATCGCCCAGCTGTCCTTGGACGGCGCGCCGGCGTAGAGCCAGGCGCCGAACGCGTCCCAGCCGAAATCGGCCAGCGATTGGGCGATGCAGGCTTCGCGCAGTTGCTCGATGCCGGGGTACACGCCTTCGTTGGTCGGAAACGCGAACATCGTGCCGACGTGGTCCAGCGCCTGATCCGGCAGCGCCTTGCCGTTGCGCAGCAGCGGCCGGCGCCAACCGCGCGGCTGCCAGAACGCCGGCAACGGCGCGCGTTTGCTCGGATAACGGTCGAGCGGATTCTCGATCAGCATCGCTTCCAGCGCAGCGCTCACGTCCTCGCGTTGATAGCGCGTGGCGACCTCGCGCAGCAGCGCGCCGTGGCCTTGCTCGTCGAGCAGGCGCAAGCCGGCGGCGGCGCAATCGCGCGCTTCGCCGGCCTTACCGATCGCCGGCGCGATCAGACCGCATGCCGCGTATTCGGGATTGGCCAGCAGCCAGCGACGGCCGATATCGCGCACGCTCTTGAGCTTTGCGAACGCGCGCGCCATCAGCGGCGCGAACTCGACCGTGCCCACGTGCAGCGCCACTTGCAGATGTTCGCTCGGGCGCCGCCGCACCGCCGCGCTCACGCCGGGCAATGCCGCCAGGCCGAAGCGCGCGAGCATGTACTCCACGCCGTAGTCGCTGTCGCCTTCGCCGGCCAGCGCATTCCACACCGGCACCGCCAGTTCCTCGGGCAGTTGCCCCACTTCGGTGCCGTCGATCGGCATCCAGCTCCAGCCCGTGGTCTTGCGCACGGCCTTGTAGCGCTGCCACGCGTCAACCAGGGTCTGGCAGTCGCGCGTGCGGATCGCCTTGGCGGCGTCCTCGAGGATCGACTTGTCCTTGACGTCGCGACCGTTCAAACCTAGCAGCCCGGCCATCGCCAGTGCGTCGTTGCCGAGCTTGCCGAAACGCTCGCGCTTCCACTGCCCCACATCCTGCGCGGCCTCGCGTTCGGCCGGCGTCCAATGTTCGACCGCGGTCAGCGGCAGCGGCTCCAGACCGGCCACCGTCAACACCTTCGGCCGCGTGCCCAGCCACGGCGGCGCCGCCAGCACCGGCGGCAGTTCGTCGGGCGCGGCGGTTTCGGCCGGTCCGCTGAGCTGGGCCAGCAGTTTGTCGATGGTCTGCGCCGCGGCCGGACTCAGCCACGGCCGCAGCGCCGGCACCTGGTCCGCGCGCGCGCGCAGCAGCGCGGTCAGGCTCGGTCCGAGCAGCACCGCGTCCTTGCCGCCGTTGGCGATGACCCGCGCCAGCCCGACCATCGCCGCGCTCGGCCAACGATTCACCGCGCGGGTCAGACGCGCCAGCGTGTTCTTGCTCAGACTGGCCGCGGCCGCCAGCGCCTCGATCGCGTCGGGCGTGCCGATCGCGACCAGCGCCTCGCCGGCGGCATCGTAGCCGGCACCGGGGGCGAGCCGGTCCAGCGCCTCCACGCCGTGCTCGATCAGCACCGTGGCGATCATGTCCTCGTGACCGAAGAACGGCGTATAGCCGTCGATCTTGGCCTTGCGCGCGATCGCGATCGCGGCCGGATCGGTCGCGCTGAGCTGCAGCCAGTGCAACTGCGCCGGTGCGCCGCTGCCGCCGTAGCGATGAGCGAGTTCGTTCGAAAGTTCGGGGCGGTCGGGCAACAGCAACGCCATGCTGATCTGACGCGAGGGGTGCAATTGCGGCAGCACCTCGACGATCCGCCGCACGCACTCGTCGTACACGTCCTGCGGCGCGGCGGCCAGATGCTCGCGAAACGCGAGTTCGCCGTTGCTGAGCGGGCCGTGCCAGCTTGAGCCGAGCGGACGGTCGGGCTGGGCGGTGAGAAAACGCTCGTGGGTCTGGGTCGCGCGGTCCCAATCGGTGCCGACGACCAGCGAGCGCTGCGCGTCCAGCAAATGTTCGACCGCCTTGAGCAAGCCATGGCGCGCGACCAGAAAGCCCACGAACGGCGCGCCGGCGTCGCGATCGCCATAACCCATGGTCAGCGCGAGCAACGCGGCGGTGGACGCGTCCGAGCCGTCGGGCCGGCGCGATTGCAGGCGTTCGCCGGCCTCGGCCAAGGCCGCCTGCCAGGCCGGATCGGTCTTGCTCAGTTCGATCCGGTTGCCGTTGAGCAGGATCTCGCGCGCGGCCAGCCACAGCTTGAGCGGATCGGTGTCGGCGATCGGCTTGGGATGTCGCCGGGTCGCCAGGGCGAGCTTGATCAGGTCCGGGCCGATGTCGAGCGGCACGCCATCGTTGAGCCACGGCGGTGTGTCGGATGCGGCGGCGGGCGCGCTAGCGGCTTCGGTAGCGTTGTTCGTTGCGGCGGCATTCGGCGCGGCGACAGGTGCGGGCTCGGGTGCTGCGACTTGCGCGGCTGCGTTCGGCGATGCGGGCGATGTCGCGACCGTCTCGGCCGCCGCTTCGGGCTTGGGTTTGTCGGGCTTTGGTTTTTCGGCGGTCTTGCCGATGCTCGCGCCTACGGCAGCGACGGCTTCCACGTACCCCTTGCCGGTCTTCTCGTCGATCAGCTTGATCAGCGCCGCGGCGGCCTTGTTCGCATCGGCGAAGGCCTTGGTCTGGCTCTGTCCGGCGGTGCCGATGCGGCCCCAGCGGATATTGAGATCGCTACCGTCCTGCTCGGCTTCCCAAAACTTACTCGAACTGCCTTCCACATACTCGAAACGACGCATCGCCACTCCTTGTCGGCCACGCCCTTGGCGCCGATCGCCCGCGTGGATCGGACCAGTTTAGCCGTTGTGCATGTCGTTTCGTGACGCCGTACGCGAAACAAGATCGAGTGGCGGGATCCGAACAAGAGGATCGGGCGACGGCTTCAGCGGTGTCTGTCGGCGCCGCGAATCACAACCACCACAACGCCGCGAGCGCGGCCAGCGCCGGAACCGCCTGCACATAAAAAATTCGGCGGCTGACCGTGGCCGCGCCGTACGCGCCGGCGACCACCACGCAGGCCAGGAAGAAGGTCGCCACATCGATTCGCGCGCAGACCAAGCCCCACACCAGGCCGGCAACCAGGAAGCCGTTGTACAGGCCTTGATTGGCCGCGAGCACGCGGGTGATTTCGGCTTTTTCCGGGGTGTTGCGGAACACCTTCATGCCCAGCGGCTTGGTCCACAGGAACATCTCCAGGACCAGGAAGTACAGGTGCAGCAACGCGACCAAAGCGATCAGGACGATGGTGAGCCAATGCATCGGTCGGGTTCCTTGCGCGAGTGGATTCGCGCAAGCATACGGGTTTGGATGGGGCGGTGGCGGGGGTTCGGGACGTTGCTGGACGATGTGTGAGGTGAGGCCGATATCGGAACGATGTCGGCCTCGTGGTGGTAGCGCCGGGTTGTGCGGTGGCGTGGTCGCGGCTCACGCCGCTCCTACAGTGGGATACGTGACTTCGCTTAGGTCTTGGCTTTTTTGCTGTCGTGCCAGGCCTTCAGGACTTCGGTTTCACGCACGGCGGCGATGCCGGCTTTCGGCTTTGCGCGGCGTTCTTCGGGCAGGGCGCGCCACCAGTCCAGGGTGGCGCGCACGGTCTCGCGCAGCGGGCGCTGTTGCAGGCCCGCGGCGCGCGCCTTGGCCACCGAGGTGCGGCCGAATCCGGCGTACTCGCCGCGCGCGGGAATCCACGCCGGCATGTCCTGCCACGCCGATACTTTCTGCGCTTCTAGGAAATCCGCCGGCACCCAGGTCACGCTCGACTTGACCTTGGCGGCGCGCTGGCATTCGCTCAGCAACGCGCCCATGGTCAGCGAACCGGGCGCGCCGTCGGCGTTGTAGATACCGAAACGGTCGTGTTCCATCGTCGCCAGCAGGAACGCGGCCAGATCGCGCACGTCGATGAACTGGGTCGGGTCGGCGGCGCTGCCGGGGGCGAGGATCTCGCCGCCGCGATCGGCGCGCGCGGGCCAATACGTGAAACGGTCGCTGTTGTCGCCGGGGCCGACGATCAGGCCGGGACGCACCACGGTCGTGCGCCCCGGCAATTCGCGTTCGGCCGCCTGCTCGCACAACGCCTTGAGCCCGCCGTAGGTTTCGCCGGTCACTTCGGTGACGCTCGGGTTGGCGAGCACCGCCAGCGGCGAGGTTTCGTCGTTCGGCGCATCGTTGTTGGCGTAGACCGAAATCGTCGATACGATCAGATACTGCTTGACCCGCGACGCCAGCAGCTTGGCCGAACGGGTCACGTCCGCGGGCAGGTACGCCGAAGTGTCCAGCACCGCGTCCCATTGCCGATCGCCTTCCAGCGCCTTCATGTCGCTCTTGCGATCGCCATGCAATTGCTCGATGTCGGCGAACTGCTCGCCGGAGAATTTATCCGGATTGGTCTTGCCGCGGTTGAACAAGGTCAGGGTGTGGCCGTGCTTGCGCGCGATCTCGACGAAGTGCGGGCCGAGAAAACCGGTGCCGCCGAGCACCAGCAGCTTGCGCGGCTTGGGTTGCAGGATGGTGCGCGCGGACGACGGCAGCGCGAGCAGGCCCGCGCCGGCGCCGGCGGCGGCGAGGAACTCGCGGCGACTGATGCTCATGATTCACCTCGTGCAGGTGGTTGTTCGGAAGAAGGGTCGGAAGACGGAAATTCGGAAGACGGCCGCGCGCCCGGCAGCCGGCGCTGCGCGCGCACGATGCTCCACGCGCCCGCGGTCATGCCGAGCGCGGCGAGCAGGCCGGCGGCGAACACCGCCTGGGTGCCGAACAGGGCCACGCCCTTGTGCACCCAGGCGAAGGCCAGGTCGGTGCCGCGGAACACCGCGGTGTCGATCACCGCCTTGCCCTTGTAGCGCGACGGCCGATCCATGCGCGTGTACAAGGTTTCGCGCGCGGGCTTGGCCAAGGCGAATTCGCTGCCGCGCTGCAGGACCTGCACGATCGCGACCATCACCGGCACCGGCGAAGCCAGCAACACGCCGAAACCGAGCAGCAAGGTCAAGCCGGGCATCAGCAAGGCCGGCGCGACGCCGTGACGGTTCAGCAGCCAGCGCGTGAGCAGCAGTTGGGTCAGGATCGCGAGCACGTTGACCGCGCTGTCGATGCGGGCGAAGTACGCGGTCGCCGCCACCGCGCTGGGGTAGAACTCGCGCGCGATCGCCGCCTGCTGGTTGTAGAGCAAGGTCGCCGCGCCGACGCTGAAGAACAAGGTCACCGCCATCGCGCGCAGCACCGGCCGCTGCCATACCAGCTTGAGCCCGGCCCAGACCGAACCGCCCATCGCGGCTTCGCCACTGGTCTGCCCCTGCCGGCGTTCGCGCGCCATCGCCCACGGCCGCAGTTGCACGATGCACAGCACGCATACCGCCAGGAACGCGATCGAAACCAGCAGCAGATTCGCGACCCCCAACGGCTGCACCAGCTTCTGGGTGAGCACCGGCCCGATCACCGCGCCGGCGGTGCCGCCCGCGCCGATATAGCCGTACACCCGCCGCGCCTGCGCGTCGTCGAACACATCGGCCATGTAACTCCAGAACACCGTCACCGCGAACAGATTGAACAGCGCGATCCAGACGAAGAACACCATGCCGCGTCCCGGCACCGCGCTGTCGAAGGCCCAGTGAAAACCGAACAGGCAGGCGATGAACACCACGTACACCACCGGCAGGAACACCCGCCGCGGAAACCGCGCGACCAGCGCGCCGTACACCGGCTGCAGCAGCACCATGCTGACGAAGGTGGCGGTGAACAGCACCTGCAGCACGAAGTCCTTGAGCTGCCAGCCGTGCGACTGCGCCCAGGCGATCATCGGGTGCGGAAACACCGTCGCGGCATCGTTGGACGCGCCCATCGCGTCGCGGACCGGACGCAGCACGTAGTAGCCGCACAGCAGGCAGAAGAAGTACAGCAGCGACCACCACAGCGGCGCGTTGGATGCGGGCGCGGCGTCGTGGTCGTGCGCGGCGTTCACGCGGCTCATGCGGCAACCCGACAGCACGCGCACGAGATTCGCCGCGCATCGCCCGCGACGTCAGTGTCCGCCTCCCCGCCCTGCCCGCATGGCTCGCGCATCATGCCGCTCCCGTTGCCCCACCCAAACTAGCGCCGTCGCCCGGCGCCGACCTCTGCGGATGGTCATCCCAACCTTCGGCATGGGGGGTGAGCGGGGTTGCAGTCGCTCGGGCTTCGCGTGGCATGGCCGTGCGGATCGCTCACACTTGTCTTACCTGGCGGTGCGGTGCGCTCTCGACTGTCTTGCGTCACGCGGTTGCCGTCGTCGCCCCGCTGTCGCAAGTAGCGCCGACTTTCCCTATCGTCGTTCCCGCGAAAGTGGGCTTTCGCGGGAATGACGAACTGAGAGATACGCCGCCGATCAGCTGGATCGGCAGCGGCCGCGTCCTGCGCCGGCCGCCACAGCGGCCAAATCAGTCCCACCGTACGCAGCTCGCCTCAGCGAATCGAACCCTGCGCGGCTTCGCGCTCACGAACCGACCGGCTCGCCGCCTTCAACCGCAACCGCGAAATCTCCGGCGGCACCCCGAACCGCACCGGCAGGATGCTGGTGCCGATGCCGGTGGAGACGAACAGGTGTTTGCCGTGTTCGATCAGATAGCCGCCGGCGTAGCGCTGGTCGGCCGGCAGCACCGGCGTGCCGATCCACGGCAGTTTCACTTGGCCGCCATGGGTGTGGCCGGCGATCGTCAACGACGCGCGCGCCGGAATGTCCGGGAACAGGTCCGGGTTGTGGGTCAGCGCGATCACCGGCGCGTCGTCGACAACGCCGGCGAAGGCCTTGCCGATATCGTGCGAGGTTTCCCACTTGTCGCCGATGCCGACCATCCACACGCGGCAGTGGCCCAGCCGGGTCTGCACGGCCTGGTCTTCGAGCACGATCACCCCGGCCGCTTCCAGCGCCGCGCGCACCTTGTGGCCGTCCTTCCACCAATCGTGATTGCCGAGCACCGCATACACCGGCTTGCGCGCGGTCAGCGGGCGCAGGTGCGGCGCCATCTGGTCGGCGGAGATATAGGTACCGCCCAATACGCTCAAAATCACGTAGTCGCCGGCCATCAGCACCGCCTGCGCGTCGCTTTTGACCAGTCTGGCGACGATCTCATCGAGCTTGTCCAGGCCGTTGTGCGGCGAACCGGTATGCACATCGGCAATCACGTCCACGCGCAGGCCTTCGCATCCTTGCGACCAATGCGGCAGGGCGAATTCGTAGTCGCGCTCGATCAACTGCCGCGGTTCCCAGAAGAATCCCCAGGCCAGGCACGCGACCGCGCACAGCACCAGCGTGACCAGCACCCGTTGCAGCCATTGCTGGCGCGGCCACGGCCGCCAATCGCGCCTCATGCCGCCGTGCTCTCGCGACGCTCCGCCGCGTTGTTGCGCTGGACCCAGCGCGCGACCCGCCAACCGATCACGCCCGCGCCCGCCGCCGCCGCCGCGCTGATGCCGGCCAGCCCGGCCACGCCGACACCGACGCTGCGCAACGCGACCACGGTGGTCGCCACGGTCACGTCGCCGAACCGCCAAAACGCGGTATCGACCGCGTTCTTGCCCTTGTAGCGCAGGGTCCGCGCGGCGCTGGTGAACAGGCTTTCGCGCGCCGGGTTGACCATGCCATAGGCCAGCCCACGGCTGATCACCAAGGTGATCGCCACCGCCGGCATCGGCGCGATCGTCGCCGCCATCCCGGCCGGCAGCATCGCGATCAAGGCGCCATAGGCGGGAAACAATTCGGTCAGCGGCGCGTGCGCGTCGGCGACGATCGCGGTCAAGGTCAAAAACGCCGCCGTCACCACCGACCACACCCCGATCACCGACGCCGCGCCGCGCCGCGACAACAGCCACGGCGTGATCAACACCTGCATGGTCAGGGCGACGAGGTTGGTCATCAGGTCCAGATCGGCGGCGAAGCGCGTGCGCGCCACCGCGTCGGTGAAGGTCGCCTTGGAATAATCCACGACCAGACCGTAATTGACCGTGCCGATCCAGTCGCCGAGCAACAGCAGCAAGGCCATCGAGGCCATGAACGGATTGGAGAAGATCTGCTTGAGCCCGTCGAGCATGCCGCCGCCGATCGCCGCCTCGTGCGAGGCCTCGTGCCGACGCGTGCCGTGCACGCGCGACCACTGCCCGAGCAAGGTCACGAACACCAGCGCCAGGCCGAGCAGCCCCGCCGACACCATCAGCAGTGGCGCCACCCCGATCCGGTCGACCAGCACCCGGGTCAGCACCGGACCGGCGAGCGAACCGACCGTGCCGCCGACCGCGATCACCGGAAACAATCGCCGCGCCTGGCCCTCGCTCCAGATGTCGGTCATGAAGCTCCAGAACACCGACACCACGAACAGGTTGAACACGCTGATCCAGACGAAGAACACCGTGCCCAATGCGCGCGCGCTCAGCGGCCCGTGTTCGCCGAACAAGGGCATGAACGCGAGCAGGCAGACGATGAAGAAGCCGTACACCAGCGGCACCACCACCCTTCGCGGATAACGCGAGACCAGACCGGAGAACACCGGCGTCAGCGCCAGGGTGGCGATGAAGGTGGCCAGGTAGAACCACGGCAACTGGGTCGAGCCGACCGCGCCGCTGAGTTGGTCGCGCAACGGCCGGATCACGTAGTACGCGGTCAGCACGCAGAAGAAATAGCCCACCGAGAACGCAACCGCGCGCCACTCTCCGCTATGCACTCGCCCGGAGGGCAGGCTGGCGCCTTGAACTGCCGACATTCCGTCGCTCCGTGAGTACAGCGCCGGCGGGCCGCCGGCTTTGCGGGGGTCGTGCTGTGCGGTCGTGCTGGGTAAGGCGGGTCGCGCGGGTATTGCCTGTCGATGGCGGCGCGGCGCGATGCGCGTGACCGCATCGAACCGCTCGCCGCCCGCGGCGCCAACAATGCGGCCATGCGGGTTGCCGGCACGGTAGCCCAAGGCGTCGCATATCGCCACCACGGCATCGGGCGGGATTCCCGCCGACCGGGATGTTGGGAGCATTTGCTCTAGTTTTGGCGCTTACGGTCGCCCCGTCAGCGCGACGACACACGCCGCGCGCCTGCGGGAATCGCCAGTGCCCACCGAGTTCGACTACATCATCATCGGCGCCGGCTCGGCCGGTTGCGTGCTCGCCAACCGCCTGAGCGAAGATCCCGACGCGCGCGTGCTGCTGATCGAAGCCGGCCCGCGCGACCTGCACCCGTTCATCCACATGCCCGCCGGCCTGGCCAAGCTGGTCAACAAGAAAGGCGTGAACTGGGACTACGACACCGCGCCGGAACCGCAGCTCGACAACCGCACCCTGTGGTGGCCGCGCGGCCGCGTGCTCGGCGGTTCGAGCTCGATCAACGCGATGTGCTACATCCGCGGCGTGCCCGGCGACTACGACGACTGGGCCGCGGCCGGCGCCAGCGGCTGGGACTGGAACGGCGTGCTGCCCTACTTCCGCCGCAGCGAACGCAACAGCCGCGGCGACGACGCGCTGCACGGCAGCATGGGTCCGCTGTACGTGTCCGATCTGCGCTACACCAACCCGCTGTCGGGCGTGTTCATCGAGGCCGGACAACAGGCCGGTTTCGCTCGCAACACCGACTTCAATGGACCGCAGCAACAAGGCTTCGGCTTCTACCAGGTCACCCAGAAAAACGGCGCGCGCTGCTCCAGCGCGGTCGCTTATCTCGACCCGGCGCGCGAGCGGCACAACCTGCACGTGGTCACCGGCGCGCTGGTCACCCGCATCAGCATCGACAACGGCCGCGCCACCGGCGTGGTCTACAGCAGCGGCGGGCGTTCGTATCACCAGCGCGCGGTGCGCGAGGTGCTGCTCAGCGGCGGCGCGCTCAATTCGCCGCAGTTGCTGATGCTGTCGGGCATCGGCCCGGCCGATGAATTGCGCAGGCACGACATCGAGGTGCTGCACGATGCGCCGCAGGTCGGCCGCAACCTGCAGGATCATCTCGACGTGTGCACCCTGCAGCACTCGACCCAGCGGATCACCTACGACCGCACCGGCGACCTGCGCGTCGCCTTCGACTACTACCTGCGCGGGCACAGCGGCCCCGGCAGCAGCAACCTCGCCGAGGCCGGCGGCTTCGTGCGTTCGGCGCTCGCGCCGGACGACCGCGCCGACATCCAACTGCATTTCGTGCCGGCGATGCTCGACGACCATGGCCGCCACCGCCTGGCCGGCGACGGCTACACCGCGCACGCCTGCTTCCTGCGTCCGCGCAGCCGCGGCCACCTCGATCTGGCCAGCGCCAGCGCCGGCGACAAGGTGCGCATCCACGCCAACTATCTCAGCGACCCGGAAGGCTTCGATCTGAAGATGATGCTCGAGTGCGCCAAGCTCTCGCGCACGTTGTTCGCGCAGAAAGCCTTCGACCCCTACCGCGGCGCGCCGATCTTCCCGGCCCGCAGCGACCTGAGCGACGCCGAGCTGATCGAATTCGTGCGCGCCAAAGCCGAGTCGGTGTATCACCCGGTCGGCACCTGCCGGATGGGCGACGACGAGGCGTCGGTGGTCGACTCGCAACTGCGCGTGCGCGGCGTCCAGGGCCTGCGCGTGGTCGACGCCTCGGTGATGCCGAGCCTGATCGGCGGCAACACCAACGCGCCGACCATCATGATCGCCGAGCGCGCTTCGGATCTGATTCGCGGGCGGTGAAGCCGGGAATCGGGAATGGGGAATGGGGAATCGGAAGGGCAAGAGCCGCAGCATGCGCGTGGCGCTGCTTTTCCGATTCCCGATTCCCGATTCCCGATTCCCGATTCCCGCCAAAGGGCTGAAATGACGCGCCAACGGTGTGGCTTTTACAGCTCCCAATTCCCGATTCCCGATTCCCGCCCCACCCATTAATCCCTGCAAAATCAGAATCCTGAATGCGGTTGTTGCACAACTCCCTGAGATCGGCGCTAGAATCGGATCGACCCCGGCTAACCAGGCGCTGCGAGCGATGAAACGCACCTCTTCCCGACGCTCACTCAACCCCTGGCGCCTGGGCACGCTCGCGGCCCTGCTGACCATGACCCTGGGTTCGACCGCGCAGACCTCGCTACGTTGGCAAACGCCGGCACCGTCCCAGCCGGTCGCGCGCGCGCAGGGCTACGACGGCACCGCCCTGCCGGGCCTGAGCGCCGCGCCGCAGCACCTCAATCCGCAGGTGCAGCCGCTGTCGACCGATTTCGACGTCCGTCAATTCGAAGCCATGGCGCAAGCCCTGGTCGCCGAGCAACGCATTCCGGGCATGGCGATGGCCATCGTCCACAACGGCCAGGTGCTCAGCGCGCGCGGCTACGGCATCACCGACGTACGCAACGCCGAGCCGATCGACGCCCACACCGTGTTCCGCCTGGCCTCGCTGTCGAAGAGCTTCGCCGGCACCCTGACCGGCCTGCTGGTCAACGACGGCACCCTGCGTTGGGACAGCAAGGTCGTCGACTACATGCCGGGCTTCCAGTTGGTCGATCCCACCGCCGCGCGCAGCCTCACCGTCGCCGACGTGCTCAGCCACCGGGTCGGCCTGACCCACAACACCTACGACCGCGACCTGGAAAACTACGCCGACTATCGCGTGCTGACCCAGAAACTCGCGTACGCGCCGATGGCCTGCCAGCCCGGCACCTGCTACGGCTACCAGAACATCGCCTTCAGCCTGATCGGCGACGTGGTGTTCGCCGCCACTGGCGATTTCTACAGCCAAGAGGTCCAGCGCCGTTTGTTCAAGCCGCTCGGCATGAACGATGCGAGCCTGGGCCTGGAAGGCATCACCGCCAGCGCGCGCTGGGCCAAGCCGCACGTGCGCGCGCGCGGCGGCTGGGCCTCGGTGACGCCGAAGCCGACCTATTACCAATTGCCGCCGGCCGCCGGCATCAATGCCAGCGCCAGCGACATGGCGCAGTGGCTGATCGCCCAGACCGGCCATCGCACCGACGTGCTGCCGCTGCCGCTGCTCGCGACCCTGCATCAACCGCTGGTCGATACGCCGACCGAAATCCGTGGCTCGAGCTGGCGCCGCCAGCGCCTGAGCACGGCCGGTTATGCGCTGGGCTGGCGCGTGTTCGATTACGCCGGCCACCGCGTGGTGTTCCATGCCGGCGCGGTGCAGGGCTATCGCGGCATGGTCGCGCTGCTGCCCGAGCGCGACCTGGGTATCGCGGTGTTGTGGAACAGCGAAAGCGGCCTGCCGACCGGCATGCTGCCGACCCTGCTCGACCGCGCGATCGGCCTGCCGACCCAGCGCTGGCTCGACGTCGACGGCTTCGACGACCCGAGCCTGTACGCCTCCGAAGGCGTGACCCCGAGCCGCGAGGTCAGTGGCAGCAATGCGCAGAAGGCGACCGCGGCGCCGCGGTGAAGCCGGGATTCGAGAGTCGGGATTTCGAGATTGGCAAAGCAGAAGCAGGCGTCTCGATGCCTGATCTAACAACAAAGGCCCGCTGATCGCGGGCCTTTGCTTTTTTGCGGTTTCGAATCCCGAATCCCCAATCACGAATCCCCGCTCTCAGCCACCTGCTTGAGCTTCGCCAACCCCTTGTCGTAATCCTTGCCGACCATGCGGTCGAGCAGCAGGCCGAACCAGCGCGAGACCAGGTTGTTGCCGTGCTCGCTGTCCAGCGCCCAGGTCACGCGGGTGCCGTCGCCTTCGCCTTTCAAGGTGAAGGTGCCGGTGGCCTGGGTGCCGTCGAAGTCGAGCGCGTTGACGATCTTGTGCTGCGGCACCGACTCGGTGATGCGCTGCGCGCCCTTGCCGACCTTGTCGCCCTCCCAGGCCATCGCCGCGCCCACGCCCGACTCCGGCCCGCTGTAGCTGTACTTCGCGCTCGGCTCCAGCTCGAACCACGGCGACCACTCGTTGAAGCGCTTGTAGGAATCGAGCAAGGCATGCACCTCGCCCGGAGGCCGCGCGATCGAGATCGACCGCTCGACATGCGTACTCGCCGGCAACAGGAAACCGCCGACCACGAACACCGCCGCGAGCAGCACGACCAGATAAAGCAGTCCCTTGAACAAACCTTTCATGGTGTTCCCCCGATGGCAGGTGCGAGTTGGATGCGGTTGGATGATCGGCTGCGACCAGCTTTGCGCCGATCCTACCGCCGGCCGCCGCGACGCGAGCGTGCACGCCCCGACTTGCCGACGAGAGGCAGGCGACCGAAGTCACGGGCCGGTGAGTTTGGGTGAACGATGCGGCGAGTCCGCTCCCCCGCAACGAAGCGCCGACACACCAACCACGAAACCCTCGCCCACCCGTCATCCCCGCGAACGCGGGGATCCAGCGACTTTGGGAAACCCGCAACGAAGCGCCGACAGGTCAGCAACGAAGCCTCCCCCACTCCGTCATCCCCGCGCAGGCGGGGATCCAGAGACTTCAGCGTCATCCGACCAGGCCCCATGGACGCCGCAACGCGGCAGCCGAGACCACGCGGGCGCGCCACGGACCGGAGGATATTTAGAGAGCGACGGACGACATGACATCGCGGCCGTGCGGCAGGATATGAACACTGCGCGCTCGACACCCACCCAGAGCGAGCCCGACCAAGGCCAATCGCCGGACGCTCATCGCGGCGCGAGCCTGCGGCTCGAAAGCCCCGCGACCCGCCACAAATAAAAAACTCTCCTCCCGCCTGGGCTGCGGGAGGAGAGCTGGATTACGGCAATCGGGTGTTTCTTATTAGATCAGCGGAGCCGGGGTCGCCGGGAGCGCTGCGGTAGCCTTCGGCTTGCGGGCCTTCTTGGCGGCCTTCTTCGGGGCCTTCTTGGCGGCCTTCTTCGCGGTCTTCTTGGCAGTCTTCTTGGCTGCCTTCTTCACGGTCTTCTTGGCGGCCTTCTTGGCGGTCTTCTTAGTCGCCTTCTTGGCAGCCTTCTTGGCGGTCTTCTTGGTCGCCTTCTTAGCAGCCTTCTTGGCGGTCTTCTTGGTCGCCTTCTTAGCAGTCTTCTTGGCGGTCTTCTTGGTCGCCTTCTTCGCGGCCTTCTTGGCGGTCTTGCGGACGGCCTTCTTGGCAGCCTTCTTCACGGTCTTCTTGGCGGCCTTCTTGGTGGCCTTCTTGGCGACCTTCTTAGCGCCGGCCTTCTTGGCGACCTTTTTCGTCGCTTTCTTGGCGGCGGACTTCTTAGCAGCTTTCTTAACGGCCATGTGATGGCTCCTCGTCAGTGATGATCAGGAATGATCAGTGGTAGTGCGGTAAGCCCAGTTCAAAGGAACTCTGTGTTGGCAGAGCCGCGGGAGTCGGACCCGCGTGCAACCGCCGACGCGCTGGGCGCGCCGGAACGGATCGGGGATCGCGCCCGGCCGCAAGCGCGGCGGGACCGATGGCGCGTCCGCCGGAAAGGCGGACGGAGCAGGCCGCGGAAAGGGGCGGCCAAACAAAAACCCGGGGCGCCGAACGCGAACCGGGTTGCAAGAAGCAGGTCGTCAGCGATGTCATCAAGGTTTTGGATGTCATCGGCGGAGAGAGCGTGGCCAACATTTCTGCAGAGGAAGCGAACCCAACGTCCACCGTTTTGACTGTCCAGGCGGAGGTCCGTTTTGTGCTGCGTGTTGTCGCGCTTGGTTTTCTCACTCTCGTCTGCAGGAAACGTCTGCTGGGCGAAACCTAATCACGCTTTTTATGACTGTCAACAACCCGGCCTATTTTTTTTTCCGGCCGCTCGCCCGGAACGCCGCGCCGACGACGCCGCGCGCGCGTTTCGAAAACGCGCGCGCGCATCGACGCGTTCGATGCGTGTTTCGTTCGACGTCGCTGAAACCCAAGCGTGGCGCGGCTTTCAGCGCGCTCGCGTTTTTTGTTCGCGGTTTTTCCAACACGCGCGCGTCGCGCGCGAAGCGCGTCGCGAACGATTCCGACGACCTGTACCGGAAGAAAAAATTCCTGTCCGCGACGGCCGCCGATTTCGCGTCGCACAAGCCCGACTGCGCGAAAGTGCGCGAACTTTTTTCCGCCGCGAGCGGCGCTCGCGACCGCCGCGACGGTCGTCGACGCGGGCGAGCGCGCCGTTCGCGACACGACGAAGGCGAGCGAACGCGCCGACCGCGACGCGACGATGCGCGAGCGCTCGCGGCGCAGCCGACACGACCGTTCGTCGGTCTCGAACGCCGACGCGTGCCTCCCGCGCACATCGCGTTCGTACTCGGACGAGCGCGCGCTGGAAACGTTTTTACCTGTCGGCGAAAACTCCGGTGAGGGCGGACAAAGGCGAGGCGCGTTCGCCGAACCGTCCGCCGCGCGCGCGTGCGTTTGCGCCGAGTCGCCGCACCGCCGCGCTCGCATCGCGGCAAGCGCCACGCGAAAGTGGCGCCGCGATAAATCGCGTGGCGGTGCGTCGGCTCGGCACGTAGCGTCGTCCTTCACCAGACCTGCACGCCTGCAGGCGGCGATCGCGCACTGCCGGATCGATGCTCGTCGCGATCGCGTCGTCGGGATCGGCTGGGCTGGGTCGGCCGTTCGCGGCGCGCGCGACGAGATCGCGTGCAACGCGGCAGCGATCGTGCGACGAGCGCCACAGGCCAAACCATCGCGATGAAAATCACCGGAGTTTTTCGCGATTCGCGCGAACGCGCATGCCTCGTCGAATGCATGCGCGATGCGTTGTCGATGGCTTGCGCCGAGCCGGCACGAGGCGCAAACGCCCGATCGGATCCTCATCGAGACGATCGCAACCGCGCGCCGCCGGCACATCGCGGACGCCGCTTCGACCGCCGCTCGCCGCGCGCATGGGCGGACCGGCGCGGCGCCCGAATGTTCGTCGCCGTGGTCGCGTCCGGCCGCGGCGCGCGGCGATGCCACTTCGGATTCGCACTTCGCGATCGGGCTTCGTGTCGACCGGCGCGGCGCGATCGAGGTCGTGTCGGCCGCGTCGGCAAGCGCGTCGCCACAAACGAAACGGGGAGCGAGTCCCGGGCACCGCGATCGCGGGCCGGTCCTGCGCTCCCCGTGGACCGCGGCCGTTGCCGGCCGCGGTGGGTGACTCAGTGGTCGTCTTCTTCGAGCAGCTCGGCGTAGTCGTCGGGCGCGAGCAGTTCGTTGAGCTGGTCGGGTTCGTCGATCTCGACGGTGTAGATCCAGCCTTCGCCGTAGGCGTCTTCGTTGATCGTTTCCGGCTTGTCCGCCAGCGCGGCGTTGACCGCGGTCACGGTGCCGGAGACCGGCGCGTAGACGTCGGAGGCGGCCTTGACCGACTCGACCACGGCGCTGGCGTTGCCCGCTTCGACGCGGTCGCCGACGTTGGGCAGTTCGACGTAGACCAAGTCGCCGAGCAAGCCCTGGGCGTGGTCGGAGATGCCGACGGTGACTTTGCCGTCGCCTTCGACGCGGGCCCACTCGTGGGATTTCATGAACTTCAGATCGCCGGGGATTTCACTCATGGCTGGCCTCGAACGTTGCGGGAGCGGCGGGTAATGGCGCGTAGTTTAACGATGCCGGGCCGCTGTGGGAGGGGTAAACGCAAAAGCGGGAGCACAAAGCGCGAATCGGGTTGCGGGATTTGAGGAAGGGCCGCAAGTAAGCGACGCAAGACGGCGTCGCGCCGGAACTTTACCTCGCGCCGCAACACGTCCGGGAGCGAACGGCGAAACGTTCAACCGGCATCCGCCGTGAACGGTTCGCGGCCGGTGAGCAGCGCCTCGCGCAGCGCTTCGACCCGGTCCTGACCCCAGAACGGTTCGCCGTCGAGTACATAGCCAGGCAGGCCCGGCAGATCGGCGGCGATCGCGGCGCGGGTGTTGCCGCGATAGATCGCGGCGACCTCCTCGCCGTCGGCGGTGGCGAGCGTCGCATCGGCATCGTGACCGGCATCGCGCAACAGCCCCGCGACGGTGTCGCGATCGGCGAGGTCGCGGTCGTGCGCCCAGACCGCGCGGAACCCGGCATCCATGTAAGCGGACGGATCGCGGCCCTGCCGATCGAGCGCGATCGCGCAGCGGTCGGCCAGGCTCGGGTCGACCGGAAAGAACTTCGGCGCGAGGTTCAACGGCACGCCGCGTTGCTGGCGCGCGCGCTGCAACTCGATCAGGCGATAGCGCTGGCGCGCCGGCGCGCGCTGGCCCAGCGGCAGGCCGCCGTTGGCCTCGAACAGTTCGAAGATCCGCACCGGCTTGTAGACCAGGGTCGCGCCGGCCTCGCGCGCGGCCGCGAGCAGCGGCGCGTGGCCGAGGTAGGCGTACGGCGAGATCAGGCTGAAGTAGTAATCGATGCGGGGCATGCGCGCGGCCTCAGACGAGTACGCCGTCCTGGGCCTGGCCGTCGCGCACGAACGGGAACTTGACCACCCGCACCGGCACTTCCTTGCCGCGAATGTCGACCCGCACGTTGCCGCCGGCGCCCAGCGCGATCTCGCCGGCCGGCACGCGCGCGAACGCGATCGACTTGTTCAGCGTCGGCGAGAACGTGCCCGACAGGATCTCGCCTTCGCCATGCGCGGTCAGCACCTTCTGGCCGTGACGCAGCACGCCCTTGTCGTCCATCACCAGCGCGATCATCTGGCGCGCGGCGCCGGTGGCCTTGAGTTGTTCCAGCGGGCCGCGGCCGATGAAGTCGCGCGGCGCGCCGTCGGCGCCGCTGTCGAGGGCGATGGTCCAGGCCAGCGCGGCCTCGTACGGCGAAACCGTGTCGTCCATGTCCTGGCCGTACAGATTCATGCCCGCTTCCAGGCGCAGGGTATCGCGCGCGCCCAGACCGGCCGGCTTGACGCCCGCGGCGAGCAGCGCGTCCCACAGCGCGACCGCGCGGTCTTCGGGCACCACCACTTCGAAACCGTCTTCGCCGGTGTAACCGGTGCGGGCGATGAACAGCGCGATGCCGTCGGTGGTTTGCGCATCACCGGCGACGAACTTGCCAAGCTTGCCGATCCGCGCGCGATCCTCCTCGCGCAGCAGGCCGACCACCTTGTCGCGCGCGTTCGGGCCCTGCACCGCGATCATCGCCAGCTCCGGACGCTCGCTCACCGACACGTCGAACGCCTTGGCCTGCTCGCCGATCCACGCCAGATCCTTTTCGCGGGTGGCCGCGTTGACCACCAGGCGGAAATAGCTTTCGTCGAGGAAGTACACGATCAGGTCGTCGATCACCCCGCCCTGCGGGTTGAGCATGCAGGTGTACAGCGCCTTGCCCGACTTCTGCAGCTTGTCGACCGAGTTGGCGACCAGGCGGCGCAGGAACTCGCGCACGCGCGCGCCGCGCAGGTCGACCACGGTCATGTGGCTGACGTCGAACATGCCGGCGTCGCGGCGCACCTGATGGTGCTCTTCGATCTGCGAGCCGTAGTTGATCGGCATGTCCCAGCCGCCGAAATCCACCATCTTGGCGCCGAGTGCGCGGTGGGCGTCGTTGAGGATGGTCTTCTGGCTCATGGGGCGCTGCCTGCTCGTGGGGGTTTGAGCCGGTGATTATTCCAGAAGCGCGCTGCGCGCGTATTTACTGGGGTTCGGTACGCGGGCGAATGGTGGCGCCGCGCAGCTGCGAGGTCTTTTGTGGGTGGGAGCTTCAGCCCCGACGCTTTTCGCTCAGGTCGCGGCGCTGTCTTGAAGGTGCTTGTTGTGCTGAAAGAAAAGCGTCGGGGCTCAAGCTCCCCACAAAAGGTCTGCCGGAGCAACGAGGCTTCGGGCATTCGCGGTGGGCGCTTTGGCGCGGCCGACTCTATTCTTCTTCGGCGCCTTCGTTGTAACAGCTTACTTCGGTTGGCTTGACCTCGACGAAACGGCCCTTGCGCCGGTCCAGCCGCACCGCCCAGCGCGAGGCGTCGAAGCGTTCGCGCGCGGCCGCGCCTTCGACCAGGGTGTCGATGATCGCGATCACGCCCGGGTCGCTGATGCCGTCGATCATGCAGGTCGAAATCGACACCCGCTCGCCGCGCAGCAGCTTGGGGTACGGCACTACGTCGGTGATCTTCCAGCGCGCTTCGTTGCCGATCCGGCCGACCAGTTCGGCGGCGTAGAACTTCAGCGAGCGGTCCTCGTGGTCGTCGATCGTGCCGATGCTGCGCGCGCAGATCTGCTCGGCGCTGCGGCCGGTGCCGACGCAGCCGCCGGTGTTGGATTTGAAACCGTCCGGAAACGGCGGCACGACCTTGCCGATCCAGTCGTCGCCGCGTTGCGGGCCGCCGGCCGAAGCCGGCGCGACCCCCAGCAGCATTGCGAACACCATCGCCGATGCGCGCAAGCTCGTTGTCACGGCGCGCACGGTCGTCATGGGTCAGCCCGCCAGTTCGACCTGCAAGGTCATGCCGTCGGTACCGATCACCCGCACCGCGGTGCCGGTGGCCAACTCCGGCCCGGTCACGTCCCAGAACGCATCGGCGATCTGGACCCGGCCGCGGCCCTGCACGATGCCGCGTTCGAGCACCACCACGCGGCCGATCAACTGCTCGGCGCGACGGTTCAACAAGGGCTGGTCGCTCTTGCGCTCGCGGCCGCGGAACCAGGTGCGGTAGACCTGGATCGAGGCGAAGCTCAACACGATGAAGGCCGCGACCTGCGCCAGCACGGTCAGGCCCGGGAACACCATCGACAGCGCGAACACCGCCGCGGCGGCAAAGCCGAGCCAGAGCATGAATGCGCCGGGCGCCAGCGCCTCAGCCGCGAACAGCAGCATCGCGATCGCGGCCCAGCTTACGGTCTGCCAGGTCCAGGCCATGTCAGCCTCCGCTGCGCAACGGCGGCGGCGCGCCGGCCGCGCGACTGGGCTGGCGCTCGAGCGCTTCCTTGGCCAGTTCGCCGATGCCGGCGAGCGAGCCGATGATGCCGGCCGATTCCATCGGCATCATCACGAACTTCTGGTTCGGCGCTTCGGCCAGCGACTTGAACGCCTCGATGTATTTCTGCGCGATGAAGTAGTTGATCGCCTGCACATTGCCCGAGGCGATCGCGTTGGACACCACCTCGGTGGCCTTGGCTTCGGCCTGGGCCAGGCGCTCGCGCGCCTCGGCCTGACGGAACGCGGCTTCCTTCTCGCCCTCGGCTTCCAGGATCACCGACTGCTTCTCGCCCTCGGCCTTGAGGATCGCGGCCTGACGGAAACCCTCGGCTTCGAGAATATTCGCGCGCTTCTCGCGCTCGGCCTTCATCTGCCGCGCCATCGAGTCGACCAGATCGCGCGGCGGCTGGATGTCCTTCAATTCGATGCGGTTGACCTTCAGGCCCCACGGATGGGTCGCCTGATCGACCGCGTTGAGCACCTTGGTGTTGATCTCGTCGCGCTTGGACAGCGACTCGTCCAGGTCCATCGAACCGATCGCGGTGCGGATGTTGGTCATGACCAAGTTGAGGATCGCGATTTCCAAGGTGGCGACTTCATACGCCGCCTTGGCCGCGTCCTGCACCTGGAAGAACACGATGCCGTCGACCTTGACCACCGCGTTGTCCTTGGTGATCACGTCCTGGCTGGGGACTTCCAGCACCTGCTCCATCATGTTGATCTTGCGGCCGACGCCGTAGATCACCGGCATCAGGAAATGCAGACCCGGGTCCATGGTGTGGGTGTAGCGGCCGAAGCGCTCGACGGTCCACTGATAACCCTGCGGCACCATGCGCACCGTCTTGAACAGCAGGATCACGCCCGCGAACACCACCACCATCGCCAGAAACGTTCCCATGAACTCCCCCTCCATGCCTCGTCCGAGGCCGTCAGTATAGGCCGTGCGGGTGCCTGCGACCCTTCACGCCCTTGGCGCATCCTTGTATTCGAATGCCAGCCGAAACCACCCCAGCGCCCCCGCCCGCTCCGCTGCCCGCCCCCTCATCGGGGCGGCCGCTGTCGAGCTTCGCCATCGACGTCCCGGAGACGTTGCTGGCACGCGCGCGCAACGGCGAGGGCGCGGCGTTCGAGCAGATCTACCGCTGGTTCGAACGGCCGGTGTTCACCCTGGCGATGCGGATCGCCGGCGATCGCGACGAGGCCACCGACGTGCTGCAGGAGACCATGTTGAAAGTGCTCACGCGGATCGGCGACTTCCGCGGCCACCTCGACGGCAGCGGCACGCCGTTCTGGGGCTGGTTGCGCCAGATCGCGGTCAACGAGGCGCTGATGCGGCTGCGCAGTCAGCGCCGCCACGAGCATGCGGTCGAACCCAACGACGAACACCTGGCCGACGACCGCCTGCCGCCGCCACCGGCCGCCGCCGACGCCGCCGCGCTCGGCCGCGCCCTGGCCCAGTTGCCGGCGCCGACCCGCAGCGTGCTGTGGCTGTACCACGCCGAGGGCTATACCCATGAGGAGATCGCGACGTTGATGCAACGCACGCCGAGCTTCTCCAAATCGCAACTCGCGCGCGGCTCGCGCCGCCTGCGCCTGTTGCTGGAACCGGAGCAGGCCCATGCCTGATCGAAACCTTCCCGACCCGCGCGGCGCCGCGCCGCGGGACTGGCCGACCGCATTCGCGCAGTTGCCGGCGGAAACGCCGCCGGCCGACGGCTGGGCGCAGGTCGCCGCGCGCCTGGCGTCCGCGGCGAACGCCGCGCCGCCGGCCGGCGACACGGCATCGACCGCATTGCCCGCGACCGGTCGCATGACGGTCACGCGTCGCCACGTACCGCACCGCCGCCGCTGGGCGATGGCGGCGATGCTCGCCGCGGCGCTGCCGCTGGCGTGGTGGCTGAGCCAGCGCGGCGCCGATCCGATCACGCCGGCGACGCAGCCGGCGCAGGTCGCGCACAGCCAGAACCCGTCGCCCGATCAGGTGATTGCGCAGCCGCCGCCGTCGACGCAAGCGTCGCCCGATGCTGGCACGTTGGCCGACCTCGGCGAGCGCAACACCGATCGCGTGGCCGACCACGCAACCGACCGCGCGACCGATCGCGAGATCGCCACCACGCCGAACCCATCGAACAACGCTTACAAGCCCGCACCGCGTACCGCCAAACCGCAACCCGACGCATCGCCCGGAACCCGCGAACGCCAAGCGCCGACGCGTCTGGCCGCGAACGAAACCGCGCCGACGCCGCAAGCGCTCGCGAACAACGACAGCGACGCGATCGCTCAACGCATCGGCGAACTGCAGGCGCAGTCGGCGCAGTTGGAAGCGCTGATCGCCGCCAGTCGCGACGACCGCGTGGCCAGCGCCACCGCGGCGGTCATGAGTTCCGAACTCGACCAGCGCCTGGGCCTGATCGATGCCACCCTGATTTCCGCGCCGCTGCCGGCGTCGCAACGCCTGTCGCTGTGGCAACAGCGCGTCGGCACGCTGCGCGCGCTGGCCGGGGTGGAAAGCACGCAACGCTGGTTCGCCGCGCAAGGCGAACGCTACGACGACGCGCTGGTGCGCGTCGACTGATTCCTCTTCACCGCCGTACCGGAGAACGACATGGCCCGCGCCATCACCCACTTGCGCCGTACGCTTCCGCTGCTGCTGGCCGCGGCAATCGGCAGCGCGCTCGCGCACGACAATCCGAACAACGCCGGCGCCATCGACGCCGCGCCGCCGACCGCCACAGCCGCCCCGACCCGGGTGCACAGCTACTACTTCGTGAGCCGCGGCGATGCGGCCGCATCGCGCCAGTTCGCCCAGGCACGCCAGTTCACCCAGACCTATCCGCGCCAACGCAGCGAACCGGGCGCGCTGCCCGATCCGGTGACCAAACCGACCCTGATCCGCGATGACGTGCGCGGGCCGCAACTTGGCGTGATCCTCGCGCCGGACGCAAAAGCCGGCGTGCGCATCGTCGCGGTCACGCCCGACAGCGCCGCCGCCAAGGCCGGCCTGCGTAGCGGCGATTCGCTGCTCGGCGTGGGCGACAAGAGCATCGCCGGCGCCGACGGCCCGGCCCGGCTGGCGAATGCGCGCGCGCTGCTCGGCGTGCTCGAACCGGGCAAGCCGGTGCGCATCCGCTATCAGCGCGACGGCAAGCCGGCCAGCCTGACCGCGACGCCGCAGCTCGGCGAGCGGGTCATGGTGTTCGAGAACGACGACGGCTCGCAGTTCGTGACCAACGGCGAACTCGTGGTCCGGCGCCGGCGCGATGGCGGCTCGGAAATCTCCGCCGACAGCATCGAATACATCGCGGCCGAGCCGATGATGGCGCCGCGCATGCACAGCGAGATCATCCGTCTGAACGCGGATTGCAAGAACAAACCCTGCCCGCTGCCGTCGATCAGCGAGGCGCTGCGCTGGAACGGCCTCAACCTGGCCTCGGTCGACGCCAAGCTCGGCCGCTACTTCGGCGCGCAGCGCGGCGTGCTGGTGCTCAGCGCCGGTCCCGAGCTCAAGGGCCTGGAAGCCGGCGACGTGATCCAGAGCATCGACGGCCGCCAAGTCGACAGCCCGCGCGAAGCGATGGCGGCCCTGCGCGGCAAACCCGACGGCGGTCAGGTCGAAGTGGCGTATCTGCGCGATCGCGCCAAGGCCAAGAGCACGATCAAGGTGCCCAAGGCGATCGCCTGGGCCCCACCACCGCCGCCGCCGGCTCCTCCCGCTCCGCCGAGGCCGCCGAGGGCGCCGGTGCCACCCGCGCCGCCCGCGCCGGTGGCTGCGCCTGACGCGCCGGTTCCGCCGGCTCCTCCCGCGCCGCCGCCGCCGCCGGCACCTCCGCACGGCTTGCTGTTGCCCGCGCCGGGCGCGGCACCGGTCGCACCTGCGGCGCCGGTGTGGGCGTCGACCGGACAGGCCGGGGCGACTCGCGTCGATTGAAGCGGACGCTGTCGGAGCGAGTGATTGGCGAGCGAATGATGGCCGGACGCGTCGGTGAAGTTGCGTCGTAAGCGGGTGTCGCGGTCGCGGCTTGCGCCGCTCCTACAGTCGGCCTACGGCGCGATTACCATTCCAGACTGTAGGAGCGGCGCAAGCCGCGACCGCGAATCGACCCGTGTCGGCGAAACTGGATTGCGCGCGTTACCGCACACCACTCGTCTGTAAGAACGCCAACACAATCTACGTCAACGCAATTAAAAGGCCGGGCATCGCTGCCCGGCCTTTTTTATCAGCTCGAATACGACCTCAGGCGCCATGCGTCGAGACACGCACAACACCAAGATCGCAATAGGTCAGCGACGTAATCGCAGCCTCGATCGCTACTCGGACCACGGCAACTACGGCAACCTCCACGACTCACTTGGCCGGCGGCGACTGCTCCGGACCCGCCGAATCCGCCGGCGCCTTGACCACCCACTTGGCGAACACCGCGTCGATCTCGTTGTCGGCCACCGGCTTGCCTTCTTCCAACTTTCCGGCCTGTTCGAACAGCGGGATGATCATCGCCATGCCATCGACCTTGGTCTTGAGCTGCACGCCCGGCGCCTGGTCCAGATACACGTTCCAGTGCGCGCGCACCTTGGCCCAGTAATCCTTGGTCGCGGCCCAGTATTTGTACGCCGGCTTGAAGTCGACGTCCTTGGTCTTGACGTAATCGTTGAAGCCGAACTCGCGCGCCAGTTCTTCCTGGGTGCCGTCGGGCTTGCGCAGCACCTTGGTGTTGTACTGCTCGTGGGTCCAGCCGTTCGGGGTCAGGGTGTGGCGGTTGATCGCCGCGACCGCGTTGTAGTCGCTGCGCTTGGTGTACTCGCGCCGCGGCAGCGGACGCCAGCTCGGATCGCTGGTCCAGGTGGCGACGTTGTTGCGGTAATCCCAGCGGCCGGTGCCGCAGTAACGTGGCGCATCGCTGACTTCATACACGCACTGGGTCCAGGCGCCGCGATTGAGCTCGGCCGGGATTTTGCGCACGTGCCAGGTCTGGTCGGCGCTGAATTCGAAACGCTGCGGCGCTTCGAACACCCAGTCCTGACGCCAGTGCTTGGTGACGTGGCCGCTCTTGCCGTCGACCAGGATGTGCTGCAGGACGATCCGGCGCGGACTGTCCTCGACCACGATCACGGTCTCGTTGCCGCCGCTGCGCATCGCCGGGGCGCGTTCGTAGTTCGGCTTGAGCAGCACGGTTTCGTCGAAAGCGAAATCGACGATGTACTCGCCCTGCATGGCCAGGATCGAAGCGCGGTCGCGCTCGGTCGAGACAGCGGCGTTGACGGGAGACAGGGCCAGCGCGATCGGGCTGGCGCACAGACAAAGGGCCAGCACGCTGGCGCGGATTACGGGTTGGGTCATGGCTGAACTCGATGCTTCTCGGTTGGCTATATAAAAGGAAAGGAGGGGATCGGGGATCAGGCGAATTGCGCCGGTCGCGCCTCGTCGCTCAGGCGCGAGGCCATGCAGCAGCACACGTGGGCCTGGGTCTGCAGGCGCGCGCCTTCGCCGCCGGCGATGCGACGCGCATGCGCTTGTCCCAGCGGCGACAGTTCGGCGGTGTCGGCGACGAGGATGCAATGCCCGGCGTCGTCGCGCAGCACGTGCAAGCGCAGCACTTCGGCCTGCCAGCGCCCGCGCAGGCGACGCAGCCAGCGCCGGCGCAGTCCGGCCCAGGCGCCGCCGCGGGCGTCCGCGCCCTGGACCATCGGCAACTTCGCCGCGGCGTCGTCCCAGGCCAGGAAATCGCTGTCGGGCAATAGATACAACCGCCAGCACACGCGACCGGCGGCGTTGCGGAACACCAGCGCTTCGCACGAGGACTCGCCGTCGAGGCGGGTCATGCGCTCGGTGCTGGCCGCCTGCAGCCAGCCGTCGAGCGCGTCGCGATGACGGCGCGGGTACAGGCACAACACCGTCGCGACCGCGGCCAGCCGTTCCGGCGCCGGCAGGCCGGCGCGTTCGGGCGGGTTCGCGATCGACGACGGCGCGCGCATGCTTACCAGCTCACCGACACGCTGGCGCCGACGTTGCGGCCCGGCGCGCTGTAGCGGTCGATCACGGTGCTGGTCGCGGCGATGCCCGGAAGGTCGCCGGCGTCCCAATAGGTCTTGTCGCCCAGATTGAACACGCCGACGTTGACCTTGGCGCCCGGCGCGAAATTCCAGTGCGCAAGCAGATCGAGCACGCCGTAGCCCGGCGCGGCGAAGCGGTTCGGCGCCGGCAGATCGTTCTTGCGCTTGGCGAAGCGGCCGGCCAGTTCCACGCCCCACTCGTCGCGGTCGTAGGCCAGGCCCAGGGTCGCGGTCAACGGCGCGATCGATTCCAGCGGACGATCGGCGGTCTTGTCCTCGCCCTTGCTGTACGCCGCCGCGCCGCGCAGCGACCAACCGGCCCAGGCCGGCGACAACTCGCCGAAGTCGACGCCGCCGCGCAGTTCCACGCCGCGGATGCGCGCCTTGGCCACGTTCTGCGACTGGAACACGATCAACGGCGTCTGCGGCGGCGCGCTGACCTGACGGTTGGACTCGATGAAGTCCTTATAGTCGTTGTAGTACGCCGACAGCTGCGCATACACGGCCTTGCCGCTGAAGCGCAGGCCCAGTTCGTAGCCGTCGCTGGTCTCGGGCTTGAGGTTCGGATTCGGAATCGCGGTGTAGCCGAACTGCAGATTGGTGAAGCCCAGGTTGACGTCGCTGTAGGGCGGCGCGCGGAAGCCGCGCTGGTAGCCGCCGTACACCGACCAGTCCTGCGAGAAGTGCCAGACCGCGCCGAGCTTGGGCGACACGCTGGTCTTGCTCAGGTCGCTGACGACCACGCCGGGGTTATCGGCGGTGAAGATCGCATCGCGTTGCGGACGCAGTTCGTAACGGTCCACGCGCACCGCCGGCACCAGCCGGAACGCGCCGTCGGCGAACTGGATTTCGTCCTGCACGAACACACCGGCGCTCTGGGTCTTGCTGACCGGGAAATCGCGCACCGGGAAGGTATCGGGCGAGATCACGTTGGTGCTCGCGCCGGTGGTCAGGTTGATCGCGCGGCCGTCGCGCTTCTGGCGGAACTCGGTGTTTTCGTATTCGAAACCGTAGGTCAGGGTGTGCTCGACCGAACCGGTGGCGAAGCCCTTGTGCGCGGTGGCTTCGGCGCCGTACACGCGCTGGTCGAAGTTGAATTCGCGCAGGCGCAGGGTCGGGCTGATCTCGCGGCCGCCGACCACGCTCACTCGCTGCTCGCGGGTGCGCTGGGTGGTCTCGCTGTCCTGGCGGTAGATCTGCCAGCGCAGCGAATCGGCGAAGGCGCTGTCCAGCGCATCGATTTCATGCGCGAACGCGACCCGCGCGCGGGTCTGGTGGTCGTTGCCGGTCTGCGACAACACCCGCACCGCCGGCGCGCCCGGCATCGACAGCGCGGTGCCGCGCGCGGTGAACACGTCGGTGTCGGTCTGGTCTTCGCTGCCTTCCACGGTCAGGCGGAAACGCTGGTTGTCGCTGGGCGCGTACACCAGCTTGGTCAGCAGACTGCGGCCGTCGCTGTCCTGCGGGTTGGGCGTGGTGCGGCTGGCGTCGAGGCTGTTGCGCTTGCCTTGGTTCTCGGTTTCCTGGCCCTGATGGTGATTGACCACGACCAGGCCCGACCAGCGCTCGCCGCCGAACGCCGCGGTGGCGCCGCCGTACAGGCCGTCGTTCTGGCTTTCGACGCCGAGCTTGAGGCCGAAGTAGGTGTTGGCGCCGTCCTTGAGGTAGTCCTCCGGGTCCTTGGTCACGAACGAAACCACGCCGCCGAGCGCATCGGAGCCATGCAGCGCGCTGCTGGGGCCACGCACGATCTCGACTTCCTTGACCGTGTCCAGATCGACGAAATTGCGCCCGGCGTTGGAGAAGCTGCCGATGCTGAAGCTGTCGGAGACCGAGATGCCGTCGACCAGCACGCGCACGCGATTGCCGCCGAGGCCGCGGATGCGGATGTCGCCCAGGCCGAAGCGTTCGCGGTTGGAACCCACGACGATGCCGGGCTCGTAGCGGAACAGGTCCTTGATGTTGCGGGTCAGCTCGTTGTCCATGCGCTCGCGGTCGATCGCACTGACCGTGGCCGGCACGTCCTGCACCGCGCGCTCGGTGCGCGTGGCGCTTACCACCACGCGCTGGAGTTCGTTGACGTCGGCACCGTCGGGCGCGGGCGCATCGGCGGCGAGCGCGGCGACCGGCAGCGCGAGCAGCAACGCCAGGGCCAGCGCGGAACGCGCGGGGACGACAGGGAAAACGCGCGGACGCGCGGCAACACTCAGGACGCGGGACATGCAGTCGGACTCGGTTGTATGGGTTTTGGACCGAGGCGGGCTGGCGTCCGATGCAAAGACTTCGTTGCAGGACAGGGCTGGCAGCCTGGGAGAGAGAGGGTGCTGGCGGGTCGGCGTACCGACGCGCCGCGCCGCGTCGATCCCGGGACGGGAATGAGGACGCGGTGCGGCGGTGACGCGGGCGCTGGGGCGGGCTTGCAGCGTTGGGCTCAGCGGGCTCGGGGTCGGGTGGCTGCGGTTGGGCTTTGGACGTTTTAGTCCGGGGCCTTTGGCGGTCGGGTCGAACTCGGGCTTGTGGGTTGGATGTTGCTGAGGGGTGCTTGGCTGGGTGCGCGCCGGTCGCGGGGTTACTTGGTCAGGATCAGTTTGTCGTTACGGGTATGACGCAGGCGATAGACCTCGCCGCCGTGACGGATCAGCACTTCGCGCGCGCCGCGCAGCAGCGCGGTGCTTTCGACCAGCACGCCCTGGGCAGCGGCGACCACGGCCGAGGCCATGGCGGTCGGCGCGGTGGCATCGACGGCGGGGGTCGCGACGGCGGACAGGGGACGATCGGTACGGGGTTTCAGCTGAAGCACCGGGTTGCGCAGAGACATGGCGGTGACTCGTTCGGGGGTGGGCTCCCGAATGATGATAATGATTCTCATTTGCCAGTCAACACGCAAACACACAAATCTGCGACTGCAGTCATGCAGAAGACGTCCAGGCCCCTGTTCAGGCAAAGGCGTTCTCGACCCGCTGCCAGCCGGCCTCGTCGACTTTCTCGAGCAACTCCAGCGCCTGCAGGTTCTGCAGCAGCTGTTCGCTGCGGCTGGCGCCGAGGATCACGCTCGACACATGCGGGTTACGCAGGCACCAGGCGATCGCCAGCGGCGCCTGTTCGACCCCGAGCTCGCGCGCGACCGCGCCGAACGCGGCCACCCGTTCGATCCGGCGCTGATCGGAACTGCCGACCGCGATCCGGCGCAGCCAGTCCTTGTCGGCATGCTCCAGCCGGCCGCGCTCGACGCCGTTCTCACCGTCGCCGTGCGCCGACAGCGCGCCGTACTTGCCGGTCAGCAGCCCGGAAGCCAGCGGCGACCAGATCGTGGTGCCCAGTCCCAGCTCGGCGTACAGCGGCGCGTATTCCAGCTCGACCCGATCGCGATGCAGCAGGTTGTACTGCGGCTGCTCCATGCTCGGCGCATGCAGATGATGGGCGCGCGCGATCTTGTGCGCCTCGCGGATCAACCCGGCCGGCCATTCCGACGTACCCCAATACAGCACCTTGCCCTGGCGGATCAGCGCGTCCATCGCACACACGGTTTCCTCGATCGGCGTGTCCGGATCGGGACGATGGCAGTAGTACAGATCGAGATGCTCGACACGCAGCCGGCGCAGCGCATCGTGGCAGGCTTCGGTGACGTGCTTGCGCGACAAACCCTTCTGGGTCGGAGCCGGCTCCTCGACCGAGCCGAAGAAGACCTTGCTGGACACGCAGTAACCGTCGCGCGGCAAGCGCAGCTCGGCGATAACCTCGCCCATCACCCGCTCGGCCTCGCCGTTGGCATACCCTTCGGCGTTGTCGAAAAAGTTGATGCCGTGATCCCACGCCGTCGCGATCAGCTCGCGCGCGATCTCGCGGCCGATCTGCGCACCGAAGGTAACCCAGGCGCCGAACGACAGCGCCGACAGTTGGAGGCCGGATGAACCCAGGCGACGGTATTGCATGGACACGCTCCCATCGGATCATTGACTGCACGCATGCTACGCCGATGAGCCTCAAGACCCAGGGCGGAATGCGCGGATGGCGGTGAAGACCCGAGGCCTGATCGTGAGCCTGATCGCGATCGCCGTGGCCTTGCTGGGCTGGCAGCTGTGGCGTTCGCGCGCGCCGGTAGCGGCCGCGCCCACCGCGCTCGGCCAGAGCGACGCCGCAGCGCCAGAACCACCGGCCGCGCCGGCAAAACCCGCGGACACAGTGGGCAAGATCGAACCGATCCGCTCCAACTATCGCAATCCCCAGTTGGCCGAACTCAAGAGCCGCGCCGACGCCGGCGACAGCCGCGCCTCCTGCCAACTCGGCATGGAACTGCTGCGCTGCACCGACGTATCGCCGGCCGAGCAGGTGCTGGCCTCGGCCGAGGAGAATTCGCGTCCGGATCTGCCGCCAGAACAGCGCGCCTACATGACCAAGCTGGAGGACCGCGCGCGCCAGATGATCAACGAATGCCGCAACGCGCCGGCCGATGCGTGGAAACAGGGCAACCACTACCTGCGCCAGGCCGCGCTCGCCGGCGAGCCCGAGGCCATGTACCGCTACGCGCGCGGCGATTCGGTCCTGGTCGATTACACCCATCTGAACTCGCCCGAGTTCGACCGCTGGCGCGCCGAGGCCGGCAACATGCTGCAGCTGTCGTTCGAGGCCGGCTATCTGCCGTCGGTGTTCGATCTGATGGTCGGCTACAGCGACAATTCGTCGCCGCTGACGGGGTTGATCGCGAACGACCCGACCAAGGCGCGGGCGATGCGTTTGTTGATTTCGCGCTTGGCCGGCAAACCGGCGGACCGGCCCGAGTCGCGCTACGCGAGCCTGGAACCGGCCGCGACGGCGTTGGCGTCGCAGTGGCAGCGCGATTATTTTCCGACGGTGAAGCCGCCGTTGCAGAAGATGCCGCGGCTGATGCCGGCGGGGTTCGCTTCGTTGTATGCCGATGAGAACAATGAGCCGGCGTGTACGCAGTGAGTCGAGGTTCGCTTGTGGCGAAGGCTTCGATCGGGCGGTTGGCGTAAGCGGCAACGATTGTCGCGGCTATGGCATAGGTCGCGACGTTATCGTGGTGACGCAGTCGCGGCTTACGCCGCTCCTACAGGGAGGCCACGCGGCCCTGGCTTGGCTTTGGCTCGGGCCTGAAGCCTTGCAGTTCATCCAGCGCTGCGAAGCATGTAACTCACGTTAGCAAAAGCTGGATGGCCTACCTGTAGGAGCGGCGTAAGCCGCGACCACGCCAACGCAACTACGATGTAGATCTCGACATCGCCGCGGTGACCCGGTCGCGGCTTGCGCCGCTCCTACAGGGCTGCGACGTCGCCTCGTGCTTGAACGATGTGCGCGACACGCATCACGCCAAACACCGCACTCCAGACCGAACTCGGCAAAGCAAGAACACCGATTGCGTCGCATCGCGGAACACCCGTCGAAGCCTCGCCCCTTGCTTCCCGACGATAAAAGAACGCACCAAAGCGAAAGCTTCTCATTTGCTGCGCACCCCACCGAATACCGCTACAATCCGCGCACTTTCCTCCTCCGGGGAGTAGCCCACCCGCACACCGAACAGGTTCGCGGGGGCATGCGTCAACACACTTGGCCCACAGGCCATGGCGCATGTACGGCAGCCAGCGTGCGATCGAGCCACGGCCCAGGCCTGGCGACCGACCATGCAGCGACCACGGGCAAGACCGAAGGCAGGCGTAGCGTGCAACCCGGGTCGGGCCACGCGGCGTCCGCCTTCGCGTCCACGCGAATGCCCGACCCTGGAGTTGTCATGGATCTGTCCTACCTGCCGGCCTCGGTCGTCACCACCGCGGTGTCGACCGGCACCGTCGCGCTCGCCGAAATCGGCGACAAGACCCAGTTGCTCGCCCTGCTGCTCGCCGCGCGCTTCCGCAAGCCGTTGCCGATCATCGCCGGCATCCTGCTCGCCACCTTGCTCAACCACGCCCTCGCCGCCTGGTTCGGCACCTTGGTCGCGCAGTGGCTGAGGCCTGAGATCCTGCGCTGGGTGGTCGCCGCGAGCTTCTTCGCGGTCGCGCTGTGGACCCTCAAGCCCGATCAACTGGACGAAGCAGAAACCCAGTTCTCCGCGCGCGGCGCCTTCATCGCCACCACCATCGCGTTCTTCTTCGCCGAGATCGGCGACAAGACCCAGGTCGCGACCGTGCTGCTGGCGACCCGCTACGAGCCGCTGTGGGCGGTGATCTTCGGCACCACCATCGGCATGCTGCTGGCCAATGTGCCGGTCGCCCTGCTCGGCAGCCGCTTCGCCGATCGCCTGCCGCTGAAGACCGCGCGCTATGTGGCCGCGGCGGTGTTCGCGGTGCTGGCGCTGTGGGTGGCGGTGCGCGGCATCGGCTGATCGCCGGCCGGTTCGCGCCAACCGCGTCCGGCCGAGACGGCGCCCGCAACCGCGCCGTCGTCGCCTGACCGCAACCACCGGCGCGTCGCGAACGGCCCGTTCCCAGTGTCGGGACGATTCGCCGGCACGTTCGTCCGCGCGCGGTCGCGCTATGCTCGCCGCGGGCCGCGCTTGGCCGTAAACGGGAACCGGGATGTACCAAGGCGTGGGCGGTCGGATACGCAGCGTGCTCGTGGCGCTGCTGTTGCGGCCGGACGAAATCATGCTCGAGATCGGCGCTGGCGGCGAACTGCTGGTGGCGCGCCTGCGCGCGGTGCTCGCGGCGATGCTGCTGCTGTTGCCGCTGCTCAACGCGATCGGCGGCGGCAGCGTCAAGGAAACCATGATCGGCCTGGGCGGGGCGATCTTCGTCAACGTGTTCTCGCAGCTGTGGCTGGCGCTGGCACGGCGGCAGCGCCGGTATCGCTGGCTGCCGTTCTGCACCGCCGGATTCGACGTCACTGCGACCACCCTGGTGCTGGCGATGCTGGCCGCGCAGCACCTGCCGGCCGGGCTCAACAGCCTGATCGTGTGGTGCGGCTATCTGCTGGCGATCCTGCTGACCGCGTTGCGCAGCGACGGCCGAGTGACCTTGTTCGCCGGCACGCTCGCGCTGGTCCAGTACGGCCTGCTGGTGCTGTGGGTATTCGCCACGGCCGGCTCGCCGGAGGATCTGATGTCCAGCGATTACGGCGCGGTCACCGTCGGCAGCCAGACCCAGCGTCTGGTGCTGCTGGCGATGATGACCGTGGCGACGTCGATGATCGTCTACCGGATGCAGCGCCTGATCGAGATGTCGGGCACCGACGGCCTGACCCGGCTGCCGAACCGGACCTGGCTGACTCATCGCATCCCGCGCCTGTTCGACGCGGTGCGCCGCGACGGCGGCAGCCTGACCCTGGCCCTGATAGATCTGGACCACTTCAAGCGCATCAACGACGACTACGGCCACCGCCTCGGCGACCGCAGCCTGCGCCATCTGGTCACGGTGCTGCGCGAGCAGTCCGAGCCCAGCGAATGGCTGGTGCGGCTGAGCGGCGGCGAGTTCCTGCTGGTGATGCGCAAGCCGCTGGGCACCGCGTTCGAGGAAGTCGACGCGATCCGGCGCGCGGTCGCCGAGCGCCCGTTCGAACCCGGCCGCGGCGCCGAGCCGCTGTGGTTGAGTTTCAGCGCCGGCCTGGTCACCTTCCCGCAGGAGGGCGGCGACCTGTCGCGGCTGCTGCGGCGGGCCGACCTGCGCCTGCAGCGGGCCAAGCAGTCCGGGCGCAACCGGGTGGTGGCGCGGGACCTGTAGACCAGCGCGCCCCGCAAAAAACGCCGCGATCGCCGCCGCGGCGTCCATACAAAAAACCGCCCGAGCGTCTTTTCAACGCTTAAAACGCGTTTGCGCTGCGCCGCGGCTTGCCGCTGAGGCGGCCAGCCACTAGGCTGCGCCGACTAATTAGACGTCAAAAAGCCGCCGGAGCCCCGGCGCCGGGGAGAGTGGAGTGGATTCGATTTCGCGCGTGGCCTTCGGCCTGTTCGGTTTGGCGGTGCTCGTAGGCATTGCGTGGGTGTTCTCGGTCAAGCGTCGCGCGGTCGACTGGAAACTGGTCGGCATCGGCATTTCGCTGCAGATCGCCTTCGCCGCGGTGGTGCTGCTGGTGCCCGGCGGCAAGGACGTGTTCGACTCGATCGGCAAGGGCTTCGTCCACGTGCTCGAATTCGTCGGCGCCGGCTCGAAGTTCATCTTCGGCGACCTGATGGACGTCAGCAAATTCGGCTTCATCTTCGCCTTCCAGGTGCTGCCGACGATCATCTTCTTCTCGGCCCTGATGGGCGTGCTGTATCACCTGGGCGTGATGCAGGCGATCGTGCGCGCGATGGCCTGGGCGATCACCAAGGTCATGCGCGTGTCCGGCGCGGAAACCACCAGCGTGTGCGCCAGCGTGTTCATCGGCCAGACCGAGGCGCCGCTGACCGTGCGCCCGTACATCAGCAAGATGACCGAGTCCGAGCTGATCACGATGATGATCGGCGGCATGGCCCACATCGCCGGCGGCGTGCTCGCGGCCTATGTCGGCATGCTCGGCGCCGGCGACCCGGTGCAGCAGGCGTTCTACGCCAAGCATCTGCTGGCCGCGTCGATCATGGCCGCGCCGGCGACCCTGGTGATCGCCAAGATCCTGGTGCCCGAGACCGGCGATCCGCTGACCCGCGGCACGGTCAAGATGGAAATCGAGAAGACCACCGCCAACGTCATCGACGCGGCCGCGGCCGGCGCCGGCGACGGCCTGCGCCTGGCGCTGAACATCGGCGCGATGCTGCTGGCCTTCATCGCCCTGATCGCGCTGGTCAACGCGCCGCTGACCTGGCTGGGCGAGCAGACCGGCCTGGCCGCCGCGATCGGCCGTCCGACCGACCTGTCGACCCTGCTCGGCTTCGTGCTGGCGCCGATCGCCTGGGTCATCGGCACGCCGTGGGCCGACGCGACCGTGGTCGGCGGTTTGATCGGCGAGAAGGTCGTGCTCAACGAATTCGTGGCGTATACGCACCTGGCCGACATCGTCAACGGCAAGGTCGCGGGCATTTCGCTGAGCGACGAAGGCCGCCTGATCGCGACCTATGCGCTGTGCGGCTTCGCCAACTTCAGCTCGATCGCGATCCAGATCGGCGGTATCGGCGGGCTGGCTCCGGAACGTCGCCAGGACCTGGCCCGATTCGGCCTGCGCGCGGTGCTCGGCGGTTCGATCGCCACTTTCATGACCGCGACCATCGCGGGCGTGCTGACCCACTTCGCCGCTTAAGTTCATGACCGACCTGCCTAACGGCCACGTCGTCGTGGTCGGCTCGTTCAACGTCGATCACGTCTGGGCCTTGCCGGTGCTGCCACGTCCCGGCGAAACCCTCGCCGGCACCTACCACACCGGTCCCGGTGGCAAGGGTTTCAACCAGGCCACCGCGGCGGCGCGCGCGGGTGCGCGGACCGCGTTCGTGTGCGCGCTGGGCGACGACGCCGGCGGTCAGCTGGCGCGTGCGTTGGCCGGCGCCGACGGCATCGACCTGCGCGATCTGCGCAGCGACGCGCCGACCGGCACCGCCGGCATCTACGTCGACGCCGACGGCCGCAACAGCATCGTGATCGGCCCCGGGGCGAACGCGCAGCTGTCGCCTGCGTTCATCGACGAACACCGCACGGCGTTCGGTGCCGCGAACGTGGTGCTGACCCAGCTGGAAACGCCGGTCGAGTCGGCCGCCGCCGCGTTCGCGCTGGCGCGCGCGGCCGGTGCGCTGACTCTGCTCAATCCTGCCCCGGCCGATGCGCTCGTCAGCGCCGAGCTGTGGGCGCTGAGCGATGCGATCACCCCTAACGAAACCGAGTTCTGCGCGCAACTGCGCCGGCACACCGGCAGCGAACTCGATCCCGACACCCTGGCCGCGCTGGACGATGCGCAGTTGCACACGCATTGCCGCGCACTGTTGCCGCACGGCAGCGTGATCGTGACCCTCGGCAAATCCGGCTGCTTCGTCTCGCACGCCGATGGCGCGTTGCGCGGCGACGCGCAGGCCTGCTATCGGGTCGCGGCCGCGGCGGTGCGGGCGGTCGATACCACCGGCGCGGGCGATGCCTTCAACGGCGCCCTGGCCGCGTCGTTGGCGCGCGCGGGCGCGCGACCCTTCGGCGAACATGTCGCCTATGCCAACCGCTATGCCGGCCTGTCGACCGAGCGCGCCGGCACGGCGGCGGCGATGCCCAACGACGCCGACCTGCGGGCGCGCTTTCCCGACTGAGCTTCTTCTTCCGCGCGTGCGGGCGAGCCTCCGCTCTTAAGCCCCTCTCCCGCGTGCGGGAGAGGGGTTGGGGTGAGGGCAACCACGGCGGTCCAAGCGCCCTCATCCGGTCCTGCGGACCACCTTCTCCCGCATGCGGGAGAAGGGTTCAGGCGAGCCTCCGCTCCTAAGCCCCTCTCCCGCGCGCGGGAGAGGGGTTGGGGTGAGGGCAACCGCGGCGGGCCAAGCACCCTCATCCGGTCCTGCGGACCACCTTCTCCCGCATGCGGGAGAAGGATTCGGGCGGTGCGCACCAGGTTTTCCGCCACTGCGTACTGCCATCCCGCAGGCCCCACCCCGACTCCCAACACGCCCTCCACCCATCCACCCGCCCTTTAAATTGAGAATGGTTCGCATTAGCATGCCAACCCTGTCGCAGTTTTCAGGTCCCCGCCCCCATGCCCCGCCTTACCCTCCTCGCCAGCGCCCTGCTGGCCGCGCTGGCCGTGCCCGTCGCCCAGGCCGCCGAAGCCGACGCCAAGGACATCGACCGCGTCACCGTCTCGGCCAGCACCAGCCGCACGCCTAATTCCGAGGCCGCGCTGGCCAATACGATCACGGTGATCGATCAGGAGCAGCTCAACCAGCAGCTCGCGGTGACCCAGGACATCTCGCAGGTGCTGGCCAACCTGATTCCCTCGTTCTCGCCTTCGCGGCAGAAGCTCACCAACGGCGGCGAGACCCTGCGCGGGCGCAAGCCGCTGTACCTGGTCGACGGCGTGCCGCAGTCCACGCCGCTGCGCGAAGGCGGCCGCGACGGCCACACCGTCGACCCGGCGATGATCGAACGCATCGAAGTCATCCACGGCGCCAACGCGCTGCAAGGCCTGGGCGCCTCGGGCGGCATCATCAACATCATCACCAAGCGCGCGCCACGCCAGGACGGCGAGACCTTCCAGGACCTCAGCCTCGGCGCCAGCACCGCGCTGCCGAGCCAGAGCGACAGCAGCGGATATCGCGCGTCCTACCTGTTCGGCACCCGCCGCGGCGCGTTCGACTTCGTCGGCGGCGCGTCCTACGCCAGCGAGGGCCTGTACTACGATGGCAACGGCGATGCGATCGCGGTCAACGACGTGCAAGGCGACCTGATGGACGCGCACACCCACAACTTCTTCGCCAAGGCCGGCTGGAACATCGACGATCGCCGCCGCCTGCAGCTCACCGCCAACCGCTACGAACTGCAGGGCAACAACGACTACATCACCGTCAACGGCGACATCCGCACCGGCAAGCTGGCGACCTCCGCGCGCGGCAGCCGCGAAGGCGAAGGCGCGCGCAATCGCTCGACCTCGCTGGTGCTGGACTACACCGACAAGCAACTGGCCGGCGGTTTCTTCAACGCACAGTTGTTCTGGGTCGACTTCAAGGGCCTGTACGGCGCCACCGACTGGGAGGATTTCTGGCGCGACGGCCGCGACCTGCACTGGTGGGATCAGTCGCAGAACGTGTCGGAGAAGACCGGCGGCAAGTTCAGCTGGTCGCGCGACAACCTGTTCGACCAGCGCCTGCGGGTGACCGGCGGCCTGGACTGGAACCGCGACAAAACCTATCAGGAACTGGTGGTCTCCGGCCTCAAGTGGGTGCCGCAAACCCAGTACGAATCGTGGTCGCCGTTTCTGCAGGCCGAGTGGTGGGTCGCCGACAAGGTGATGCTGACCGCGGGCGTGCGGCATGAGCGCGGCACGCTGAAGGTCGGCGATTTCACCACCATCCCGGCCAACGCCGGCGGCAGCCGTTTCGTCGAAGGCGGCTCGCCCAAGACCCGCGAAACCCTGCCGAACTACGGCATCGTGTTCGAAGCCACCGACGCGCTGAAGTTCTATGCCTCGTACTCGGAGGGCTACACCGTCGCCGATATCGGCCGGGTGCTGCGCGGCATCACCACGCCGAATCAGCGCGTCGATCAACTGGTCGATCTGTCGCCGGTGGTGTCGGACAACCGCGAGATCGGCGTGGACTTCGACAACGGCCGCTGGCTCGCGCACCTTGCGGCGTACTGGTCGGATTCCGACCTGGGCTCGCGCCTGGCGTTCGATCGCAACACCCAGAGTTATTTCGTCGTGCGCGAACGCACCGAAATCCGCGGCATCGAAGGCAATGTCGCGTTCCAGTTCTCCGACGCCGGCCGGGTCGGTCTGGGTTACGCGCAGGCCAACGGCCGCTACGACAGCGACGGCGACAACCGCGTCGACAGCGACCTGCCCGGCATCAACATCAGCCCCGATCGCATCACCGCGTTCTGGGACCAGACCTGGAGCGACACCGTGTCGACCCGCCTGCAGGGCAGTCGCGCGCTCGACCGCGACTTCGACCTCAAGGGCGTGCGCGTGGCCAGCACCGACGGCTACACCACCGTCGACCTGCAGGCGCGCTTCAAGCTGCCGCTGGGCCAGTTGAACCTGGGCGTGGAGAATCTGTTCGACGAGCAGTACATCACCTACTACTCGCAGAGCACGCCGCGCAACGACACCTACGTGTCCGGACGCGGCCGGGTGTTCAGCGCAAGCTGGTCGCATCGTTTCTAAACCGACCGTCTCTAAACCGAACGTTCCGAAACCGACCGCGACCCACGCCCAGCCATGACCGACCGCCAGGCCCCCGCAGATTCACCGCCGCGCACACGCTCGCGATCGCGCGCGGTGCTGCAGTGGCTGCACCTGTGGCTCGGCCTGAGCCTGGGCACGGCGTTCGCGTTGGTGGCGTTGTCGGGCACGGTGCTCGCGTTCCAGCGCGAGCTCGCGCTGTGGGCGTATCCGCAACTGCAACGCGACGCGGCGATCACTCCGCAGCAGCGCAGCCAGGCGTTGCAACGCATCGTCGGGCAGTGGCAGACGCAGGGCATGACGTCGCTCGACCTGCCGACGCCGCAATTGCCGGTGTGGCAGGGCTATTTTCCCGACAACGAGCGGCGTTACTTCGATCCGGCCAGCGGCGAACTGCTGCTGACCCGCAACACCGGCAACGACGCGGTGCTGTGGCTGCGCGATCTGCATACGCATCTGCTGTCGGGCAAGACCGGCGAGCAGGTGCTCGGCGTGGTCGGCATCGTCGCAGTGTTCATGCTGCTCAGCGGTTTGTATTTGTGGTGGCCGCGCTGGTCGGCGCTGGCGGCGAGCCTGAAGTGGTATCGCGGGCCGCCGACGCGGCGCTGGCTCAGCTGGCATCGCGGCCTGGGGCTGTGGCTGCTGCCGCTGACCTTGCTCGCGGCGCTGACCGGCACCTCGATGGTCTACGACGAAGTCGCGCGCGACGCATTGCGCGCGGCTTTCGGCGACGGCAAACCGCCCAAACCGCCGAAACTCGCCGCCAGCGATCAGCCGGCCGACTGGGACGGGGTGCTGCGCGCGGCCGATGCCGCGGTCGCGCCGGGCGGCGCCTTGGCCGGCGCGCAGTTGCGCCGGATCGGCCTGCCCAAGACCGGCAGCGGCCTGGTTTCGATCCGCGCGCGCATGCCGGCCGAATGGCATCCGGTCGGACGCAGCCAGGTCTGGATCGATCCGTATCGCGGCGCGGTGATCGGCGCCCAGGACGCGACCGCGCAGGGCCGCGGCTCGCGCAGCTTCGATGCGATCTATCCGCTGCACGGCGGCTTCGTCGGCGGAAGGATGTGGCAAAGCCTGATCGCGTTGACCGGGCTGGTGCCGGCGTTCCTGTTGATCACCGGCTTCCTGTTCTGGCGGCGACGGCGCGGGCGTTGAGCGCGGCCATCGATGCCGAGGCTGAAAGATCTTTTGTGGGAAGGGCATCAGCTGCGACGCGTTCCTTTCAGTAGCGAAAAGCCTCCGCGGCGATGCCTCGAACTCAGACCAAGCGTCGGGGCTAGAGCCCCAACCACAAACGACCTCGCGGCTTCCAGCGATTCGCAAGCACACCGACCCTCGCAATCAGCGCTGACCGGCAAACCGTTCATTCCTGAAACATCCCCGTCCGACCGGTCCGGCTTCACAACAGCGTTGTATGCACGTGTAACCGGAAGTCACACGTCCGCCACGGGCGGCTCAACGAGGGAACGAACATGTCAGGCAAGTACGTCATCAGCAAGCAGAGCAACGGTCAGTACCACTTCGTGCTCAAGGCCGGCAACGGCGAAACCATTCTGAGCAGCGAAAGCTATACCACTCACGCATCCTGCGAAAAGGGCATCGCGTCGGTGCGCACCAACAGCCCGATCGATGCGCGCTACGAGCGCAAGCTGTCGTCCAACAACAAACCGTATTTCGTGCTCAAGGCCGGCAACCACGAGGTCATCGGCGCCAGCGAGATGTACAACAGCGACGCGGCGCGCGAGAACGGCATCGACGCGGTCAAGCACAACGGCCCGACGGCCACGGTCGAAGACAACAGCGGCGGCTGAGCCGACCGACACGGGCCGGTCCGCAAGGGCCGGCCTGAGCGTGGCCGCAGCTGAATGTGCGGCCACGTTCGCTTGGATGGGGCCAGAACCGAACCAGGCGTTCGCCAAGCCCGCCTGATTGCGCCGCATCGAATCCGCCGCCTCGAGAACCCGCGGTCGCGAACCCGACGGCCGACTCGTGCGTCCCGTGCCCCATTTGCCGGGCACCTTGCGCCGCGTGGCTTACAATGCCGCCATGCGCATCGGCCCCCACTCCATCGCCCCGCGCGTGATCCTCGCGCCCATGGCCGGGGTCACCGACAAACCGTTCCGCGTGCTGGCCAAGCGCCTGGGCGCGGGCCTGTGCGTGTCGGAGATGACCACCAGCGACCCGCGTTTTTGGAACACCGCCAAGTCGCGCCACCGCATGGACCACGACGGCGAGCCCGACCCGATCAGCGTGCAGATCGCCGGCACCGTGCCGCAGATCATGGCCGAGGCGGCGCGCTACAACGTCGACCACGGCGCCCAGCTGATCGACATCAACATGGGCTGCCCGGCCAAGAAGGTCTGCAACGCCTGGGCCGGTTCGGCGCTGATGCGCGACGAAAGCCTGGTCGCGCGCATCGTCGAGGCGGTGGTCAAGGCGGTCGACGTGCCGGTCACGCTCAAGATCCGCACCGGCTGGGACCACGACCAGCGCAATGCGCCGAACATCGCGCGCATCGCCCAGTACGCCGGCATCGCCTCGCTCGCGGTGCATGGCCGCACCCGCGACCAGCAATACACCGGCCATGCCGAATACGACACCATCGCCGCGATCAAGGCCGAGTTGTCGATCCCGGTGATCGCCAACGGCGATATCGATTCGCCGCGCAAGGCCGCGTTCGTGCTCGCGCAGACCGGCTGCGACGCGGTCATGGTCGGCCGCGCCGCGCAGGGCCGGCCGTGGATCTTCCGCGAGATCGCCTATTTCCTCGAACACGGCGAGGAACTGCCGCCGCCGTCGCTGCGCGAGGTGCGCGACATTCTGCTCGGCCATCTCGAACACCTGCACGCGTTCTACGGCGAAGTCGCCGGGGTGCGCATCGCACGCAAGCATCTGGGCTGGTACGCGAAGGATCGCCCGGAGAACACCGCATTCCGCGCGGTGGTCAACCGCGCCGATTCGGCGGAGTTGCAGTTGCGGCTAACGCGCGATTACTTCGATGCGCTGATCGCCGGCGTGGCGCCGGAGCTTTCGGCGGCGGCCTGAGCGGTTGTCGCTTCCGCCCGAAGCGACCGGATCCGGTGCATGGCGGTGCGGCGATTACTTCAGCGTGTCGCTATGGACCCGAGCCCGCATCGCCGTCGCCCCTTGCAGCGAACGCACGTCCGCATCGGCATCGGCGACGATCGCCGGCTCGTTCCAGATCCGCGCCCACATCGCCGACAACGCCTGCTTCGCGTCCGCCGACCACTTCAGCTGTTCGGGTTCGATCTCGCGCCAGTTCTCGCCGTCGCGCTCGGCCACGGCGAAACGGAAGGTGTAATCGGGTTCGGCGCCCATGCGCAGGTCGCTCAGCAGCAGGCGGCCGTCCTGCTGTTCGGCCTTCATGAAGCCGTGGTTGAACCACTGCAGGCGATGCACCGCCGGATAGCCGTTGACCTGGGTGAAGGCGGGAATGTCGGAACGGTAGTGCCGGAACTGCATCGGCCCGCGATCGGCGGCCAGCGAGCGCTCGCCCTCGACGAAACCGTCGGGCGTCATCGCCACCACCCGCCACAGCAACGTGTTGAACGGCGTCGGCACCGAGAAGCGCGGCGCGTTTTCCAGGCCGAGCTTGGCCAGCGCCGGCGCGGCGTCCTGTTCGACTCGGTGCTTGGCCCACAGCGAACCGCCGAGGTACAGCGAACTCAGGCCCAGCCCGACCAGCAAGGCCGGCTGCGCCAGTCGGCGTTCGTGCCATAACCAGGCGATCGCGCAGGCGATCAGCAGCCAGATCGTGTACAGCGGATCGATGATGAACACGCTCGACCACATCACCGGTTTCATCGGCAGCGGCCACAACAACTGGGTGCCGTAGACGGTGAACGCGTCGAGCAGCGGATGGGTGAGCAGCGCCGCCTGCATCGCCCAGAACCAGCGCTTCGGCGAGGCGGCCACGCGGCCGCCGCGCGCGCGGCACCAGCCCCAGATCGCCCAGGCCACGAACGGCAGCACCAGCAGCGAATGGCTGAGGCTGCGATGCCAGGTCATGCGCGCGACCGGATCGTCGGTGAGCAGGTTAACCGGGATGACGTCGAGGTCGGGCAAGGTGCCCAGGGCCGCGCCGGCGAGCAACGCCGCGCGGCGGTGTTTGGCAGGGGCGATGGCGGCGCTCAGCGCGGCGCCGAGCACGATCTGGGTCAGTGAATCCATCCGCGAATGCTACCGATACAGCACAACGCGGGCGTTTGTTTTTCGTTTTCCCAAGCTGATTGTCGGAAGCTGGCAGCTCCCTGCAGGAGCGGCGCGAGCCGCGACCGCGGCATCCGGCTTACGTCGTTGGCACGATGTCGCGGTCGCGGCTCGCGCCGCTCCTACAGCGGCTTCGGCACAATAGCGATACCCAACACGTTCGCTCGGGAGTTGTCCATGCCCCACCCCGCGTCCATCGGCATCGTCGCCTGTTCGGCCGAAGGCGCCGCGCTGTGCTATCGCACGATCTGCAGCGAAGGCGCGGCCCTGCTCGGCCCACATGCGCATCCACAGATCGCGCTGCATACCCATTCGCTGGCCGACTACGTGGTGTGCCTGGATCGCGGCGATATCGACGGCGTCGGCGAGTTGATGCTGTCCTCGGCGCACAAGCTCGCCAAGGCCGGCGCTCAGTTCCTGATCTGTCCCGACAACACCATCCATCAGGCGATGGACTACGTGCTGCCGCGTTCGCCGCTGCCGTGGCTGCACATCGCCGAAGTGGTCGCGCGCAGCGCGGCCGAACGCGGCTTCCGCCGGATCGGCCTGACCGGGACGCAGTGGCTGGTCGAAAGCGAGGTCTATCCCGACAAGCTCGGCGCGCTGGGGCTGGAGTTCGTGCGGCCCGATGCGCAGCAGCGCGCGGCGATCGGCCGGTTGATCATGGACGAGCTGGTGTACGGGGTGTTCAAGCCGTCGACGGTGGCGTATTTCCAGCAGGTCATCGAGGGGCTCAAGGCGCAGGGCTGCGACGCGGTGGTGCTGGGGTGCACCGAGATTCCGCTGATCATCGACGATGCGAATTCGGCGTTGCCTACGTTGGATTCGACGCGGTTGTTGGCGCGGGCGGCATTGCGGCGGGCTATGACTGGAGGGTGATTGCGACGAATGACCAAGCGCCCTCACCCCAGCCCTCTCCCGCAAGCGGGAGAGGGAGTTAGAAGCAGCTCTGTTCCCTGCCGCCTTAAACGGAAGAAGGGGGCAAATCCGTAAGCGGGAGAAAGTGTCAGAAACCTCGCCGCTCCCTTCTCCCGCTTGCGGGAGAAGGTGCCCGACAGGGCGGATGAGGGCGGCCCGGCCCGCCTCAAGCGGCGTGCGGCAACTCTTCGTGTACCGCCAATCGCATCGCCCGCGCCGGCAGCATCGCCAAGGTCTCGCCGGTATGCGCCAGCAAGCGCAACGTGCCGTCGGGGTCCTCGGCCAGCGCGGTCAGGCTCTCGACCCAGTCGCCGTCGTTGGCGTAGATGCAGCCGTCGCGCTCGAACAACGCCGCGCGATGGATATGCCCGCAGACGATGCCGTCCAGCCCGCGCTGGCGCGCGTCGTTCAGGCCGGCCTGGACGAAACGCGAGATGTAGCGCTCGGCCGCGCCGCTGCGGCGCTTGAGGAAATCCGCCAGCGACCAGTAGCGCAAGCCGAAGCGGCGCCGCACCCGGTTGGTGAGCTGATTGCCGGTGAGGATGCGCTCGTACAGCCAGTCGCCGAATTTCTCCTGCATGCCGCCGAATTGGGTCACGCTGTCGTAGTCGTCGCCGTGCGTGACCAGCAGGCGGCGGCCGTCGGCGGTCAGGTGGATCGCGCGCCGGCGCACCTGCATGCGCGGCAGCGCCAGGCCGCAGAAGCGGCGCACCGAACGGTCGTGATTGCCGGGCACGTAGATCAGTTCGGTACCGGCGCGCGCCAGCGCATGCAGCGCCTCGACCACCCGGTACTGCGCCGCGCCCCAGGTCGCGCGCCGCTGCGACATCCACCACAGGTCGACGATGTCGCCGACCAGGTACAGCCGATCGCAGCGCAGATTACCCAGAAAATCGGCCAGTTCCGCCGCATGGCAGTGCTTGGCCCCGAGATGCACATCGGACACGAATACGGCGCGGCGGCGTATCGGCAAGGGCGTGATCGATGCTGGGCTCATGACACGTTCTCGCTGGCGACGGGGTCAGGTGTCGGGGGCGGCGTCCGCTTGGTTCGCCGCGCCCGCCTCGGCGCGCGACGGCGATGCGCCGAGGTAGCGTTCGCGCTTCTTCGGGCGCAGGCGCTGCAGGTCGACTTCGATCAGGCCATCGACCGAATCGCTGAACGCCGGATCGACGCCGAACGCGAGGAAGCGCGCGCCGCCGGGTTCGCACAGGTCGGTGTACTGCTTGTAGAGCATCGGCACGCTGGTGCCGAGCGCGTCGAGGTTGTTCTTGAGCACGCGGAACGCGGTCGCCGCATCGAGTTCGTCGAACTGCGGCGGCGCCTGGCGATACACGAACGGCTGCTTGGAGAACGCTTCGGATTCCAGCTGGCCGTAGTAGCGCGCGTAATAAGCAACGATTTGCTCGCGCGCGTCCGGCGGCAGCGCGGCGCTGATCGACACCGGTCCGAACAGGTAACGCACGCCCGGATGGCGCATCAGATAGGCGCCGATGCCCTGCCACAGGTAATCGATGCTGCGGCTGTTCCAGTACTCGGGCGCGACGAAGCTGCGGCCCAGTTCCATGCCCTGGGCCAGGCGCGGCACCGCGTCGTCGGCGTAACGGAACAGGGACGCGGTGTACAAACCGGCCAGGCCGCGTTCGGCCAGCACCCGGCTGCCGCGCGCGATGCGGTAGGCGCCGGCGATCTTCGCCTCGGCCTCGTCCCACAGCACGATGTGTTCGTACCAGCTGTCGTAGATGTCCACGTCCAGGCGCTGGCCGGTGCCCTCGCCGACCGCGCGGAAGGTCAGCTCGCGCAGGCGGCCGATTTCGCGCAGCAGCGGCGAGCCCGGACGCAAGGTGCCGACCCGGATCTGCTTGCCGTCGAGGGTCTGGCCCAGCGATTCCAGCGCGTCCACGCCCGCGCGCACCAGGGCCGGATCGACCGGGTCGATCAAGGTCTCCGGCCCGATCGGCGCGGCGCGTTCGCGCGCGGTGCCGATCGCGTGCAGTTCGCGTCGCACCTCGCGCAGCAACTGGTTCGGGTTGCCGTCGGCCGGCAGATGCAGCGGGCGGCCGATACGCAAGGCGATGCGGCGCGCGCGGCGGGCGAACATCTCGCGCGCCAGCAAGGCAGTGCCGGCCGGCTTGAACAGCGCCGAGGCGCCGTAGAACAGCGCCGAATTGCGCGCCTCGATCCGCACCGGCAGCACCGGCGCGTTGGTGCGGCGGGCGAAGCGCAGGAAGCCGCGCTGCCAGCGCCCGTCGGTGACTCCGCGCAGGCCCAGGCGGGCGACTTCGCCGGCCGGGAACACGATCACGCATTGCTCCTCGTTCAACGCCGCCTCGATCGCGTGCAGGCTCTCCGCGCTCGGCCGGCCGCCGAGGATGCGGATCGGCAGCAGCAGCCCGCTCAGCCCGTCCAGGGCCAGCAGCAGGTCGTTGGCGATGATCTTGACGTCGCGCCGCACCCGCCCGACCGCGTCGAGCAGGGCCAGCGCGTCGACCGCGCCGGAGGGATGGTTGGCCACGATCAGCAACCGACCGCTGCGCGGAATCCGCTGCAGTTCGGCCGCATCGAGCAGGTAGCGCGCCTGGACGAAGTCCAGCGACGCGCTGACGAAATCGAAATCGCGCAGGTGGCTGGTTTCGGCCAGGAACTGGTCGATGTGGTCGAATTTCGACCAGCGCCCGATGGTCCGGATCAACGGCCGGGCCAGCGCGGCGCGGCGGCCGCGGAACCATTGCGGAAAACGTTCTTCCAGTCGGCGTTCGAATTGCAGCATCGGGAATCGTCGCATCTGAGGGCGGCGGTATGCCGCGCAGCCTGGGCCGGCGCGGCGACAGCCACATGGCGGTTTCGGGTCAGTCGCATGACAGCGCCTTCCTGGGCGGCTCCACGACTGTGCTTCGCGTGCCCGAACGACATGAAATCCGCGCCGTCCTGGCATGCCCGGACAGGGTCCCACGCTCGCCGCGGGCCCGCGCCCGCCCAAAGACCGGGCTGACGACAGACGTTCAGGGGCCGCTTAACGCCCGGACAACCCCGGGGCACGGCACAATGCGCGCTCGCGGCCGAGGCTGTATCCTATGCGGCCATCTTTTTATCCGAATCGAAGGATATCCGCCCGATGTCGAGCTACCTGTTCACTTCCGAGTCCGTGTCCGAAGGTCATCCGGACAAGATCGCCGACCAGATTTCCGATGCGGTGCTGGACGCCATCCTCGCTCAGGACAAGCGCGCGCGCGTGGCCTGCGAAACCCTGGTCAAGACCGGCGCGGCGATCGTCGCCGGCGAAGTGACCACCAGCGCCTGGGTCGATATCGAGAGCCTGGCGCGCAAGGTCATCAACGACATCGGCTACAACAATTCGAATGTCGGCTTCGACGGCCACACCTGCGCGATCATCAACATGCTCGGCAAGCAGTCGCCCGACATCGCCGCCGGCGTCGACCGCAAGAAGCCGGAAGAACAAGGCGCGGGCGACCAGGGCCTGATGTTCGGCTACGCCTGCAACGAAGCCCCGGAATACATGCCGGCGCCGATCTACTACTCGCACCGTCTGGTCGAGCAGCAGGCCAAGATCCGCAAGCAGAAGAATTCCAAGCTGCCGTGGCTGCGTCCGGACGCCAAGTCGCAGGTCACCCTGCGCTACGACAACGAGCACAAGGTGCTGGGCCTGGACGCGGTGGTGCTGTCGACCCAGCACGACCCGGGCATCAAGCAGAAAGACCTGATCGAAGGCGTGTACGAGCACATCCTCAAGCCGGTGCTGCCGAAGGCGTGGCTGGAAAAGCTGCCGAAGAACAAGGTCCACATCAACCCGACCGGCATCTTCGTGATCGGCGGCCCGGTCGGCGACTGCGGCCTGACCGGCCGCAAGATCATCGTCGACAGCTACGGCGGCATGGCCCGTCACGGCGGCGGCGCGTTCTCCGGCAAGGACCCGTCCAAGGTCGACCGTTCGGCCGCTTACGCCGCGCGCTACGTGGCCAAGAACATCGTCGCCGCCGGCCTGGCCGACCGCTGCGAAGTGCAGGTCTCCTACGCGATCGGCGTGGCCGAGCCGACCTCGATCTCGGTCACCACCTTCGGCACCGGCAAGATCAGCGACGACAAGATCGAGAAGCTGATCCGCAAGCACTTCGACCTGCGCCCGTACGGCATCGTCAAGATGCTCGACCTGATCCACCCGGTGTACCAGCTGACCGCGGCCTACGGCCACTTCGGCCGCAAGCCGAAGGAAGTGACCTACGTCGACGGCGCCGGCAAGAAGCACACCGCCACCGCGTTCTCGTGGGAAAAGACCGACAAGGCCGACGATCTGCGCAAGGACGCCGGGCTGAAGAAGTAAGTCGCCCGCGAACGCGCTCGACATTGCGACAACGAAAAACGGAGCGCCTCGGCGCTCCGTTTTTTTTCGTCGCATCGCCGGCATCCGTCGGCGCGGCCAAGCGCTCAGGTCTTGACGTAGATCTCGACCCGGCGATTGAGTTGGCGGCCGGATGGATTGTCGTGGCCGTCGACCTCGTTCGGCGCGACCGGCTGCGACTCGCCGAACCCGCGCGCGTCGGCGTCCTTCGCCGCGCCGCGTTGCCGCAACGCCGCCACCACCGATTGCGCGCGGCGATCGGACAAGGACAGGTTGTAGTCGTCGCTGCCCTTGGCGTCTGTATGGCCGCGGATCTGCATGCCCTTGGCCTCGATCTTGGCCAGTGCTTCGGCCAGCGTGTCGAGCACTTCGGCCGCGTCCGGGCGGATGTCGGACTTGTCGAAATCGAACAGCACCTTGTCGTTGAGCGTAATCAACACGCCGCACGGCGCGCCCGGCACCACGAACTTGTTCAACAGCGGGAAACGCCCGGCCGGCGCGAGCTTCGGAATCGGCGCCATCGCCATTTCGCGCGGCGGCGTGCCGACCGTGCCGCGGCCCTTGCCGTCGTTGCGCACCAGCCCATCGGGCCCGTTCCAGGTGCCCGAGCCGTCGGCGTTGATGGTGATCAGGCCCTGCGGCCCGTTCCAACTGCCCGAGCCGTCGCCGTTGTAGGTGATCAGGCCCATCTCGCCGTTCCAGCTGCCGCCGCCCTTGCCGTCCAGGTGGATGGTGTCGCCACGCCCGTTGTAGCTGCCCGAGCCGTCGGCATTGACGCTGATGGTGGCCTTGCCTTCGTCCTCATCGTCGTCCCCACCGCCGCCGGTGTTGATCGAACCCGAACCGTCGGCGTTGACCGTGATCAACCCGCCTTGGTAATTGGCCGAACCGCTGCCGTCGGCGCTGACATTAAAAGTGCCCTTGCCGTCGTTGCGGGCCAGATTGCCCTGGGCGTCGAGATGGGTGAGGCCCGCGTCGTTGACCAGCGCGCCGTCGTCGCCGCAGCGGGCCGGCTTGATCGTGACGCCCTCGATCGGATTGATCAGCTCCTGCATCGAGCTTTCCAGCGCACGCTGCGCCGGCGTCACGCCGAGGATGTCGGGCACGACGATGGTCGGGATGACCGGGAACTCGCGATCGCCGGCGGTCAGTGGTGCGGTGTTGGCGGTTGGCGTTGGCGCGTTGGTCGCGGTTTTTGCCACCTCGGCCGGAGCCGACGCGGCGCCAGCGGTATCGTCGGAATCGGCCGAAGCCGATGCGCCGTCGCCGCGTTCGCACGCGCATACGGCGGCGACGATCGCGGCGAGGGTCAGAAGTCTCAAGGGCACTGCATGCGACATGGTCCACTCCGTTGGTTGTCGGCGGCGTTTATAGCATCGCGGCCACGACAGGTGCGACCGGCGGACCGCGTACCTGCGAACGCGGTCGCGCACTTGATCCGCGTCGACGAGCTGCCAGCGCGTGACTCCGCCTCACATCCGCTTCATCGCCAGCCCACATGCGCCGATCACTCTGCGTCCGACCGCAATACTCGAGCCGATACCGAGAGACCATGAGCAAAATCAATCCACTGACTATTTTGTCGCTCGCCCTGATCGCTCTGGGCGGCGCCTGCCTGTTTGCCTTCAACCTGATCGGTTCGACGATCGATGCGCAAGGGATGCTGCACGAACCGTTCGGACTGATACCGATCGGCTGGCTGTTGATCGTCGGCGGCGCCGCGGCGGGAGTCGTCGCGGCCATCCACCAGGGATTGCGTGGGCGAGCGCACAGTAAAAGCTAATTCGACAGAATTGCCTTAGGCCGCATCCTGCATCGCCCAAGCGCACGCGTCGAAAGTAACACCAGGGCGCTTGCGCCCCAGTGACTGATCGCGATAGCCGACGTATTTCGACGTCAGCTTTGCACGCTCTTGAAGACGGCTTTTTGCCTGTGATGAGGTGGTCGCCCTCACCGATGCAACCCTATCGGCGAAGCGGCAATCACTGCGCCGAAGCTTCGACCACCCATTGCGCACCCTGCTGACTGAGCACGCTACCGTCGCTGGCAACGCACAACAGCGGGAACTGCGGCGACACGCGCCGAGGCGTGCAGTTGAACGGCGCCTCGGAGACTTTGTGCCAGTCGTCGATCTTTGGATCGAAGCCGTACAACTCCCATACACCGCTAAAGGCATTCATGTTCCAACGGCTCGCGTAGCCACTGTCGGCGGTATCGAACTGCACGTCGGTAACCGTATACGGTGGGCGGCCTACTTGTTTCCAGTGCTCGCCGAGGTCGCTGGAAACGAAGATCTTCGTGTAGGCGCCGCCTCCCGACAGCATGGCGATCGTGCCGGTTTTCGCGTCGATCCGGAACGCGTGGAAGACACGGGGCGCACTGATCGTCCTCCATTGCATCGATTGCAGATCCAACCTGCGCATTTCGTTGACCAGTCCCAGGTAGTAAGAACCGCCCCACGACTGCGGCATCGGGCCGGGCCAATAGATACCTTTCTTGAGATCGATCGGAAATTCGCCGGCAACGCTCAAATCCGCCAGATCGTCTCGGCGCGCGACATACACCGTGATCCGATTGAACGCAGGCGGCCATCCCGGCAAAAAAGGCACCTGCCGCCCGGTGGTAACCAGCCAGTGCGACGACTGCCGATCGATATCGATCACCGCCTCATCGCTACCGAAGGTTTTGAGCACCGACCAGGTAACGCCCTGATCGTCGCTGCGGCGCAGTACACCGTCTTCCGAACCGGCCAACAGACTTTCATCCATGCGTTCGACCGCGGAAATCTTGCGCAGCGTATCGATGCCGACACCGCCCCATTGGCCGTCGGCGTGGCGCACCCGGATCTGGCCCAGGTCGGCGCCGAAATACAGCGTCGAATCCTCGCCCAGCGCGGCTTCGTCCGCCAATGGCGGTGTCACTGAACGCACCAGGCGCAGGAATTCCTCATTGCTCTGCGCCGCCTTGAGCTTGCCGATCACCGAAGGTTTGTTGACCTTGCGGTCGTAGGCCATCATCAAGTTGACGACCAGGCCCTGACCCGTACCAGGCATGACCAGCTCGAATGGCTTGGGCGGGGTCTGCGGCTGCCAGCGCAGCGGTTCTGTCGAGGTCAGATAGGGCTTGAACTCGGTCAGCGCCACGTCGATGTCATGCGCGTTCTCGGCCGGCCGCAGCGGCAGCACCACCACTTCATAGCCGCCGATATTGATCGGCACCAGACTGCCCAGATCGGTCACGCGGCCGGCCTGGACCTCGAAGGCGGTGTATTCGCCCCACTCGTACCGGTCCCAACGGGCGATGCGGTACTGGCCCGGAGCGAGCCAGCGGCCGTAAGCGTTCTTACCCTTGTCGCTGCGCTCATCGAGCAACTCCTCGCGCGCTCCAGCCGCGGTCGACTTCACGCTCGTCCTCACGGCGACGCCGGGCCGTGTGCCGGAGCCCTTGGGATAGTTGACGTAAACATAGCCATGCGTCGCGGCCAATTGGGCCGGCAGTTGCGGGACCGGCTTGGCCGCCCACACCGACGCGGCCCACAGCAGGCCGGCACTCAGACAAACAAGTCGCATTGGATTCCCCCCGGTAATGGCGCAATTATGCGCAACTCGCGGCGGATCCTCGCGGGAAATCGATAACCATCGAAAAAAGCAGGGCGCCACGGCGCCCTGCTTCATTGCTTCGCGACCGGCGTGCTTATTTGCCGGCCCGAACCTTCTCGCCGTGGCCAACGGATTCGGCGGACTTCGCCTCCGGCTTCGCATTCTTCACATACAACTCCAACCACCGATTGGTCTCGGCCATCATCTGCAGGATCGATTCGCGCGCGCGGTAGGCGTGGCTTTCGTTCGGCAGCATCACCAGCCGGGCGTGGCCGCCCAGGCCCTTGATCGCGGCGTACATGCGTTCGCTCTGGATCGGGAAGGTGCCGGAGTTGTTGTCCTGCTCGCCGTGGATCAGCAGCAGCGGGTCCTTGATCTTGTCGGCGAAATTGAACGGCGACATGGCCTCGTAGGTGGACTGCGCCTGCCAGTAGTTGCGCTCCTCGGCCTGGAAACCGAACGGGGTCAGGGTGCGGTTGTAGGCGCCGCTGCGGGCGATGCCGGCCTTGAACAAGCGGGTGTGAGCGAGCAGGTTCGCGGTCATGAACGCGCCGTAAGAATGGCCGCTGATCGCGATACGGTTACGATCGGCGACGCCGCGCCGTACCACTTCGTCGACCGCGGCCTGCGCGCTGGCGGTGAGCTGCTGGATGTAGCTGTCGTTGGGCTCGTGATCGCCTTCGCCGACGATCGGCATCGACGGGTTGTCGAGCACCGCATAACCCATCGCCAGATACGGCAGCGGGCCCCAATAGCTCACCGCGTTGAAGCGGTACGGCGAGTCGTTGACCTGGCTGGCCGCGCTGGCGGATTTGAATTCGGCCGGGTACGCGTACATCAGCATCGGCAGCGGCCCGTCGCGCTTGGCGTCATAACCGGCCGGCAGATACAGGCTCGCGGTCAGCTCGACGCCGTCGGCCCGCTTGTAACGGATCTGTTCTTTCTTGATGTCCTTGAGTTGCGGGGTCGGGTGCGGGAAATGGGTGAGCGCCTGCGGCGCGGCGTCGGCCGTGGACAGGTCGCGCAGGGTCAGATTGCTCGGCTCGGTCGGCGATTCGCGCGTGGTCAGCAGACGCTTGGCGTCGGCATCGAGCAAGGCGAGCGGTTTTTCGTAATGCGGCGCCTGCGAATGGAACACACGCGTGCGCTTCTTGTCGGCCAGATCGAAGCGGTCGAGGAACGGACGGTCACCTTCGGCCGAGGCGCCTTCGCCGCTGTAGTACAGGCTGGCGCCGTCGGTGGAGGTCAGCAGGCGCTCGCGGCCGTTGGCGTCGCGCTGCATCAGCGGTTCACCCGGATCGTTGTAGCGATCTTCGCTGCTGCCCTCGAAGATCAGCTCAGGCGCGCGATCGCCGTGATCGGGCGCGATGCGCCATTGCCGGACCTGACGCGTCTTCCACCACGACTCGTCGATCAGGGCCAGATCGTCGCGGCCCCAGCGCGCGCCCTCGAAGCGCGAGGACAGGCGCGCCAAAGTCTGCGGCGGCTTGTCGAACGGCGCCGCCTGCATCAACACCGCGTCGCGGATCTCGGCCGCGCGGGCCGGATCGCCGCCGTCCTGCGCTTCGGCCCAGACCAGGGTCGCCGGCACGTCGCTGCGCCAGGCGATGTCGCGCACGCCGGTCGGCACCGCGTCGTTGCCGGTCGGCAGGCCTTCGACCAAGGGCAGCCGCGCGACTTCGTGTTCGAACTTGCCGTCGGGCGTCAGCACATCGATGCGATGCGCGAATCGCGACGCCGGCACCTGATACGAGAACGGACGCTCCAGCGTCGTCGCCAACAGATGGCGGCCGTCCGGCGACGGCTCGACCTCGACGTACAACGCCGGCAATCCGGCCTTGCTCACTTGGCCGGTCAGATCGACCGTGGCCAGTTGCGAGCGCAGGTAGTACTCGAACAGGCGCGCGTCGTTCTCGTTGCGCAGCAGGTCCTGGTAAGTGCGGATCTGGCGCACGGTGGCGCTGGCCTGGGTTTCCTGCGCGGCCGGACCGGTCGGGGTGGCGTCGCTCGGCGGCGCCTCGCCCTGCCCTTCGGGCTGCAACTGCACCAGCAGACGGCGGCTGTCGGGCATCCACTGGTAACCGGCGCCGACCGTGTTGAGGCCGGACACCAGCTTGCGCGCGTGGCGCGTCTCCAGTTCGATCAACCACAGCTCGTTGGCCGCGCTGGCCGTGTCGATGCGGTTGAACGCGATCCAGCGCTGGTCGGGCGACCACTGCAAGGTCGCCAGCGACAACGGCGACGGCAGGCCTTGAATATCGATGCGCTTGCCGGTGCCGGTGCCGGTGTCGAGCAGGCTCAACTGGCTGCCGAAGCTGAAGCGGCTCTGCGCGCGGACCCGCGGATGGATGCGCAGGCCGGCGAGTTTCAATTCCGGTTGCGCGACCACGGCAATGCCCGGAAGCGACGGCGTCTGCACCAGCGCCACCCGGTCGCGGCGCGGGCTCAGGAACATCTGCGGCGGGCGCGGCGCATCGACGATGGCCTGCAGGGCCTTGGGCGGCAGCTGGTAGCCGTCGGCGAGCGGCTTGGCCGCGGCCGGCGCGGCGTTCCTGGCTTTTTGCGCGGCCATGGCCGGCGGGGTCAGGCCCAGGGCCAGCAGCAGGCCCAGCACGAGCAGGCGGTGGCTGCGTTGCGGCGTGCGGCGGGTCGCGTGACGGGTCGTCGCGAGGGATGTCATCGAATGCGGTCCTCAGGGAAATGAACGTCGGAGTCGCGGGACCGGCGCTGACGCCAACGGGGCCGGCCCGGCGCTCCCCCGCCCGAGCTTAGCCCGCACGCGCCGCGGGCGGCTTATGCCATTCGGGCCGATGGCCGTGCCGGCGCGGTCCGGCGCGCGCGATGAACGCCGGTTCAGGCCGACATAGGCCGGCCCCGCGCGACGCGACGGCGTACCGTGCGGCTGTCATCGGCGCCGCGATATACTCCGCGCTCAGCCCGCCGAGGGGCGCTGCGACCGTGAACGCCACGGCCAGGCTCGGCGAGGCGCAGGTCCCAACGGCGCCCGGTTTGAGTCCAACGACTCGCCGGACCCCGGCATCCGCCGGCTCCCCAAAGAACTGGAGCGACATCCAATGAACGCAGCACTCAAGACCTTCTCGACCGAAGGCGATTACAAGGTCGCCGACATCACCCTGGCCGACTGGGGCCGCAAGGAAATCGACATCGCCGAGCACGAAATGCCGGGCCTGATGTCGATCCGCAAGAAGTACGCCGTCGCCCAATCGCTCAAGGGCGTGCGCGTGACCGGCTCGCTGCACATGACCATCCAGACCGCGGTGTTGATCGAGACCCTGCGCGACCTCGGCGCCGACGTGCGCTGGGCCTCGTGCAACATCTTCTCGACCCAGGACCACGCCGCCGCCGCGATCGCCGCCAGCGGCACCCCGGTGTTCGCCTGGAAGGGCGAGTCGCTGGAAGAGTATTGGGACTGCACCTTGGAAGCGCTGACCTTCCCGGGCAACGGCACCGACAAACACCTCGGCCCGCAGCTCGTCGTCGACGACGGCGGCGACGTCACCCTGCTGATCCACAAGGGCTATGAACTCGAGAACGGCGACGGCTGGGTCAACACCCCGTCGGGCAACCACGAAGAACAGGTGATCAAGAACCTGCTCAAGCGCGTGCACGCCGAGCGTCCGGGCTTCTGGCACACCGTCGTGCGCGACTGGAAGGGCGTGTCGGAAGAGACCACCACCGGCGTGCATCGCCTGTATCAGCTGGCCGAAGCCGGCAGCCTGCTGGTGCCGGCGATCAACGTCAACGACTCGGTCACCAAGTCGAAGTTCGACAATCTGTACGGCTGCCGCGAGTCGCTGGCCGACGGCCTTAAGCGCGCGATGGACGTGATGCTGGCCGGCAAGGTCGCGGTCGTGTGCGGTTACGGCGACGTCGGCAAGGGTTCGGCCCACTCGCTGCGCGCGTACGGCGCCCGCGTCGTGGTCACCGAAATCGACCCGATCAACGCCCTGCAGGCGGCGATGGAAGGCTTCGAAGTCAACACGGTGGAGAGCACTCTCGGCCGCGGCGACATCTACGTCACCACCACCGGCAACAAGGACGTGCTGACCCTGGCCCACATGCAGGGCATGAAGGACCAGGCGATCGTCTGCAACATCGGCCACTTCGACAACGAGATCCAGGTCGACGCGCTGGTCGCTTCCGGCGCCAAGCACCTCAACATCAAGCCGCAGGTCGACAAGTACACCTTCGCCGGCGGCAACTCGATCTTCCTGCTGGCCGAAGGCCGCCTGGTCAACCTGGGCTGCGCCACCGGCCACCCGAGCTTCGTGATGTCGAATTCGTTCTCGAACCAGACCCTCGCCCAGATCGACCTGTGGGCGAACAAGGACAGCTACGAGGCCAAGGTCTACATCCTGCCGAAGAAGCTCGACGAAGAAGTCGCGCGCCTGCACCTGGAAAAGATCGGCGTGAAGCTGACCACGTTGACCGACGACCAGGCCAAGTACCTGGGCGTGTCGGTGGACGGCCCGTACAAGCCGGATCATTACCGCTACTGATCGCTCGCCTTCGGGCGATGAGCGACAAGAGAACGGGCGCCTTCGGGCGCCCGTTTTCGTTGGCATCGACCGGATTTCTTCAGGAGGCCATCAGTCCGCGCCGCGGCCTATTGCAAGCCACGTCGATCTCGGACGATGGGCTTCAAGGTCTCTTGCTGATCTTGTCAAGTATCAAGAACGCGCCGATTGATGCAACCAGAATCAGGGGCGACCAAATCAGTGATAGCTCGAAAACCACGATCAATAGCGTCACCGCCAACCCAACCGCGCTGACGACTATCGAAACGATGACCGAATCGGCGAATGAAGTCTTCATGCGATCTAGCCCTCCAGGACTGCCAAACTCAATCTGGGCCATTATCGCTACAACGCCAAGCGCTCGCGCAACTCGCGCGACTGCCGCCGCGAGACTTCGATCCGGCTGCCGTCCTTGAGCTCCAGTTCGAAACCGTCGTTGACGGCGAGGTCAATCGCCTTGACCGCGCGCAGATTCACCAAGGTGTTGCGGTTGGCGCGAAAGAACAGCGCCGGGTCCAGCCTCGCTTCCAGCGCGCTCAGGCTGCGCGCGAGCAGCGCGCATTCGTTGCGGAACCAGACCCGCGCGTAATTGCCGTCGACCACGATCCGGCTGATTTCGCGCAGCGCCACGAACCAGCAGCGTTCGCCTTCGCGCAGGAACACCTGATCGTCCGCGCCCAACAGGCCACGCGGCGCGGCGCCAAGCCACGGCGCTTCCGGCAAGCGCGCACGCGCGCGCTGCAGCGCCGCGGCCAGACGCAAGGCGTCGACCGGCTTGACCAGATAGTCCAGCGCATTGGCTTCGAACGCGCGCACCGCGTACTGGTCGTAGGCGGTGGTGAACACCACCAGCGGCGCACTGTCGAGCCCATCGATCACGTCGAAGCCGGTGCCCGACGGCATCTGGATGTCCAGCAGCACCAGATCCGGACGCAGGCGCGCGATCGCCGCCTGCGCCGCGGGCACGTCGTCGGCTTCGCCGAGCAGTTCGATGTCCGGCAGCTCGGCGAGCAAGGTGCGCAGTTCCTGCCGCGCCAGACGGGTGTCGTCGACGATCAGCACGCGCAACGGGCGAGCGTTCATTGCGGTATCTCCAACTGCGCGATCACCCGGTTGCCGCGTTGCTTGAGTTCGAAACGCCCGGCGTTGCCGCCGTGGGCCAGGCGCGTGCGCAGATAGGCCAGACCGACCCCGCGTCGCGCCGGCTCGGGGTCGATGCGGCCGGGATTGCCGACTTCGATGTGCAGCGTTCCGTTTTCGCAATGCGCACGCATGCTGAGCTCGCCGCCACCGGGCGTACACGCAATGCCGTGCTTGACCGCGTTCTCGACCAAGAGTTGCAGCGCCATCGGCGGCAATCGCGCACTGAGCGCACCGGCATCGATGTCGCGCTGCACGCGCAGCCGATCCTCGTAATGCACCGCTTCGACCGCAAGGTAATCCTCGACCACCGCCAATTCCTCGGCCAGGCTGGCCTGCTCGCGCTGGCTGTGATCCAGGGCGTGACGCAGGGTATTGGATAGCCGCGTGACCAGTTCGCGCGCGCGCTCGGTGTCCTCGTTGATCAGCGCGCGCAGGTTGTTGAGCGCGTTGAACACGAAATGCGGGTTCAGGCGCGCGCGCAATGCATCGAGTTCGAACGCGTTGCGCAACGACTCGGCATTGAGCCGGGCGATCTCGCCTTCGCGATAACGCTGCATCGCCATGGTCCAGCTCCACAACGCGGCCCACAGGCCCAGCATGAACGCGGTATTGGCCCAGTACACGAACAGCATCGCCGGGCGGAAGCCGGTCGATTGCGACAACGACACCCAACCCTGGGTCAGCGCCAGCCGCAACGCGGGGATCAACAGCAGTTGCGCCAAGGTCGCGCCGAGCAGGATGCACAGCAACAAGCGCAACGCCAGCCGGACCGGCCCGCGTTCGAACCAATGCCGCCGCAACGCGATCCGCCGCATCGCCCCGCCGACCGCCCACAGCTCCAGCGACAGCAGCACACTGATCAGGGTCGCGCCCGAGCTCAGCCCGCCGAACACGCTCGCCAAGGTCAGGTTGAACACCGCCAGCCCGGTCCAGAACGCGGCATCGGCCAGGGCGGTACGCAGTTGCGTTCGCGACATGCGGCGGTTTCCGTCGAAAAAAATACAATGTCGATAAGACAAAATACGGCCGCGGCGAACCGCGGCCGTGCTGAAGCATCACACCAGGGGCGCGATCAGCCGCCGTGGCTGGCGCCGGCATCGATGAAACCGCGCACCTGATCCTGCAGCCACTTCGGGTCGTCCCACATCAGGAAATGGTAACCGGCCTGGCTCAGTTCGATACGCACCCCGTCCAGGGTGGCGTACTGGGCCTTGAAGATCGCGGTCGTCGACTCCTTGGTCGCGCCGTACGTCCCGTACGCCGCCCACGAGCCGAGCAGCAGGGTCGGCGTCTTGATCTTCGCCAACTGCGGGCGCAGGTCGGTGACCATCATTTCGTACATCGCCTGGGCGGTGGTGGCACGGTCGCTGGCCTCGCCCCATTGGACCAGGGTGGCCACGCGCTTTTCGTCCAGGCTCATGCCCTTGACCGCGTTGGCGACACCGAGACGATAGGTGTCGGCATCCTGCTCGGTCATCCGCTTGCGCATCGCCTCGGCCATCGGCTTGACCGACTCGGCGGTCGCGGCCGGGTTCTGCAGCGCGCCCAGGAACGCCAGCGAGTCGACGATCACCAGACGATCGATCGCCTTGGGCTGCTCGATCGCCATCTCCAACGCGATGAACCCGCCCAGGCTATGCCCCATCACCACCGGCTTGGTCAGCTTGCGGTCCTTGATGTAGGCCAGCAGACGATCGCGCATCGAATCGGCGAAACGATCGGTCTTGACCGCCGGCGCGCCGGCGAAACCGGGCAACTGCACGATGTGGCATTGCACACGGTCCGCCTGCAGGGCCGCGCAGGTCTCGCGCCAGGTCTCGCCGGCGCTGTTGAGCCCCGGAATCATCAGCACCGGCCGGCCCTCGCCGACGACCTCGACCGACAAGTCCTGGAACTGCACGGTCTTGGCCTGAGCGGTGCCGGCCGCGATCAACACAGCGGCGGCCAACGCGATACGACGCAGCAAACGCGAACGGGATAGCGGATTCATCGAAGGGCTCCAGAGCCTGGGTGGTGGACGCACCTTGCCCGGTTCCCCGCGCCGCCTAGGCGGATAAATGACGAGCGGCCGCGGCGGCTGGCGAGCGGCTTGGGGGCTGGAGGAACGGCGGGCGGCGTAGCTACTGCATCGCACGGATGCGGTCGCGTGGGTCGGATGCACCATGGCAATGGCAGCCTAGGCCATGGCCCACCGTCATGAGCACAGAACATCCTTCGGAGTTGGATCAACTACAGGTATCGATTGGACGATGGCCTACCCGCGCACAGGGACAAAGACAGCCCGGTCTGTCATCGCTGATGGCGCAATTAAATTCACTGCATGCTATTCCAGCAACGGCAGGCACGCGATCAATCGAATCATCCTGCGCCCCTCATGACCAGGTCAAAATTCAATCGCACTTGGCCTCACCCGCTGGCTGAACGTAAAACCCCCTTGACGCCACCGAATCCATGAAAAGCACACCCGACTGAGAATCGGCACAAATCGAGAAGACCTCCAAGGATTCGCTCCTTGTAATTTTAGCCCAGTGCGGAAACTCGACATCGTCAACAACGGTCTCTCGCTTGTCTCCGCGCAGCAGCACAAAATCCGAGTTCTTACCGGGCTGAAAATCCGCACCGAAAGAGAAGCCGACACTCAGCGCACTGATTTCCACTGAATGACCTTCGGTTATATCGTGCGCGCTGACCGGAATAAACTCAGGGACCCAGCCGCGATCCATGGCGCCACTCGCAGCCAACTCACGATAATTATCGTAGCTGCTCACTGTCACATCCGAGCAACCCGACATAGCGCAAGCAAAGCATGCGAGGAGGACAACAAACGTCTTCATTTCCACCCCGGCCTGTATTCATACATAGAAACATCACCCCCTCAAACTGCGCCGCCATTCTCGGCCGCGACACTGTGGCCATTCTCGCCAGCATCAATTCCATCAGGATAATTCACTCGCCCTTACGAGAATTGAAAAGCCGCGTGATCCACGATGACTTTTCGACGCGCGGTGGGACTTATCGTAAAGACAACGCGCACCCTGACTGCACTGCATCGATGCAGGCCTGATCGCGACTTTCCGCTCCAGACGGCGAAATCACTCAGCCATTCGCCGCAACGACCAAAACGCAATATCCCTTCGCACCCGATAGCCATTGCGCTCATACAACCCGATCGCGCGCGGGTTCTCGTGGCTCACGTGCAGACACGGGATGCGGCCGCGCGCGTGGTTGTCGTTGGACAGGAAGATCAGCAAGCGGCGCGCGTGGCCGCGGCCGAGGAAGTCGGGATGGGTGCAGATGGCGCTCAGTTCGGTGTAGTCGTCGGTGCCCATGCGCTCGCCGGCCATCGCGGCGAGGCGACCTTGGTGGTAGATGCCGAAGTAGCGGCCCCGTTGCATGGTGTGCGGGCGGAAGTAGCGCGGGTAGACCAGCGCGGTCAGCGCGAGTACGTCGTCGCGATGGCTCGGGTCGAGTTCGACGATGCGCGCGCTGTCGGCGGGGCCGCCGCTCCGCTACCCACCTGCCGCCGCCAACCCGTCGCCGCCTGCGATACCATTCATCGCGATAAAGCGATATTATCGAATCTTCCCACCGCCGCGGCCCCGCCCATGCTGCCGATCAGCTTCGAGTTCTATCCCCCCAAGACCGACGAACAACGCGGTCAGCTCGACAAGACCGCGATCAAGCTCAAGCCCTACGCACCGAGCTATGTGTCTTGCACCTTCGGCGCCGGCGGCTCGACCCTGAACTACACGCCCGAGACCATTCGCCGGCTGCGCGCCAAGCACCAGCTCGACGCTGCGCCGCATCTGTCCTGCGTCGGCGGCACCCGCGCCGAAATCCGCGAACTGCTGCAGTTGTATCGCGAGATCGGCTGCAGGCGCCTGGTCACGCTGCGCGGCGATCTGCCCTCGGGCATGGCCAGCGCCGGCGACCTGCGCTACGCCAACGAACTGGTCGAATTCATCCGCGCCGAAACCGGCGACCATTTCCATATCGAAGTGGCGGCCTATCCGGAAACCCATCCGCAGGCGCGCGACGCGCATTCGGACCTGGAGAATTTCAAGCGCAAGGTCCGCGCCGGCGCGGACGGCGCGATCACCCAGTATTTCTACAACGCCGATGCGTATTTCCGTTTCGTCGACGACGTGCGCGCGGCCGGCATCGACATCCCGATCGTGCCGGGCATCATGCCGATCTCCAATTTCAGCCAACTGCGCCGTTTCTCCGACCTGTGCGGCGCGGAGATTCCGCGCTGGGTCGCGCAGCGCATGCAGGCCTATGGCGACGACGTCGACAGCATCCGCGAATTCGGTGCCGACGTGGTCGCGCGCCTGTGCAGCCGCTTGATCGAAGGCGGTGCGCCGGGCCTGCACTTCTACACGCTCAATCTGTCCAAGCCCACGTTGACCGTGCTGTCGCGCATCGCCTGATCGCGCGATACCCGCATCCACCGGTCGTAAGCGCTCGGCCGCAAGCGCGTTCGCGCCGCGATATTCAGACACATTAAGACATCTCGTTCGCGTCACAAAAATCGCCTTTGGTGCCTAGCACCAAAGGCGAATTGCTAAGCGAGTTCTCAGCCTGCGCTTGTCCTGCGACAAATTCGGTCTTGAGCCTTGCGACGTGACGGTAGCCCACTGACTCCAGGATGCATCGCCGCGACGAGCGATGCCCTCGCGACCGCCGTCGCGCACCCAGGCCACGGGTGCGCGACGCGCAGCGGTCCTCAATGGAGAGTGAGCATCATGTCCGCACGCCACGCACTATTGCCTTTGAATTTCGCCATCGCCCTGTCGCTGGGCCTGGCCGGCGCCGCCTCGGCCGCCGAACCGGCTCCGCTGTTCTCCACCCCCGCCGCCAGCGTCGCGCGCAGTCTCAACAGCGATCTGGCCTATCGGGCGATCAAGTCCGATCGCGCCGCGGTCAAGATCGACCTGGTCCGCGCCGACGCCGCGCAGATCAACGAAACCCAGGAAGAACTGCTGCTCAACCTCGCGCCCGGCGTCAATCTCAAGGCGCACAAGTTGCAGGCGCAACGCAAGGCCGACGGCATCGTGATCTGGCAGGGCCTGGTCGGCGATCCGAACACCCAGCTCAAGCGCATCAATAAATTCACCGGCGCCGAGCTGATCGACAATCCGGAAGAGTCGGCCATCATCGTGCGCCAGGGCGATCAGATGTCCGGCACCGTGCGCACCGGCGGCAAGCTGTATCGCATCGATCCGCTCAAGAACGGCGGCCACACCGTCAGCCTGATCAACGAAGCGTTGATGCCGCCCGATCACCCGGCCGCGGCCTACAGCGCCAAGCCGATCGTCCCGTTCCTCAACGATCCCAAGTTCGACGAAGCCGCGGCCGTCGAGAAAGCGCCGGCGGTGGTGCGGGTGATGGTGGTCTACACCCAGGCCGCCGCCAACGCGGTCGGCAACACCTTGACCAAGGCCAACCTGGCGATCACCGAGAGCAACCAGAGCTTCGCCAACAGCGCGGTCAACGTGCGTTTCGAACTCGCCGGCCAGTACACCAACAGCTATGTCACCGCCGGTTTCAACACCGACCTGAGCCGTTTCTCCGGCACCAGCGACGGCTACCTCGACAGCTACCACACCACCCGCAACACGATCAAAGCCGACGTCAATGTGCTGGTCATCACCGATCCGGCGTACTGCGGCCTGGGCTATCTGAACTCGAACGCGGCCAGCGCCTTCAGCGTGGTCGGCGCCAGTTGCATGACCGGCTATTACAGCTTCGCCCACGAGATCGGCCACAACTTCGGCGCGCACCACGATCCCAACAACGGCACCAACACCGTATATCCCTACGGTCACGGCTACTGGGGCCCGGGCAATGCGTGGCGCACGATCATGGCCTACAACTGCGGCAGCAACTGTCCGCGCCTGAACTACTGGTCGAACCCGAACATCACCTACAACGGTTCGCCGATGGGCACCGCGGCCAAGAGCAACAACGCGCGCGTGTTGAACGAACGCGCGGCGACGGTGGCGGCTTTCCGCAACTGATCGCGCTCTCCCCTTCTCCCGCTCACGGGAGAAGGGGGTCCGAAGGACCGGATGAGGGCGCGCGAGGCATCGAACGACGACGCAATTCGGGCTTACCCTCACCCCAACCCCTCTCCCGTGAACGGGAGAGGGGCTTTGGGCAACGCGATTTCACGCGTACGCACTGGGCACAACCCGCCACCGGCGCTAGTCTTCGCTGATGCCCGTGCCCGCCCGACTTCGTCTGCTGCTGTTGCTGACCGCCGCCCCCGCCGCGTTGCTGCTGCATTCCAGCCCGGCGCAAGCGCAGATCCGCCGCTGCACGGATACGCACGGCAATTCGGTCTACACCGACCGCGACTGCGCCAGCGTCGGCGGCGTCGACCGCCTGCCGCGCGGCGCCGCGCCCGCGAACGCGCAGCAAACGCCGTACACCGGCGGTTGCGCGCGCAATCTGCGCGACCTGGTCGGACAGATCACCAGCGCGATCGACGCCCACGACGGCAACAAGCTCGCCTCGGTGTATCACTGGGCCGGCATGTCCGACGATCGCGCCTATGCGGTGATCCAGCGTCTGGATGCGATCGCGCAACGGCCGTTGCTCGACATCGCGCCGGTGATGCCGTCCGTGCCCGAACCCGAAGCCGTGCCCGGCGCCTGGACCACCTTGCCGCCGGCCGCGCCGAACGCCGCGCTTGCGCCGCTGCCGCCGATCACGCCGTCGGCGCCCGCGGGGCTGGGCCGTCCGGCCGGTATGAGCGGCAACCAGACGGCGCAAGCCACTCCCGCCGGCGACACCGCCACGCAGGCCGCCGCGGCGCCCGCGCCGGTGCCGCATCGGCGCGCGCCGGTCGCGCTGCGTCTGGAACAGACCCTCGGCAACGGCGTCACTCCATCGCGCACCGTGTTCGGCCTGACCCGCCACTACGGCTGCTGGTGGATCAAAGGCTGAACAGGCGTGCCGCCACAGCGCGGCAACGCACCGGCGAGGCATCGGCTTGGGTCGGCCCCCGGGCGCAGGGCACAATAGCGGTTTCCCCTCCCCACCACGGAAGCCGACGATGCAATACCCCGAATGGATCTGGCACAACGGTGCGATCAAGCGCTGGGCCGAAGCGACCACCCACGTCATGTCGCACGCGCTGCATTACGGCTCGTCGGTGTTCGAGGGCATCCGCACGTACGACACGCCGAACGGCCCGATCATCTTCCGTTTGAACGACCACAACACGCGTCTGTTCGCCTCGGCGAAGATCTACGACATGGGCATTCCGTATTCGGTCGAGCAGATCAACGCCGCCTGCCATGAAGTCATCAAGGCCAACGGCAACACCACCGATTACCTGCGTCCGGTCGCCTACCGCGGCCTGGGCGGCTTCGGCCTGTCGGCCGACACCCCGACCGACGTCGCCGTGGCGACCTGGAAGATGGGCCAGTACCTCGGCGCCAGCGTGCTCGAGGAAGGCATCGACGCCTGCGTGTCGAGCTGGCAGCGGTTCGCGCCGAACACCATCCCGGCCGGCGCCAAGGCCGGCGGCAATTACCTGTCGGGCCAGTTGGTCGCGCGCGAAGCGCGTCGCCTGGGCTTCGGCGAAGGCATCGCCCTGGCCTCGACCGGCCTGCTGTCGGAAGGCGCCGGCGAGAACCTGTTCCTGGTCTTCAACGGCGCGCTGCACACCACCCCGGTCAGCGCCGCGCTGCTCAACGGCCTGACCCGCAACACCATCATCACCCTGGCGCGCGACGTCGGCATCGAAGTAGTCGAACGCGACCTGCCGCGCGAGTACCTGTACCTGTGCGACGAGTTGTTCATGTGCGGCACCGCCGCCGAGATCACCCCGATCCGTTCGGTCGACGGCCGTCAGGTCGGCACGGGCCGTCGCGGCCCGGTGACCGAGCGCATCCAGGAGCTGTTCTTCGGTCTGTTCAACGGCAAGACCGCGGACAAGTACGGTTGGCTGGAAGCGGTCAAGTAATTCCAGACGGCGAGTAATTCGAAACGGCAAGTAAGCGCTAATGCGCTTAGCTGTTCCCCCCCTTTGCAAAGGCTCTGTCTGCGTTAGGTAATGACACCTCACGCCGCAATCGCCAGAGCCAATAACGCGGTGGCTCCCGCGCTCGCTCGTGCGTTCCGCTCCAACGCTCTGAACCATCCCAAATAGTTGGGCAAATAGGAGGTGGCTACGCCTTTGAACCGGCGTAGCCAGCCTTTGAATCGGCTGTGGTAGGCGTTGACGTTCTGGATGTGCCAAGCCCCGCGGGTGCGTTCGCCGCGCAGGACATTCACCCCGTGGTGCTCGATCCCCAACTTGGCCGCCGCCCGAGCCAGCATGGCGCTGCCGTCGGTGCACAGGACCGCATCGGGCGCTACCGCGATCGGCAACACCGCCAGCAAACTGCGGGTATCGCCTGCTTGCAGAACGTAATCGCTGGTGTGTGCCGAACGGTTGCGCACCACCAGGATCGGCACCTGCTCGTGGGACAAGCCGCGTTTGGCGGCCGGGCCGCCCCGGTGCCGCGGCGGCCGCGATCCCTGGGACCGCAGCCGCCGGGGCTGGCCTTTATAGGAGCGCAGGACATAGGTTTCATCGGCTTCGACGACGCCCTGCTGGTGCTGCTCCTTGCGCTGACAAGCGACCTCCAGGAAGCGATGGCGCCAACGGAACGCGGTCGTACGATGCACGTCCATCTGGGCGGCGGCGTTGCGCACGCTCAGTCCTTCGGCCATCGCCTGGGCTTGCTGCAGCCATTTGGCGCGATGGCGCAATCGCGCCAAGGGCGTGCCCGTCAGGGCGTTGAAGCTGGTCCCGCACTGGCGGCATTTGAAGCGCTGCAATCCATCGGCTTGGCCATTGCGGACCACCCGGCTGGCGGGACAGTGCGGGCAATGCGCTGGCTTGGATTCCAGCACGGCCGTCACCGCATCCACGTGGCTGCATTCGCGCAGCCATAGCAAGGCTTGTTCACGCTGGTGGGGCGTCAACTGGGCCGCCTGGGCCTTCCAACGATTGAGTTCGCGCGTGCGCATGACGGTCTCCCAAGGCCCGACCAACGGGCTTTCGGGACAATCTGGCGTAGCCGCAGCGCAGAGGATGAGACGTCACTACTTAGTGCGAACAGAGCCTTTGCAAAAGGGGGGCCAGGGGGGATTCGCTTTTGCTTTGCTTGTGCTTTGTCTAAGACACAACAGCAACAGCACAAGCAAATCCCCCGCGCCACGCTTCATGTACACCCATCGTAATTGCGTAAGGCGCAGCCCCCTTTTTCAAAGGGGGCGCATCGATACGCGGCACGATGCGCAGGACTGCAGGCTACGACGCAGCCGCGCAGTTGTGCATCGGACATATCGTCAGCGTTGAGCGATTCCGCCGCATCGCAAGACCTTGCGTCGTCGCAACCATCAACCGACCCATTCATCGATTGATCGACGCAGACAGGGCCACGCGCCCCCGGGCTTCAATCCACCCGCTCAAACTTCAACGTAGCCACCACCCCGACCGTCTCGCCCGGCTTCACCCGCACGTCCCAGCCATACAGCTCGCACAGCCGGCGCACGATCGACAGACCGATGCCGCCGCCCTGCGAATGGCCGGCGTGGGTACCGCGATAACCGCGTTCGAACAACTTGGCCGCGTCCTCGGCGCTCAGGCCCGGACCCGAATCGATCACCTCGACCGAGCGCGGATGCAATCGCACCACGACCTCGCCCTGGGTGGTGTACTTGACCGCGTTGCCGATCAGGTTGCCCAGCGCCACCGCGACCGCGGCTTCCGGCGCGTCGACCACCAGCCCGCGTTCGCCTTCGACCCGCAACGCCAGCGCCTTGCCGCCGAGTTGGGCGCGATGCGCTTCGAGCAGCTGCTCGGACAGCTTGGCGATATCGGTCGCGCCATGGCCGCGCTCGTTGCGCGACAACAGCAGCAGCGCGCTGATCAGGTCGGTGCATTGCTGCTCGGCGCGCTGGATACGCAACAACCGGTTGCGCGTCTTGTCCTCGATGTCCGGCCGCGACAGCAGCAGTTCGACCGCGCCCTTGATCACCGCCAGCGGCGTGCGCAGTTCATGGCTGACGTCGGCGTTGAACTCGCGATCACGCTGGACCACGTTGGTCAGGCGCTCGGCGTAATCGTCTAGCGCCTCGGCCAGCTGGCCGACTTCGTCGTCCGGGAAGTGCGCGGCCAGCGCCTCGGACTGCGAACTGCGGCCTGAGCGCTTGAGCCGGTTGGCCAGCTCCGACACCGGGCTCATGACCCGCGACGCCGCCCACCAGCCGACCAGCAGCGAGAACAGGGTGAACACCAGCACCGACAGATACAGCGCGCGGTTGAACTGGCTTTCGCTGCGCGCCGACTGGGTCATGTCGTAGGCCAGGAAGAACCACGCACCCGGGGTCTTGCGCACCGCCAGCTTGTAGGCGAACGGCTTGCCGTCTTCGCCGATGCCGGTCATGCCGACGATGCCGTCCTTGAGGTCGTACCACTCCGGCCGGTTGAGCCGCACCGAATCGAATTTATCCGGCGTGTAGACGAACGCGCGCACTTGGTCGAACGCGATCTGCGGATTGCTCGGATCGAGCTCGAACTGCCGCGCAGCATTGGCGATGTTGCGATTCATCACGTCTTCGACGAGCTGATTCTCGACCCGCGTGCGCGTCCAGTTGGTCGCGAACGCGAACATCGCGGTCAGGCCGAAGCCCAGCAATACGAAAGACAGGATGATGCGACTGCGCAACCGTCGCCGGAAGCGCTTCTTCTTTTGCAGCCGCGATGCGGACGGGTCCCCTGAGGCCACGCGATCAACCGTTGCTTTCGGGCGCTGCGATGCGATAACCGATGCCGTGACGGGTCTGGATCAGCGGCGTGTCGAACGGCTTGTCGACCACCGCGCGCAGGCCGTGGATGTGCACGCGCAGGCTGTCGGAGTCGGGCAGTTCCTCGCCCCACACGCGGGTCTCCAGTTCCTGTCGCGTGACCACCGCCGGCGAGGCTTCCATCAATGCCTGCAGGATCTTCAGCGCGGTCGGGTTGAGCTGCAGCAGCTTGCCCTGGCGGCGCACTTCCAGGGTGTCGAGGTTGTATTCCAGATCGGCGGCGTTGAGCACCCGCGTCTGCACGCCGCGGCCGCGACGCGACAGCGCATTGAGGCGGACTTCGACTTCCTGCAGCGCGAACGGCTTGATCAGGTAATCGTCGGCGCCCGAATCGAAGCCGGCGAGTTTGTTGTCGAGGCTGTCGCGCGCGGTCAGCATCAGCACCGGCGTCTGCTTGCGCGCTTCGTTGCGCAACTTGCGGCAGACCTCCAGGCCGTCGAGGCCCGGCAGGTTCAGATCGAGAACGATGGCGTCGAAGTCGTGCACGACCGCCAGGTGCAATCCGGTGATGCCGTCGGCGGCGAAATCCACCGTGTGGCCGCGGTCTTCAAGAAAGTCGCCGAGGTTGGCGGCGATGTCTTGGTTGTCTTCGATCACGAGTATGCGCATGTGCTCTTCCCAGTGGGTTGGCGTTCGACCGTGCGGCGACGCCCGGGGTTCCGTCATTCGGGCCGCTGCACGATGCGCAGCGGCGGCAAGCCGAGGATTCTGCCAGAGCGAATGTAAAGTGAACGGAAAGGTGAACGGGGCCGAGGGCTGCCGTTCAAGCGGCGGGTCGGCGGCATAGGCCGAAGGTCATGGGTCGCTGCGGCATCGCAACCCAATCGATTTGCCCCTGAAAACCGCGGCAAAAATAAAAAGCCCAGACGCGGGGCCACCGCGCCTGGGCCAAAAGGGTATTGCCCCGATTACCGTAACCTGCTTCGACCAGATCCCTATCCGTAACGTTCTGACGAGGAGCGCGACTTGGAGGAGCTGCAGTGCTGCGGTCCGGTAACGCTACGCGGATTTCGATTAAACCGCCGTTAAAAGCAGTGTTAAATAAAAGTTATTCGCAACCCGAAGTTGCGCTCCTGGCGGCCCGCGCCTTCCGGGCCGGGGACCTGCCGTTCGGCGGGTCGCCGGCAGATGACCTGCCAGGCTTGCCATTCCACAGGATCGGGCAAGCCCGACCGCTCCGGCGAGCCCCGTTCAGCGTTTTCCGCCGGCACGTCGGGGGGTCTTGAGCTGGATCCGGCCGGCCACGTACTGGATGATTTCACTGGCCACGTCGACCCCGCTGGCCTCCTCGATGCCCTCCAGGCCGGGCGAGGCGTTGACCTCCAGCACCAGCGGACCGCGGTCGGAGCGGATCAGGTCGACGCCGGCCACGCCCAGGCCCAGGACCTGGGCCGCCCGCACCGCGACCTCCTGCTCGGCCGCGCTGGCGCGCACGCCCTTGGCGGTGCCGCCGCGGTGCAGGTTGGAGCGAAAGTCGCCCTTGGGGGCTTGCCGCTTCATCGCCGCGACCACCTTGCCGCCGACCACGAAACAGCGCAGATCCGCGCCCTTGGCTTCGGCGACGAACTCCTGCACCAGGAAATTCGCGTACAGGCCGCGCAGCGCCTCGATCACGCCCTTGGACGCCGACAGCTTCTCGGTCAGCATCACGCCCGCGCCCTGGGTGCCCTCGTTGAGCTTGATCACGTGCGGCGGCGGGCCGAGCATCGACAGCAGGTCGGCGGTGTCGTCGGGGTTGTCGCCGAACACCGTCGCCGGCAGGCCGATGCGCTGCGCGGCCAGCAGCTGATGGCTGCGCAGCTTGTCGCGCGCGCGCAGGATCGCGTCGGAGGTGTTGGGCGTGTAGGTCTCCATCAGTTCGAACTGACGCAGCACCGCCGAGCCGTAACGCGTGACCGAAGCGCCGATGCGCGGGATCACCGCGTGGTAACCGGCGATCTCGCGGCCCTTGTAATGCATCTGGAACCCGTCCGAGGCGATGCGCATGTAGCAACGCAACGGATCGAGCACGCGCACGCTGTGGCCGTGCTCGCGCGCGGCTTCGACCAGACGGCGCGTCGAATAGAGCTTGGTGTTACGCGACAGGATCGCGAGCTTCATCGGCAGGAGTCATGTGAATGGGGAAGGACGGCGCGCGTCGGGCGCGCGGCTCAGGTGCGGCTGACCCGGCGCCGCGCGCGCCCATGCAGGAACGAGCGCGACGGGTCGACCGTGAACAAATGCGTCACCGCGGTGCGGCCAAGCAACATCGGAAAGCGCATACCGCGACGATCCGACAGGTTTATTTCAATTTCGCGTTGCGTACCGGCCAGACTCAGCACGGTCTGGACGAAGACGCGGCTGGTGCGATGACCGCCGGAGTCGGTGACGAAACGTTCGTCGAACACCGGCGCGGCCGCTTCGATCACGTCGGCGCCGACCACGCCCGGACTGAGCCGGAACCCGACCCAGGGCTGGCCGCCGTCGACGTAACGCCACTGCGCGTCGACATGCAAGGCCGAACTGCGCGCGCCGGTATCGATCTTGGCGCGCACCGCGGCGATGCCCAGCACGGGCAAGGCGGCGACCTCGCGCCAACCGAGGACGATCTTGGACGACATCGCACCTCCGCTGTGGCGATTGCAAATGGGGTTAGGACGACCGCTTCGGCTTGGACCGCGACGATGTACCGTCGTTGGGTTCCACTCGCGTCGCAGCGACAAAAAACGGCGACCTCGCGGCCGCCGTACGTATCGGACCGAAGTGGGCGCGGATCGTCCAGGCCCAAGGCGACGGTGCGATGCGCGGCGCCCCACTCGGGACCGGGCGCGAAGCATAGCGCGCCGACGATGCAGCGTCGATTGCGATCGCGTCGGCCGTGAGCATCGGATTGTGCATGGTGACGATGCAATGATTTTTTTACATCGCCGGGCACCGATCCACTGAACCCTTCAGGGTCGGCAATAGCGTCTTTCGTACTCCAGTTCGCGCTGCAAATCCGCCGAATCGCCCTGCGATGCGAGCCCGTCGATGTTGGCGCGGGTGCGCTTGCACGGGTCTTCGCCGCGTCCGCCGAACATCTGCCCGAAGCGCTCGACCGCGGTGGCGAGCGAACGCTGCGGCTGCATTTTGAAACGCTGCGTTGCGTGTCCCGGCAGACTCGGCGCGCGTCGCTCGAGCAGATCGGCCGCGGGCGCGTCCCAGGGCGCGCGCGTGGCGCGCGCGGGATCGGTCACGCGTGGATCGATCTGCATGGCGCTCAGGCCGCTGGGCTGATCTTGCGGCGCGGGATCGACGGCCGGCGACGAGGCAGTGGTCGTATCGACGCGTTCGCGCGGTGGCGGTTTGCGTGGCGCTGAAGTAACGCGATCGCGTCGTTCGGGCGGTTGTGCCGGCTGCGGAAGCTGCGGCGTTCGCGCGGGCGGACGCGACGGCGCGGCGATAAAGATCAGCGCCAATACCGAATCGTCCTCGACCGCATCGGCCGGCATGCGCCATTGCATGGCGACCCAGATGAAACCGGCATGGACCAGGGCCACCACGCCCCACGCACACGCGCGCTCGGTGCGCGCGGCGTCGCGCTTACTCGCCGTCATGTCGCCAAGCGCGATGCGTCGACACATCATCGCGCGCAAGCGCATCGCATCCCTGCCCCATCGTCCGCATCCGTTCGTCTGTCGATCGCATCGGAGTGTGCCCACAACCACGTCGGTTGCGCAGCCTGTCAACTTTCGCAGTTGCTTGCGGTTTAGGCGTCGGCACTCGCGCTAACGAATTGTTAGCAACGCGCGCAGCGCAGGCGCGCAAGCGGCGACGGGCCGCGGAGCGTCGCGGCGCTATTTCGTTGGAACCGGCGATTCGCCCTGCGCCGCGGCCGGCATCCCGACAAACGCCGCCCAACATCGGCCACGACCGGTTTATCCGGATCCATCAAGCGCGATGAACAAAACCCATTGGGCTGGCACTCGGACCATGGAGCCCTCACGCCGCACCGCATCCGGCAACCGCGGCCTGTTTCGCGCAACACCCCGATATCGGCGTTTCCGTCGCACACCACGTCCGTGTCCCGCCCCTTGATCCGCCCGGTGTTGGCGGGCCACGGCCACCCTTCCGACCTTTCTCCGACAGACCTTGCTCGACCATTTTTCCAAGAATCTGCTTTGCGTCGCGCGCGGCCGGCGCCCGCGGCCCGGAGCAGAGCTACGGGAGTCGCGATGCTTGTGCGTGTGATCAAGGACTGCCTGGCGCGGGTGGTTCCCTTTCTGTGTTGCTTCGGCATCGGCCTCGCCGTGCTCTCGCTGTCCCGCCTGGGACTGGCGTTGTGGCAAGCCGACGCCGTCAACGACGCCAACGCCTGGTCGCGCGTCCTGTTGCAAGGCGTCCGCGTCGACATCGCGGCATTGTGCATGTTGCTCGGTATCGTCACCGCGCTGTACCTGCTGCTGCCGGCGCGGATCGCGCGCCACGCGCTGGTGCGGGCCGGCATGGCGGCCTGGCTTGCGTTGTCGCTGACCGTGCTGGTCGTGCTGGAACTGGCCACGCCGACGTTCATGCAGGAATACGGCTTACGTCCCAACCGCTTGTTCCTGGAATACCTCATCTATCCGCGCGAGGTCGGCTCCACCCTGGCCAAAGGCCACCTCGTCAGCGCCGCGTTGGCGTTGCTGCTGAGCGCGGCCACCGGCTGGCTGGTCTGGCGCTTCGCCAATCGCCAGTTGCATGCGAGCGCGCAGTCGAACGCTCACTGGAGCGCGCGCCTGCCGTTCGCCGTGTTGCTGATCTGCCTGGTGGCGCTCGGCATCCGCTCGACCCTCGGTCATCGTCCGATGAACCCGGCGATGATGGCTTTTTCCAGTAACGCAACGGTCAATACCTTGCCGTTGAACTCTTTCTATTCGCTGGCATTCGCGGTGCGCGACTGGCTGCGCCACGATCCGGGCGCGCGAATCTACGGCGGCGCGGCCGATGCCGAAGTCGTCAAGGCCGTCACCGACGGCATGCAGCTTCCGCATGACGCCTTCGTCGATCCGAAACTGCCGAGCCTCGCCCGTCGCCCGCCCGCCTACACCGGCAAGCCGCGAAATCTGGTGATCGTGCTCGAAGAAAGCCTGGGCGCGCAGTTCGTGGGCAACCTCGGCGGACGACCGTTGACCCCAAACATCGATCGGCTGTCCACGCAAGGCTGGGCATTCGAGCGCCTGTACGCGACCGGCACGCGCTCGGTCCGCGGCATCGAAGCGGTGCTGACCGGTTTCACGCCGACGCCGTCGCAGGCGGTGGTCAAGCAACCGCTCAGCCAGCAGAATTTTTTCACCCTGGCCGAAGTGCTGCGCCGTCGTGGCTACGACACCACTTTCTACTACGGCGGCGAAAGCCACTTCGACAACATGCGCGGATTTTTCCTGTCGAACGGGTTTCAGCGGGTGATCGAGCAGAAGGACTATCCGCACCCCGCGTTCACCGGTTCCTGGGGCGTGTCCGACGAAGACCTGTTCGATCGCGCGCACCAGGAATTCGCGCGCATGCATCAAGCGGGCAAACCCTTCTTCGGTTTCGTATTCAGTTCGAGCAACCACGACCCGTTCGAATTTCCCAGCGACCGCATCGAGCTCTACGAGCAACCGCAGGCCACGCGCAACAACGCGGCCAAGTACGCCGATTACGCGGTGGGCGAATTTTTCCGCAAGGCGATGGCGTCCGACTATTGGAACGACACTATTTTCCTGATCGTCGCCGATCACGATTCAAGAGCATTCGGGCGCGACCTGGTGCCGATCGACAATTTCCATATCCCCGGCGTGATCCTGGGCGGCGCGGTCGCGCCGGCGCGAGACAAGCGCATCGTCAGCCAGATCGATCTGCCCCCGACCTTGCTATCGCTGATCGGAATCGATACGCCGACGCCGATGAGCGGTCACGACCTCAACCAACGCGATCGATTCCAGCCCGGCCGCGCGATGATGCAATACGACAAGAACTTCGCCTGGATGACCGGCAAGGACGTCATCGTGCTGCAGCCCGGCCAGCCGCCCAGGCAATTTACCTATACCCCCGGCGAGCGCATGACGCCCGCGGCGTCGGTCGACCCGGCGCTGGCGAATACGGCGCATCTGCAGGCCTTGTGGGGGACGCTGGCCTACGAGCGCGGGTGGCATCGCTTGCCGGCTAAGGCCGAGTAGTCGCGGTCTGTAAGAGTCGATCGGGTGCATGCCGGCGATTGCGCCGTGCGGATCGCACGACCGTCTTGGCACGACGTGAGCGAAAACGTAGCGCCCTGGTGCAAGCGCGTTGAAGCGGCTCAAACGCGCCACCCATCCAATAGTGCGGCGATGGCAAGCATCGCCGCCACCTTAGTCGCACGCATCGAAATCCCGGAAACAACGACGGCCCGATCCATGGGATCGAGCCGTCGTGGCGTGCCGCGTCATTGACTCAATGTCGATGCCTGGCGAATCTGGAGCGGGTGATGGGAATCGAACCGCTACTCCAGCCCTGCAGCTAAAAGGCGGATTACAGGGTCATGGGGCTAGCCAAGCCTCGGCGTGCCGCAGTGATCGCGGCCCCAGGTGCGGCTCTATCTGTTCCCATAAATTTTCGACTTGGCTCGCTCGAGTCGCTAATGCCTCGATAAGACCCGTTGCGACCGCCACCATCAAATTTCTGTCACCTTTCTCCATGGCCTCCTCAATCAATGAGAAAATATGGCGATTGGTGGCAGCGTCGGCGCTAGAAAATTCCTCGGCAATCTGATAGCCAAGAGCGGCATACAGCCGAGTGATTGGCGGTTCCTCTGGTAACCACTCGTCCTGAACTTCCTGATATGCAGCCCGTATTCCACTGGAAGCGTCAATCAACGAGCCCAAAAAAACTTCACGGCCCATGACTATTTTCCTCCGAGGGCATTGTTCATATCTTTGATCACATTTTCGGCCGCGGCCCGATCGCCGGGTCGGGCAGTTGGGTTTTTCGATTACTTTCGGCAAAAAAAATGTGACTGCGGCAGGGGCCAGAAATGAGCCGGCAAAACTAAACTCCAACGACACCGGCTAAATGGTTCCCGTTGTATCGGACACATTAGCTCACCCTGACCCCTGCCTTAGTTTCAACTAACCTTCTTGTTGGATCTCACGAACGCTATCGCCGCAATGGCCAGCGAGAATCCTGCGACCGCCAATCTTGCAGGAGTTAGCTCCTGAAGAACAACATTTAACGCCTCCCCCACCACGATATAGGCAGAAGAAGTGGCGTCCACCGGTGCCAAGGCGATTCGCACGGCACCAACAAAAGGAATCAGGAGCATGTAGCAAACGCACAGCCACAACACCAACAGCCCAACCGCGAGAACGGCTCTCCGGTTGGAGGTCAGGCAGGCGATCAGGGCGGCAACGCCTATGCTTATAACGACAAACAAAGGAATATTCATTTTTTGTGGCATCCACATGGATCTAAGGAAACGCTACCCGCACGTTCTGCATCTGCACGTGCGGCACCTGCATCTATGTCCGGTATGCTATCTAAATCCCAATTTTTTGCGCCATCTATGTAGTCAAAAACAAGCCCAGCCAAACGAATATCTATATATCCGCCGGGGTAATAGTATTGGCCAGCATATCCCGCCAAATAATTTCCGAACGCCGCACTTGACAGAATTTTCCCATCTACAATAAACGTAGAAAGCTTACGCGTATACTTAAAATCAAACTTCCCAGTGTGATTTTGGAACATTCGGACTGCCCGCCATGGCATAGTAACTTCGGTGACATCTTTTCTTGCCTCATCCAGAAACTCTTGCGTTTCGCATTCAGTGTAATCATGCGGGGCGTATACCTTTAGGAAGGGATCTCGCAAGCCATAGAAGTCCTTCTTTCTGAGGGGAGAAGAGCCCACATATGCATAAGTACTGATGCCCCCGTCCAGCCCAATCGGATCGCTCTGCCCGTAGCGACCGGTTCCAGGGTCGTAGTCACGAAAATAGTTATAGACCAGCCCAGTGGCAGCGTCATATCGCTGCCCCGGGAACCTCATGTTAAACACGAACGCGGTGCCATCCAGGTCCGGATCCTGATTCGGCGGGCTACTACCAAATGCTTCGCTCTTGGCGTCCCACGCCCAAATGGCGACGTTACGAGCAGGGTCTATGACGGCACGTGGCGTGCCCAAATGATCCGGCTCGACATAGGCAAGTGTCTGGGCCACTCCGCTGCCCACCACTAAGCCCACCGGGGCGTCGCCGAACCAAACCGCCTGCTGCTTTGGAGCTCCCGTGGCGCCGTAATCGCCGATCCAGTTGCCCGCCTCGTCATACAGCGTGTAGGTGTCGATCGCCGTGGTTGTGGCCCCCGTCGTGGCCACCCGCTCGCCGCGGGTGTTGTAGCGATAACTCGCCCTGATGACTCCGGCCTGCTTGAACTGGCTCAATCGATCGCCCGGGCTGTAAACGAACTCCTTCGTGGTGCCGCCGATGCTGGTGGTGTTGCCGGCCGCGTCGTAGCCACGTGCCACGCCGGCCACGTCGGTCAAGCGATGGGTTCCGGCGCTGTTGTACCCATAGGCTTGCAGGCCACCACCGTCCGTCAGACTTTTCCGGTTTCCGGTCTTGTCATAGGTGTAGGTTTCCAGTGGGTTGGCGTTGGGGTCCTGGGTGACGGTCAAGCGGCCCAGCGTGTCGTAGGCGTACTTCGCCTGAAAAGCGCTTTGCAGACCGTCCTTCAACTCCGTCAGCTCGCCAACGCTGTTGTAACCGTAGCCGAGCGACAAGCCGCCACTGGCGCTGTCAAGAATGGTCTTGGGGCGGTAATCCAGATCGTACGTGCGGGCCAGCGTCCGGCCGTTGCCGTAGGTCCACCCTTTCACCGGACCAAACGGCTCGTAGGTCGCGTTGTTCAGCAGCACCGTGCGGCTGCCACCGTTCGGACGAACGCCGACTTCGGTGATTCGCGCTTGCGAATCGCGGACATAGTCCACGGTGGTGCCGTCGGGATAGGTCAGGCTGTCGAGGTTTCCCGCAAGGGTATAGGCATAGCTCAGGGTGAAACTCTTGCCCGCAACGATCTGCACCTTGCGTACAACTTGGCCGAAGCGGTCGTAGCAATACTTCAGCTCATTGCCTTCGGTCCGCGACGCAGTAAGCCGTCCCGTCGCAAAGCCCTGACCCGCGGTGCATTCGGCGTTGACGGTGTCGTAATCGTATTCGACATCCGCCGGACCTGCGGCCGTGTAGAAGACCGCCTTCGGCCGACCGAGCACATCGTAGGTGTAGCGATGCGCCACGGCGTCATTGGCGTCCTTCTTCGTCGCCAACAGACCCGCGCTGTTGTAGGTGAAGTCGGTGACGCCCGTATCCGGACTGGTCAGCTTGGTCCGATCCCCGAAGCCGTTGTAAGCGTAGACCGTGTTGAGCGCGTTGGGATCGGTGACCTGGGTGATCTGGTCGAACGCGTTGTATTTGAACTTGGTTTCAGCGGCCAAGCCGCCAGCCCCGGCATCCTGCACGCTGATGCTCAAGCGGTTGAGAGGGTCGGCAGTCCGGGTGCTGCTGCGCGACAAGGCATCGGTGATCAGGTCCGGGTTGCCGTTGGCGTCGTAGTGGAAGCCCGTGGCGTTCTGCGATGCATCCTTGAGCGCTTCCAGCTGCCCCAGCGTATTGAACACGCGCGACAGGGTTTGCCGAAGCGTTCCGCCAGCGGTCTTGGTGTCTTCCTGCTTGCGGTTGCCGGCCAGGTCGAGCGTGTAATGAATCGTGTTGCCTGCGTTGTCGAAGACGTCGGTCAAGCGGTGGGCCGCGTCGTAGGTGTAGCGGGTGTAGACGCCGTCGGGCAGAGTCACCTTCTTGACCAGACCGGTGGGCTCGTGCTCGATTCGGGTGATGCGGTCGTCGGTCTCCACCGCGTTGTTGGCCCCACGCACCTTCGTGACCGTCAGCCAGCCGCGCGCGTTGTATTCGTAATCGGTGACCACGCCGTTGGGATCGAGCACGGACAACGGTCGACCTTGCGGATCGTAGCCCAGCACCTGCGTTGCACGGCCGAGCGCATCGATCGTCTTATGCACGTCACCCTTGCGGTAGGTGCATAGTTCCGGCGTGGTGGCACAAGTGCTGTCGTCACTGCCGAAATACTCAAACGTCGTGATGTCGCTGACATCGGTTCGCGGACCGTCCACCGATTTCAGCAGACCCAAGGTTGGGCAGGTGCTGTTGGGTGCCGACACATCCCCCGATTCGCAGTAGGCGTAGGTGGTCGTGCGGACATTGTTGGTGGTGGTGTCGCGCACCGCCACGGTGACCGGCTGCAGCCGGGCGTTGCGCGTGATGCGGGTTTCACGGTTCCCAACCACCGTCATCAACACTCTGTTGCTGGCGATATCGGTACGCACCTGGCTGGTGCGCTCCTCATCCAGGCCCACCGCTTCTGTGACCGCGTGGGTGCGCGCCGGCTGGCCCGTCACAGCGTCATTTGCTTCGGTGTAGCTGTGATTGGTGTTTACATTGCGCCGGTCCTCGACCGTGCTCAAGCGACGCCGGAAATCGGAGCCCGCGTCCAGATACGTGCGGGTGACGCTTCCGCGCGTGTCGGTGAACGTGGTGGGCTTGCGCGACAGGCCGTCGTTTCCAGCCGGCAACACGCCGTACGTGGTGGTCTGACCCAGCGCGTCGGTCACGATCGATCCGCCCGCGGCGGGGTAGGTCAAGGTCACTGCGTCCGCGCCGCCGGCATGGGTGCTCGACACCACCCGCGCCTTGTCGTCGTAGGCGAAGGTGCTGTAGCGCTGCCCATCCTCGCGGGTCACGCCAGTCAGGAAGCGCGGAAAGCGCGTGTCCTCGTAATGGTAGGTGCGGATTCCACCGCCTGCGTAGGTGACGGTTTCGACTTGGCCGCCGGCGGTGTAGGTGTAGCTGGCGAGCGCAACACCGGCAGAGCGGATCGCTATGATGGGCGCGTTGTCTCCTACGGCGCTGTACTCGAACCCCAAGCTTCGACCACTGCTGTGGGTGATCGTCGTCAAGCGCCGCGACGCGTCGTACGTGTAGCCCAACGAGGTGCCATCTTCGAAACGTTGCTCAATCAGGCGCCCTTTGACGTTGAAACGCAGCACCCGGTCCGGTCGGTACAGCAGCCAGTCCGTGCCGTCGGCGACGACCCGATCGCCGCTGCCGTCGTCGGCCTCATACGCGGAACCAACGGCGGTGAACGAGATTTGCGCCCCGTCGGCTTCGACCAACCCCATTTGCAGGGTTTGGTTCGGGTCCATGGGGTCGGTGCCCATGGCCAACTGGATGTTGTGCGAGTGGGTCCAGCCATCGCCGAAACCACTTCGCCCGGCCGAGGCCATCGAGTGGTAATGCCGGTCGAACGCGATCCAGCCCAGATCGAAATCAGGCGCCGGCTCGGACTTGTCGCCGGTGGTGGGATCGCACGGGTTGCCGACCGGACATTCGTTCTTGGGCAACGGCGCGGTTTCGTAGCTGATCTGGAACGGAGGACCGCCGCAAGCCTGTAGGTCTTCCCGCCAAGACAGCAAAGCATCGTTCGGACACGCGATATCGCGCTCACGCTTTGTGGAACCGCTGAGGTTGACCGTATCGCACTGACTTCCGGTCCAGGCCGATCGCGTGCCGTCGTAGTCGCCGAACCCTAGAGTGGAAGACTGGCCATCGTCCCATAGAACGTCCTCACTCCAGTCGGGAGCAATTTGGATCGTTGTCGCGGCCGGGCACCCCTCGTTGACGCTCTCCTGATTGAAGCGCTGGATGAGTTGAGCCTTGAGCGCTTCGATCGAACCAACCTCGGGGCCGGCGGAACTGCTGGTTTCGCTGTAACGCCACGCCTCGATGATCGGCGGTAGCGGCTCGAAATCGTAGTTGTAGACCGCTTTGTTGCCGAAGACGACATTACCCGTGACGAGCAGCTTTGATGCTGATCCTCCGGGGAAATTGGAGAGAAAGGTCTTGATCTCTTGCTGGATGCCCGCCTCGGTACGCTGAGGTTGGGTTGGAATGGCGTTGCTGATCCAGAGCTTGCCTGCCTCTTGGGCCTGGGCGCTTGTGCATAGCGCCGCGCCGATGGAAAGGGCCAGCACGGCTACGAGGGGATGCCGGTCGAGCCCGGCGGATGGAACTCCATTTCTTCTAGACATCGTCGATCTCCTTGGGGGGCAATCAGGTGCCCGTCGACAGAAGCCACCACCGCCATCATGGCGCGTGGAGACATCCGTTTCCTATGAAACATCTGCGTCTTTCGTGGGGAAGTTGCCAGCACGTCCTTTGCGGCTTGAGGGAGCTAATCCTGAGCATCCAGCATCTCAGCGTCGGCGACTGCGAACACCAAGATGCTCAATGTAGAGCATGCCAACTTGTCAACATCACTGGCCACGGCTGTGCGTACAAATAAAAACAAGACAGCGCCGCAAGGCCGAGCCTCTCGCTTGCTTGGTCGAGGATAGTGACGCGGGTGTTCTTATTTATTACCGCGGCAGATCATTCCGCCACCATCCGTCGATCAGGCCCTGCGTGGCGAAGTCGATCCCGCCGATCCTCACTCCGGTCGCCGTCCACTGGCGAAGCGTGCCGTCGCCCGCTGGGCGATGTCGACGAACTTCTTCGGATCGAATCCGGCGACGTCATCCCCCTTCCGTAGGCGATGGAACACGGCCAAGAGTGCCACACCCCAGAGCGCCGCGGAGAGCCGTGCGTCATCTCCACGCAACCCGCCCAGCGAGCGAACCAAGAAGCGTGACCGAACTTGTGAACGCACGTCATCAGGCACGCGGAAGCGAACATACAGACCGCTGTCTCGGGTCAAGAAACAGGGCTTGGGCATGAAAACGATACCTCAAACGATACCTCGGTGAGGGCATCGCTTCGGGCTCGTCGTTTGGAAAACCCCTTGTGGGTCAGCGCTTTGCGCGCGATGGGGTTGAAGTGGAGCGGGTGATGGGAATCGAACCCACGCTAGCAGCTTGGGAAGCTGCAGTTCTACCATTGAACTACACCCGCTTGCGGACCAGTCTATTCGGCCCGAACGCGGGTGGCAATGTGGTGCGGCGATGCGGATACCGGGGCGCGTTGTTCGGCGCGGCCAGGGCGGATGAGACGTTCCCGGGCGCATGGCGATGGCCGGCGTCGCGATTCCCTTTCCTCGCGACTTCCCTTCCTTGCGGCCCAGATGTCGCGGGCCTACGAAGGCTGACGGGCGGGCTTCAGCTCCGACGCCCTTTGATCGGATCGAAACCGACCCGGAGATCTCATCTTGAGGCGCACCTCCCGCTTAGATGCTTTTAGCGGTTATCGCTTGCGAACATAACTACCCGGGCCGCGCAGCGTCGCGACCGAAGCCCCACCTAGAACATCCACGCCAAAACTACCGATCCGCGATCGACCCGCGACTTATCGCCTCGCCGCTTTCGATCCTCGCCCGATCGCAACTCGCCACTGCATGCCCGCAAGCCGATCGCCACGCACAACCAACCGGATCGCCGCTCATAAAAAACCGGGCCTTTCAGCCCGGTTTCTTCGACTACAACGCAAACCTCTAAGCAAACGCGATCGCTAAAGCGACCGCGCCGCAATCAGAACCCGCTGCCGATCTGCGCGAACACGGTGGCGTTGTTGCCGCCTTGCTGGCCGACGGTGACGCTGGCGCCGAGGTTGGCGTCCAGGCCGAACAGTTTGGTGCGCGCGCCGAACAGCAAGGTGCCGTAGTCCTGGTCGAACTCGCGGCCCTTGACCGCGTAGTTGCCCAGGCCCGGCACGGTCTGCAGACGCGCGTAGGCGTTCTTCGGCGCGTCTTCGAACTCGCGGTCGACGGTCAGGCGCGCGTACGGACGGAAGCTTTCGCTGTGGGTGTAATTGATCTGCCAGCCGACGCTGCCGATCAGCGAGTCGAAGGACTGGTCCGGGTACGCCAGCGAGGTCGCCAGGTTCGGATCGCTTTCGGCGAAGCCGTCGATGTCGATGCGCTGGGCCACGATCCCGATCACCGGGCCGTGACGCACGGTTTCGCCGAATTCGTAACCGCCGTTGAGCGCGGCGGTGACGTTCTTGCCGTCGGCCGAGCCGTGATGCACGCGGGTCGCCGGGCCAAGGTTGGCGTTGCGGTCGATGTCGAAGTCCAGCTTGGTGTAGCTCAGCTGGCCGTTGATCCAGGCGCGCTCGCCATACCAGCCGATGAAGCCGCCGATGCTGATTTCCTTCTGGTCGAAATCGCCGTTGCGCAGGCCGAAGTCCTGCTTCTGCTGGCCGTAACCGAGGAAGCCGCCGAACACCAGCTTGCCGCGGGTCCAGTCGACGCCGCCGGTCAGCGCCGGACCGGCGCCGTCGTACAGGTCGCCGTCGCGGTAGCGCTGGAAGTCACCGCGCACGCTGCCCCACCAACGCATGCCGTCGCCGTCCTGGACGCCGGCGACGTGGTTGGTCACCTGGTCGGCGCGGGCGCGGCCGGTGGTCGCCGCCGAATTCGGCAGCACGGCGATGAAACGCGGCGCTTCGAGCACCGACAAGGCGTAGTCGGCGAGGATCTTGTGCGACGCGTTCGACGGATGCACGCCGTCGGCGAAGGCATAGCTGTCGGGCGCGCCGGGCGCGGCGTAGTTGAGCGGGCTGCAGGTGACCGACGACGCGGTGATCTGCGGGTTGCACGCGGTGCCGGTGACATTGGTGATGCCGTACGGCGCCGGGTTGGAGGTGATCTCGCGCAGCAGGTTGAAGGTGTCGAGCGGGATCACCCGCAGGCCGGTCGCGGCCAGGCCGCCGTACAGCGCGGTGTTGTAGGTGGTCGCCAGCTGGGTACCCGCGGCCTGCTGAGCCGCGCCGCCGGCGCGGAACTGCGGGGTCACGCCGAGGTCGGGAATGGTCGGCACCAGGATGTATTCGGCGCCGGCGTTGCGCAGCGCGCCGATCACGCCGATCTGCGCGGTGACCGCGTTGGTGATGGTCGCCTGCGCCGGTGCGCCGCCCGCGACCGCGAACAGGTCGTTGGCGCCGCCCCACACGGTGTACAGCGCGTTGGGATCGGCGCGGCCGCCGTTGGCGACGAGGTAATTGGTGGTCTGGGTGGTCAACGACGGGATCGGGCCGAGCGCGCCGGAAGTGTTGACGCCGGTGCGGGCGCCGCCGACGGCGTAGTTGGTGCCGCCCTGGTTGTCGCTGTTGGCGTTGGTGCCGTAGTAGTCGGCGACGTACTCGGCCCAGACCAGGCCCGGGTTGGTGGTGAAGCGGCCGAGCAGCGCGCCGTTGGGGCCGACCGCCTGGATCAGCGCCGGGCGGAAGTGGCCCGAGTCGGTCAGGCTGTCGCCGATGAAGACGGTCTGCGAATAGGTCTGGGCGAAGGCCGGGGCGGCGGCCAGCACGAGGGCGGCGGCCAGCGCGGTGCGAACGGGTTTCATCATTAACTTCCCTGCATTGATAAGTAGCGGTGGTGGCGTTCGACCGATCCTGACGAGGACGATCGGGCGCCGGATGAGGCTCCGCGCGGCGCGACATACGCCGCCGGATGGCTGAATCGAAACATGTGCCACGCGAGCAAAGCAAGGCGCAGCGCGGCAAACGTGCCGATTCGGGGTGCCGATTCGGGGCGCCGGTTGCGGAACGGCGGCGCGCGACCGCGGCCGGCCGGAGGCGCCGCGATCGGAGCCGGCGGCGCGATTATGGTCCTCGTGGACGCCGCGCGCCGGGGCCAGAGGTCACAGACAGTCGATGACACCGTGTCCGCGCCGCGTCGGCAACGCGCCAGCATCGGGCCGGTGGCCCGCGCGGCGATCAGCGAACCGCCCGCTGCGGCAAAGGCTGGCCGCCGCGCGACGTACACGCAACAATATCGGCATGAATATTCTGCTCAATGGCGAACCGCGCGTGCTCGCCGCGCCCATCAAGCTGGTCGACCTGCTGCGCGAGGAAGGCCTCGGCGAACGCCGGGTCGCGGTCGAGATCAACGGCGAGATCGTGCCGCGCGGGCGCCACGCCGACACGGCCTTGAACGAAGGCGACAAAGTCGAGATCGTGCATGCCCTGGGCGGTGGTTGAGTCGGGCCACGTCGGGATCTTGCGATAAGCGCAGGGCCCGCGGCTGTCGCGGTACGCGAATGCCGATGCCTGGCTTGGGTTCAATGCATTGCGAGAAACGCCCAAGCCTCGCCGTACTGTTGCGACTGCCGAGCGAACGCCGTCGAGTCTGAGAGCCCTTGCACGAAACTTCGCGCACCCGACCCGATCGAGCGGTGGATGCGCAACGCGCCGCGCGCGATGCCGTCCATGCCGCACCCCGAATTGAATCTTGCGCGCCGACCGCCGCAAGGCAGGCGGCATACGGCTCGCATTCAACCGCGCGCCGCGCACTACTTTCCCGTCGCCGATGTTCCGGCGACGGGAATCCCTCGACGCCTGCGGCTTACCTGCGATGGCAGGTGATGCTGGCGTCCACGAAGCTCACCAGATTGCAGCCGTCGCGGCTGACGCTGTGAATGGTGATCGGGCCGGGCGTATCGCCATTGGCCACGCAGGCATTGGTCAATTCGCTGTTCGCCAGGGCGATGGCGTCTTCATCGAAATCGCCCTGGAAGGTGCCCAGGTTGATCTTGTAGGAATCGGCCGCCGCGGCCGTGCCCGCCGCGATCAGGCACACGCTCGCAAGAGACAAAGCCGCCGCACGAAGTGAAATACGCATGAAAACGCTCCTTTAGGATTTTCGGGGGAGCCGGCCGATATCGGCCGGTTCGCGATCGATCTCGAACCCGAGAACGAAAGCGGAGCGGATTACAGCATGCGAAAAAAGTTTCATTTGCAGGCAATTCGGCGTGCGCGAGCGCGTTGAACGCGAAAAACCACGCGAACCTCGATGCCGTGCGCGGCGAACTGGCCGAGAGCGCAACCCCGTATTTTCTGTCGCCATGGAACACGCTTCGATCCGTGCCGTGGTGTTTCGTTGACACATCTTTTATGCGGCGCGCGCTTTCGGTTCGCGCGGCGCGCGGCATTGGCGATGGCGACGACGCGATCGCGCGCGAAGCCGCTTACAAGCCGATTATCGAAAACCGGGCGCCGCCGTCTAGGTCGCGAACAGCGATGTCGCCATCCATTTGCCGACTTCGAATCAGGCACTTCGCGGCGCGGGTGCGATCATGTGCCTAAGAGTCGATAAATATCATGCGAAAAACAGCATTTATCCGCAGCCGCGCAAGCTGCGATCGAGCGTACGCAAAGCTTGCGCCTATCGATTCGATCAAATCTTTTAATCAAACTTTCATCCGATTCGCGACCAAGGTCGCATGCGATTCGCGAAGAAACGCATGCGAGCGCGCCCCTCATCGACGCGAATGCGCGAAACACGGGATGCATACGCATGCGCATCGGCGTATCGACTCAAGCGCGCCGATGCCGCGCTGGCGTCCTGCACAAGCACGGACCGGCCTCGCGCGGCGCCGATCAACCGGGCGACGAAATCGCTTCGCCGAGCGTCCTCAATCGTGTTTCTCGGCGGCTTCGATCGCCCGCTGGGCGCAGCGCTCCGGCGCGCGGCGCGGGTTGCAACGCACCACCTCGCTGCGCGGGAAGGTCACCCGGTAGCGGCTCAGGCGCAGGTCGGGTTTCGGGTAATCGGTGGAGATGTACTGCGCGCCGCTGGCGAACGCGGCTTCGCGGCGGCGCGGGTCGTTGCGCCGGGCCTCGGCGGTGTCGGCGTCGGCGCGCGTGCGCACCAGCAAGCCGGCGGCGACCGCGCGCGCGATCCGCTCGCCCTGCGCGATCGGATCGTTGAGGGTCAGGTAGGCCGCGTCGCTCGCGTTTTCATCGCCGCTGACGAACATCGCGCGGCCTTCCAGCGAGCGGCGCTTGCCGCGGTACAGCGCGACCTTGCGCGCATCTTCATCGAGCGCGAACAGGACCTTGCCGCGCGACTCGACCAGGCTCGGCCATCGCCCGGCCAGCACCGCCGCGCGCAAGTTAGCCGCATTGCCGCGCACGCGGTCCGGCGTGATCAGTTCGTCGGCGGCGAACACCGAGCGGATTTCCGCGTCGAGCGCATCGAAGGCGCGGCTGTCGAACGGCAGCGACGAGGTCGAATCCGCCCCGCCCTTGCCATCCTTCGCATTGATCAAGATCAGGATCGGCGTGTGATCGCGATGCGTCCGCGACCACGCCCGGATCTGCTCCAGGCATTGCACGAACACCGTGCACTGACTGCGGAAATCGCCATCGGCCAGATGCATGACCTTGAACCCGGGCCGCTGCATCCGCGCCGCCGTCTCGTGGCTCCAGGGCCCGGCGTCGCCGTAACCCTGGCCCGTCGCGCCGCGCGGATGCGCGTAGCGGCCGCCTTTCGGGTCGTAGTACACGTCTAGCTCCAGGCTGCGCATGCCCAGTTCGAGTTGCTCGTGCAGCGGGGCATGCGCGTAGTCCAGCGCATCGGCGCCGGCCGGGTCGCGCGCGCGCAGGGCCGCGAGCTCGTCCGGCGCGATCGCGAGCTTGTAGCTGTTGTGGGTGCCGATCGCCTGCACATCGTTGAGCCGCAGGTTGCGGTCGATCCAGGCCGCGGCGCAGTCGGGACCGGCCTGGGCCGCGTCGGCGGCGTCGAGGCTGCAGCCGGCGGCCTGGGTTGGGGCCGGCGTTTGCGCGGACCCATCCGGCACGGTGCCCGCCGTCGCCAGACCGGCCGACAGCAGACTCGTCAACAGCAGCACCGTCGCCCACGCGCCGCGCACCCGATTCCGTCTGGACATTCGCATAAGACCCATCGGCAAAGAAACGAACGATACGCGCAGGCTTGCAACCTCGGCGCGTCGTGGCCGCAATGGCCGGACCATGCCAACTCGGTACGCGGATGAGGCCGGTCGACCGGCCCGGCCGACGCAACCGCGACGCGAGGCTTCGGCGTTCTCAACAAGGCCGAAAGCGAGTTCCGCGGCCTGCCGGCTTCTTTCAAAAGGCCGGCAAGATCCCGACCGCCACAGCGAATACTGCGCGCGAACGCTTAAAGCCCGGTGACAAGCGCCGGGACTTTGCGGCCAGATTCGGCCAAGTCGGGCCTGCGAGCCCGGGCAGAACGCGATGGCGGAAAGGCAGAAACAGCCCCGCCCGGAGCGGTCCCGGCCCGGACATGTTCACCGGCGATCAGCCATAATTGCCGGATGACTGACACCGCCTTCTCCGATCCGCTGGTCATCGCCGGCAAAACCTACCGCTCGCGCCTGTTGACCGGCACCGGCAAGTTCAAGGACCTCGACGAAACCCGCCGGGCCACCGAGGCCGCCGGCGCGCAAATCGTCACCGTCGCGATCCGCCGCACCAATATCGGCCAGAACCCGGGCGAGCCGAACCTGCTCGACGTGCTGCCGCCGGATCGCTACACCCTGCTGCCCAACACCGCCGGCTGCTACACCGCCGACGACGCGGTGCGCACCTGCCGCCTGGCGCGCGAGCTGCTCGACGGCCACAAACTGGTCAAGCTGGAAGTGCTCGGCGACCAGCGCACCTTGTTCCCCGACGTCGTGCAGACCCTGGCCGCGGCCGAAATCCTGGTCAAGGACGGCTTCGACGTGATGGTCTACACCTCCGACGACCCGATCCTGGCCAAGCGCCTGGAAGAAATCGGCTGCGTCGCGGTGATGCCGCTGGCCGCGCCGATCGGCTCGGGCCTGGGCGTGCAGAACAAGTACAACCTGCTCGAGATCATCGAGAACGCCAAGGTGCCGATCCTGGTCGATGCCGGCGTCGGCACCGCCTCCGACGCGGCGATCGCGATGGAACTGGGCTGCGACGGCGTGCTGATGAACACCGCCATCGCCGGCGCGCGCGACCCGATTCTGATGGCGCATGCGATGAAACTGGCGATCGAGGCCGGCCGCGCCGCGTTCAAGGCCGGGCGCATTCCGCGCAAGCGTTTCGCCAGCGCGTCGAGCCCCATCGATGGCTTGATCGGCTGATATGACCGATCCGTTCGCCAGCGACGGCGCCAAGTCCCCGCCCAAGCCGTTCACGGTCGAGGAAGGCCGCCGCCAGGTGCGCAGCTTCGTGCTGCGCCAGGGCCGCTTCACCCCGGCCCAGCAGCGCGCGTTCGACGAACTGTGGCCGCGCTTCGGTATCGATTACCACGGCTCGCAGCGCGACTTCGACGCAGTGTTCGGACGCAGCGCCAAGCGCGTGCTTGAAATCGGTTTCGGCAACGGCGACGCGCTTCGCTTCGCGGCCAATAACGATAAAGACCGCGACCTGATCGGGATCGAAGTCCATGCGCCCGGCGTCGGCCGGCTGTTGAACGCCCTGGCCGAGGACGGCAGCGACCACGTGCGGTTGTATCACCACGACGCGGTCGAAGTGCTCAACAACGAAGTCGCCGACGGTTCGCTGGACGAGGTCCGGATTTATTTCCCGGACCCGTGGCATAAGAAACGCCACAACAAGCGCAGGCTGGTGCAGCCGGCGTTCGCCGAATTGCTGGTGCGCAAGCTCGCCGACGACGGACGCTTGCACCTCGCCACCGATTGGCAGGACTATGCCGAACAGATGTGGGACGTCCTGGATGCGACTGGGGGCATCGTCAACCGCGCGGGCAAGCGCGGCAGCGTGCCGCGTCCGGATTGGCGCCCACAGACGCATTTCGAGACCCGGGGCCAGAAGCTCGGCCACGGCGTCTGGGATCTGCTGTACGACAAGAGCCGGGAATAGGGAATTGGGAGTCGGGAATCGGATGCGAGCCACCGGACATTCGCGACAGGTTGTCGGTGCCGAATTCGGTAGTGCTGCGGTGCCTTGCTCTTGCCCTTGCTGTTCCGATTCCCGAATCCCCAATCCCGATTCCCGGCCCTAAATGGATACCGCCCTCGCGCTGACCACCGACATGAAGCTCGTTCTCGGGCTGGTGGTGTTCACGATGGCGATGTTCCTGTTCGAACGCATCCGCGCCGACGTGGTCGCCCTCGTCGTGCTGGTGCTGCTGGGCCTGTCCGGCCTGGTCGAGCCCGACGAACTGTTCAACGGTTTTTCCGGTAACGCGGTGATCAGCATCATCGCGACGATGATCCTCGGCGCCGGCCTGGACCGCACCGGCGCGCTCAACCGCCTCGCCGGCTGGCTGCTGCGGCGCGCGCACGGCATCGAGCAACGACTGCTGCTGCTGACCACCGCGGTGGCCGGCCTCAATTCCTCCTTCATGCAGAACCCGTCGGTGATGGCGCTGTACATGCCGGTCGCCGCGCGCCTGTCCTCGCGCACCGGCCTGTCGCTGCCGCGGCTGCTGTTGCCGATCGCCGCGGCGATCATCATGGGCGGCGCGCTGACCATGGTCGGCAATTCGCCGCTGATCCTGCTCAACGACTTGCTGCTCAACGCCAACAGCAACCTGCCCTCGGGCGCGGCCACGATCGAGCCGCTGAAGATGTTCGCGCCTTTGCCGATCGGTGTCGCGCTGCTCGCCGCGTCGCTGGCGTATTTCCATTTCTTCGGCGACAAGCTGCTCAAGGACGACACCGAGAAAGGCGCGACCCCGGCGCGCACTCAGAGCTATTTCGCCAAGGCCTACGGCATCGAGGGCGATGTCTACGAACTCACCGTGACCGCCGACAGCCCCCTGGTCGGCATGTCGCTGGGCGAAGCCGAAACCCTGCGCGACGCGCCGCTGCTGCTGGCGCTCAAGAGCGACAACGACTCGCGCCTGGCGCCGCCGGCCGACACCCGCATCTGGGTCGGCAGCGTGCTCGGCGCGATGGGGCCGAAGCAGCAGGTCGCTGATTTCGCCCAGAACCACTTCCTGCGCCTGTCCTCGCGCCTGCGCAATTTCGCCGACCTGTTCAATCCCTCGCGCGCCGGCATTTCCGAAGCGGTGGTGCCGGCGACCTCCGGTTACATCGGTAAAACCGCCGGCGACCTGCACTTGCGCAAGCAGTCGGGTCTAAGCCTGCTGGCGATCAACCGCGACAAGGACGTGCTGCGCGACAACGTGCGCAATGTTCCGATGCGCGCCGGCGACATGCTGGTGTTCCACAGCATCTGGACCGATCTGGCCAGCGCCGCGGCGAGCAAGGACCTGGTCGTGGTCACCGACTACCCCAAGGGCGAGCAGCGTCCGCACAAGCTCAAGATCGCGCTGGCGATCTTCGCCGTGGCGATGCTGCTGGCGCTGTCCTCGCGCCTGCCGGTGTCGATCGCGCTGATGACCGGCGTGGCCGGCATGTTGATCGCCGGGGTGATCAACATCGACGAGGCCTATTCGGCGATCAACTGGAAGACCGTGTTCCTGATGGCCTGCCTGATTCCGCTGGGCTGGGCCATGGATTCCAGCGGCGCGGCGGCGTGGATCGCCGGGCATACGATCGAGCGTCTGCCCACCGGCACGCCGGTGTGGCTGCTGGAGATATTGATCGGGCTGCTGACGACGCTGTTCTCATTAGTCATCAGCCATGTCGGCGCGACCATCGTGGTGGTGCCGCTCGCGGTCAACCTCGCATTGGCCGCCGGCGGCAACCCGACCGCGTTCGCGCTGATCGTCGCGCTGTCGGCCTCGAACAATTTCATGACCGCATCGAACCCGGTGATCTCGATGATCTCCGGCCCGGCCGGTTACAGCGGCAAGGAGCTGTGGCGGATCGGCGGGCCGTTGTCGTTGATCTATACGGTGGTGACGGTGTTGATGGTGAATGTGTTGTTTTGGGGCAAGTAATGTCGCAGAAAAAACAAGCGCGACGATCCGCTTAGAAACCCGAATCCCTCCGCCTGAGCGAAGTAACGCCCGCCTCCTGTAGGAGCGGCGTGAGCCGCGACCGCGAAATCACAACCACGTCGACCGCGCGAGGTCTCCGCCACCTTGACGTTTGCGTCGTATGTGCGATTTCGCGGTCGCGGCTCACGCCGCTCCTACAGGGGGCAATCGCGCATTCGATGCGGGATGCAACGACCGCGTCATAGGCGCAATGTCAGGACGATTGCAGTGTGCGTCGTGTACAGGGGGCTATCGCACAGTCGCGGCGCTGCCTCAGGCCAACCACACCGCCCCATCGCGCACCACCACCTCGATCGCGCGCAAGGATTCGCCCCGACAAGGCCCCGCCACGCATTCGCCGCCGAGCAGTTCGAAGCTCGCGCCGTGCGCGGCGCATACCAGCAGGCCGTCCTTGGTCTTGAGGAACTGGCCCGGCGCCCAGTCCAGGCGGCGACCGGCGTGCGGGCAGATGTTGAGCCAGGCGCGCACGGCGTCGCCGTCGCGGTACAGCAGCAACGATTCGGCGTCGCCGTCGATGCTCGCTTCGGCCTCGGCGAACGCGCCGTCGGCCAGGCGCTGCAGCTCGATCAAAGGTTGACCGGCCGGGTCGGCGCCGCCCGCGGCATTTAACGAAGTTCTCACACCCTCATCCATGCCTGGAACGATACTCCAGTGTCCGGCCCAAGCCGCATTGTCTCACGACACCCGAAATGTTTGCCCAGACCTTCCGCTTTTTCGATCAACGACCGCAATGGAATGCATTCCAATCGCGCGTGCGCACGGCGTTCGAGCCGCGCAAGCCGCGTCACCGCCTCCTGCGTTTCGTGCTCGGCGTCGTCGGACTGGGCCTGCTGGCCTTGCTGGTGTTCTTCAGCGTGTTCGTCGGCGCGGCGATGATCGTCGCCGGCCTGACCTACAAGCTGTGGCAGCGCCGCGGCAAGCCGATGGCCGGCCGCGGCCCGCGCCATGCGCACGAGGTGGTCGAGGGCGAATTCCGCATCGTCGACCCGGCTCAGGTCGAGCATCGCTCGAACACGGCGCGCTGAGCGTATGAGCGACGTGATCGCGGCGCCGCCGCTTACCCGCATTCCCGTGCGCGGCCAGGGCCTCGCCGCCGACGCCACGTTCCCGGTCCGCCGCGTCTACTGCGTCGGCCGCAATTTCGCCGAACACGCGCGCGAAATGGGTGCCGCGGTACCGACCTCGGCCGCCGATCGCGGCCAGCCGGTGTTCTTTTTGAAACCGCATGATTCGCTGGAACTCGGCGACAGCGTGCCCTACCCGCCGGGCACGACCGACCTGCATCACGAAGTCGAACTGGTCGTCGCCATCGGCCGCGACGCACCGCCCGGCGAACTCGCCGTCGCCGACGCCGCGAGCCTGGTCTACGGCTACGCGGTCGGCCTCGACCTGACCCGCCGCGACCTGCAATCGCAGGCCAAGGCCAAGGGCCTGCCGTGGGACACCGGCAAGTCGTTCGACCATGCCGCGCCGATCAGCGCGATCGTGCCGGCGGCCGAGGTCGGCGAACTCGGCGCGCGCAGCCTGAGCCTGGAAGTCAACGGCGAACCGCGCCAGCGCGGCACCCTCGACGATCTGGTCTGGAACGTGCCCGAGATCCTGCACGAACTCTCGCGCCTGTACGCATTGCGCGCCGGCGACCTGGTGTACATGGGCACGCCGTCGGGCGTCGGTCCGCTGCAACGCGGCGACCGCTACCGCGCCGTGCTCGAAGGCGTGGCCGAACTGCACGGGCGCATCACCTGAGCGTCCGTATAGTCCCGCCGCGGCGAGTGAGCGCCGTTTTCGAAGTCGTCAACCGTCTGGTCCGTCACGGTCCAGCCGCAACCAGGGAGAGCATGCGATGGGCATGATCAGCGAGTTCAAAGAGTTCATTGCGCGCGGCAACGTGGTCGATCTGGCCGTCGGCGTGGTGATCGGCGCGGCGTTCGGCAAGATCGTCACCGCGCTGGTCGACGGCATCGTCATGCCCTGCATCGGCTACCTGAGCGGCGGCGTCAGCGTCAGCGACTGGAAGTACGTGCTCAAGCCTTCGCAGCTCGACGCGGCCGGCAAGGAAGTCGCGGCCGAGGTCGCGGTCAAGTACGGCATGTTCCTGCAGACCGCGATCGACTTCATCCTGATCGCGTTCGTGATCTTCATCGTGCTCAAGGCTTACAACAAGGTGCGCAAGCCGGTCGAAGCGCCGGTCGCGGCGACCCCGGAAGACGTGTTGCTGCTGCGCGAGATCCGCGATTCGCTGCAGGGCAAGACCACGCTCTGAGTTCTCTCGATTCATTCGCGTCGCATTCGAAACGGCCGCCTCGCGCGGCCGTTTCGCTTTGCGCTCGCCACGGGTCGCCGCGCGACTTCGAAGTCTTTTGTGGAAGGGGCTTCAGCCCCGATGCTTTTCTTTCAGGTCATCGCGAACTGAGCGAAGAGCGTCGGGGCTGAAGCCCCTCCCACAAAAGACCTCGTTGATTCGCCGACCGCCGGGCGAAACCACAAGAACGGCAAAGTCAGCCGCACCGACGCGACCCGCCTCAAGCCTCGCGATAGCCAGCGACAAAAAACGCTCAAGCCGCGGGGTGACTTTCCTCAGATAGCGACCGCCGCGCGGATTGCTAAGCTCGGTGTTTCGCCCGTGCCGCCCGACCTTCCGGACGACAGGGCCAGCTCAGGAGATTGGGGATGCGCGCACCGTTGTGGGCAGCGATGGCTGCTGTACTGTTCGTAGGCTCTGCCGTGGCCGCTCCGCGCGAAACGCGCATACCCCAGGCCGCGGTCGACGCCGCCGCGGAACTGCGCGAACGCGCGCTCGCCAGCGACCTGGGCTACAAGATCACCGAATCGCTCACCACCGAAGTCGGCCCGCGCCTGGCCGGCAGCGAAGCCGATGCACGCGCGGTTGCGTGGGCGCAGGCGAAGTTCCGCGAACTGGGCTTCGACAAGGTGTGGCTGGAGCCGGTGACGTTTCCGAAATGGGAACGTCGCAGCGAACACGCGCAAGTGCTCGGCGCGAATGCGCAGCCGTTGACCCTGACCGCGCTCGGCGGCAGCCCGGCCGGCACGGTCGAAGGCGAGGTCGCGCGCTTCGCCGACCTGGCCGCGCTGGAAGCGGCGCCGGCCGGTTCGCTGGCCGGCAAGATCGCCTTCGTCGACTTCGCCATGACGCGCGCGAAAGACGGCGCCGGTTACGGCCCCGGCGGACGCGTGCGCAGCCGCGGTCCGTCCGCGGCGATCCGCGCCGGCGCCGTCGGTTTCCTGATGCGTTCGGCCGGTACCGATTCGCACCGCATGCCGCACACCGGCATCACCCGCTTCGACGACGGGCTCAAGCCGATTCCGTCGGCGGCCTTGTCGGCGCCGGACGCGGCGCAGTTGTCGCGGCTGGCCGCGCTCGGCCCGACCCGCGTGCGCGTGGCGCTGGATTGCGGCTGGGATGGCGAAGCGACCTCGCACAACGTGATCGGCGAGATCCGCGGCAAGAGCAAGCCCGACGAAGTGGTGATCATCGGCGGCCATCTGGACTCGTGGGACCTGGGCACCGGCGCGATCGACGACGGCGCCGGCGTCGGCCTGACCATGGCCGCGGCCAAGCTGATCGGCCAGACCAAGCTGCGCCCGGCGCGCACCATCCGGGTGATCGCCTTCGCCAACGAAGAACAGGGTCTGCACGGCGGCAAGGCCTATGCGGCCAAGCACGCGGCCGACGTGAGCAAGCATCAGATCGGCGCCGAAAGCGACTTCGGCGCGGGCCGTATCTACGCCTATTCGAGTTCGGCGCCGGACTACGCCAAGACCGCCGACGCGCAGATCGCGCAGGCGCTGGCGCCGCTGGGCATCGAGCACACCCCGGGCCAGGGCGGCCCCGGCCCGGACATCTCGCCGTTCGCCGCCGGCGGCCTGGCCTGGGCGCGTCTGGCGCAGGACGGTACCGACTACTTCGATTACCACCACACGCCCGACGACACGCTCGACAAGATCGACCCGAAGGCGCTGGCGCAGAATGTCGCGGCGTATGCGGTGTTCGCGTATCTGGCCGCATCGGCCGACGGCGATTTCGGCAGCGCGCCGAAGAAGGTCGTTCCGCCGGAGGAGTGAGCGCGGCGAGTAATGGCTGACAGGGCCGCCCTCTCCCGATCGGGAAGGGCGGCTTTTTTTTGGGATCGTGGTTTCAGCTTCAGCACTTTGCTCGTGCAATGTCGCACCGGAACGAAAGGCGTCGGGGCTGAAGCCCCTCCCACAAAAGACCTCGCCGATTCGTCAGGACACGGATGAACAGCGCCGACGCCGGATTAACCCGCTACGAAACCACCGAGGTCTTTTGTGGGAGGGGCTTCAGCCCCGACGCTTTTTTTTCAGATCGCCGGATCGCGGCACGCGGCATCGGACCGCTCTCAACCATCACCGACAGCCCCGGTGCGATGCCCATCGCAAAACCGCCTCCGCGTCGCGAGTGGCGCCCGGTCTGCCCGCCGAATTGCGTTGTAACCGCAACGAAGGCCGGCAACCCCGCCGCGCCTGCATCCCTTCCCGCACAGGACACTCTCCATGGATGAGGCAGCTTCCGTTTCCGGCACCGTGAATTCGCAGATCACCGATGCGGTCACCCAGACCAACGTCAAACTCGTCGCCGAAGCGCCGGCCATGGCCATCGCGCGGATCTACGAGAGCATCGGCCATGCCACCGGGATCATGGTCGAGAACGCGGTCAACGCGCAGCAGCAGCAATGCATCATCAATTCGTCGGCGGCCACACAGGGCGCGATGACGCTGTTTTCGCAAGCCAGCGCGACGTTCCGGCCCGGCGGACCGGCCGCGGCCGGCATCGAAACCGGCGGCATCGCGTCCGATGCACAAACCACCGTTCCCGATCCAAAGGCTCTGGAGGCCGACGTGCAAGAAACCGCGAGCAAGCTCAAGCAACTGGCGAGGACCCGCAGCTCGGTGAATTCGCAAATCCTCGATGCGGTCAGTGCCAGCCAGCAGTACACCCTCGGCGCCGCCGGCGCATTCGCCTACGCCCATCGCGTCAGCATCGAAGCCTTCGTCGATGGGCTCGAAAAGGTCAGCGCCGCGGAGTACCGGCAGCAGATGCAGGCCGTGCAGCTCGCCGCGACCACGATCTGCCTGGACGCGATGCTGAAATCACCGGACCGCGCCGAGGAGTACGCGGTGGTGCTGGAGGCGATCAAGCAGTTGGGTTGAGGCGCTCAGCGGGTTGGAATCGCGGCGCATGCAGCGTCGCGATTCCAGACACGCGCCGGCTTCACCGCTGCGATGTCCGTTCGCCCGCTCCCTGTAGGAGCGGCGTGAGCCGCGACCGAGAAACCTCACCCACCGCGCCGGTATGAGGTCTGGTGATTCGGGCGGATCGGACAAGCCCATGCATACCTCGCATGTGGATTTCGCGGTCGCGGCTTACGCCGCTCCTACAGGGGCGGCCCACATTCGCGGCGAGTGCCGCGCCGGGTCGTGCGCGATCAAGCGCCGCGGTTCAACGCCGCGCGCGCCACGCCGCCAGCAGCACCGCCGTCGCCGCGGCGACGTTGAGGCTTTCGACCTGGCCGCTGCCGGGAATCGACAGACGCCGGTCGCAGGCCGCGGCCAGGTCGCGGTCCATGCCCTCGCCTTCGGCGCCGAGCACGTAGATCAGACGCTCGGGCAAGGACGCGGCGAATACGTCGTCGCCGCCGCTGACCACGGTCGCGGCCAGGCTGAAGCCCGAGCCACGCAACTGCGCCAGCGCGTTGTCGCTGCGGCCCATGCGCACCATCGGCACGACCTCGGCGCCGCCCTCGGCCACGCGCGCGGCCGCGCCCGACAAGGCCAGCGTCGCGTCCTTCGGCAACAGCACCGCGCTCACGCCGAAATGCGCGGCCGAGCGCAGGATCGCGCCGAGGTTGTGCGGATTGCCGACGCCGTCGAGCCAGATCGCCAACTGCGGCCCCGGCGCGAGTTCGCGCAGCCATTCCGACAGCGACACCGGCTCCTCGCGCAGCACGTCGGCGACCACGCCTTCGTGATGGCTGCTCGCGGCGAGCTTGTCCAGGTCGGTCTGCTCGACCACCCGGTAGCCGACCTTATTGGCCACGCACCACGCCAGCAACGGCTGCAACTGCGGAATCCGGTTCGAATCCAGATACAGCTTGCGGATCGCCTGCGGCCGGCGCGCGAACACCGCGCGGATCGCATTGAGCCCATACAGGCGCAGTTCGGCATCGCGGCGCGCGCGTTGCGGCGAAGGCGATCCGAAACCGTCGTCGCCGAGATCGCCGTCGATCTCGTCGTCGCGTTCGCGATACGGCCGCTCGGCGCGCGCATGGCGTTCGCGCGCATGCGGTTCGCGAGCGTCGTCGCCATGGCGATGACGCTGGTCGCGACGCTCGGAACGGTCGTGCGGATGGGCGTGGCCGCTGCGGTGCGGCACCGCCGCCGGGTCCATCGCCGCGGGCTCGCGCGCGCGGCGCTCGCCGCTGTTGCGATACGGGCTGTCGCCGGCCGGCGGACGCGGCGCGGCGCGATACGGGCCGGACGCATCGGGCGCGCGCGGCGGCGCGGGGCCCTGACGCGGCGGCCGCGGCGCGTCGTCGCGGCGCGGACCGCTGCGCCACGGGCCTTGGCCCGCAGCTTGGCCCGCACCCTGCCCTGCGCCCTGGCCGGTAGTACCGGCACCGGTGTCTTTACGCGGGCCCTGGCCGCTGTAAGGCTTGCGCGGACCGCGCGGCGGATCGTCACGTTGCATCGTTCAAACTCCTTCGTACTTTCGCGAACACCCGCAGGTCGTGCAGTTGCCCGCGCTTGACCACCGCGCAACGTTGCGCGCCTTCTTCGGTGAAATCGTTCTTCAGCAGCACCCGCGCCGAAGCGGGATTGTGATCGAACACGGTCGCATACAACCGGTACAGCGCCAGTTCGTTCATCGCCCATGGCGCGAACGCCGCGACAACGCGCGTCATCAGCCCGGCGCCCCACAGCGAACGCCCGAGCCAATAACCGAACTCGGCCGAATGCGCGCGCTCGCCCTTGCCCGGATGCGCGCCGATCCCGCCGCAGGCGCGGCCGTCGACTTCGATCGCGAACACCGGCTCGGCCATGTCGATGACGCCGCCGGACAGGAACCGCTCGCCGTCCTCGCGGGTGTAGGGATAGGGAAAGCGATCGGCCAGGCCGCGCGATACCTGCTCGTCGTTGGCGTGCAAGACCAGGCTGTCGAGGTCGTCCAGGCGCCACGGGCGCAGCACGAAACCGTCGCCCCGCGGCGGCGGGCTGGCGGCTGAGGGGGGAAGGTTCATAGGATTAGCCTAATTACGTGGCTGCCGCGCTGCAAATACCGAACCGGGACGCGACCGGCAGGAGAGGAAAGATGAAGACCTATCTGATCGAGGAAGCCCAGTCGGGCGAGGAAGAGGGCGAGTACCTCTGGGTCAGCCTGGGCTTCGCCTCGGCCGAAAACCCCTTGGACGTGCTGCATATCGTCTGCTCCTGCGAGATCGAGCCGCAGGATCGCGACGGCGGCATGGACGCGATCTATCTGGAGCGCGACGACCAGAGCCGCGGCGGCTATGGCGGGGCGCAGCGCATCGGGGTCGGCGCGCAATCCATCGATGTGGCGTTCAACGCCGCCGGGCTCAGGGATCTGGAATTCGGCGACTCCGTGAGCCTTCAGTGGCCTGAGCCGCTGGCGGGTAAAGCCGAGGCGTTGCGGATGCTGGAGCGGATGCGCGGGTACGAATGCGGCCGGGTCATCGAATTGGCCTGACATGGCTAACGCCGGCCGCGCGAGCGCATGCCCCCTTGTAGGAGCGGCGTGAGCCGCGACCGCGACATCCATTGACGAGGCAAGCGCGATGTCGCGGTCGCGGCTCACGCCGCTCCTACAGGGCGGTACCTACGCGAATCTCCTGGGACGCGACTGCGATCAAGCGTGCCCGTCCACCTGCGGCGTTTCCTTCTCCAGCTTGTCCAACTCGTGCGCGACCGCTTCGGGCGACTTGGTGAAGCGCGCGAGCAGCACGTAGAACGCCGGCACGATGAACAGCGACAGCAGGGTCGAGAACGACACGCCGAAGATCACCACGATGCCGATCGTGGCGCGGCTGGCCGAACCCGGGCCGCCGGCCAGCACCAGCGGCACCGCGCCGACCACGGTCGCGATCGAGGTCATCAGGATTGGACGCAGACGCACCGCCGAGGACTCGACGATGGCCTCATGGATACTTCGTCCCTCGTCGCGCAGCTGATTGGCGAACTCGACGATCAGGATGCCGTTCTTCGCCGCCAGTCCGACCAGCATGACGATGCCGATCTGACTGAACAGGTTGAGCGTCCCGCCGGTCATCCATAGCCCCAGCAAGGCGCCGAGCACGCCCAGCGGCACGGTCAGCATGATCACGAACGGGTGGATGAAGCTTTCGAACTGCGCCGCCAGCACCAGGTACACCACCAGCAACGCCAGGGTGAAGGTCATCAGCACCGCGCCGCCGGCCTTCTGGTATTCGCGCGATTCGCCCTTCCAGTCGATCTGGGCCTGATCGGGCAGTTCCTCGGCGACGACCTGATTCAACCACGCGACCGCCTCGCCCATGGTGTAACCGGGAGCGAGACCGGCGCTGATGGTGATCGCGCGCAGGCGGTTGAAGCGGTTGAGGCTGCCGGGCTCGGCCAGTTCGCTGAGGGTGACCAGATTCGACAGCGGGATCAGAGCGCCGTCGCGCGCGCGCACCTGGATCGCCGACAGGTCCGCCGGCGAAGTGCGCAGTTCGCGATTGGCCTGCACGATCACGTCGTACTCCTCGCCGTTCTGCACGAAGGTGGTGACGCGGCGCGAGCCCATCATGGTTTCCAGCGCGTGGCCGATGTCGGTGACGCTCACGCCCAGGTCGGCCGCGCGCTGGCGGTCGATCTCCACGCGCATCTGCGGCCGGGTTTCCTTGTAGTCCGAGTCGGCCGAGAACAGGCCCTTGTTCTGATCGATGCGCGCCAGCAGACGGTCGCGCCATTGCGCCAGTTCGGCGTATTCCGGGCCGCCGAGCACGATCTGGATCGGCTGGCCGCGGGTACGCACCAGACCGCCGCCGACCTGCGGCAACGCGCGCACGCCGGTGAGCTGGCTCAGTTCGCCGCGCAGACCGTTGGCGACGTCGGCGGTGCTCACATCGCGCTTGTCCCAGTCCTGCAGGAACACCGCGATGCGGCCGGTATGCATTTCCTCGCTGGCGCCGAAACCGCCGGGCACGCGCGGGTTGTAGCGTTGGATGGTTTTGTCCGGGCCGGTGTGCGAGGCGATGATCTTCTCGACCTGCTGCACCTGCTTGACCGTGTAGTCGTAACCGGCGCCCTCCGGGCCGAGGATCGAGATCTGGAACGAGCCGCGGTCTTCCTGCGGCGCCAGTTCCGACGGCACGACCTTGAACAGCACGAAGCTCACCGCCATCGCGATCAGCATCAACACGCCGAACAGCCACGGCCGCTCGACGGTGCGGTCGAGCAGCCCCTTGTAGCGCCGGCTCACCCCGTCCAGGCGCGCGTTCATCCAGCGATTGATGAAGTTCGACTTCTCCTCGCTGTGCGGACGCACGAACTTGGACGACATCATCGGGGTCAGGGTCAGCGCGACGAAGGCCGACAATGCGACCGCACCGGCCAGGGCCACCGACAACTCGCGGAACAAGCGTCCGGTGTTGCCTTCCATGAAGCCGACCGGCAGGAACACCGCGACCAAGACCGCGGTGGTCGCGATCACCGCGAACGCGACCTGCTTGGTGCCGCGCGCGGCCGCCACCAGGCTCGGTTCGCCCAGGTCGGCGCGGCGCTGGATGTTCTCCATCACCACGATCGCGTCGTCGACCACCAGGCCAATGCACAGCACCAGCGCCAGCAAGGTCAGCAGGTTGATCGAGAAGTCGAACATGTACAGCGGAATGAACGCGGCGATCAGGCACACCGGCACCGTCACCGCCGGAATCAGCGCGGCGCGGAAGCTGCCGAGGAACAGCCAGATCACGATCAGCACCAGCACGATCGCTTCGACCAAGGTGTGGTACACGCGCTCGACCGCCGATTCGATGAACACGGTGGTGTCGAAGGCGACGAAGATGTCCGTGCCCTGCGGCAGGCCCGGACGGATCTGGTCGGCCGCTTCGCGCACCGCGCGCGCCACGTCCAGGCTGTTCGCGGTCGAGGTCTTGACGACGCCCAGGCCGATGTTCTGCTCGCCGTTGCTGCGGTAATAGGCGCGGCGTTCGGCCGAATCGAGCTGGATCTTGGCGACATCGCCCAGCCGCACGACATAACCGTCGGCGCCCTTCTTCAGCGGGATCTGGGCGAAATCGGCGGGTTTTTGATAGCTGCGCGCAACCCGCAGGGTGAAGTCGCGCGATTCCGATTCGATACGTCCGGCCGGCAGTTCGACGTTCTCCGCGCCGAGCGCGGCTTCGACTTCGTTGACGGTGATGTCGCGCGCGGCCAGCGCGTCCTGGTCGAGCCAGATCCGCATCGCGTAGCGCTGCTGGCCGCCGATGCGCACCTGGGCGACGCCGTCGACCGAAGACAGCCGATCGACCACGTAACGCTCGGCGTAGTCGGACAGCTGCAGCGTGTCCATCTGCTTGGAGCTCATGTTGAGCCACATGATGGGGTCGGCGTCGCTTTCGACTTTCTCGATTTCCGGCGGATCGGCTTCCTCGGGCATGCGGTCGGCCACGCGGCTGACCGCGTCGCGCACGTCGTTGGCGGCGGCTTCGATCTCGCGCTGCAGGGTGAATTCGATGCTGATCGAGGCGCGGCCGTTGACGCTGCGCGATTCGATGGTCTCGATGCCTTCGATGCCGGCCAGCGCGTCTTCGAGCACCTGGGTGATGCGGGTTTCGACCACCGCCGCCGAGGCACCGGGGTAGGACACGTCGACCGAGACCACCGGCGGGTCGATCGCCGGCAGTTCGCGCAGGGTCAGGCGCGAAAACGCCATGACGCCCAGGGTGATCAGCAGCAGGCTCATCACGGTGGCGAAGACCGGACGGCGGATGGAGACGTCGGAGAGCATCATCGGCCGTCACCCGCGCCGTTGCGGCGTTTGGGTTCGCCGCGCTTGGCGGCGATGTAGACGGGGGTGGCTTGCTCTTGCTCGTCATTCCCGCGAACGCGGGCTCCGCTTTCACTCGGCGAACGCCGAGCATCCAGTGACTTTGACGTAGCCGCACGAAAGTCGCTGGATTCCCGCGTGCGCGGGAATGACGAAATGAGAGAACGCAGTCGCTCGAGGAAACCCTGGGACTCAGCCATTGGCATTGCCCTTACCAGCCGCGGCGTTCTTCTGCGTCGGCGCATCGGCAGCCGGCGCTTGCGCGGGTCCATTGGTCGCCGGCGCGGCCGGCGTTTGCACCGCGGGCACCGGCGCGGATGCATCTGCCTCAGCCTCGCGTGTCTGCGCGGGCGCAGGCACCGCCGCAGCCGCCGTCACCTGCACCTTGCCGCCGACACGCAACTTGCCGGTACCATCGACCACCACCCGATCGCCGACCTTCAAGCCTTCAACAATCTCGGCCAAACCCTCGCGCCGCGTACCGACTTCGACATCCGCGCGTTCGACCGTGTTGTCCGGCTTGATCCGGAACACATAGGAATCGGTACCGACCTGCACCACCGAAATTTCCGGAATCAGCAACGCCTGCCGCTGCGGCTGCAGCAAGGTCACCTGCACCAGCATGCCCGGGCGCAGCAGATGATCGGGATTAGGGAAGTCGGCGCGCACGGTGACCGCGCGGGTGGCCGGATCGATGCGCGCGTCGACCGTGCTGACCTCGCCTTCGAAACGCTTGCCCGCATAGGCCGCGCTGGTGCCGGTCACCCTCTGGCCCTTGGCCACGCGCGCGAGCAGGGGCTCGGGCAACGGGAAATCGATATAGACGCGCTGCGTGTCGTCGAGCGTCGCGATCGGCGTGCCCGGGGTGATCAGCGAGCCCGGGCTGACCTGGCGGATGCCGAGCACGCCGGCGAACGGCGCGCGGATCTCGCGGTCGCCGATATCGGCCTTCATCTGCTCGACCCGCGCGCGGGTCGCGTCGCGGGTGGCGCGCTGGGTGTCGAGCGCGGAACGCGCGATCAGCTGCTGCGCGGCCAGTTCGGTCTGGCGCTTGAACAACTGCTCGGCCTCCTTGGCGGTGGCCTCGGCCTGAGCCAGCGCGGCCAGCTGGGCCTTGCCGCTCAGGGTGATCAGCGAAGCGCCGGCGGCGACGTGATCGCCGCTGTCGAAATGCACCGCCTGGACGATCTCACTGACCTTGGCCGAGACGGTGATCGACTCGCGCGCCTTGACGTTGCCGAGCGCCTGAACGGTGTCGTTCCAGGGCCGCAGATGAACCTGCTCGGCGGTGACCGGGGTGGGCCTGTCGCCCTGCCCCGCGCCCGGACCTCCCGGACCGCCTTGCGCTTTGCCGCTCTTGCCGCAGGCGGTCAAGGCGACGACGAGGGCAAAGGCGCAACAGGTGGTCAATCCGGAACGTGATCGCATGCGGTTCTCTGAACGGGGACCCGTGAGGGCGGTGGCGCGGATCGGGCGGGTGAGGATCGGACGGGTGATACGGACCGACCAGGCGATTCGCGCGAACGACGCTGGCACGGCGGTGGAGCGACACGGTCCCGACCGTGGGCGGCTCCGAAACCGGCGTGAGTCTAGCGGTCCGAGGTCAACGCTCGCGTGGGCCATTGGTTGACCACCGTATACGCAAAGTCGTACTCGCGATGTATGCGTGCCAAGGGAGCCGTACAGATGCAGCAGCCTTGCTGACACTGCGCTGACAGCGCGCTGACATTGCGCTCACCTTCGCAGGTTGCGGCACTGCAACCGCCGCCATGACGCCGCGCGCGGGCAACGCGGTTCATACTCCGGACGTCCCCCAAGGAGCCCGCGTCCATGATCCACGACAGCATTCTCGACACCATCGGCCGCACCCCGATCGTGCGCCTGCACCGCCTGGCCCCCGAGCACGCGGCCGTGTACGCGAAGGTCGAATCGTTCAATCCCGGCGGTTCGGTCAAGGACCGGCTGGCGCTGGCGATCATTCTCGACGCCGAGGCGCGCGGCCAGCTCAAGCCCGGCGACACCGTGATCGAGGCGACTTCGGGCAACACCGGCGTGGCCCTGGCGATGGTCTGCGCGGCGCGCGGCTACAAGTTCGTGGCGACGATGAGCGAGACCTTCTCGATCGAGCGTCGCAAGCTGATGCGCGCGTACGGCGCCAAGGTGATCCTGACCCCGGCCGCCGAGCGCGGCAGCGGCATGGTGCGCCGCGCCGCCGAACTGGCGCAGAAGCACGGCTGGTTCCTGGCCCGCCAGTTCGAGAATCCGGCCAATCCGGCCTATCACCGCAGCACCACCGCGGCCGAGATCGTGCAGGACTTCGCCGGCCGCCGGCTCGATCATTTCGTCACCGGCTGGGGCACCGGCGGCACCCTGACCGGGGTCGCCGACGTGCTGCGCGTGGCGCGGCCCGAGGTGCGCGTGACCGCCTGCGAACCGGCCGGCGCCTCGCTGCTGAGCGGTAAGGACTGGCAGCCGCACAAGATCCAGGGCTGGACCCCGGACTTCGTCCCGGCCGTGCTCGACCGCGGCGCCGCGCACGCGATCGTGCCGGTCGACGACGTGCTCGCGCGCGACACCGCGCGTCGGCTGGCGGCCGAGGAAGGCCTGTTCGTCGGCATTTCCGCCGGCGCCACCATGGCCGCGGCGCTGCAGGTCGCGGCCCAGGCCGAACCCGGCGCGGTGATTCTGGCGATGCTGCCCGATACCGGCGAGCGCTATCTGAGTACGTTCCTGTTCGAGGGCGTCAACGAGGGCAGCGACGAAGAGTGGCTGGCAACGTTGGGGTGATACGCCGGCGCATCGCGCGTCCACCGAAAGCTACGCCGTAGATTTAGTTTCGCGGTCGCAGCTCACGCAGCTCCTACACGAAGCGACTGTAGGAGCTGCGTGAGCTGCGACCGCGAATTCTCGACTACACCGCAACCGCAATGACGTGGCGAAAGCACGCGACGCTCATCCCGCGTAAGGCAGCGACAAATGCCCGTTCCACGACAGGAACAGCACCCCGCCGGTCGCATCCTGCAACGCCGCCTGCACTTCCATCATCGTATTGATCTCGTCCAGCGCTTCGTCGAAATCCTCGATGTCCACAACGAAACAACGATCGCAGCGCGACAGCGCTTCGCCTTCGGGACTCGCGCGACCGACGCCTTCGGCCAGCTTTCGCGCCTGCGCCGCGACCGCATCGCCCGCGAGCAAGCGCACCGCGAAACGCGGCAGGTCCTCGCCGGACAGCCGCAGGATCTCGCCGTCGCGCGCCACGTCGACACCGATTTCGCCCAAGGCGTCTTCGCCCTCGCTCAGGCGGAAGGCTGGGTCGCTGAAGTAAATCGCGAAGTGCTGCGCGCTCATGTTCGATCCTTCGATTCGGTGGGTGGGTGACAACTCGTACCGGCGTGCAACGATCAGGCGGCGATGAAATACCACGCCACTACCGCGACGATCGCGATCAGCGCGGCAATCGCGAACAGTTTGCCGTTGTTGTCGCCGCTGCGCACCGTGTCGCCGCCGGTCGCGCCGACGCCGCGACGCTTGCGCGAGAGTTCGCAGGCGACGATGGCGGTCATTGCATCGCGTGGCGAATGGCCGTGCATGGCTTGCAGCAACTGCGAGGCGCGCTCGCGATGGCCGCCGAGGATCAACGCCACCACTTCGGCCGGCAGATTCGCCGCGGCGCCGTTGCGGCCAGCGCCCGCGCGGTCAGCCACGTCGGGCGCATGCCCTTCGCTGTAGGCGTCGACCCGCTGCATCGCCGAGCGCAGGTCCAGCCCGTAAGCCTCGCGCACGATCTTGATCGCCAGTATCCGATTGCCCGCGGCGATGGCCTGGCGCGCGGCCTGGGGAAAATCGCCGACCTGTCCCGCCCCGGACGACGGCTTCGCCGCGGCGTTCCCGGCGCTCGACCCGACCGCCGCCGACGGCCCATGGCGCTGGTACGCCTCCACCGCGTCCTTGGCCGCGCGCAGCCCCAGGCCGGGATTGCTGTCGAGCACCAGCTTGATCGCCTCGATCTTGCGATTGGCGGCGAGCAAGGTCGCCACCTGCGGCGGAATGAACGGGGTTGCGGAATTCGACATGAGGGCCGGCCTGAGTGCGAACTGCGCCCAGCCTAACAGCCGCGCGCGGCGCCGCCGTTCAGCGCGACGACCACGCCAGTTTCGCGCCGAAGCCCAGCATCATCGCGCCGATCACCCCGTCGAGCGTGCGCGCCACCCGCGTGCTGCGCACCGCGCCGGCCATGCGCGAGGCGCCGATCACCAGCAGGCTCAGCCACACGGTGCCAATCGCGTAGTGCATCGCGATCATCGCGATCGACTGCATCGCCATGTCCGGGCCGGGCGCGAGGAACTGCGGCAGGAACGCCAGGTAGAAGATCGCGATCTTGGGATTGAGCGCGTTGGTCAGCACGCCCTGCGCATAACTGCGCCACAGCGATGACCGCGCCGAGGATTCGATCGCGGCGGCCGGATCGGCCTGGACGCGCGCGGCGAACGCCGACCGCAGCGCCTTGACCCCGAGCCAAGCCAGATAACCGGCGCCGAGCATCTTGATCGTCCAGAACGCGCGTTCGGAATACATCAGCAACCGCGCCACGCCGAACGCGAACAAGGCGACATGGAACAGGCCGCCGGTAAGAATGCCGGCGACCGTCGCCAGGCCGCGACGCACGCCGCCGCTGAGCGCGTTGCCGATCACCAGGAAGGTGTCCGGCCCGGGCGCGAGCGTGACCATCAACGCCGCGAACGCGAACGCCAGCCATTGGGTTTCCATCGCATGCCCCTGCGGTCAGTGAAAGCCGACGGCCCGAATGCCGCCCGGATCGCATCTTGCAGCAAAAGCCCCGGCGCGAGAACGCGCCGGATCGGGCGGAACGACCGGCGGCGGGCGGCCGTGACCGCATAACGAAAAACGCCGGCGCGAGGCCGGCGTTTCCTGTTCCATGAAGCAGACGTTTCGATGAAGCCAGCAGTTCGAACTACCCCGGACTCAGGCAGCCGGCTTCCACTCGCCCAGCGCGGCCTGGCCGTTGGCCTTGGCGCGCTCGTACACGGTCTGCTGGGCCTTGGCCAGGTTGGCGACCAGATCCTGCGACCACAGCTTCAGCGCCGCCGACTGCATGGCGCGGCCGTAGGAGAACGACAGCGGCCACGGGTTCGGGCCCATCTGGTTCATCGCGTTGAGGTGCGCGGTAGCGGCCTCGTCGGACTGACCGCCGGACAGGAACACGATGCCCGGCAGGGTCGCCGGCACGGTCGACTTCAGGCACTGCAAGGTGGCCGCGGCGACTTCCTCGACGCCGACCTGATCGGGGCAGGTGCTGCCCGGCAGGACCATCGACGCCTTCAGGATCGTGCCCTCGAGCACCACGCTGTGCTCGTACAGCGAACCGAACAGCGAACGCAGGGTGACTTCGGTGACCTCGAAGCAGGTGTCGATGTCGTGGCTGCCGTCCATGATGACTTCGGGCTCGACCATCGGCACCAAGCCCTGCTCCTGGCACAGCGCCGCGTAGCGCGCGAGCGCGTGGCTGTTGGCCTCGATGCAGGTGCCCGACGGGATGTCTTCGCTGATGTTGATGACCGCGCGCCACTTGGCGAAGCGGGCGCCGAGCTTGTAGTACTCCTCAAGGCGCGCGCGCAGGCCGTCGAGGCCCTCGGTCACCACTTCGCCCGGGAAGCCGGCCAGCGGCGCCGGGCCCTTGTCGACCTTGATGCCCGGGATGATGCCGTGCTCGGCCATGTGCTTGGCGAACGGCACGCCGGCCTTGGTCGACTGGCGCAGGGTTTCGTCGTACAGGATCGCACCGGAGATGTAGTCGCTCAGCTTCGGCGTGGTCAGCAACAGCTCGCGGTAGGCGCGGCGATTCTCTTCCGTGTTCTCGATACCGACGCCGGCGAAGCGCTTGGCGATGGTGGCGGTCGACTCGTCGATCGCGATGATGCCCTTGCCCGGGGCAACCATGGCCAGGGCGGTTTCGGCAAGCTGTTCGATGCTCATGGAGATCCTGCGGCAGCGGTGGGAAGCCCGCGATTATAGCCGCTGACGGTGAACCTTGCCCCTGAGCCCGCCCTGTCGAATCAGGCACTTGCGCTCAGTTTGGGCGGTAACCGTTTTCAGCGCGACGGCCGACACCGATGTCACGCACCCGGCCCGATCGCGCCGAATGCAGCATTGCCCCCTGTAGGAGCGGCGCAAGCCGCGACCGCGCCACCTCGCATACGACGCACTATCGAAGCCGCCGCGACGGCTGCTGTCACCGTGCATTGAGTGCCAAGCAAGAACGAAATTGTGTGGCGCGCGGACCACAGGGTCCCCATCGACACCTCACGTTGGCAATCGCTCGCGCCGAACGTCGATTGCACACGTCATCGTCAAGCCCTAGCCTTCGCATCCGCATTCACCGCAAAGGACAGCGATCATGCCGCAACACGCTCACCGGTCGACCACGAATCTCAGCCTGCACCGCCACCGCATCGTCCTGGCCGCGGCGCTGATGCTGACCGCGACCGCCTCCGCCCACGCCGCCGCGATCGACGACGAATACCAATCCGCCGTCGCCTCATGCAAGGCCGCGCCCAAGAGCGGCACGCGCTACGTCTCGGTCACCGCGGCGCTGATGCGGCCGGTGCCGCGCAGCGAGGCGGGCCTGGTCAGCCGGGTGCCGATCGCCACGGCGGTGGAAATCGAATGCGAACTCAACGGCTGGGTGCGCGGACATACCGACGGCGATTCGCCGTCGGTGGGCTGGATTCGCGCCGACCTGCTGCAGGCCAAGGCGCCGACGGCGGAATCGATCGCGTCGGGCTACGCGGCGGCCACGCCGGATCAGCGCAAGACCTGGGCCGAACGCGCGGTGGCCTTGTCGCCATATCAGGCGCGCAGCCATCAGATGCTGATCGACGCGCTGCAAGCCGCCGGCGACAGCGAAGGCGCGCGCCAGGCCGGTCTGGTCCGCGATCAGTTGCTCAACCCCAAGGCCGAGCGTCTGAGCGGCGAGCCGAAGCTGTTGTTCGCGGTGGATCGCGGCTGGGCGGTCGCGCTCGCGCGGGTCGAGGACGGCGGCCGTTACCTGGAAACCGATCTACAGGCGCAGGCGAGCTATTACCCGGTCCGGCGCGGCCTGCATTTCTATCGCCGCGGCGGCGCCGACGGCGTGGTGCAGGTGCTGGAATCGCGCGAAAGCGCGGGTGTGGGCCTGGAAGCGCAGGTGCGGCTCGCGCCGATGACCGCGCGCAGCGACGAGGTCGCCGGTCTGGCGACCAACTTCCCCGCGACCGCGCAAGCCGCGCGCGCCGATGCCGCGGTGTCGGCAAGCGCGCGCAAGGCCATCGAGAGCGAACTGCGCACGGCCCTGCAGCGCGAGAAGATCGATCGCGGCCAGATCGACAAGGCGCTCAAGGCGCGTCCTGGCGCCGAGCAACGCGGCGGCGTGCAGATCCATGCCTTCGATGCCGGCAAGCTCGGCACCGTGCATGTCGCAAGTCTGGTCTGGGACTTGCCGCCCAAGAGCGAAAACGCCGTTGAAACGAGCGTCGATGCGGTGCTGATCCTGGAATCCGACGGCAAGGGCGGCTACAAGACCGCCGGCCGGCTGGTCCAGGTGACCGGCGGCGATATCGTGGAAACGCATCGTTACTTCGACCGCCTGGACCTCGACGGCGACGGCGAGCCGGAATTGATTTTCCAGTTGGGCCAGTACGAAGGCGTGGAATACCAGATCTGGACGCGCAAGTCGGGCCAGTGGAAGCCGGTATTCAAGGGCGGCTACGTCGGGGCGTGATCGCCCCGCTGTATCGAGACCACGAAGGCTCGCGCCGGGCATGGGAGGTCGACGACCTCCCATGCAGCGAGCGGACGCGATGCCGCCGGTTTACAACTCGCCCAGACCCTCGGCGCTGCCGCCCTCGCCCACCTGCAGCAGACGCAGGGTATTGGTCGCGCCGTGCTGCTCCATGGTGTCGCCGCTGGTGAAGATCACCCGCTCGCCCTGGGCCAGCTTGCCGCAATCGAACAACTGCTTGACCACGTTGCGCGCGGCGTCGCGCGAGGCTTGGCCGCGGCTGTCGAAATCGATCGGGTAGACGTCGCGCATCATCGCCATGCGCCGGCGCGCGCCGTCGTGGCGCGAGAACGCATAGATCGGCGCGTTGGAACGGAACCGCGACAGGAACCGCGCGGTGCCGCCGGATTCGGTCATCGCGACGATCGCGCGCACGCCGATGTGTTCGGACAGGAACATCGCCGCCATCGCGATCGCCTGGTCGGCGCGTTCGAGGTTGCGCGGCGCGGCTTCGAAATCGGTGTCGTGGTTGAACTGGCGCTCGGCGCCCAGGCAGATACGCGCCATCGCCTCGACCGCCTTGATCGGATAGCGGCCGGCGGCCGATTCCTGCGACAGCATCACCGCGTCGGTGCCGTCGATCACCGCGTTGGCGACGTCGAGCACTTCGGCGCGGGTCGGGATCGGGTTGTCGACCATCGACTGCATCATCTGCGTGGCGGTGATCACCACCCGGTTGCGCAGCAGCGATTCGCGGATGATCTTCTTCTGCAGGCCAGGCAATTCGGCGTCGCCGATCTCCACGCCCAGATCGCCGCGCGCGACCATGACCACGTCGCTGGCCTCGACGATCTCGGCCAGATTCTCGATCGCCTCGGCGCGCTCGATCTTCGACACCAGCGCGGCATCGCTGCCGGCGGCGCGGGCGATCCGGCGCGCTTCGTTCATGTCCTCGGCGTTGCGGCAGAACGACACCGCGATGAAGTCGGCGTTCAATTCGGCCGCGACCAGGATCAGCTCCTTGTCGCGCTCGGTCAGCGCGCCCAGCGACAGGCCGCCGCCGAGTTTGTTGAGCCCCTTGCGATCGGACAAGGTGCCGTCGTTGAGCACGGTGGTGATGATGCGTTCGCCGTCGATCGCGCCGACCCGCAACTGCAGCAGGCCGTCGTCGAGCAGCAGCACGTCGCCGGGGTTGACGTCGCCGGGCAGGCCGAGGTAGCTCACGCCGACTTCGCGCAGATTGCCCGGCGGCGGATTTTCCGCGGCGATCAGGTCGAAGCGGTCGCCGGCCTTGAGCAATACCTTGCCCTCGGCGAAGCGTTCGATGCGGATCTTCGGACCGGGCAGGTCGGCGAGGATGCCGACCTCGACTCCGACCCGCAGCGCGGCTTCGCGCACCGCGTTGGCGCGCGCGATCTGCGAGGACGGATCGCCGTGCGAGAAATTGAGGCGGACCACATCGACGCCAGCCGTGAGCAAGGCATCGAGCACGCCCGGCGGATCGGTGGCCGGGCCGAGGGTGGCAAGGATCTTGGTGCGTCGTGGGGTGATGGACATGGCAGACTCTCTGGACTGTCGGCCAAGCTAGCACAGCTTGTGTGCGCTTCGAACCGCGCCGGCCGAGCACACGCCCCAATACGTCGCCCGAGACTCATATGACCCTGTCCCCCACCAGTGAAGCGATCGCGGCCAAGCTCGCCGCGCTTGAGGATTTCCCGCTGCTGCAAGGCCCGCGCGTACGCCTGCGCGGGCCGCGCGACGACGATGCGCCGGCGCTGTTCGCCCTGTTCGGCGACGCGCAGGTGACGCATTACTGGAGCCGTCCGCCGATGCGCGAGGTGACCGAGGCGCAGGCGCTGATCGCCGACATCCACAAGTCGATGCAGGAACGCCGGTTGATCAATTGGGTCATCGCCGACGGCGACGACACGCTGATCGGCAGTTGCACCCTGTTCGCCTTCAGCGCCGCCCATCGCCGCGCCGAACTCGGTTATGCGCTGCATCCGTCCCAGTGGGGTCGCGGGATCGCGCGCGAAGCCGCCACGCTGGCGCTGAACTGGGCCTTCGATCACCTCGGCCTGCATCGTTGCGATGCGGGCATCGATCCGGACAACCAGGCTTCGCGCGCGCTGCTGCATCGCCTGGGGTTCGTGACCGAAGGCCGGCAGCGGGAAAGTTTCTTCGTCGGCGACCGGGTCACCGACAGCGAGTTGCTGGGGTTGCTCGCAAGCGATTGGCGTAGCGCGCGGTAAGGCGGGCCGCGGTCGCGCATCGGGATATGCGCGAAATAACACAGTGACGCCGTAGTCGCAGGTTCGCGGTCGCTGCGTTGTGGCGTTCGCTGCCTGCAGGAGCGGCGCAAGCCGCGGCCGCGACACCGCAACAACGGCGCGACCGGCTCGCCGCATCGAACCCGCGGACTCGATGCGGCGAGATCGAATCAGATCAATCGCAAATCCAGGTGCGCTTTTCGAACACTTGCGTCTGTTCGCCCCACGACAGGTATTGCCCGCCGCAGTTCGCGGTGGCGCCGCCGACCACTTCGCCGGCCGAATCGAAATAGGTGATCGAATATCCCTGCCACGGCGGCGCGGCGCTGGCGCTGCCGATCGTCGCGGCGGCGGCGAGTACCGCGGTCAAGCTTGCGATGGCGATATAACGCATGGCATGTCTCTCCTGTAAGCGAAGGAATACAGCCGAAGAATTCGTCGATGATCGCGCTGGCCGGCATCGGTGCGGCAACGACGGCACACGCATTAAAACGAAAAGCTCCGGAGCGAACGGAGCTTTTCGAACGGCGCGCAGCAGGCGAAATCATCGCATCGGACGCGATGCGAACAGCGCCGGGCCGATCACCGTCGCCAGTGCGCGCCGCGCTTGGCTCGCGGCCTCGTCGCGGCCGCGGGCGAAGACGGCAAGACCGAGCGGCCGGATCAGCTCTCGGACTGACAGCCCTGCACGAAGCGCTTGTTAGTGTTGCTGTGGGTGGTGTCGCCCCAACGGCCGTCGGCCGCGCCGCAGCCCCCGGTCCACTTGCCGATCTGCGCGCCTTCAGCGTTGTAGTAGTACCAAGTGCCCTGCCAGTTGGCCATGGCGCTGAACGACATGCCACCGGCCAAGGCTACGGCCAATACGGCGGAAAACAATCCGATACGACGCATGCGATATCTCTCCCGAGTGTGCGGCACCCATTCGCCGCTCGCGCACCGTATCCCAGACTTGTCATGCGCAGGCATGAAATGCGCGTTAAGCACTGTCACGACTTTGTGTATTCGTGATTGAGTTGGCTTTTGGCTTTTTTGGACTGGACGATTCCGCAGCCTGATCGCGCGGCGGCCATGCTATCGGCGAGTGCGCCGACCAGGACGGCAACGGCCGCCGGACGCGATGCGCCGGCGACCGTGCCCGGGGTTGCGGCCGATTACAGGCAGACGGTCGGCGAATCGGTATAGCGGTCGGTGCGCACGCCCCATTGCGAGAAATGCACGTTGTCGCAGTCGTTGACCCAGCGACCGACCAGATGCCCCTGATCGTCGAAGAAATCGCGCTGATACCCCGGCGCCAGCGGCGGATAGCTGGGAACCGACACCGCGCTGGTCGACGCGAGCGCGATCATCAGGCCCAACAGGCTGATCTTTAACAGACGGCTCATGCATGACTCCATGTGTGAACGCGGCCTCCTTGGCCGCGTGCGGGACACTAGCGCAGCCCGCGCGCGCCCCGGACGCCAGACGGCCAGGGAAACCCGAGTCCGTGACGAAGATCGCGAATCAGGCTCCGCGGCGCCTCATCTGCGCGCGTAACCAAGCTTCGCGGCAGGACGGCGGCGAATACGACGAAGGGCGCCCGAGAGCGCCCTTCGTCTCGACACCCCGGCGTCTCGACACCCCGGCTTCCAGCCACGGAAGCCTTCAAGCCGCGAGCAACACCGGCAACTGCGACGGCGCCGCGGCGAGCCGGTGCGCGCCGGCTTCGCGCAATTCGTCTTCGCTGCCGAAGCCCCACAACACGCCGATATTGCCCATGCCGTGCTGGACCGCGCCTTCGATGTCCATGCGCCGGTCGCCGATCATCAGGCACTGCGCCGCATCCAACTGCAAACGCCGCATCGCCTCTTCGATCAGGTCGACCTTGTGGGTCAAGCGACCGTCGTCGGTCGAGCCGATCACGTCCTCGAAGCGATCGCCGAACGGCAGATGGGCGAGGATCTTGCGCGCGTTGTTTTCGTTCTTCGCGGTCACCACCGCCAACCGGTGGCCGGCGGCGTGGACCGCGTCGAGCATCTGCGCCACGCCGTCGTAGACGTGGTGCTCGGTCCAGCCTTCGCGGCTGTAGCGTTCCAGGTAGAACGCCACCGCCTGTTCGATCTTCGCCTCATCGCCGAGCAGCGGCTGAAAACTGGTGCGCAGCGCCGGACCGATCCAGCCGCGCAGCGCGTCGGCGTCCGGCACCGGATGATCCAGCCGCTCCAGCGCATAGGCGATGGAACGGGTGATGCCGACGGAGGAATCGATCAGGGTGCCGTCGAGATCGAACAACAGCGTGGTCTTCACCGTCACGGCTCAGCCCGCGCGCTGCTTGAGCGCGGCCACGGCCGGCAGTTCCTTGCCCTCGAGGAATTCGAGGAAGGCGCCACCGCCGGTGGAGATGTAGCTGACCTCATCGGCGATGTCGTACTTGTCGACCGCGGCCAGGGTGTCGCCGCCGCCGGCGATCGAGAACGCCTTGGACGCGGCGATCGCGCGCGCCAGCGTTTCGGTGCCCTTGCCGAACGCATCGAATTCGAACACGCCGACCGGGCCGTTCCAGACCACGGTGCCCGCGCTCTTGATCAGCTCGGCGTAACGCGCGGCGGTGTCCGGACCGATGTCGAGGATCATGTCGTCGGCGCCGACCGCATCGACCGCCTTGACCGTGGCCGGCGCATCCGCGGCGAACGCCGGCGCGACCACCACGTCGGTCGGCACCGGAATATCCGCGCCGCGCGCCTTGGCGTCGGCCATGATCTTTTTCGCGGTGTCGATCAGATCGGTTTCGACCAACGACTTGCCCACGCTGTGGCCCATCGCGGCGATGAAGGTGTTGGCGATGCCACCGCCGACGATCAGCTGATCGACCTTGCTGACCAGCGACGCCAGCAGTTCCAGCTTGGTCGAGACCTTGGAACCCGCGACGATCGCGAGCAACGGCCGCGCCGGGTTATCCAGCGCCTTGGCCAGCGCGTCGAGTTCGGCCATCAGCAGCGGGCCGCCCGCGGCGACCTTGGCCTGACGGATCACGCCGTGGGTGGACGCCTGCGCGCGGTGCGCGGTGCCGAACGCGTCCATGACGAACACGTCGCACAACGCGGCGTACTGCTTCGACAGCGCCTCATCGTCCTTGCCCTCGCCGACGTTCATGCGGCAATTCTCCAGCAGCACCAGCTGACCAGGCTGCACTTCGACGCCGTCGACCCAATCCTTGACCAGCGGCACCTCGATGCCGAGCAATTCGGACAGGCGCCTGGCGACCGGCGCCAGCGAATCGGCCTCGCTCCACTGGCCTTCCTTCGGCCGGCCGAGGTGCGAGGTGACCATGACCGCGGCGCCCTTCTCCAGCGCGAGCTTGAGGGTCGGCAACGCGGCGGTGATGCGCTGCTCGGAGGTGATGCGGCCGTCGTCGATGGGGACGTTGAGATCTTCGCGGATCAGCACGCGTTTGCCGGCGAGATCGAGATCGGTCATGCGGACGATGGACACGGGGACTCCTGGGGCTTGGGGATGGGAGCGGCGCGGGTCCGGGTGGCGGACCGGCGGGTCGGGGTGGGTATTGTCGCGGCGTGGGAGGTTGAAATAAACCTCGGGGCTGAATGGCGGTCCCGTCCAACACAACTGGGTTGGCATTCGGGTGCGCAGGTCGGGGATGTACTGAGCTGGCGGGCTATCCGCGTGCTCTTGCCTTTGCCTTTGATCTTGAGCTTTGACTTGGCTTTGGGCCCGGCGCGGCCTGTCACTCGCTATGCAATAGCAGGCCCGAAGGGCGACGCGCAAGATGCACGCCTGCCTTCGGGTGTGCGTTTGCTAACGCGAGTGCGTGGCTTCGCAGCGCTGGATGAACTGCGCGGCTTCAAGCAAAAAGCTGCATGGCCTACCTGTAGGAGCGAGGCAAGTCGCGACCGCGGGAATGCAACTACGACGCAGGTTACGACGTCGGTGTAATGGCGCGGTCGCGGCTCGCGCCGCTCCTACAGGGGTGCTGCAAACCATGCGCCAAGGCCGAGTGAACGCCGTGCTCAAAACAAACGGGCGAAGGTACCTCGCGACCAGAAATAAAGCGTCGAGGCTGAAACTCCACAGGAGACATCGCAGCTTCACGCTGAGCAAGAACACACAACTTGTTCGGAAGAAGCGCGAAGATGATTCCTCGCCAGCAAAAGAAAACGGCGCATGCGGATGCGCCGTTTGCTTCATTCCAGACGAAATCCTCGCCACCAACCCATCAATCCGCCGGCGGCTTGCTCGTACGCAACACAGTGAACGCAAACCCCGCCACCAACAACGCACCGACCACCAGCACCGCCCACAGCACCCACGAATGCCAATTGCGCTTGGGCTCGGGCGCCGCCAAGGCCGCATCGCCGGCCAGCACCGCGCTCGCGCCGAGGCTCGCGTCGGACGGTTGCCAGTCCTGGCCGCGGCTCTTGCGCAAGGCATCGATCAAATGCGCCAGCGGCGACTCCGCGCGCGCGGCGCGGCCGCTGCCCGCGACCAAGGCGTACGGCGGCGCGCCCTGGGCGAGGAACACCACGACTTCGGGCCGGTAGCCCAGACGCAACACCGGTTCGCCCGGCACCGCGCCGTTCGCGCGCAAACGCCACAGTCGGTCGCGGGTGGTGTCGCTCAGTTGACGCGCGGCGGAACGGTCGCCCTTGCCCTGCCCGCCGACCTGATACGCCATCCACGGCCCGGCCTGCGGGCGCCAGCCCTGCTCGGCGTCGTCGCGGCTGTCCAGGCGCCATTCCAGCGCGTGATTGCCGGGCAAGGCCACGTCGGCCTGCTGGATCGGGAAGCGGCCGTCGAGCTGGTATTCGAACGCGACGCTGCCGTCGCGCTGTTCGATGCGCTTGCCTTTCAACTCGCGCCATTGCAGCGGCGCACTGGCCGCGGTCGTAGCCAGTTCCGCGCTGACCTCACTGATCTGCGCGGCCGACTTCGGGTCCTGCGGGGTCAGGCGCAGATAACGCGCTTGTTCTCCCATCGAGTCGAACACGATCCGCCGCTGCACCAGACGCTGGCCGCCGCGTTGCAGATCGACCAGGCGGCCGCTGCTGGCGAAGGTGCGCCATTGATCGAGGTTGTCGCTGCCTTCGACCGTGTACGCCGCGTCCAGCGCGGCGCCGGGCGCCCACTCCAGTTCCAGCGCGAGGATCGGCGCACGCAGCTTGCTGGCGTCGAGCAACAGCGAGGTTTGCGGCAGCTTGCTGGTGTCGCTGCCGGTGCTGCGCGCTTCGACCCGGCGCAGGCGGCCGTCGGTTTCGATCTCGCTGACCAGTTCCCAACCTTGCGTGCTCGAACCCGACGGCGACGCCGGCAGCGCGAACCACGGCAGCTGCACGCGTTGCGGCGCGCGCGCCAACGGCTGTTCGGGGGTGAACACCGCCGTCGGCACCGGCACGCCGCTGCCGTCGAGCACGTCGATATCGCGCAACTGCGCGTTGTGCGTTTGCCGGTACACGCTGTCGTCGAGCACCACCCGATACGCGCCGGCATCGTCGCGGCCCAGGCTCAACGGCCATTGCCGGGCGTAGTCCTCGCGCGCGCCGGCCAGCGCCAGCAGCGGCACGGCGACTGCGATCAACACACCGTTGCGGACACAGCGCTTCATGCCTGGACCTCTCGTGAATCGTCTTCGCCATCCGGGCGAGCGGCGGAATCGTCGGGCTTGCTCGGCGGCGCCGGCGCGAAGTAACCGACCAACATGCACAACAGGCCGTAGGCGATGAACGAAGCGATGCCGAGCAGATTGCCCAGGTGACCGCGATCGATCCACACCAGCTTGACCAACACCACCGCCATCAGCACCGCGCCGGCCATCCACAGGATGCGCTGGCCGCGGCGCGAACCGGCGATCCAGCCGGCCACGCCGAGCACGCTCCAGACCACGGTCAGGCTGGTCTGCACCAGGCTGGTCGAGAACATCGACGCATCCCACGCCACCCCTCCCCAGAAGTGCGCGGTGCGCAACACCTCGACGGTGATCAGCACGAAGCCGGCCAACGCCAGCAACGGCACGCGGCGCGCGCGCACCGCCGGGTCGATCATCGGCGATGCCAACCACGCACCGACCAGCACCAGCGTCGCCAGTTGCAGCAGGCTCAGCGGATTGAGCACCGGCAGCCACATCACCGGATGCGGATTGGCCGGCGTGGTCAAGGCCAGCGCGATCACCGCGATCAGGGCGGCGACGAACAACGTCATCGCGACCGAGCGCCATTGCGCGAAGCGCGCGGCCAGCGGCTGTGCGATCAGGTTCGGACGCCACAAGGTCAGCGCGGCCATGATCACTATCGGCAGCAGCAGCGCCGAGGCGGTCCAGCCCGAACCGAAGTTGGCCACGCCGTCGTCCACCGACATCCGCAGCAGGCGGAACAGGCTCAGGCCGAGCACCAGCGCCCACGACCACAACCAGCCCAGATGCGCGACCGCGAGCTCGCCGCCGGCGCGTTCGCGCAGGTTGAGCAGGCTGCGCGCGCCGAACAGCGCGTACAACGCCCAGGCCAGCCAGCCCAGCGCCGCGAACGGCTGCTGATGTTGGTCGATCTGGATGAACAGCAGCGGCAGACCGCTGAGCATCGCCAACGTGCTGGTCGCCGACAGCGCGCGCCAATCATGGCGACGGAACACTTCCGACGCGATCCAGCCGGTGAACGCGGTCAGCATCAGCACCGCATCGGCGCTGTTGCGGTCGGCGACGAAGTCGGCGATCTCGCTGCCGGTCGCCGCCAGCCACCAGGCCATGCTCCACAGGTAGAACAGCGCGGCCGGGGTGCGGTCGGCGCTGCGCCGGTAGCTCCAGGCGCTGGCGAAACCGGCCAGCGAGATCAGCAGCGCGCCGGCGAAGTCGGCGTTGAGCAGCGGCGTGTCGCCGTCCCAGACCGAATCGCTGGCGCCGATGATGAAGGCGAGCGCCGCGGCCACTTGCAAGCCCATGCCGGTCATCTGCGGCAACCAGCGCTGCTGGCGCAGGCCCAGCCAGATCAGCGCCGCGCCTTCCAATGCAAACACGCAGGCGGTCGCTTCGGCGGCCAGCGCAAGCGGCACCGCCAACGTCGCGAACCCCACCGCCAACAACGCATACGGCGTCGCCAGCGCGACGAAGCGTTGATCGCGACGCAGCCACCACGCCAGCGCGGCGTAGATCGCGCCCAGGCCGAGCGCGCAGAACGCCAGCGGCATGCGGTCGCCTTCGAGCAGCCCGGCCTGCAGGGTGAACGCGATCAGCGGCGTGCCGAACAACAGACAGCCGTCGATCAGATCCTTGCGTCCGGCCGCGCGGCGGCGCGCGTACAGCACCGGAATCAGCAGGTAGAACGCGAAGAACAGCAGCAGGAACGGCTCGGTGGTGGAGAAATGTTCCGGCCGGTACTTGAGCACGCCCCACAGGCTGCCGATGCCCCAGGTGAAGACGAAGCCGAGCAGATTGAGGATGCGCCACGCGCGCCACCAGGCGATCGCGAAGATGCCGGCGTTGAGCACGGCGTAGTAGCCGAACAAGGCGACGTGATTGCCCGAGCCGGTCGACAGCCAGATCGGCGCGAGGAAACCGGCGAGTATCGCGAACACCGCCAAAGCCAGCGCGTTCTGTTTCACCGCCAGCACCCCGGCGCCGGCGACCAGCACCACGCTGATCGCGAACGCCGCGCCGGCCGGGATCATGCCGTACAGCTTGAACGCGGCGAACACCACCAGCAGCAACACGCCGATCGCGCCGCCCTGCAGGCTCAGGCCGAAAATGCGCTTGCGTTCGCGCTGGCGCCAGCCGAACACCAGCCCGGCCATCGCCGCGATCGCGATGCCGGCCAGACGGAACTCCATCGGCACCCGCATCCAGCCCTGATCGCTGGCGTACTTGAGCAACGCCGCGACGCCGGCCAGCAACACCAGCATGCCGACCTTGACCGGCACGTTGCCCTCGGTGAACCAGCGCCGCACCCAGCGCACGCCGAGGGTGAACACGTCGGGTTCGACCGGCGTGGCCGGCCGACGCGGCGGGATCGGGCGCGGCGGCGGCGGAGCCGTCGGGGGCGCGGCTGTCGGGGGCGTGGGCGGCAACGGCGGCGGCGACGACGCGGTCGCGGCGGCCAGCGGCGCTTCGGGCGCCACGCGCGCGGGCGGCGGGACGGCGGCCTCGGGGACGGTCGCCTGCGGTCGCGGCGGCGGCGCTTCGCGCGCCATGCGCTCGGCCAGGGTCTCGTCATCGAGGCTGCGCGCGACCGGGGCCGGACGGGCCGACGGGGCCGGCGCGGCCTGGTTGAGTCGGCGTTCGAGTTCGCTCACCCGCGATTTGAGTCCGGACACCTGGACCAGCGCGACGATGAGCAGAACCGGGACCAGCAGCAAACCCAGTCCCAACAACACAAGCAGTGCTTCCATCACAGTTCCCCAGTCCTTATGGCGGGCAGGTTACACCGATGCGCGGTGGAGGGAAGCATCGCCTTCACTCCTTATATACACGATTCTCCCACCACATATCGCGTTGACGAAATCGCGCAACCACACTATGTTGTGCTCGTCGGTGCCGATCGCGAGGTCGGCTGAAAAGGGAAGCCGGTAGGAATCGCGCTCACGCGCGCTTCGAAGCCGGCGCTGCCCCGCAGCGGTATGGGAAACGAACGGGTCATGGCACTGGGCGGTACGCCTGGGAAGCGATCCTGGTAGGAGGAACGGGACACGGGCAAAGAAAAGTGAGATACGGGTCACCCCTCGTCGCTCACTTCTCTTTGCCCGTTTCTCGCTCCGGGTCCCGAGCCCGAAGACCTGCCGACAGCCGCGCGTCGCACACCGCGCGGTCCCGGCCCTAAGGAGTCTTCGGAGGAAGACGGCCGGTGTCGCGGCACGACGGTCCACCGTCGCGCCCGTCCGTTCCGGCGCGATGCGCGGAGCGGCCGTCCCGGACCTCGCGTCTCGGGCCGCGCGACACCCAGCCAGCAAGCTCCGAGATTCCCGCCCGCGGGGGCACGGCCGTGCCATCGGTGACGCCGCGCGCGCGGTTCGTCGTCGGTGGTGCGTCGGCGTCTCCGCACCGTGCATCCACGCCCCGGAGTAACGCTCATGACCACGCTCGCAACCGATCCGTCCGCCGCCCCCGTCGCGGACATCCCCGCCGCCCCCGCCAAACCCGTTGCCCGCGATGCGCACGACGCCGCGCCCGGTTTCGCCCTGACCCCGCCCGCCGCCAACCTGACCATGAGCGTGACCAAGCGCAACGGTCGTCGCGAACCGGTCGACCTCAACAAGATCGTGCGCGCGGTGACCCGCAGCGGCGAGAACCTGTATTCGATCGACCCGATGCGCGTGGCGACCCGCACCATCTCCGGCCTGTACGACGGCGCGACCACCCAGGAACTCGACGAACTGTCGATCCGCACCGCCGCCCTGCTGACCGCCGAAGAACCCGAATACGGCCGTCTCGCCGCGCGCCTGCTCGCCGGCGTGATCGAGAAGGAAGTCGCCGGCATCGAGATCCACGCGTTCTCGCAGTCGATCCAGCGCGGCCACGAACTGGGCCTGATCAACGAGCGCCTGGTGACCTTCGTCCAGGCCAACGCACGCAAGCTCAACGACGCGATCGACCGCAGCCTCGACGCCAAGTTCGATTACTTCGGCCTGCGCACCCTGTACGACCGCTACCTGCTGCGCCATCCCACCGCGCGCACCGTCATCGAGACACCGCAGCAGTTCTTCCTGCGCATCGCCTGCGCGCTGAGCGAAGACGTCAGCGACGCGCTCGCGCTGTACCGCCGCATGGCCCAGCTCGACTACATCCCGTCCTCGCCGACCCTGTTCAACGCCGGCACCACCCACGAACAGCTGTCGAGCTGCTTCCTGCTCGATTCGCCCGACGATTCGCTGGAAAGCATCTACAAGCGCTACATGGACGTGGCCAAGCTCAGCAAGTTCAGCGGCGGCATCGGCTTGAGCTATACGCGCATCCGTTCGCGCGGCTCGCTGATCCGTTCGACCAATGGCTTGAGCAACGGCATCGTGCCGTGGCTGAAGACCCTCGACGCCTCCGTCGCGGCGGTCAACCAGGGCGGCAAGCGCAAGGGCGCGGCCTGCGTGTACCTGGAGCCGTGGCACGCCGACGTCGAAGAATTCCTGGAACTGCGCGACAACACCGGCGACGAAGCGCGCCGCACCCACAACCTCAACCTGGCCAACTGGATTCCGGACGAATTCATGCGCCGGGTCGAGGCCGATGCCGACTGGTCGCTGTTCGACCCGTCCAAGGTGCCGCAGCTGACCGACCTGTGGGGCGAAGCCTTCGACCGCGCCTACCACGCCGCCGAAGCCGCCGGCCTGGCCGCCAAGAAGGTCAAGGCGCGCGACATCTACGGCCGGATGATGCGCACCCTGGCGCAGACCGGCAACGGCTGGATGAACTTCAAGGACAAGTCCAACCGCGCGTCCAACCAGACCCTGCGCGACGGCAACGTCATCCATCTGTCGAACCTGTGCACCGAGATCCTGGAAGTCACTTCGCAGGACGAAACCGCGGTGTGCAACCTGGGTTCGATCAACCTCTCGCATCACGTCGAGATGTATGACGACGGCAAGGGCGCGTTCGATTTCGACAAGCTCGCCGAGACCGTGCGCCTTGCGGTGCGTCAGCTCGATCGCGTCATCGATCTGAACTTCTACCCGATCGAAACCGCGCGCCGCGCCAATCTGAAATGGCGTCCGGTCGGCCTGGGTTCGATGGGCCTGCAGGATGTGTTCTTCAAACTGCGCCTGCCGTTCGACTCGGAACCTGCGCGCAAGCTGGCGATGGAAATCGCCGAAGCCATCTATTTCCACGCCCTGTCGGCGTCGAACGAACTGGCGATGGAACACGGCAAGCACCCGTCGTTCGACGACACCCGCGCCAGCGTCGGCGAACTGCAGTTCGAAGCCTGGGGCGTGACCCCGTCGCAGCCCGAGCGCTGGGACGAACTGCGCAAGCGCATCGCCGAACACGGCCTGCGCAATTCGCTGCTGATCGCGATCGCGCCGACCGCGACCATCGCCTCCATCGCCGGTTGCTACGAGTGCATCGAGCCGCAGGTGTCGAACCTGTTCAAGCGCGAGACGCTGTCGGGCGACTTCCTGGTGGTCAACAAGTACCTGGTCGAAGAACTCAAGAAGCTCGGCATGTGGACCGCCGAGATGCGCGACCGGATCAAGATGGCCGAAGGTTCGATCCAGTCGGTGACCGAAGTGCCCGAGGCCTTGCGTCAGGTCTACCGCACCGCGTGGGAGCTGCCGATGCGTTCGCTGATCGACATGGCCGCCGAGCGCGGTGCGTATATCGACCAGAGCCAGTCGCTCAACTTGTTCATCGAAAGCCCGAACATCGGCCAGCTCAGCTCGATGTACATGTACGCCTGGAAGAAGGGCCTGAAGACGACGTACTACCTGCGTTCGCGTCCGGCCACCAAGATCGCCAAGACCACGGTCAGCGCGCCGGTGGCGGCGCCCGCGCCGATCCAGGAATTCACGCCGAGCGAGGCGATCGCCTGCTCGCTGGAAAACCCCGAGTCCTGCGAAGCCTGTCAGTGAGGTAGGAGTGAGTTGAGAGGAGTGAGGAGTGAGTCAGGGCGGCTTGCCGGTTCTTGAGGCTCTTCGCAGGACGGTAAGCATCCGGCTGATCTCGTCGATGAGAGATTTTATTTCGACGAGATTGGCCGGAAACAACCAGCCCACTCGCTCGCAGATCAGCAGTTGGGTGTGAAGCTCCGACAGCGAACCGTGTGCGATCGCCAGGAACTGCGCCTTCTCCTTCTTCGACTCCCGTGTCCAGCCCTCCGCGATGTTGCTAGGCACCGACACCGCAGATCGCGTCAGCTGCAACCGAATTCCATATCGCTCCATCGCGGGGAGTTGCGTCGAAACGACGCAAACCCGTTCCGCCAGCCTCATGGACTTGCCCCAAATCGTAGTTACCTGGTAGTGCACCGGCTCCTCCCTCATAACCGAGGTTGACGCATCCGCCGCATACCTAAAATCGGAAAACCCCTTATGTCCATGTCAGCGACTTCCCCACTCACTCCTCACTCTTCTGCACTCGATACCAAGCTTCTGGACCCAGGCTTCGACCTCACCTTGCGGCCGATGCGCTACCCGCACTTCTACGAGATGTACCGCGACGCGATCCGCAACACCTGGACCGTCGAGGAAGTGGATTTCTCCCAGGACGTCAACGACCTCAAGCACAAGTTCGGCCCGGCCGAGCGGCATCTGGTCGAGCGCCTGGTCGCGTTCTTCGCCACCGGCGACAGCATCGTGTCGAACAATCTGGTGCTGAACCTGTATCAGCACATCAACGCGCCCGAAGCGCGCATGTACCTGTCGCGGCAGCTGTACGAAGAAGCGCTGCACGTGCAGTTCTACCTGACCCTGCTCGACACCTACCTGCCCGATCCGAACGAGCGCGCCAAGGCCTTCGACGCGGTCGAGAACATCGCCTCGATCCGGGCCAAGGCCGAGTTCTGCTTCCGCTGGATGGATTCGATCCAGGGTCTGCAGCGCATCGAGACGCGCGAGCAGCGCCGCCAGTTCCTGCTCAACCTGATCTGCTTCGCCGGCTGCATCGAAGGCCTGTTCTTCTTCGCCGCGTTCGCCTACGTGTACTACCTGCGTTCGCGCGGCCTGCTCAACGGCCTGGCCTCGGGCACCAACTGGGTGTTCCGCGACGAAAGCTGCCACATGGCGTTCGCGTTCGAAGTGATCCGCACCACGCGCGAGGAAGAGCCCGACCTGTTCGACGCCGACCTGCGCGCGCAGGTGGTGAAGATGTTCGAGGACGCGGTGGATTGCGAATACCAGTTCGCCCAGGACGTGCTGTCGGGCGGCGTGGTCGGCCTGTCGTTGAAGGACATGCGCCAGTACCTGGAATACTGCGCCGACCAGCGCATGGCCCAGCTCGGCATGCCGAAGCATTTCGGCTCGACCAACCCGTTCGCGTTCATGGACCTGCAGGACGTGCAGGAAGTGACCAACTTCTTCGAACGCCGGGTCTCGGCGTATCAGGTCGGCGTGCAGGGCGAAGTGGCGTTTGACGAAGCGTTTTAAAGTCAAAAATTAGTTGAGAAGAGTGAGGAGTGAGTAAAAACAAGGGCGTCTACTTGCTCCTCGTTCTATTTCGTCGGCTTTCGCCTTTCCCCACTCACTCCTCACTTCTCTGCACTCACTCCTAGCCTGAGTAGAGGCGAAAAAGCGCTCTCCTCGCCCTCGCCTCGTCCGCCCGATTCTCGCCGCCCCCACTCACTCCTCACTCCTCTAAACTCACTCCTAGCCTTATGCCCGAAGCCCGCATGACCGAGATCGTGTTCCCCGATCACACCAACCATCTGGGCACGCTGTTCGGCGGACAGGCGCTGGCGTGGATGGACAAGGCCGCCTTCATCGCCGCCACGCGCTACGCGCGCACGGTCGTGGTCACCGCGCGCTCGGAACAGATCGATTTCCACACCGCGGTGCCGAAGGGCGCGCTGGTCGAACTGGTCGCGCGGGTGATCGAAACCGGCCGCACCTCGATGCAGGTCGAGGTCGAGATGCACAAGGAAGACTTGCTCACCGGCGATTCCCAACTCGCCACGCGCGGCCGTTTCACCATGATCGCGCTCGGCATCGACGGCAAGCCCACGCCGGTGCCGCCGCTGGCGCGATGAGCGACGGGGTTCGGCTCGGCGTCGCGCCGGCGCCCTCGCGTCCGGGCTGAAGCCCTTCCCTCGGAAGAGTCCGGCCCGTCATCGCAAGCGCGATGGCTCCACCGCAACGCGGGCAACGGGTCTGTTGTGAGGGAGTTCGGCCCGACGCTTTTCGTCGCGATCGCGAAAAACATCACCTCCGGCACCAGCCAGCGGCCGCCGCCGGATGCGCATCAGCCCGGTGATCAGGCCGGTTCTACTCGACCTGCCTGGGCGCCGACTTCTTCGCCGCGCCCTTCGCGCCATCGCCAGCAGCCTTGGCCTCGTCGCTCACCGCCTCTTCCTCGAACGGCAGCAGGTTGGGCAGATCGCGCGCATACAGATCGGCCGGACTGTCGGACGGGCAGGCCTTGTCCGGGAAACCGTATTCGCCCTGCAGCGCCTTGGCGCATTCGGGCATGGATTCGAAATTCTTGCCGGTGGCCATGCACTGGGCGTCGAAGGCGCGGCGGAAGGCTTCGCGGCGGCGGACGAAATCGTCGCCGCATTTGCGGGTCAACCGAATCCGGTCGAGATCGTCCTGGGCCGCGTTGGTGCCGTCCAGGCCGAACAGCTTGAGCTCGTCCGGCGTGAGGATGCGCAGGTCGCGATTGGCCACGGTCATCATCAGGTCCGACACGCTGGTGGCCACGCCGTTGCGCTCGAGGTAATCGCGCACCTGCTGGTTGATCGAACGCAGTTCGCGGCTGAGTTCGGCGCGCGAGGTCGCGGTGGAGCGGTCGCGCATCAATCGATGGATACCGACCTTGCCTTCGACCGAGCGGGTATCGCCGGCCGCCAGCACCAGCACGCAGGCGCTATGGCAGACCGAACTGTCGCGCACCCAGATCGCCCAGCCCGATTCGGCGATCGAATCGCCGGCGCGGATCGCTTCCTCGACGTGGCCGCCGCTGGAATCGATGTCGAGAATGCGGGTCTGGATCTCCATGCGCGTGGCCATCGCCGCGACCCGCTGCACCAGCGCGGTGAAGCCCGCGCCGATCTTGCCCTGATAGCGCAATCGCACCACGCCGCGCGCCTGGCACGGCGACAGCGCGTCGACCAGGCTGAAGAAATCCAGCGAGGTCAAACGCTCGCCTTCGCCGAAACTGGGGTAGTCGTATTCGCAGCTGATCCGGGCGACGCCGCCGTCGAGTTTGGCCGGCGGCCAGTAGGTGCCGCGCAGGATTTCGGCCTCGCTCGGCGGCGCCGGCGCGACCTTCGGGGTCTCGTTCTGGCTGCCGAGCGTCATCGGCTCGGCCGCGCCCGGCGGCGGCACGGCGTCCTTGCCGCAGGCGGTCAGCCCGAGCACGCATAGCAGCCACAGCAACGTCCATCTGAAAAGCATGTTCCACCCATGGGAGTCGGGATCACGCGGGACCGTCCTGGCCCGCGCCACGCATCTTGCGCCAATGCAAACGTTAGCGGCAGCCATCGCCAAGCTCAACGACGGCGTGCGCGCAACCAGGCGACAGACGGCCTTCATCATCGGCGGCCGCGCATGAACGCCAGCCGCAGAAAACCGGCCGATTCGCGCGTTCTCGCGCAGGGGCCATGACGCGCAAACCCGCGGCGGCCTGCGCGACTGCGGCGACCCCGCGAACCGCATCCCACGATCGCGCCGCGCCGAGTGATTCAACCGGTCCCGTTGACTTCACCGGTCCCGCTGCGTACCTTGGCGCCGTTACGGTGAACATCGCTTCATAAAGATAAAGCGATGGGACACGCCGACCAAGGCAACCGCCGCGGCCGGCCAGAGGGAATCCGGTGCGAATCCGGAGCTGCCCCGCAGCGGTATGGGAAACGAACGGGTCTTGGCACTGGGCGGTACGCCTGGGAAGCGGCCCTACTAGGCAAAGGGCGAGGGTAGAGTTCAGAGCAGTGAGAAACGAGTAAGAGCTAGGTTTCTACTCGTTTCTCACTTTTCTGCACTCTACTTCTCGCTTCCAGTCCCGAGCCCGAAGACCTGCCGCGACCGGAGGGTTCGCCTTCCGTCCGACTCCGGTATCCGACCGCCTCGTGCCCGCACGCGGCGCGACAGGTGCCGGTTCGCCCGCGGGGGCGAAGGTCGAAGCCAAGGTTCGCGGCGAAGCCGGGCGCTGATCGCGCCGGGCCGGCGTGGCCGTGGTTTCCTTCGTTGCCCTGCGTCATGCCCACGCATCGCAGGTACTCATCATGATCAGCGTTACCCACCTCGGCTTCCCGCGCATCGGCGCGCGGCGCGAGCTCAAGCTGGCCCTGGAATCGTTCTGGAAAGGCGACACGCCTGCCCAGTCGCTGCACGCCACCGCCGCCTCGCTGCGCGAACGCCATTGGCGCCTCGCCCACGACGCCGGCGCGCACGTCGTGCCGTGCAACGATTTCTCACTCTACGACCACGTGCTCGACAACGCGGTGTTGTTCGACGCCATTCCGGCCTCGCACCGCGCGGCGTTCGAAGAAGATCCGCTGGGCGGCTATTTCGCCCTCGCCCGCGGCGTGCAGAACGGCCGCCGCGATCTGCGCGCGCTGGAAATGACCAAGTGGTTCGACACCAACTACCACTATCTGGTGCCGCAGTTCGAACCCGGCCAGCGCTTCGCCCTGCGCGGCGACAAGCCGCTGGCCGAACTGGCGCAGGCGCAGGCGTTGGGACTCGACGCGCGGCCGGTGCTGCTCGGCCCGGTGTCGTTCCTCAAGCTCGGCAAGCGCAACGACGGCGGCGACCCGCGCGAGTTGCTCGACGCCCTGCTGCCGGCCTACGCCGAACTGCTGGCCAAGCTCAAGGCGGCCGGCGCGCAGTGGGTGCAGTTGGACGAACCGACGCTGACCCTGGACCTGGACGACGCCGACCGCGCCGCGTTCCGTCGCGCCTATGCCGCGCTGGCCGAAGTCGATGCGCCGCGGCGCCTGCTGACCACGTACTTCGGCGCGCTCGGCGACAACGCCACCCTCGCCGCGCAACTGCCGGTGGAAGGTCTGCATGTCGATCTGGTGCGCGCACCACAGCAACTCGAAAGCCTGCTGCCGCTACTGCCGGAACAACGCGCGCTGAGCCTGGGCGTGGTCGACGGCCGCAACATCTGGCGCGCCGATCTCGACGCCGCGCTGAGCCTCGCCCGTCGCGCCGGCCCGCGGGCCACATGGCTGGCGCCGTCGTGCTCGCTGCTGCACGTGCCGACCGATATCGAACTGGAACGCAAACTGCCCACGCCGCTGCGCCACTGGATGGCCTACGCCAAGCAGAAGATCGAAGAACTGCATCTGCTCGCCGGCGTGCTCGGCGGCGATGCCGAGGCCGCGCGCGATCTCGCCTCCGCCGCCAGCGCGCGCGCCGCGCGTCTGGCCTCGCCGCTGCTGCGCAATGCGCAGGTGCGCAAGCGGCTGGCCGCGGTCGAACCGGCGATGGCCCGGCGCGTGTCGCCGTACGCCAAGCGCGCGCAACTGCAACAAGAACGCCTGAACCTGCCGCTGTTCCCGACCACCACCATCGGCTCGTTCCCACAGACCGCGCAGGTGCGGCGCGCGCGCGCCGAGCACAAGGCCGGCAAGCTCGACGACGCGGCGTATCAGGCGTTTCTGGAAAACGAAACCGCGCACTGCCTGCGCGAGCAGGAAGCGCTCGGCATCGACGTGCTGGTGCATGGCGAGTTCGAACGCAACGACATGGTCGAATACTTCGGCGAGCAACTCGACGGTTTCGCCTTCACCGCGCACGGCTGGGTGCAGAGCTACGGCTCGCGTTGCGTGAAGCCGCCGGTGCTGTTCGGCGACGTGGCGCGGCCGCGCGCGATGACGGTGGCATGGACGCGTTACGCGCAATCGCTGACCGCGCGTCCGGTCAAGGGCATGCTGACCGGGCCGGTGACGATCCTGCAATGGTCGTTCGTGCGCGACGATCAGCCGCGCGCCGACAGTTGCCGGCAGATCGCACTGGCTTTGCGCGAGGAAGTGCTGGACCTGGAAGCGGCCGGCATCGCGGTGATCCAGATCGACGAACCGGCGCTGCGCGAAGGCCTGCCGCTGCGCCGCGCCGACTGGCCGGCGTACTTGGCCTGGGCCGGCGAATCGTTCCGCCTGGCCGCCAGCGGCGTCGGCGATGCGACCCAGATCCACACCCACATGTGTTACGCCGAGTTCAACGACATCATCGAAGCGGTCGCGGCGCTGGACGCGGACGTGATCTCGATCGAGACCTCGCGTTCGCGCATGGAACTGCTCGATGCGTTCGCGCGTTATCGCTATCCCAACGGCATCGGCCCGGGCGTGTACGACATCCACTCCCCGCGCGTACCTAGCGAAACCGAGATGCGCGAGTTGCTCGACAAGGCGCTGGAGGTGCTCGATCCCGCGCAGTTGTGGGTCAATCCGGACTGCGGATTGAAGACCCGCGGCTGGCCGGAAGTGCGCGCGGCGTTGCAGGCGATGGTGCGGGCGGCGCAGGGGCTGCGCGAAGCGGCGCTGGCGACGGCCTGAGACGCGGGTCTTGAGCACACCGGACGCGCCGCGCAGGAGACGCGGCGCGTCCGGATTCGCGAACGTCAAGCCGCTTGAATCGTCCACGGCCGCGGCGGGTGCGGCTGCCGCGCGGCGCGGCCACTACGAAGCGGTTATCCAGGCGTACCAGGCGATCAGCAGGATCAGCCGCGCGGCGACCGCCGAACGCGCCCAGGTACTCAGCGTGATGGCGACGGTGGCGACGATCGCGCCGACCGCCGAGGCGACCGCCAAGGGCACGAAGCTGCCCGCCACCATCGCCTTGACGATCGCCGGCAACGCCATCGTCAACGACCACGCGATCCCGGCCACGACGAAAGCGAGACGCCGCAGCATCGGCGGACACGGCAGGGTCCGGGTCAATGCCAGCAGCGCGCGCGGTTCGCTGCGTCCGGCCTGCGCACACGCGCCGAAAATCAGCAGCAAGACCAGGGCCGGAGCGATCACACGAGAGAAATCGCCGACCACCCCGGCCAACGCGACGACCAAAGCCAGCAACCGCCAGGCCCGTCCGCGCCCGATCAAGCGGAACTCCGCGACCAGCACGCCGAGCCAAGGCATCGATGCCGCGCGGGCGGGCGCAGCATCTGCTTGCGCCGGCGGCGGCGGCCCGGCCGCGAACCGCGCGGCGATCCGGTCGCGCACGCTCCAACGCTTGCCCGGCCGATGCGGCCGGTACACGACGCCGGCGAGCGCGACCAACGCCAACGCCCATCCCGCCCACAGCAGCCGCGACGCGACATAGCTCGCCGACAGCAGGCCGCTGTTGACGTCGATGGCGATCCGATCCGCCGTCACCGGCGATCTGCCGATCGTGATGATCTGCAGCGCATCGTCCGGCAGGGTGTGGACGATCGGGCGCACGAACCCGGAAAAATCGAGCATGGCGGCGATGAAGCCGCGATCCAGCATCGAGCTGAGCGCCGACACGGTGATCGAGACGATCCACAGAATCAGAAATCCGACCTCGCCGAGCGCGCCGCGAGTGAGCGGCAGGCTATCGCACACGGCGCGCACCGCCGCCACGCCCATCAGCGCGGGCGCCGCGATCAGGCAAAGACTCAGGGCGATGTCGAGCGGACGTACTCCGTCGACCGCGCCGACCACCCAGGCCAGCAGACAACCGGCCAGCGTCAGCGCCGCCAGCACCGCCGCGAGCACGGCGCTATCGGCGCCGAAGCGCCCGAAGCCGATCGCGACCCGCGATGCCGCGGTCGTTTCCTCGATCTGCCAAGGCTGACGCCGCGTGGTGTTGGAACGCAGGTAAATGAAAACCACCGGAAGCAGCACGGTGGAGAGGATGACGCCGAGCGACAAACCGACCACCGCCGAGGTCAGCACCGGCGCCTTGCCGTTGACGACGATCGCCGCGCTCGCCGCGTCCTGGCCGGCGATCCAGTAGCGCGCGCTGACCGGCGCGACCAGCAACAGCAGCCACAACCCCCAACTGCGGCGGTAGCGCGCCAGCGAGGTCGCGAACGAGGAACGCGCGACCGCGAGCGCGCTCAAGCGACCTCCTGCTCGCCGCTCGCACGGGCGGAGCCGAGCACGCCGGCTTCGATCCGCAGCACATCCACCGCCCGCGGCGCGAGTTCGTCGGCGAGGTGGGTGGTCATCACCACGATCGCCTCGGCGGCGCGTTCGAGAATCAGCGCGCCGACCCGTTGCGCGGTGTCGCGGTCGAGTTCCGCGGTCGGCTCGTCGAGCGCGATCACCCGCGGCGCGCCGAGCATGGCCTGGGCGAAGATCAGCCGTCGCCGCATCCCGCCGGAGAAGGTCGCGATGGGACGGTTGATGTCGGCATGCAGGCCGATGCGCTCGGCGATCGCGCCGAACTGCAGATCCGCGGCGCTCAGGTCGAGCCCCTTCAACGCCGCCATGTGCATGGCGAATTCGCGCGCGCTGAGGTCGTCGGGCAGTTCCACGGCCTGCGGCGCGTAACCCAGCGTCTGCCGCAATTTGTCGCGCGCGCCCGGCAGCGGCTCGTCGTTCCAGACGACGCGACCGCTGCTCGGCTTCTCCGCGGTCGCGATCAGCCGCAGCAAGGTCGACTTGCCCGCGCCGCTGGGCCCGACCAGCAGGGTCAGACCGGGCGCGAAGCTGCAGCTCACGTTATTGAGAACCGGCTTGTTCCAGTAATACTTGAAGACGCCGTCCAGGACCAGCTTGCTCATATCGCCTCGATGTCCGCCACGATCCGTGCGGAACGGCGGAGGTTGAAGGGGTATCGGCCGCGACCGGAGCGCACGGGCGCTCCGACGGGCGATGTCGCTGCCGATACTCAGCCACTTCGGTGTGCAAGGAATTGGGACCCGTCCGAAAAGACATATTTTTTCTACCTTTTCGTGCCGACGCGGCACGTCGGTCGCCACAGCGCGGTGCGGACGCCCTCGTTTGGCGACGGACAAACAAGGATTTGTTGTCGCTGGCAGGCATCGTCAGCGCGCGTCCCCAAGCGGACAGCGAATCCCCCGCGCAAACGACCCGCCACAAACAAAAAGCCCCGCAATCGCGGGGCTTTTCGTCGATCGCCGCGATAACCGCCGGCGCGATCTTCGCGGCTTACTTGCCCGCGACGACCTTGACCATTTCCAGGCACTTGTTCGAATAGCCCCACTCGTTGTCGTACCAGCTCACCAGCTTGACGAAGGTGCCGTCGAGCGCGATGCCGGCTTCGGCGTCGAAGATCGAGGTGCGCGCGTCGCCGCGGAAGTCGGTCGCCACGACCTTGTCCTCGGTGTAGCCCAGCACGCCCTTCAGCGCGCCTTCGCTCTGTGCCTTCATTTCCGCGCAGATCTCGGCGTAGGTGGCTTCGCTGTTGAGCTCGACGGTCAGGTCGACCACCGACACGTCCGAGGTCGGCACGCGGAACGACATGCCGGTGAGCTTCTTGTTGAGCTCCGGGATCACCACGCCGACGGCCTTGGCCGCGCCGGTGCTCGACGGGATGATGTTTTCCAGGATGCCGCGGCCGCCGCGCCAGTCCTTGTTGCTCGGGCCGTCGACGGTCTTCTGGGTCGCGGTGGCGGCATGCACGGTGGTCATCAGGCCGCGCTTGATGCCCCACTTGTCGTTGATGACCTTGGCCAGCGGCGCCAGGCAGTTGGTGGTGCACGAGGCGTTGGAGACGATCGCCTCGCCCTTGTAGGTCTTGTCGTTGACGCCGAACACGAACATCGGGGTGTCGTCCTTCGACGGCGCCGACAGCACGACCTTCTTGGCGCCCGCGTCGAGGTGCTTCTGCGCGGTGACCTTGTCGAGGAACAGGCCGGTCGACTCGATCACCACTTCCGCGCCCACTTCGTCCCACTTCAGGTTGGCCGGATCGCGTTCCTGGGTCAGGCGGATCGGCTTGCCGTTGACGATCAGGGTGTTGCCTTCGACCTTGACCTCGCCCTTGAAACGGCCGTGGACGGAGTCGTACTGCAGCATGTAGGCCAGGTAATCCGGCTCGAGCAGGTCGTTGATGGCGACGATCTCGATCTCGCTGCCGAAGTTCTGCACGGCAGCGCGCAGGACGTTGCGTCCGATGCGGCCGAAGCCGTTGATGCCTACCTTGATCGTCATTGAGCTAACTCCTGCGGCCGCGCGTGCGGTTCGAAGTGGGGAAACCGCCATTCTAGCAAGGCGTGGCCGGCGTCGCAGTCCGGCCGCTGCCCTGGCGAGAGCCAGCGTGAGCGCGCGCGAGACTGAGACGAGAATCAAGGTTTGCCGTTCTAATGCATATTTAGAGTGCCAAACAGGCCAAGGCCTGTTCAGCAAGATTACAATTCCGGCACTCACCGACGAACCTAGGGGACTCAAGGAATGAACCATCGACTGATCGGCGCCGCCGTCGCCGCGGCCCTCGCCTGCGCGGCCCAGCCCGCCCTGGCCCAGCAGGCCGGCACTTACACCCTGGGCATCGGCGCCCACCAGGTCACGCCCAAGTCCGACAACGGCAGCCTGCTCGGGGGCACCGCGCAATTGGAAATCGGCGACGACGTCCAGCCGACCATCACCTTCGAATACTTCATCCGCGAGAACCTCGGCATCGAAGTGCTGGCAGCCACGCCGTTCAAGCACGACATCGAGATCAAGGGCCTGGGCAAGGTCGGCTCGACCAAGCACCTGCCGCCGGTGATCTCGCTGCAGTACCACTGGAACAGCCGCGGCACGGTCTCGCCGTTCGTCGGCGTGGGCATCAACTACACGACCTTCTTCAGCGAGAAGACCAGCGGCCCGCTGCGCGGCAACGACCTCAAGCTGGACGATTCGGTCGGCGTCGCCGCGCACCTGGGCATCGACTTCATCCTCACCGAGCGCAGCTCGATCCGGGTGGATGCGCGCTGGATCGACATCGAGAGCGACGTCGAACTCAACGGCGAGAAGATCGGCAAGGCGGATATCGATCCGGCCGTGTTCGGTCTGGCGTACGTGATGAAGTTCTGAGCGGGTCGGGCGGCGGTTGATGCGGCTTCGCGGCCGCGTGACTGTACGAATTCATGCCGTCGCCTTTCGTGGCCTTTGTGATTCGCCCCCTTTGAAAAAGGGGGCCGGGATCGCGTAGCGATCGCGGGGGGATTTGCTTTTGCTTTTGCTTGCGGCCGGAAAATCAAAGGCAAAAGCGAATCCCCCCTGCCCCCCCCTTTTGCAAAGGGGGGAAAAGCACGGCGGGCTCGCCGCCGTTGCTCGCACCGCCACGTTCGGACAGCGGCCGCCGCGGCCGCTCCGGTAAAGTGGCGGCCATGAAAAACATGCCGATCGACGCCTCGCGTCCTGCCCGCCATCGCCTGCGGCGGTTCGCCGCGCTGCTGCTCCTGCTGCCGCTCAACGCCCTCGCCTGGGGGCCGCAGGGCCATCGCCTGGTCGCCGCGCTGGCCTGGGACGACTTGCGTCCCGACGTACGCAGCCAGATCCAGCAACTGCTGGCCGGCGAACCCGATGCGGCGTCGAGCGACGATCCGCTGCCCGCCATCGCCAACTGGGCCGACGAGCTGCGCGCCAACGACCCCGACCTCGGCCGGCGCAGCGGCAAGTGGCATTACGTCAACATCGCCGAGGACGACTGCCATTACGACGCCACCCGCCACTGCCCGGGCGGCAACTGCGTGGTCGAGGCGATCCGCGCCCAGGCCGCGATCCTGGCCGATCGCAGCAAGTCGCAGGCCGAGCGCGTACAGGCGCTGAAGTTCGTGGTCCATTTCGTCGGCGATGTGCATCAACCGCTGCACGCCGGGTTCGCCCACGACAAGGGCGGCAACGATTTCCAGCTGTCGATCCCGGGCCAGCCCGCGCGCCCGGACGGCTACGGCGCCAATCTGCATTCGCTGTGGGACAGCACCATGTTGTCGATGAACAAGCTCAAGGACGACGCCTACCTCGAGCGCCTGCGCAAGATCGAAGTACCGCGGATCAGCGGCGCCGGTCTGCCGCCGGATTCGTCGGGCTGGGCCGAAAGCTCGTGCAAGCTGGTGCTGCAGCCGGGGTTCTATCCGCTCACGCCGTCGGGCAAGCCCGCGCATAAATTGCCGGCCGACTACGTCACCACCTGGCGCCCGGTCGCCGAAACCCAGTTGCGTATGGGCGGCGAGCATCTGGCCGAAGTGCTCAACGCGGCGTTCGCCAAGCCGCGCTGAGCCGCAACCGGGGATGCAGCGCGTCCCCTGATCTGCCCGCGCCGCGTTGCTACCCATACGCTTGCCAGCCGCGCCCGTCGTTCGTCCAGGAGATCCGCATGTCGCCGCAGGTCGTGCCGTTCCACCACGCCGATACCGGCACCTGGTCCTACCTCGTGGCCGATCCGGTCAGCGGCGCGGCGGCGATCATCGATCCGGTGCTCGACTTCGACCCGCGCGCCGGCCGCACCGCGGCCGACAGCGCGCAACGGCTGCTGAGCGAAGCGCGCGAGCGCGGATGGCGAATCGACTGGTTGCTGGAAACCCACGCCCACGCCGATCACCTCAGCGCCGCGCACGCCTTGCGCCAGCGCCTGCAGGCCGATGGCGGACACGCGCCGCAACTGGCGATCGGCCGCCGCATCGGCGAGGTGCGGCGTTTCTTCGCGCCGGTGTTCGGCCTGGCCGAAACCGAGGCGTCCGGTTTCGATCGATTGTTCGACGACGACGACACGTTTGCCGTGGGCGACCTGCCGGCGCAGGCGATTCCGGTGCCCGGCCACACCCAGGACAGCCTCGCGTATCTGATCGGCGATGCCTTGTTCACCGGCGACTCGCTGTTCCTGCCCGACAGCGGCACCGCGCGCTGCGACTTTCCCGGCGGCGACGCGGCGATGCTGTATCAGTCGATCCAGCGCCTGTACCGATTGCCCGACGCCACCCGCGTATTCGTCTGCCACGACTACGGCGCCGGCGGCCGCGAGGTCGCCTGCGAAACCACGATCGGCGAACAGAAACGCAGCAATATCCACGTCCGCGCCGACACCGCCGAGGCCGAATTCGTCGCCCTGCGCGAAGCGCGCGACGCGACCCTGGCGGTGCCGGCGCTGATTCTGCCGGCCTTGCAGGTCAATCTGCGCGGCGGCGCGCTGCCCGAGCCCGAGGGCAACGGCGTACGCTATCTGAAACTGCCGCTCGATCAGTTTTGAACCACGTTCGCGCGGCGCGCTCGCGGCGTAGCTCGCGCGGGCCGCTGGCGGCTGATCGCGCCGGGCCAAGCGCGGCCGGCGCGCCGGGTGCGCCAGGTCGAATCGATCCGGATGATCCAGGCGCGCTGACCGACGCGCATCCCACCCTCACCTGCGGGCGGTACTCTTCCTGCACCCCCATCGAACAGGCTCGTCATGAACCCGATTCGTCGTCGTTGGCTGCAAACCCTGTGCTCCATGGCCTGGCTGCTCGCCGCAGGTTTCGCCGCCGCGCAGACGCCGGCCGCCGCGGCGCCGGGCACGGCGGCACCGATCACCGTGTTCGCCGCCGCCAGCCTCAAGGAATCCTTCGACGAAGCCGCGGCCGCTTACCAGAAAGCCAGCGCGCAACCGGTACGGGTGTCGTACGCCGCCAGCTCCGCGCTCGCCCGTCAGATCGAACAGGGCGCGCCGGCCGACGTGTTCGTCTCCGCCGATCTGGACTGGATGGACTATCTGCGCGAACGCAAGCTGATCGACAACGGCAGCCGGCGCAATCTGCTCGGCAACACCCTGGTGTTGATCGCGCCGAAGACCAGCAAAGCCAAGGCCGTCGTGCTCAAACCCGGCGTCAAGCTGCTGCCGCTGCTCGGCGACGGCCGCATCGCCCTGGCGCTGACCGCGAGCGTGCCGGCCGGCAAGTACGCGCGCGCGGCCTTCATCTCGCTGGGCATGTGGGATCAACTGCAGCCCAAGGTCGCCGAAGCCGAGAACGTGCGCGCCGCGCTGATGCTGGTCGCGCGCGGCGAAGCCCCGCTCGGCGTGGTCTACGGCAGCGACGCCAAGGCCGAGCCGAACGTGCGCGTGCTGGCGACGTTTCCTTCCAACAGCCATCCGCCGATCCTCTATCCGATCGCGCGATTGAACGCGAGCAAGCAGCCCAACGCGGCCGCATTCGTGAAATGGCTCAAGTCGCCGGCCGCGAGCGCGATCTTCCGCCGCCACGGCTTCGCCACACTCAACTGACCGCGCCTCGATGTTCGACTTCAGCCCGGCCGAACTCACCGCGATCGCGTTGAGCCTGAAGGTCGCCACGGTCGCCACCGTGTGCAGCCTGCCGTTCGGCGTCGCGCTCGGCTGGCTGCTGGCGCGCACGCGCTTTCCCGGCAAGCTGCTGTTCGACACCTTGCTGTATCTGCCGCTGGTGCTGCCGCCGGTGGTCACCGGTTACGCCCTGCTGATCGCGTTCGGCTCGCAAGGGCCGATCGGCCGCTTCCTCGCCGAGTATCTGCATATCAGTTTCGCGTTCCGCTGGACCGGCGCCGCGCTGGCCAGCGCGATCATGGGCTTTCCGCTGATGGTGCGCGCGATCCGGCTGTCGATCGAAGCGGTCGATCAGCGTCTCGAACAAGCCGCCTCGACCCTCGGCGCCAACCGCTGGCGGGTGGTCTTCGGCGTGACTCTGCCATTGGCATGGCCGGGGCTGATGGCCGGCGCAGTGTTGTCGTTCGCCAAGGCATTGGGCGAATTCGGCGCGACCATCACCTTCGTGTCGAACATCCCCGGCGAAACCCAGACCCTGTCGTCGGCGATCTACGGCCTGATGCAGGTGCCCGGCGGCGAGTCGGGCGTGCTGCGGCTAGCGGTGGTAGCGGTGGCGATTTCGTTCGCCGCGGTGCTGGTGTCGGAATGGCTGGTGCAACGCCAGCGCGCGAGTGCACAGCGATGAACGCGATGATGAACGCCGCAAGCTTCCTGATCGACGTCGAACTACGCCGCGGCGGCTTTACCCGCTCGTTCGCGATCCGCAGCGAGCAGCGCGTGATCGCGGTGGTCGGTGATTCCGGCGCCGGCAAGACCTCGTTGCTGCATGCGATCGCCGGCCTGTTGCGGCCGCAGCGCGGGCGCATCGAAATCGCCGGCCGCTGTCTGTACGACAGCGCCGCGCGCATCGATCTGCCGGCGCATCGTCGTCATATCGGCTATGTGTTCCAGGACGCGCGCCTGTTTCCGCACCTGGACGTGCGCCGCAACCTGCTTTACGGATTACGAGGCGAGGCGAAACGCGCGCCGCGCTTCGAACTCGACGCGATCGTCGAACTGCTCGGCATCGGCCCGCTGCTGCAACGCGGCACCGCCGGCCTGTCGGGCGGCGAAATGCAGCGCGTCGCGCTCGGCCGCGCCCTGCTCTCGCAGCCGCGCATCCTGCTGCTGGACGAACCGCTGTCGATGCTGGACATGAACCGCCGCGACGAATTGCTGCCGTACCTGCAACGCGTGCGCGACGAGACCTCGTTGCCGATGATCTACGTCAGCCATTACCCCGACGAGGTGCGGCGTATCGCCGACGAGGTCCACGCACTGGATTGAGCGCGCCACCGGCACGGGCCGCACTCGGGATCGCAACGGCGAACGTACCGACCTTGCCGGCTGCATCTAGCGGCGCGTACGCGGCCGAGCATCGGGGATGAATTTGACCCGATCGCCGTCGTACTGCGCCCGCATTCCGGACTCTTCTTCCACGATCCCGAATATCGTGCGGGCCTCGACGTGGGTCAGGCTGGCAATGATGGTTCTTCGGCTGTTGTCGAGCGCCTCGGGATTCACGAGCACCAATCCGGCCTGAGTCGCGGCCTGCACCGCCATCTCGCGCGCGGTTATGGTGCCGGGGTAAGTCTGCACCGTGACCAGCCGATCGGCGGATGCGGTGGGCGGCTGCGCGGCCCAGGCTCCGAAGGCCGCGGCGCCGCCGATCGAGACCAACACGACGACTCCCAAACGAGTCCGCGCCAAGGCGGGCAATGGCTTCTTAAGCATGACGATCCTCTCGGTGATGGGGTGGGCGCTCGCCCACGAGCAGGCCAGCGGCAGCGGACCGCCGCGCAATGCGCTTTTGAACATGGCCTCGGCATAACTGCGCCTCGCGTTCGGCCGGCGACGCAGTACGTGCAGGTCGCAAGCCATCTCCTGGTCCGCGCGAAAAGGGCGCAGGGCGTAGTGCAGCAAGGGGTTGAACCAGCACAGGCACGACCACGCGGCAACCAGCGCATTGATCAGCAGGTCGCCGCGCGCGATATGGCCACGCTCGTGCATGACGACCAATGCGCGCTGCTCGGGATCGAAGCGCCGATCGAAATCCTCGGGCACCACGACCTTCGGACGGATCAGGCCGAATGCGGCCGGCAGGCCATGGTCGCTGCACGCCTCGTACAACCCATCCTCGCGGCGGCGCAGAGCGCCCAGACCACGTTCGAAACGACGCTGCTGCGTTATCGTGCGCAGGCTCATGGCCACTGCGCCGAGCGCCCAGATCAGGCCGAGCCACAGCCACAGGGTTTCGTCGGCGGATCGCGACAAGGCTTGATCGAAGACCGCCGGCGGCGCGGCAATCGCGCTCCATCGCATCGGCACCGAGGGTTCCGGCGCGGCGGGCAGCATCACCGCGATCGTCGTCAGCGGCACGATCAGCCACGACGCGTAGGCCACGTCCGCGCCGAGCCAATGCCGCATCGGCGTGCGCACCACCAACACCAGCGCGATCGCGGCGCTCATCGCGACGCTGACCTCGAACAAGCCTCCGATCAGTTCAGCGCTGCTCATCGTCGAGTTCCTCGAGCAGCTTGCGCAATTCGGCGATGTCCTTGCGGCTGAGCTTGCGATGCGCACTGAAGTGCGCGACCAGCGGCGCGACCCGCCCGCCGAATAAACGTTCGAGCAGCCCCTGGCTTTCGCCCAGCATCCAGTCCTCGCGTTGCAGCACCGGCGCATACAGATAGCGCCGCCCGTCCTTTTCGGCCTGGATCGCGCCCTTGTTCAACAATCGATTGAGCAAGGTCTTGATCGTGGCTTCCTGCCAGGACTGCTGGTCGGCCAGCGCGGCGACCACCTCCTCTGCGCTGAGCGGATGTCGGCTCCACAGCACCTGCATCACCGCCGATTCGGCTTCGCTGATCTGCATTGTTTACACCTGTAATTTCTTTCCAGATTACACGCGTAATCGTTTAATGCAAGTGCCCCGGCCGCCTACCGGTCTCCACTGCGGCCTCCGGACCCGCCGCTGCGTTGAGCGGGCGTGGCGCCCGCGCGCACCTAGGCCCACGCCCCGCCCCGTGATTGCGTCGCGCTTGCGGAGCCGGTGCCATACTGGCCCGTATGAATACGCCCCTGCATTTCGATTCCCTGACCGACGCCGTCGACTTCCTCTACCAGCGCCTGCCCGGCCCGCTGCATGTCGGCGCGCCACTCGGCCTGGGCAAGCCGCACCGGCTGCTCAATGCCCTGTACGAGCGCGCCGAAGGCGACAGCACGCGGGCGTTGCATCTGTACACCGCGCTGTCGCTGGATCCGCCGGGCGCGGGCAAGGGGCTGGAAGGACGTTTCATCGGGCCGTTCGCGCAACGCCATTTCGGCGACGACTTCCCGCGCCTGCGCTATGTGCAGGCGCTCAAGCGCAACAGCTTGCCGGCGCATGTCGAGATCGAAGAGTTCTACCTGCAATCGGGCGCGCTGCTCAACGCCAGCGCGACCCAGCGCCGTTACGCCAGCCTGAACTACACCCACGTCGCGCGCGCATTGGCCGATCGCGGGGTCAACGCGATCGTGCAGAAAGTCGCCGCCGATCCGAACGGCGGGACGCGCCTGTCGCTGTCGTGCAATACCGACCTGACCTTCGATGCGGTCGACGCGATCGTCGCGCGCGGCCTGCCGCGGCCGGTATTGATCGCCGAGGTCGACCCGCAGTTGCCGTGGCTCGACGGCAGCGCCGCGGTCGAAGCGGATTTCTTCGATGCGGTGGTGACGCCGCCGGGACCGTATCCGAAACTGTTCGGCCTGCCGCGGCAACCGGTCAGCGATGCCGATTACGCCATCGGTTTCTATGCCAGCACCCTGGTGCGCGACGGCGGCACCTTGCAGATCGGCATCGGCACGCTGGCCGATGCGCTGTGTCATGCGCTGGCGCTGCGGCATACCGACAATGCGGCGTATCTGCGGGTGATTGCGGCGTTGGGGGTTGGGGCGACGGCGGAAGCCGCGCCGCTCGGTCAAACCGCTTCGAGCGAGGTTGACCTGGTCGCAGACCGTAACGCGAAGGCGCCGGTTGCGCCGCTCGGACCGTTCAGCATCGGGCTTTTTGGCTGTTCCGAAATGATCAACGAAGGCTTCCGGCGATTGGTCGAAGTCGGCGTGATCAAGCGCAAGGTCGTCGACGATCTGGAGCTGATGCGCCGCGTGCACGACGACAACGCCAGTTCCGAAGACCTAGCCCGGCTTGAGCGCGAAGGCGAATTCCTGCAAGGCGGCTTCTACCTGGGCTCGCCGGATTTCTACGAGTGGCTGCGGCATCTGCCCGAGGACCAGCGCCGCGGCATCAGCATGCGCCGGATCAGCGAGGTCAACGAACTGTACGGCGGCAACGAAACCCTGGAACGTCTGCAACGCCGCGACGCGCGCTTCTTCAACAGTTGCATGATGGCCACCGCGCTCGGCGCGGCGGTGTCGGATACGCTCGACGACGGCCGGGTGGTGTCGGGCGTCGGCGGGCAATACAACTTCGTCGCGATGGCCCACGCGCTGCCCAACGCGCGCTCGGTGCTTATGCTGCGCGCCAGCCGCGAGAGCGGCGGCGAGCTGCGTTCGAACGTGGTCTGGAACTACGCCCAGACCACCATCCCGCGTCATCTGCGCGATATCTACATCACCGAGTACGGCATCGCCGACCTGCGCGGCAAGACCGACGAAGACTGCATCCGCGCGATGGCCGCCGTCGCCGAGTCGCGCTTCGTCGCCGGCCTGCTGTCGACCGCGATGGACAGCGGCAAACTGCCGCGGTTCGTGCCGCGCGTAAGCACCCACAACAACCCCGAGCGCCTGCGCGAAACGCTGGCGCCGTTCCGCCGCGACGGCACCCTGCCCGACTACCCGCTCGGCAGCGACTTCGACGCGGTCGAGCAACGGCTGATCAAGGCGCTGGGCTGGTTGAAGGCCAACACGGCAACAAAGGGCGCGAAGATGAAAACCGTGCTGCGTGCGCTGTTCGCGCCGTCAAGCAAGGACCACGAGGCCTTGCAGCGCATGGGCCTGGAGCAACCGTCCGGCCTGGGCGAGCGTGTCGAAGCCAAGCTGGTTGCGCTGGGTTTGCGCGACAGCGCGGCGCACTGATCGAAGAGCGTCGGGGCTGAAGCCCCTCCCACAGAAAACCTCGAAGCGATGCGGTTGGTGCGACTGACGCATGCAATTCGCAGGAGCGATGAAGCAGCCTACCATCCCGAATCAGCAGGATTTTTGTGGGAGGGGCTTCAGCCCCGACGCTTTTGTTCCAGCCACACCGCATCCCAATACGGATAGTCTCCGATCCGCTGCACCAAACCAGCCCGCTTCGGATTGGCGACGATGTAGCGCGCCGCCTGCAACACATCTTCGTCTTCGCGCAAGGCATGATCGTGGAAACCCGGCGCCCACACCATTCCCTTGCGGTGCAGACTGCGATTGACCGCTCGCGCGGCTCGGCCTTTCAATGAGGCGACCACGCTTTGCAGACGAATGTCGCTGCTCAGTTCGATCAGGCCATGCCAGTGATCGGGCATCAGCACCCAGCACAGCAAGCTCGCTCCCAGCCATTTCTCGGGATCGGCGATGGCGCGCGCGGCGATGTCGGCACAGTGGTCGCTGGCGAAGATGCGACGGCGGCGGATACAGACGGTCGTGACCAGGTAGATGCGTTGTTGTTCGGACCAGCGGCCGCGTCGGATCGCTCGATAGCCTGGCTGAGGATCGGGTGAGTTCATGCAGGCATGATTGGCCCGCACGCATCTACTTTCTATCAGGCTTGATTGCGCTGCCGGATCGGAAAATCCCTAAGCGCGTCTGGCATGGAGCGTGCGATGCGTCTGAGCGAAAAACGTCGGAGCTGAAGCCCCACCCACAAAAGACTTCGCAGCTTCGCGATTGATGCGGTTGGCGCTATTGGCATCGCCATGGTCTTTCACGTGGCGTTGTGCGTGGCAAGTACGATCGACACACAAGCATGACCCAGCCACGCAGCGGCGGACCGCCACGCATCTATAGGATCTTGTGGGACGGACTTCGAAACCGACGCTTTCCGCTCAGCCGCCTCGGAACCCACACAAAAGAAACCAAACGATCCGAAGCGACCACGAACTCAAGACGCCAGCCCGCTCGCCCCACGTTCGTCCGCAACCGGCGCCCGCCGCGCCCGCACCCACGCAAACAACCGATGCCCCAGCCGAATGCCTGGCTTCTCGATAAAGCGATAGGTCAGCCACGAGGCCGGAACGACCAGCGCCAGACTCAAGCCGAGGCAGGCGAAGTACGCGGTGCCCTCCGGCAGCGCCGCATAGAACTTCGCGAACACGCCGTACGATCGCGACACCACGAACGGATGCACCAGGTACAAGGAATAGCTGATCGTGCCGAGAAAACAGGTCGCGCGATTGACCAGCACGCGGTTGCTCGCCAACAGCAGGCCGAGCAGCATCAGGCCGTAGAACAGCGCCGACAGGTACCAGCTGTCGACAATCCCCGGAATCGGCGGCAGGCGGCCGTAGAACAACAAGCACTGCGCCAGCACGCCCAGCAACAGCAGACTCACGCCGAGGATGTGTTTGCGCCGCTGCGGCAATTCGCGCAAGCGCCGCCACACTTCGAACAATACGCAGCCCAACGCGAACACCGGCAATTGCCGCAGCAGGCCGACGTGCCCGCCGAAATGCGCCCAGCCGGCCGGCAATCCGGTCTTGGCCCACAAGGCCAGCAGATAACTCAACACCAGTAGCGCGAGTTGCGCCCATAGGCCTCGCACGTACAGGGCGATCAACGGGAAGATCGCGTAGAACAGCATCTCCACGCCGATCGTCCAACTGCCCATGACGATGCCCTGCTGCCATTGCGGCGACAGGCCGAACAGCAGCGAGTAGTTCCAGGCCACTTCGTCGTATCCACGCAAGGGCACGGCGCGGAACTGGTCCTTGAACACCATCACGCTTAGCAAGGCCAGCATCAACGGTGCGATCCGAGCCAGGCGGCTGAGATAGAAACTGCGTAGCGGCAACCCGGATGCGGCATGACGCGGCCAGGTCAGGCACAGCGAGAACGCGCTCATTACGAAGAACAGCACCACGCCGCTGCCGCCCATGCCGACGATCGGTAGCGCCCAGGCCGGCACCGACAGATCCGGGTCGGGCATCGCCATGACGTGGTAGATCACCACGTACAGCGCTGCGATGCCGCGCAGGGCGTCGAGTTGAGGCAGACGCTGAGTTAACTCACCTGAATAGTCTTTCGACATCCGCACCGACTCCGACCGGCAAAAGAGCACTGAAATAATTTTTGGCCCCCGTGAATGCCAAGCGCGACACGGGAATCATGAACCAGCAACCATCGACAAGAATACAACTTGATTAAATATTATGAGCGAAATCCGTCATAACTCTCAATGTTTTTTCGTCTCGACCGGAGCTGCAGGCACAAAAAACATATGCCTGACAACATCGACTACAAGTCAAGCCAGCCAGTCAGATCGAGTCGAGTCGAGCCACAGAAATAACTCTAATTTTCATCAGAATATCCACCTAGATAAAATTAGCAGTTCTCGATATTCTTTAACTGCCGGACACGCCGGCAAGATTGAAACGATTAAACATCATCGCGCCATTTCTTGCGAGCCACCGCTCGGCAAAGGATAATTTTAAATAAATGGAGATTATCAATGCGAAAAACTAAAATCTTTAGTGCCTTGGCGCTATTGGCAAGCCTCGTCACTGCAAGCTTAGCTGGCTTCGCGACGCCCCCGGACACCACAAAGAGCAGTGCTTTGACAGCTTTGCCCGCCGGGGTCGAACTGCAAGAACTGCATCGTTACTTCTGGAGACAGAACGGCACATCGGGTTATCACTTCAGTGGCTGGTTCCTTCCTCGCGACTGGGAAACCCGATATAGGCTAGAGGGCTCGCTCGGCTTCGTGTCGAAAACATCCTTCGCCAATTCCAGGCCAATTTATAATTGTCTCGTAGAAGTCCCAGGGAAGAATCCAAGCCCATTCACATCTCTGGATGCAAATTGCGAGGGCCAGATGCCCAACAGGCAGCATGGATTCACCGGTTATATCAGCAACATGCAAATCGAAGGCACCGCCCCGCTTTACAGGTGCAACTTGTTTACACCAGGCCACCCCCATCATTTCGACACCTTAAGCGCGAATTGTGATGGCAATGCGCAAGCGCAGTCAGAAGGCGTTCTCGGCTACGTGTTTCTATAGTCGATACAGAAACACAAAACTGATAGCAAAAAGAAAGCTTGGCAGTACTGCCAAGCTTTCCCAGGTTGAAAGCGTGCAACTAGGTATCAGCAAAACCTGACATATGCGGCGGTCAGCCCAGCGCCTTCACCGCCGCGACCACATGCTCGACGGTGAAGCCGAAATGCGGGAACAGGGCTTCGGCCGGGGCCGAGGCGCCGAAGGTATCGATGCCGACCACGTCGCCGTCCAGGCCGACATACTTGCGCCAGAAATCGGTGACGCCGGCTTCGATGGCGACGCGCTTGCGCACCGCGTTGGGCAGCACCGACTGGCGGTACTCCAGCGGCTGGCGGTCGAATACGTCGCTCGACGGCATCGACACCACCCGTACCTTGACGCCTTCGCCGCTCAGCACGTCGGCGGCCTGGGTGGCCAGGCCGACTTCCGAACCGGTCGCGATCAAAATCACGTCCGGCGTGCCTTCGCTGTCGCGCAGCACGTAGCCGCCTTGTTCGATCTGCGCGACCTGCTGCGCGTCGCGCGGCTGGTGGATCAGGTTCTGGCGCGAGAACACCAGACAGCTCGGGCCGTCCTTGCGCGCGATCGCGGCCTTCCACGACACCACCGATTCGACCGCGTCGCACGGACGCCACACGTCGTTGTGCGGGATGTAGCGCAGCGAGGCCAGGTGCTCGATCGGCTGGTGGGTCGGGCCGTCTTCGCCCAGACCGATCGAATCGTGGGTATAGACGTGGATCGCATGCGCGCCCATCAGCGCGCTCATGCGCACCGCGTTGCGCGCGTAGTCGCTGAACACCAGGAAGGTCGCGTCGAACGGAATGAAGCCGCCGTGCAGCTGCAGGCCGTTGCTGATCGCGGTCATGGCGAATTCGCGCACGCCGTAATACACGTAGTTGGCGTTCGGATCGCTGCTGGCGACCGACTTGCTGGCCTTCCACAAGGTCAGGTTGGAATGCGCCAGGTCGGCCGAGCCGCCGATCAGTTCCGGCAGCAGCGGCGCGAAGGCTTCGATCGCCATCTGCGAGGCCTTGCGCGAGGCGATGGTCAGGCCTTCGGCCTGCAGCTTGGCGATGTAGGCGTCGGCCTGGCTGAGGAAATCGGCCGGCAGCTCGGCGTGCGAGCGGCGGGTCAGCTCAGCGGCTTCGGCCGGATACTGCGCGGCGTACGCGTCGAACAGACGGTTCCACTGATCCTCGCGCACCGCGCCGGTGCTGTGCGAGCGCCAGCCGTCGTAGATTTCCTGCGGGATTTCGAATTCGGCGTAGGGCCAGTTCAACGCGGCGCGGGTCGCGACGATTTCGTCCTTGCCCAGCGGCGCGCCGTGCGAGGACTCCTTGCCGGCCTTGTTCGGCGAACCGAAACCGATCGCGGTGCGGCAGCAGATCAGGGTCGGCTTGTCGCTGTGCTTGAGCGCGGTGTCGATCGCGGTCTTGATCTCGACCGCGTCCTGGCCGTCGACGTTGCGGATCACGCGCCAGCCGTAGGCCTCGAACCGCGCCGGGGTGTCGTCGGTGAACCAGCCGTCGGTGTTGCCGTCGATCGAGATCTTGTTGTCGTCCCAGAACGCGACCAGCTTGTGCAGGCCCCAGGTGCCGGCCAGCGACGCGGCTTCATGCGAGATGCCCTCCATCAGGCAGCCGTCGCCCATGAACACCCAGGTGCGGTGGTCGACGATCTCGTGCTCGGGACGGTTGAAGCGCTGCGCCAGCAGCTTCTCGCCCAGCGCCATGCCGACCGCGTTGGCGAAGCCCTGGCCGAGCGGGCCGGTGGTGGTTTCGATGCCGGGGGTTTCGAAGTTTTCCGGATGGCCCGGGGTCATCGAACCCAGCTGGCGGAAGCGCTTGAGTTCCTCGATCGGCAACGGATAGCCCGACAGGTGCAGCAGCGCGTACTGCAGCATCGAGCCGTGGCCGTTGGAGAGGATGAAGCGGTCGCGGTTGAACCACTTCGGGTTGCCGGGGTTGTGGGTCAGGTAGTCGTTCCACAGCACCTCGGCGATGTCGGCCATGCCCATCGGCATGCCCGGATGACCGGAGTTGGCGGCCTGCACCGCGTCGATGGCGAGGAATCGGATGGCGTTGGCGAGGTCGCGGCGGCTGGGCGTCGTCATGAGGGTCTGCGGTCTGAGGGCTGAAAGGCCGGTCTTGAAAGCCGGGTCCGGGCCAGAGCGCGGGCGATCTGGGGCGGAGCCGGCGAAGAGCCGCCATTGTCCCACCCCTGGCCGGCGCTGTCGCGCGCGAGCGTATGGAGCGTGTCCGGCCGGGCGCCCGCGGCGGCGCGCGGGCCACGCCGGGCCTGGGTTGCGGACAGGATCGGCATGGTCGGGGTGGGCGCGGCTTCGCGGACCGCCGCGGCGGCGAATTGACGAACCCGGGCTGTCGGGCTCGCCCCGGCGGAAGAACTTCGCGGCCAGCGCGCGGCCGCATCGATGGCGACCCAAACAAAAGGCCCGCCATCGCGGCGGGCCTTCGGATTGCGTCGCGCGGAGCGGACCTCAGTCCTCCATCCGCTCCGCCGGCGGGTCCTCGACCCCACGCGAGACCATTGCCGCGATCGCGATGTCGCCGGTGACGTTGAGCGTGGTCCGGCACATGTCGAGGAAGTGATTGACGCCGAGGATCAGGCCGATGCCCTGCGGCGGCACGTTGACCATCGCGCAGATCATCGCCACCACCGGCAGCGAACCCGAGGGGACGCCGGCGGTGCCGATGCCGCCCAGGATGCACACCAGCATCACCATCACCTGCTGGCCCAGGGTCAGGTCGACGCCGAAGAACTGGGCCAGGAAGATCACCGTGACGCCTTCGAACAGGGCGGTGCCGTTCTGGTTGGCGGTCGCGCCGACGGTCAGCACAAAGCGCGACACGCGCCGCGGCAGCTTGAGTTCGTCCTCGGCCACGCGCAACGCGGTCGGCAGGGTGGCGTTGCTCGACGCGGTCGAGAACGCCAGCACCATCGCTTCCTGCACGGCGCGGAAGAATTCGATCGGCGAGCGCCCACCGACGAATTTCAGCGCCAGCGAGTACACCACGAACAAGTGGATCGCCAGCGCGGCGACGACCACGGCGACGTACTTGGCCAGCTTGAACAACAAGTCCCAGCCGAACTGCGAGGCCAGGTTGAACATGAAGCAGAACACCGCGTACGGCGCCAGCTTGATGACCAGGCCGATCAGGGTCATCGAAATATCGAACAGGCCCTGGATGCCGTCGCGCAGGGTGTCGACCGCCTTGGACTTGGTCAGCACCATGCCGATGCCGATCATCAAGGCGAAGAACATCACCGCCAGGATGGCGTCGTCGGCGGCGGCCTTGATCACGTTGTTGGGGACGATCGAGATCAGCATCTGCAGTCCCTTGGGCGCGTCGGCGCTGCCCTGGACGATGCTCTGCGCGCGCTCGGCGTTCTCGCTCATCATCTGCTGAGCCGTGGTCGGGTCGACGCCCGCACCGGGCTTGAACACGTTGACCATGACCAGGCCGAGCACGACCGCGATCGCCGACATCGCCACGGTCAGGCCCAGCGTGCGCCAGCCGACCCGCCCGAACGCGCGGATGTCGCCCATCTCGCTCACGCCCATGACCAGGGCCGAGAACAGCAGCGGGATCACCAGCATGAAGATCAGGCGCAGGAAGATCTCGCCGGCCGGGCCGGTGACGGTCTCGCTGAACAGCTTCAGCAACGGCCGGCACTGCCAGGCGACGTCGCTACCGGCCGCGGCGGCCGGGCAGGCGTCGCCGGCCAGTTGCGCCCAGGTGGCGCTGCCGATGCCGGCGGCGTAGACGATCAGGCCCAGCACCAGACCGGTCAGGAAGCCGATCGCCATCTTCCAGTGCAGCGGCAGCGGCTTGCGCGCGGATGCGGTGTCGCTCATCGGGCTGCGCTCATGGTTTTGCTCATAGTCGCGCTCCTAAAGGGGCCTGGCCAAAACAATCGGCAGGATACACCAGGGGGTTTTGGGCTTGACTGGGGGATGCGACGCTGGGGTCGGCGCGGGGTGATCGCTGGCTGGAAGCAAAAGCGAAAAGCGAATCCCCCTGCCCCCCTTTTGCAAAGGGGGGAAAAGCACGGGTTGCTTGGGGGAGGAGCGGCGGCCGTTTAGATGTTCGTCGCTATGCCACGGTCACAGCACGGCCAGAGCCAGGGTCGACGCCGACGCCGAAGCCGAAGCCGAGGCCGAGGCCGAGGCCGAGAAGCCGAAAGCAAACTCGAGTTTGATGGCCATGGCGATGGCGTCGCGAGGCGATACCGATGCCGATGCCGATGCCGATGCCGATAGCAAATGCGAGAGCACGTGCGAGGGCAATCCAAGCCCACTAGCCACCACCACGCCCCGCACCATCCCAAAGGGGTTCCCCCCTTTGCAAAAGGGGGGCCAGGGGGGATTCGCTTTTGCTCTGCTGTGCTCTGCTCTGCTGTTGCTCTGCGCCACTTCGCCTCGCTGTCACTCAACCCCGCCATCAACCCCGAGGCGGATACAACGGCGGCAACGGCGAAGGCGCTTCGACCGCGACCTCGCGCCACTGCGGCGGACGTGCGAACGCCGCGCGCAGCAGATTGCGCGCGGCGACGCCGTCGCCACCGCCCCAGCGCGCGCGCCGCAGCGCTTGCACCGCCTCGCGTTGCTCCAGATCGGCAAGACGCTCGACCAGTTCGTCGTCGTCGGCCGCGGGCGGACGCGCGAGCGAACGCAATACCGTGGCGATCTGTTCGAAATCGCCGACATCGATCAATTGCTTGAGCGCCGGCAGGTTCAAGGCCAGCGAACGGGCGCCGGTCGCGACCGGCGCGGTGCCCGTCGCCGCGCCCACGTTCGGAGCGCGCGAAGGCTGGCCGCGCAGATGCAGCGCCCAGAACAGGGTGATCAACCACAGCACCGCGAACAGCAGCGCCGCGCCCGCCCACGCCGCGTTGCCGAACGGCGATGCGGATGCAGCCGTCGCATCGGTGCCGATCGCCGCGCCGGTGTTGGTCGCGTCGGGCGCCTGCGCGCCGCCGGGATTGGGCGCCGCAGCCGCGGCACCGCCGACACCGGTGACGGTCAGGTTCAACGGCGGCAAGGTCGTGCTGCGCGCCGCGCCGCCAACCACGTCCCACCAGTCCATGCGCAGACCGTCCACCCGCACCGGACCCGGACGCGACGGCACCAGCGAGAATTTGCGGGTCAGCCGCACCCGCGGCCGGCCTTCGTTGAAGCCCTCGTCGGCCTGCACCGGTTCGGGGAACACCTGCACGCCGTCGATCGGCGGCAGCAGCAGTTCGGGCAATTGCGCGGCGTTGGCGCCGTCGATGGTGGCTTCGACCACCACCGACGCCGCGCTGCCCACCCGCAGGCCTTGCGGCGTGCTGCGGTACCGCAGGGTCACGCTGCGCAGCGGCAACCACGGCTGCGGCGCATTCGCCGGCGCGGCCAACACGTTGAGGGTGCGCGGCCGCGAACGCGCGTGTTGATCGTCGCCGCCGCTGCCGGTGAGCTGATCGAACAGACCCGGCGCGCTGCGTCCGTCGAACCGTGCCTGCGGCAGCGCCATCGGCCCGCTGCGCTCGGGCACCAGCAGGAAGCGGCGCTCGACGATGGTGTAGCGACGCCCGCTGATGTCGCGCTCGTATTGGTTGTCGTCGCCGACCCGGGTCAGGGACGCGCCCTGCGGCGTGGGTTGATCGAGCTTGCCGCCGACCAGGGTCAGCGCCGAATACAGCCGCACGGTCAAACCCACCGCCTGCTGCACATACGGACTGTCATCGTCGACCAGCGTTTCCATGAACACGTCCGCGCCGGTCGCCACCGGTTGCGCTTGCGGCGGCGGCGGCTCGGGCGCGGTGGCGACGACCATCACGCTCAGCGGCCGCGTGCTCATGCCGTTGACCTGTAGCGACGGAATCGTCAGCAGCCCGCTGCGCAACGGCCGCAGCGAAGCCAGGAACAAGGTGCGCATCACCATGCCGCCGCGCCCGGGTTCCAGGCTGGTGCCGGCATTGCTCGCGATCAGCTTGAAGTCGCCGAGCAACGGCCCGTAGTTCGGACCGCTGCCGGCCACGCCTTCAAGCTGGATGCTCAGCACCAGGCTTTCGTCGGCGTTGATGCGATCGCGATCGAGCCACGCGCGCACCTGCGCGAAGGCGCCGGCGCTGAACGTCATCAGCGCCAGGCACAACCCGAGTTTGACCAGCAATCGCGACATCGGCCTCAATCTCCCCGCAACGCCTGATTCTGGCGCCGCTCGTATTCGATCTTGAATTTTTCCCGCAGCAGGCTGCCCGGATCGTCGGGCACGCGCTTGAGCCAGGCGTCGTTGGCGACGCGGCGCTCGCGCTGTTCGGGGGTGAGCGGTTTGGCTTGTTCGGTCGCGGCGGTCTTCTGCCCGGGCTGTTTGGCCTGGCGTTCGAGTTCGCGCTGGATCTTCTCGCGCTGCGCGGCGTCGGCCTTGCGCTGCGCTTCGGGGTCCTTGGGCGGCTGCTCGGGCTTGGATTGTTTCCCATCGTCGGGCTTGGACGGCTTGGGCGGCTGTTGCGACGGGTCGCCCCGCGGCGGCGAGTCGCCCTTGCCCTTGTCGTCCTGGTTGTCCTTGCCGTCCTTGGGCTGCGATTTCGAATCGCCCTTGTCGCCGTTCTTCGGCGGCGGCTTGCGCTTCATCGCCGCCTCGACCGCGCGCTTGTTGGCGATCGCGTCGGCCATGCCCGGCTGCAGCTTCAGGGCGCTGTCGTAGGCCTTGATCGCCTCTTCGTAGCGACCCTGGCGCGCCAGCGCGTTGCCGAGGTTGTAGTGCGCATCGGCGCCCTGGCTGCGCTGGTACAGCTGCGCGGCGCGTTCGAATTCGCCCTTGCGATAGGCTTGGGTGCCCTGCTCCATGCGTTCGTGTTCGACCTGATCGGGACGTTTCCACAGGCCCTGCGCATGACCGGGCGCCGTCGGCAGCCACAGGCACAGCAGCAGCACAGCGGCCACGCCGCTGCGACGGCGGAACGCGAGCAAGGCCAGCAGCATCAGCGCCGGCAGCAGCCAATAGCCGTTGTCTTCGCGGGTCAACGTCTTCTCGCCCTGCGCGGTGCCGGCGTCGGCCGCGCCCGGCGCGAGAATGCGCAAGCTGCGCAGATCGCTGTCGTCGTTAGTGATCGCGGCGTAGCGGCCACCGCCGTCGGCGGCCAGGCCGCGCAGCGAATCGACGTCCATGCGCGCCATCACGATGCGTCCGTCGGGGCGCTGGAACGCCGCGCCCGCGGCGGTGCCCAGGCCGAGCGCCGACACCGTGTAGCCGGCGGCGGCGGCCTTGGCCGCGGCGCGGCGTTCGCTGCCGTCGGCGCGATCGCTCAGGATCAAGATCTGCCCGCGTTCGAAACCGGCCTGACGCAACAGTTTGACCGACCATTCGATCGCCCGGTCCGCGCGCTGGCCGTCGCCGGGCATCACGTCGGGCGCGAGCGCGTCGAGAAACACCGCGAGATTGCGCGGGTCGTCGGTCATCGGCGCGACGGTGTAGGCGTCATCGGCATACACCACCAGACCGATCTGGCCGCCGCTGCGCTGGCGCAGCAACGACGCCAGCTTGGCCCGCGCCTGGGCAAGACGGCTTGGCGGCAGATCGCTGGCGAGCATGCGGCTGGACAAGTCCAGCGCGATCACCAGCGGCGTTTTCCCTTGCCACAGCGGTTGTTCGCTCTGACGCCAGCTCGGACCGCTGAGCGCGACGACGGCGATCAGGTAAGCGAGCACGGCGGCGATGACCGCGAAACGCGAACGCCGCCCGCCACCCGACTCGAGCAGATGCGGCAGCAGATGCGCATCGACCGCGCCGCGCCAGACGCTGCTGCGCTTGCGCCGGCTGCGCCACAGCCAGCCCAGCAGCGGCAACGCCAGCAGCGCCCACAGCCAATGCGGGCGCAGGAAGACCAGGCTCGCATCGCCGAACCACGGCAGCGGATTCATGCCCGCCTCCGTCGCGGCAACACGAACGCCAGCAAGCCCAACGCGAACGCGCCGGCCAGCGGCCAGGCATAGCGTTCGATACGCGGACGCACCGCCTTGCCCGGGCGTTTCACCGGTTCCAGCCGATCGATCTGCGCATAGATGCCGACCAGTTCGGCGGTATCGCGCGCGCGGAAGAATTGCCCGCCGGTGAGGCCAGCGATCTTGCGCAAGGCGTCTTCGTCGATCTCGGCCTCGCCGCCGGGAATCGCGATCTTGAAACCGAACAGCGACATCGAACCGTCGCCGCCGAAGGCGATGGTGTGGATGCGCACGCCGTCGTCGCGGGCGATCTGCGCGGCGCGCTGCGGATCGGCGGTGCCGGGCGTGTTGACGCCGTCGGTGAGCAGGATCAGCACGCGCTGACCGGCCGGTTGTTCGCGCAGGCGCTTGACCGCCAGGCCGATCGCATCGCCGATCGCGGTTTCCTGTCCGGCCAGGCCGACCACGCTGTCCTTGAGCTGATCGCGCACGGTGTCGCGATCGAGGGTCAGCGGCGTGAGCACGTAGGCGCGGCGACCGAACACCAGCAGGCCGATACGATCGCCGGCGCGACGATCGAGAAAATCCGCGAGCACCGCCTTGGCCGCGGTCAGACGATCGACCGGCGATGAGCCCAGGGTCATGTCGGGCTCGCTCATGCTGCCGGACAGATCCAGCGCGAGCATCATGTCGCGACCGACCTGCGGCGGCTGCACCGCGTCGCCGAGTTCCTGCGGCCGCGCCGCGGCGATGCACAGCAGCGCCCAGGCCAGCCACGCAAGTACGCCAGCTCCGCCGCCGCGCAGGCTGCGGCCACCGGCCGCGGCGACCGCATCCAGGCGTTCGCCGAATGGCACCTTGAGCGCGGCCGAACCATCGCGCGCCGCCGGCAACAGCCAGCGCACCAGCAACGGCAGCGGCAACGCGGCCAGATACCACGGCCACGCGAATAACTCGCGCGCATCGCTTATCAGGCTGTTCCACCACGGCATCAGGACACGCCCATCCAACGCAGGAAACGCTGGCGCGCGAGTTCGCGCAACGCAGAGGCCTGTTCGCGATCGACCTCACGACGATAGCCGCCGTCAAGCAGTAGCCGGCCGACGCCGTCGGCGAAATCGCGGCGTTTGCTGCCGCGATCGAGAAACTCCAGCCACTGCTCGCCTTGCAGGCGATCGGCGTCGCGATCGCGGCGGCGCGCGGCGCGGCGCAGCAATTCGGACATCGCCGCCACTTCGGCCGCGGGCGTCTCGGCGGCGGCGAGCGCGCGATCGAACACTTCGTTCATGCGGCGACGGCGGCGTTCGCGCCAGCGCCGCAGCGCATACAGCGCCAGCGCGATCAATGCGAGCGCGCCGATCACCATCCACCAGCCCGGCGCCAACGGCCACCACGACGGCGCCAGGGTGTTATGCACATCGCGCAGAGCCAGCGGCGCCGACATCAGGCCACCAGCGGCCGCGCGCGGCCCAGCAACGGCAGCCAGGATTCGCTCGCCGCGTCGGTCGACAGCGCCTGCACACGCACACCGCGCAACGGCAGTTTGTCCAATGCGACTTCGACCGGCGCGACGAAGCTGTCGTGCCAGCGTTTGCGTTGCGCGTCCACGCCCAGATCGAGCTCGATGCGCTGGCCATCGCGACTGAACGGCAACGCCGACAACGGCGGCTGGGTTTCGATCGGATCGGTCAGCAGCAGCACGATCACTTCGTGATGCTGGGCGAGCACCGCCCAGCGGCGCTGCGGCAAGGCGGCGATGCTGGCCGGATCGGCCAGCACGATCAGGCGCGAACCCGGACGCAGCAGACGCGCTGCATGATCGAGCGCGACCCCGAGCCCGGCGTCCTCGGCCGGCGGCTGGCTGTACCAGCGCACCATCGCGTCGAGCACGCGCAGGGCGCCGCGCGGGCCGGAGGCCGGCGTCACCGGTGCTTCGCGCAGGCTGCCGCGCAACGCGGCGATGCGGTCGCCGTCGCGCGCCGCGGCCCAGGCCGCGACCGCGCCGGCACGCGCGGCCTGCACCGACTTGAAGCGCACCCGGGTGCCGAAATACAACGACGGCGCGGTGTCGGCGACGATCAAAGTCAATCGTTCGCGTTCGGCCTGGAACAACTTGGTATGCGCGCGGCCGGTGCGAGCGGTCAGGCGCCAGTCGATATGGCGCGCGTCGTCGCCGAGCGAATACTCGCGCGACTCGGCGTACTCCATGCCGCGCCCACGCAGCGGCGACAGCGCCTGTCCGCTGACGCCGTGGCGGCCCAGGCGCGCACTGCGACGGCCGCTGACGGCGGCGCGCAGTGCGACTAACTCGGCCAAGCTTGGAACGACGCCATCACTCATCAAACGATTCCGTTGCCGCCCAAACCGCCAAGAATTCCAGACTCGACATCACGGTCGCTCATCGATCCATCCACCATCACGAACGCCGCTGTTACGAATCCCGAATTCCAAATCCCGAATCCCGGCCCTCAAGGCAACGGCACCTTCTTGAGCAATTCGCCGAGCAGGCGATCGCCGTCCCAGCCTTCGGCGGTGGCTTCGTAGCTCGGCAGGATGCGATGACGCAGCACTTCCGGCGCGATCGCGCGCACGTCGTCGGGGGTCACGAAGTCGCGACCTGCCAGCCAGGCATGCGCGCGCGCGCAGCGCTCCAGCGCGATCGAGCCGCGCGGGCTCGCGCCCCAGGCGATGCGCCGCGCGAGCGCGGGGTCGTAGCGGGCGGCGTCGCGCGAGGCCAACACGATCTCGACCAGATACCGTTCCACCGACGGCGCGACATGCAGGTCCAGCACCGACTCGCGCGCCGCGAACACGTCGGCCAGCGGCATCTTGGCCACCGGCGCCGGCGCGGTCTTGAGCGTCTGCCGCGCGCGCTCGCGGGCCAGCCGCAGGATCTCGGTTTCGGCCGCCGCTTCCGGATAGCCGATGCGCACATGCATCAGGAACCGGTCGAGCTGCGCCTCGGGCAGCGGGAAGGTGCCTTCCTGCTCGATCGGGTTCTGGGTCGCCATGACCAGGAACAACTGCGGCAGGGCATAGGTCGCGCGGCCGACGGTGACCTGGCGCTCGCCCATCGCTTCGAGCAGCGCCGATTGCACCTTGGCCGGCGCGCGATTGATTTCGTCGGCGAGCAGGATCGGATGGAAGATCGGCCCGGGCTGGAATTCAAAACGGCCCTCCTGCTGGCGCCACACCTCGGTGCCGGTCAGATCGGCCGGCAGCAGGTCGGGGGTGAACTGCACGCGCGCGAACTCGGCTTCCAGGCGCGATGCGAGCGCGCGCACCGCGCTGGTCTTGGCCAGGCCGGGCGCGCCTTCGACCAGCAGATGGCCGTCGGCCAGCAGCGCGATCAGCAGCCGCTCGATCAGCTCGGCCTGGCCGACGATTTCCAGCGCCAGCGCATCGCGCAGCGCGCGGAAGGCGTCGTGCAGGCGCGCGGTTTCGGCGCCGGAGGCGATGGCGGGCTCGCGGGCAAGGGTTGATGCGTTGTCCATCCGGTATCCAGGTGACGCGCCGGGCAAGCGCGGGGCGAGGCGGGGGTTTGGGCCGATTTTGACCGAAGTTCGCCGTCAAGGTTCAAAACGTCGTTCTATTTCGGCGATCACGGGGCTCATTCCGCAGCGCGCGGAGATCGCGGGGAAGTGCCGAAGGTAGGGCATGGATCGTCTGCCTCGCTGGGCCGGGCGCGGCGACGCATCGGTGCGCGCGGCTGTTCAGCCGGGTCGCCAAGGCCGATAGCGAAGTCAGGACCCCGCAAACGCAAAGAGGGCCCGTAGGCCCTCTTCGCTGTTTACCGATGCCGCGACTCAGCGCTGCGTCACCTGCATCACCTTCGGCGTCACGAAGATCAGCAGCTCGGCTTTTTCCTTGCTGCGGCTCTTCTTCTTGAACAGATTGCCGAGGAACGGGATGTCGGCCAGGAACGGCACCTTGGACAGATCGGTGCGATCGCGGAACTCGTAGACGCCGCCGATCACGACAGTCTGACCGTCCTCGACCAGCACCGCGGTATTGATGTTGCGCTTGTTGATCTGCGGCACCTGACCGATCGAGGTGTCGACGAAGCCTTCGACCTCGTCCTTCTTGACGCTCATGTTCAGGAACACGCGGCCGTCGTTGGTGATGGTCGGATTGACCTTCATCTCCATCAGCACGTCCTTGAACTGGACGTTCGGGATCGGAATGCTGTTGCCGCCCTGCTGCGGCGAAATCGTCACGTAGCCGACTTCCTGGCCCTGGCTGATCACCGCTTCACGCTGGTTGCTGGTGACCACGCGCGGGTTGGACACCACTTCGCCGCGACCTTCGGTCTGCATCGCGGAGAACTCCATGTCCAGGTTCACCCACTTGCCGAGGATGGTGAACGCCAGCGCGCCGGCCGGGTTGATGACGCCGACGTTGCTGTTGAGGCTGGCCGGGAACAGGAACGCCGGGTTGGTGATGGTCTGCAGCAGCGAACGGGCCTGATCGCGCAAGGCATTGGCTTTGGCGTCATCAATGCCGTCGAACAGGCTCGCGTCGTCCGTCAGCTTATTCGCCTGCGCGGAGATGAGCTGGTTCTTGGCGGCGGTGTTGCGATAGTTGTTGATGCTCTCCAGCGTACCGCTGGTGATCACATCGCCCTTCTGACCCGACACGCCGAAACGCGCGCCCAAGTCGCGGGCGAAGCTTTCGGTCGCGATCACGATGCGCGCCTCGATCAGGACCTGATCGACCGGGCGGTCGATGACCCGGATCAGCTCCTTCATCTGGGTCACTTTCTTCGGGATGTCGCTGATCATCAGGGTGTTGGTGCGCTCGTCGGCGACCAGACGACCGCGCGGCGACAGGAAGCCGTTCTCGTTTTGTGAACCCTCACCACTACCACCGCCACCGCTACCGCCGATGCCCTTGGCCTCGGTCAGCGCCTTATAGATCTGCGCGGCATTGTGGTAGTTGATCTGGATGTATTCGGTGGTCAGGTCGACGCGGTTGTCGAGCGCGATGCGCGCGTCTTCGCGATCCTGTTCGTACTTGGCCACTTCGGCCTGCGGCGCAACCCACACCACGTTGCCGCTGCGGCGCTTGTCCAGGCCCTTGGCCTGCAGGACGATGTCCAGCGCCTGATCCCACGGCACGTTGACCAGCCGCAGGGTGACATTGCCCTGGACCGTGTCGGCCGCGACGATGTTGAGGTTGGATTCCTCGGCGACCAACTGCAGCACGGTGCGCACCGGCACGTCCTGGAAGTTGAAGGTCACCGGGCGGCCCGAGTAGCTGCGGATCACGCCGGCCGGCGCCTGCGAAATCGTGCCCGAAGTCGGCGCGGCATTGCCGGACGACTTGGCGCCCGCGGCCGCGCCCACCGCGCGATTACCAGCCTGCGCCGTGCGCGGCACGACTTCGACGATGTAGTCGCGACCGGTCTGGTAGGCCATGGTGTCGAACGCGCCGCTGGTGTTGAGCACCAGTTGGGTACCGGTACCGCTCACGCGCGCGTCGATGCGCTGCACCGGCGTGGCGAAGTCGACCACGTTGAGCTGGCGCTGCAGCGACGCCGGCAATTGCGCATTGCCGACGTTGACCAGCACTTCCGAGCCCTGGTTGCGCATGTCCGGCATCGCGCCGTCGCCGCTGAAGCGCACGATCAGCTTGCCGGAGCCGCCGTCGCCGCGCTTGAAGTCGATGTTGGCGACCGAAATCGTGCCCGGCAATTGCTTGGACGGGTCGTTGCTCGGCGTCGGCGCCACCGTCGCGGCGGCGGGCAACTGGGCCTGCGGCTGGACGACGGGAGCCGCGGCGGCGGCCGGCGGGGCCGCATGGACAGCGCTGATGCCGGCGAGCACGCCGACCACGAGCCCGGCCATGCGGGCGCCGGAGGCCATGGGGCGTCGGGCCGACGGCATGGATTTGGCGTTGAATACGATCATCATGCTATCCCCTAATCATTGATCTTCCAGCGCCACGGAAGCCGGACGTTCCAGCCAACCGCCTGCGCCATCCGGCACCAGTTCCACCAAGTCGATGCGCTCCTCAGAAACACTGGTCACGCGACCATCGTTCTGCCCCATGTACGCACCCGGTCGAACACGATAAGTCACTTTGTCGGGCGCCATGACCAGCGCCACGATACCGCTGCCGCGTCCGAGCGTCCCGACCATGTCGAGACCGTCGAGCGGGAACTGTTCCAGCGGCTGCTTGCGTCGCTCCTTCTCGGGGCGCGGGCCGGAGCCGTTGTCCTGATCGGTGAAAGCGGTGCTGAACGGATCGCGCATGTCCTGCGCGGTGTATTCGAAAGTCTCGAACTGCTGCATGACCGGCAGCGGGTCCAGCGGCGGCGCCGGCTTGGCCTTGACCTCGGCCACCCACTTCTCCAGGTTGGGCGCATCGCCAGGCGTGCTGGTGATGCTGCGGAAGCAACCGGTGGAAACGAGCAGCAGGGCGACCGCGAACAGGCCGCTGGTCCAGGAGCGATTGAAAGCGAGGCTATTGGCCATCTCAGTCAGCCCCCTTCTTGTCGTCGGGCTTTTTCTTGTCCTTGCCGCCGCCCTTGTTGCCGCCCGCGGCGGCATCGGCGGTTTGCGCTTGCGCGGCCATCTCGTCTTCATCCAGATAGCGGTAAGTCTTGACCGTACCGGCCAGCTCCAACGGACTGTTCGGGGTGATGCCGCCGACCGCGTCCTTGTTGTTCTTGCCCTTGGGCTTCAGCGAGATGTCGTGCATGGTCATGATGACCACGCGCGGCAGCGAGGCCACGCCGCTGACGAAGGCGCCGAACTGGTGGTAGGTGCCCACCATGCGCAGCGCGATCGGCTTCTCGGCGTAGAACTCCTTGGGCACTTCCGCGCCGGGCTGGAACAGCTCGTTGGAGATGCCGGTGGCCAGGGCGGTCTGCGAGATGTCGACGATCAGGTCGGGCATTTCGGTCTTGCTCGGCAGCTGTCGCAGCATCTGCTGCAACTGCTGCTCCATCTGCGTGAGTTGCTGCTTGAGCGGTTCCAGGTTCGCGGCGCGACCTTGCTTGGTCTCGAAGGTCTGACGCAGATCGGCCTCCTTCCGCTCCAGGCCCTGCAACTCCTCGCGCTTGCCGCTGACAAAAAACCACCAGGCCAGACCGACAATGATCAGGCCGACCGCCGCGCAGAACACGATCTGCGCCTTACGCGGCCAACCGCCGATATTGTTGAAATCGAGGTTCTTCATAGAAGCCTTCTTGCTCACGACGCGGCTCCTGTCTTGGTGGGGGCGGCGGGCGCGGGCTTGACCGGCGCGGCGGCAGGCTGGGCGGGAGCAGGCGCGGTTTTGGCGGGCGTCGTGGCCGGCGCGGCGCCGGGCTTGGCGTCAGCCGGAGCGACGGGGGCGGTACCGGCCGGAGCCGTCGTGCCCGCAGGCGGAGCCGTACCGTCGGCAGGCGCCGCGGTCGCGTCGGCGGGCGCCGGCGCATCCGGGAAGCCGTCGCCGTCCTCGTCCTTGGGCGCGTTCGGGTTGGCCAGCTTGACCTGCAGCTTGAACTCGTACGGCAGGCCCTTCTCGTTGCCCTTGGCCTCGATGATGCTCAGGTCGGGCTTGGTCATCCAGCCGGACACTTCGAGGTTGCGCATGTAGGTACTGACCCGGGCGTTGGACTGCGCGCGACCTTCCAGGGTCAGCGTTTCCGCGTCCTGCTTGATCGCGGTCAGCACCGCGCCGTCGGGAATCGTGCGCACCAGCGAATCGAACAGGTGCACCATCTGCGAACGGTTGGACTGCAGCTTCTCGATCACTTCCTTGCGCGCGAGCAGCTTGGACTTCTTCTTGTCGAGCTCTTCGATCTCGGTGATCTTCTTCTCGACTTCGGCGATCTGCGTGTCGAGGAACGCATTGCGCTTGCGCTGACCGCTGATTTCGCTGCTGTAGTAGAAGACGATCAGGACCGACAGCGCCAGCGCGGCCAGGATCGACAGCAGCATGATCGCGCCGAATTCCTTCTGTCGGGCCTTTCGGCGCTCTGCGCGCCAAGGGAGCAGGTTGATGCGTGCCATCAGTCGAAGCTCCTCAGGGCCAGGCCGCAGGCGATCATCAGCGCGGGCGCGTCCTGCGCCAGGGCATGCGCCTGGACGCGCGGGCCCAGGGTCATGTGCGCGAGCGGATTGGCCACGGTGGTCGGGACGCCGAGTTGCTCCTCGACCATCTCGGCGATGCGCGGAATCGAGGCGCCGCCGCCGGCCAGCACGATCTGATCGACGCGGTTGAACTCGCTGCCGGCGTAGAAGAACTGCAGCAGGCGACTGACCTGCTGGACCATCGCTTCCTTGAACGGCTCCAGCACTTCGGCCTGATAGCTCTCCGGCAACCCGCCCTGGCGCTTGGCCAGACCGGCTTCCTCGTAGCTCAGACCGTAGCGGCGCATGACCTCGTCGGTCAGCTGCTTGCCGCCGAACACTTGTTCGCGGTGGTACAGGCTGCGGCCGTTGCGCAAGACGTTGAGCGTGGTCATCGTCGCGCCGGAATCGACCAGGGCGACCAGACCGTCGCGCGGCCCGCTGAGGGTGTCGGCGAGCAGCGCGAACGCGTTTTCGATCGCGAACGCCTCCACGTCCATGACCCGGGGGGTCAGCCCGCCGAGCTCGAGCGCCGAGGCGCGCACCTCGACATTCTCCGATCGCGAGGCCGCGAGCAGCACCTGGACCATGTCCGAAGCGCCCGGCATCGGCCCGAGGACCTCGAAGTCGTGGTTCACCTCGTCGATCGGATACGGCACGTAATTGGCCGCCTCCAGCTCGATCTGCGACTCCATCTCGTCTTCGTCGAGATCGTTCGGCATGCCGATGACCCGGGTGATCACCGAGGAACCGGCGACCGCGGCGGCGGCATGCTTCACGCGGGTCCCCGAGCGGGCAACGGCGCGTTTGATCGCCTCGCCTACCGCTTCGACCTCGACGATGTTCTTTTCCACCACCGCGTTGGGCGGCAGCGGTTCGACAGCATAGTGCTCAACCCGGTAGCGGTTGCCGACTCTTGAGAGCTGCAACAGCTTTACCGCGGTCGAGCTGATGTCCACGCCGACCAAGGCCGGCTGGCTTTTTGTGATGAGTCCCACAGTTATCTCCCCATGCCACAAGCGCTTACGCGCACTTCGTGTGGCCCCGGATTAGATAACGGACTTTTCACAGGCTGGCAACCACTTCTTTCGTGAATGCCAACCAAGTCGTGCTTTTTTGACCCTCAACGTCACGTGACCGCCACCGTCAGTCCACTTGTCGGACGTCCTGGCGCGAAACCGCGCGCGCACGCCTGTGCGCCGGCCGAATCGTAAAACGCCCGGCGGCGCAGGACGCTTTGCCGATCCTGCCGCCAGAGCCGGGGCGCGATCCGTGCCGGCGCCGGCATTTCGGCCTTTGCGACGGCGCGGATCGGTTGGCGAAACCCCCGCTCCGGCCGCCAATTGCGCGAAACCGGACCGCCCTACCCCGGCACTGACCCGCCGCGAACCCGCAAGCACCACCCGCATCCGAGCGGCAAACCGGGACCCGGGTCGCGATCCGCGCTCCTCTATACTTCCCCGCTACGACCACCGACCCCGGAACCCGCTTCGATGTCCCGTATACGCCGTTGGCTGCGCTGGGCGCTTTACGCGTTCATCGGCGTGGCCCTGCTGGGCGCCATCGCGCTCGGCACCTTGTACTACCTGATCGTCCCCAAACTGCCCGACGTCGAAACCCTGCGCACCATCGAGCTGCAGGAACCGATGTACGTCTACGCCCGCGACGGCCGCCTGATGGCGATGTTCGGCGAGACCCGGCGCTACCCGATCGCGATCGAAGACGTGCCCGAGCGCCAGAAGCAGGCGTTCATCGCGATCGAGGACTCGCGCTTCTACCAGCACCACGGCATCGACTACAAAGGCATCGGCCGCGCGATCTGGCTGCTGGCGACCACCGACGACAAGCGCGTGCCGGGCGGATCGACCATCACCCAGCAGGTCGCGCGCCAGTTCTTCCTGAGTTCGGAATACAGCTACAAGCGCAAGCTCGGCGAAATGCTGCTGGCCATGCGCATGGAGCAGGAGCTGAGCAAGGACGAGATCTTCGAGCTGTACTTGAACAAGAGCTTCTTCGGCAACCGCGCCTACGGCGTGGGCGCGGCGGCCGAGTTCTATTACGGCAAGAAGATGAGCGAGCTGTCGCTCGACGAAATGGCCTCGCTGGCCGGCATTCCGAAGTTCCCGTCCAGCGGCAACCCGCTCAGCAATCCCGAGCGCGCCAAGATCCGTCGCGACTACATCCTCGACCGCATGGCCGAGCAGCGTTTCATCAGCGCCGAGGAAGCCGCCCAGGCCAAGGCGGTGCCGATGCACGCGACCCCGCACGAGCGGCCGGTCGAGGTGTACGCGCCGTACGTGGCCGAGATGGTCCGCCAGGAAATGGTCGCCCGCTACGGCGCCGAGGCGCTGACCAAGGGCTACCACGTCACCACCACCATCGACCCGACCCTGCAGGTCGCCGCCGATAAGGCGATCCGCGACGGCCTGTCGGTGTACGACCGCCGCCACGGCTGGCACGGCGTCGAGCAGCACTTCGACCTCGCCGCCGGCGAAGACGCGGCGGCCGCGCGAGTGCGCCTGCGCGGCATTCCGGCCCAGGCCAACCTGCTGCCCGCGGTGGTCCTGGCGACCAGCGGCGCGCAGGCCACGGTCGCGCTCGCCGACGGCACCGAGCTGACCCTCACCGACAAGCAGGGCTTCGGCGGCCGCAGCCCCGGCAGCCTGCTGACCCGCGGCGACCTGGTCCGGGTCGCGCGCCTGGAAACCCCGGCCAAGCCGGCGGCGGAACCCAAGCCAGGCGAAACCGCCCCGGCGGCGCCCGCCGTTCCGGCCGAGCCGCCGATCGTGACCTACCGTCTCGATCAGCTGCCGCAGGCGCAGGCCGCGCTGGTCTCGCTGGAGCCTTCCGACGGCGCGTTGCGCGCGTTGTCGGGCGGTTACAGCTTCGCCGGCGCCAAGTTCAACCGCGCCACCCAGGCGCGCCGCCAGCCCGGCTCGAGCTTCAAGCCGTTCGTCTACGCGGCCGCGTTCGAACGCGGCTACAACCCGGCCTCGATCGTGCTCGACGCCCCGGTGGTGTTCAAGGACCGCCGCGGCCACCTGTGGCGCCCGCAGAACGACGGCGGCAACTTCGCCGGGCCGATGCGCGTGCGCGAGGCGATGGTGCAGTCTCGCAACCTGGTCTCGGTGCGTCTGCTCGACGCCATCAGCGTCGACTTCGCGCGCAAGTACATCAGCCATTTCGGCTTCGATCCGGAACAACTGCCGCCGAACCTGTCGATGTCGCTGGGCACCGCCTCGCTGACCCCGCTGTCGGTCGCGCGCGGCTATTCGGTGTTCGCCAACGGCGGCTTCCGCATCACCCCGTGGTTCATCGACGAGGTCAAGGATCGCGCCGGCGCGGTGGTGTTCAAGGAAAAGCCGGCCACCGCCTGTCCGCAGTGCGGTGGTCGCGGCGGCACCTCGTCGGCGGCGTTGCCGGTCAGCAACGTGGTCGACGGCTTCGACCTGGGCCCCGCGCCCGGCACCGACAGCGCGGCCAAGAAGCCTGATCCGAAGGACAAGAAACCCGCCGAACCGGAAAAGAAGCCGCTCACCCCGGCCGAAATGGCGGCCTTGAACCTGGCGCCGCGCGCGATCGACGATCGCATCGCCTACCAGATCGTGTCGATGCTGCGCGACGTGGTCAAACGCGGCACCGGCACCGCAGCCAAGGTGCTCGGCCGCGAGGACGTCGGCGGCAAGACCGGTTCGACCAACGACCACCGCGACGCCTGGTTCTCCGGCTTCGGCGGCCCGTACGTCACCACGGTCTGGGTCGGCCGCGACAACTACAAGTCGTTGGGCTACCGCGAGTACGGCGGCAAGGCCGCGTTGCCGATCTGGATCGACTACATGCGCGTGGCGCTCAAGGACAAGCCGATCCAGCCCAACGAGCCGCCGCAAGGCATGGTCAAGGTGTCGGTGGCCGGCAACGGCGCGCTGATTCCCGACGGCGCCGGCGGCGTGATCGAATGGGTCAAGGCCGAAGACCTCGAGCGCATGCAGACCTACACCGACTACGGCAGCGAAGACGCCGCGCCGTCGGAAGAATCGTTCGATATCTTCTGATCGCGGGTACACCACGACGGCGCGCGGATCGCGCGACCCGGACCGAGGCGAAGGCCGTACGCGATGCGTGCGGCCTTTTTCTTTGTCCGCCGCGTTGTTCGCCTGCCGTCGCACTTGCCCTGTCTGGCGGCTGAAAGCGGCGCATCCACGTGGACATTGCCGTGATAGACGAACGTGCTAGCTTTGCTCTTGCCGGCGCCCACCGGCCGCGGCGAGCGCCCTCGCCGTGAGTGCCCGCCGCGGAGGTCGAGATGCACCAGGCCCGACAGCACGCACATCAGCATGCGCAGACGCGCATTCGCGAGCGCCGTCATCGCCTCGCCCACGAAGCCGCCCGGCTGATCGCCGAAAGCGGTATCCGCGACTATCACCAGGCCAAGCTCAAGGCGGCCGAACGACTCGGCATCTTCGACGATGCCTCGCTGCCGCGTAACCGCGAGATCGAGGACGCGTTGCGCGAATACCAGCGCCTGTTCCAGCGCGACAACCTCGACGGCCTGCGCCAACGCCGCGAGGCCGCGTTGCGCGCGCTGGAGTTCTTCGCCCCGTTCGAACCGCGCCTGGTCGGCCCGGTGCTCGACGGCACCGCCGACGCGCGCAGCCCGGTCGCCCTGCACCTGTACAGCGACGACCCCGACGCGGTGTCGATGTTTCTCGACCATCACTTGATCCCAGCCGAAGCGCGCGAACGTCGCCTGCGCCTGGATCGCGAACGCAGCGACGATTTCCCGGTGTGGGTGTTCAGCGCCGAAGAGCTGACCTTCGACCTGACCGTGCTGCCGCTGGACGTGCTGCGCCAGGCGCCGCTGTCGCAGGTCGACGAAAAACCGATGAAACGCGCGGCCGCCAATCAAGTGCGGCAGCTGTTGGCGGATGAGGAGATTTCGGAGTTCGAGCGGGGATAGTTGGGTGTGTTGGCGCGGGTGGTGAGGCTTATGCCGGCAGTCGGTCGACCGGTCTAGATGCAAAGCGATGCAAGCCGAAGCGATGCAGGCCGATTCCGGCTGAAACATATTTGACATTCCTCGGCTCAAGAAAACGCCAACGCGTGATGGCGACCCAATCGCCATCGCGCACTTCAAAAACCTCGCGACACCTCCAGGCCGTCATCCCCGCGAAGGCGGGGATGACGGCGACAACAGCGAGTAGGGTGGCAACCCCGGACTATGGACTGACTACCTTTCGCATACGCGCGAAACCGCAACAACGTCAGAACAACACAACCGTTCGAAGGACCGAACCCATGCGAAAACAACGCCAGCGCACCGACTCGGCCAAGCGGACCATCGCATCGAGCGCTCGGCAACTGCTCGGCGCCCTGCTCCTGTCGACCATGTCGTTCATCGCAACCGCGACACCGCCCGCCCCGCGCGCCACTTCCAACAACACAACCCCGGCGGCCGAAGCAAACACCGTCGCCGGCCTGGTCGCGCGCCTGCGCACCCAAGCCGCCGCGTCGCAATCCAGCCCAGCCGTACGCGCCGACTACGACGCCCTGCTCGCCGACCAGCGCGTGAGCGCCGCGCAACTGCCCTACGCCGACTACGCCTATCTGCGCCTGTTGTTCGAAGCCACCCGCGACGGCGGTTATTGGAATCTGCATTGGGCGATCACCGATCGCGAACCCAACTCCGATGCGATCTGGACGCAGTGGCGATCGCTGCGTGGCGCGACGCCGAGCGGCATCACCGCTACCGCCGAATGCGACGAGCTGTCCGCGCTGTACGCCTTCCTCGCCCGCCGCGGCGGCGTGCGTAACGTCGGCCTGTTCTGGCCGACCTCCAATCACACCGTCGCGGTCTGGCGTGTCGCCTCGAGCCCGCGCGAAACCCGCATCGTGGTGCCGACCACGCAGATCTTCCTGAGCCAGTCCGACAGCTTCGGCACCCGCGGCTTCGACCCGTGGAAGCAGGCGAAGATCTACGAATACGGCCGTCGCGATATCGCCGACGACGCGCGCCTGCCACCGGCGCTGGTCGCTTTCTTCCTCGCCCAGAACGACAAGTACGCGCGCGCTTCGGGCCTGAGCCTGCAACGCATGCGGCAACTGCGCGACGGCGTGCTCGACGGCAGTCTCGATACCGCTCAGGCCGTGCGCCAGGCGCAAGCGCAGCTCGACCGCATCGCCGCCGGCGCCACGGACGACCGTAACGCCTACGCGCATTTCATCCGCGATCTGCGGACTAGCGCGCGGACCGAGTAGCAGCGGCCGTCGCTAAATTCGCGCAGGCGAAATCCTGCATGAATCTTCATCGATCCGTCGCAGGAAGCGCCGCACATGATCCAACGCCCAGGCCGTCCGTGTTTATCCTTTGGCGATCGCGCTGGGTTCGCTGAGCGCGGTAAAAGCGGAGCCCGCCTTCGCGGGAATAGCGGCAGGAAGGTCGCGCTAAGGCTCTAAGCAACCAGGGACCACGCAACCCCGACAGGACTTCGCCCAGGCTCATCCCGATCCGGCGAGACTTACGCGAAACATGGCCGATTATGAGCGAGACGCCGACACGGACCGACGGCACAATGGCGATCCTTTCGTACCCAATCAAGGACGTCTCATGCGATTCCATGGACCCGCGCTGCTGTGTCTGCTGACCCTTTCGTCGGCCGCCGTCGCCGCCGACAAGCCGGCCGCGACCAGCCTGACCAAGCTGTACCAGAGCTACGAAAACGCAGGCAACAGCGCGCTGTCGATGGCCGAGTACGACACCCGCGTGCGTTTCAGCGCGGTGGTGCTCGACCAGACCACCTCGATGGACGACACGCCGATCCTGCAGGCCACCGAGGCCGGCGAAGAAGCCGAATACGCCCGCCTGATGGGCGAGGACGAAGCGCAGAGCAAGAAGCTCGGCGCGCTCAAGATCGGCGCCAAGTTCACCGCGACCTGCACGGTCGGTTTCACCAGCGGCACAGATTATCTGAGTTTGAAGGACTGCACGGTCGAGTAAATCGCTTGGCGGCGCGCTTATCGGCGTAGCGGCGCTGTGCCGATAACGGCGTCACTGGCGCACCTGTCAGGCCCTCACCCCGGCCCTCTCCCGCAAGCGGGAGAGGGAGTCTAAGGCGGCCTTCGTCTCTCGGCGCAAACGAAAACGCCCCGCGGATGCGGGGCGTTTCGTATTCAGCGGACGACGCGGTAACTCAGCGCTTGTCGGCGCCGACGTAGTCGCGCACGCCGTGGCCGGTGTAGATCTGGCGCGGACGGCCGATCTTGTTCTCGGGATCGTTCTGCTGTTCCAGCCAATGCGACACCCAGCCGGCGGTACGCGCGATGGCGAACATCACCGTGAACATTTCCACCGGGATGCCGAGCGCCTTGTAGATGATGCCCGAGTAGAAGTCGACGTTCGGGTAGAGCTTGCGCTGCACGAAGTAATCGTCCTTCAGCGCCGCCTCTTCCAGCTTCATCGCCACTTCCAGCAGCGGATCGTTGACGCCGAGTTCGCCGAGCACGTCGTGGGTCATCTTGCGCACCAGCGCGGCGCGCGGATCGTAGTTCTTGTAGACGCGGTGGCCGAAGCCCATCAGGCGGAAGCCCGATTCCTTGTCCTTGGCCTTGTCGATCGCGCTCTTGACGTTTTCCGGACGGCCGATCTCGTTGAGCATCTTGAGCACGGCTTCGTTGGCGCCGCCGTGCGCCGGTCCCCACAACGCGGCGACGCCCGAGGCGACGCTGACGTACGGGTTGGCGCCGGTGGAACCGACCAGACGCACGGTCGAGGTCGACGCGTTCTGCTCGTGGTCGGCGTGCAGGATGAACAACAGGTCCATCGCCTTGGCCGCGACCGGGCTGAGTTCCAGCGGCTCGCTCGGCACTTCGAACAGCATGTGCAGGAAGCGCGTGGTGTAGTCGAGGCTGTTCTTCGGATAGCGGATCGGCCAGCCGATCGAATAGCGATGGCAGGCGGCGGCGATCGTCGGCACCTTGGCGATCAGGCGGATCGCGGCGAGGCGGCGCTGTTCGGGATCTTCCAGGTCGAGTTCGTTGTGATAGAAGCTCGCCATCGAACCGAGCATGCCGACCAGCATCGCCATCGGATGCGCGTCGTGGCGGAAGCCGTACAGGAAGGTGCGGAACGCCTCATGCATCATCGTGTGATGCGTGACTTCGTGTTCGAACTTGGAGAACTCGGTCTGCGTCGGCAGTTCGCCGTTCATCAGCAGATAGGCGACTTCGAGGAAGTTCGACTTCTCCGCGAGCTGTTCGATCGGGTAGCCGCGGTACAGCAGCACGCCCGCGTCGCCATCGATGTAGGTGATCGCCGACTTGCAGCTCGCGGTCGCGGTGAAGCCCGGGTCGTAGGTGAACATCCCGGTTTCTTTCGGCAGCTTGGCGATGTCGACGCAGGGAGCGCCGAGCACCGGATGCTGCACCGGCAGGGCGAAGTTCTTGTCGCCGGCGGTCACGGTGACCTGATCGAGGCGGGTTTTGCTGGAATCTTCAGACACGAAACACTCCTCAGTCTGCCTGCCGCAGGGAGGGCCGCGACAGGAGGGGAACGGGGGGTCGCATTGCGTTGCGATGCTGAATTATCGCACAACGCTTCCTGAGCCCAAGCTCGGACTTTGGTCGGGGCGCCCCCGCTGGAACCTTGCTGCGTTCCAGCCTTGCGTCGAACCGGGCGAACCGCCGCACCGGCCCAGGCACGCGGCCCGATGCGGCAAAGCCGGGGGCCTGCGTCGGCGGACATGTCCACTGCCAAGCGAGGCCGTCCCCCGGCCACGAACGTCGCCCGACCGCCCCTGTAGGAGCGGCGCAAGCCGCGACCACGAATCCACAGCCACGGCGCCACCCGCTGCAACTCGCGACGCCGCACGCACAAGTTCACTTACCGGCGCCCCACAACCATCCGATCGCAGCTCGCGCCATGCTCGCGCCGGCCACCGCGGCCGACGGCGTCTATCAGCGACCCGGCGCGCAAACGCAAACGCAAACGGCCGCCCTTGCGGGCAGCCGTTATGCGTACAGCGATGTCGCGTCCGGATCGCTCCGGTCAGAATTACTTCTGCGCGTAACGCTTACGGAACTTGTCGACGCGACCGCTGGTGTCCATGATCTTGTGCTTGCCCGTATAGAACGGGTGCGAAGCCGACGAGATATCGACCTTGATCAACGGATACTCGGTGCCATCGACCTTGATCGTTTCCTTGCTCGACAGGGTCGAACGGGTCACGATCTGGAAATCGGTGGTGACGTCCTGAAAGACGACACTGCGGTATTCGGGATGGATGCCTGCCTTCATGGCACTCAACCTTAGTATGTGCGGGAAAGTCGGGCAGTATAGCGGCCACCTGGCGGGTGGCGCAAGTCTCGCGGGCAGGAAAAGTCAAAACTGCTTGGAGGCTGTCCTGTCTGGGTTTGGCGGGGCTTGAGGGCTGATCGAGGGTGGTATCGGGCCTCGCCGGCGCGACTGGGCTTCGGGCGATTCAGGGAAATCCGTGCTTGCCTGAGGGCGCGCGCGGATGCGGCCCAAGCTGGCCGCTTCGCGCCCTTTGATCCGCTATCCAAACTGTCTGTGTGTACGCCGCCGAACGGCGGCGCCTTGGCGACCTAGTGGGTCGCTTCGGCGCCTTGCGTCGTAGTCCGACTGACTACGCAGGGGACGCGGCGAGAGCGTCCCGGATCAGGTGTTCGAATCGCTTTTGATCGTACTTCATCAAAATAGCCACCCGATCCTCCCGCCCTTCCTGACGCCGCCAATCGACGATGGTCGCGCCGCGGCTGTGGGTGCCCTCCAACTCGATCGAAACCGGCCGCGCCTGCACGTCGAGCGCGCCGTCGGGTTCCAGCGCGAACGCCATCGCCAGCGCGTCGGCAGCATGCCAGTGATCGCCGCGGCGATCGATCGACCACAGCCGGGTCTTCTCGGAAATGCGTTCGTAGAACTGGCCGCGGGTCGAACCGGCCTTGAGCCACTCGACCACGCGATCGTGATGCAGGCCGTGCGCGACCACGGCTTCCCAATCGGCCAGGTCGATGTGCTCGAACGCTTCGAACACGATGTGCGCGGCTTCCGGATCGAAATAGATGTTGAACTCGGCCGCCGGGGTGATGTTGCCCTGGCAGGTGACCGCGCCGCCCATCACCACCAGGCGCGCGATGCGTTGCGGCAGGGTCGGATCGAGCTTGAGCGCGAGCGCGACATTGGTCAGCGGGCCGAGCGCGACCAGCAGCAGTTTGCCGGCGTGCTCATGCGATAAACGCAGGATCGCCAGCGCCGCATGTTCGGCTTCAACCTGACGCTTGGCGGGCTCGTAACCGACATCGCCGAAACCGTCCTGACCATGCACATAGCCCGCATCGGGCGAAGGATGCAGCAGCGGCGCGGCGGTGCCGGCGAACACCGGCACGTCGACGCCGGCCACTTCGCACAGCTTGAGCGCGTTGGCGACGGTGTGCTTCAAGCCGACGTTGCCGGCGGCGATGGTCAGACCGACCACTTCATGGCGCGCATCGTTGAACGCCATCAGCAGGGCCAGCGCGTCGTCCACGCCGGGGTCGGTGTCGATAAGCAAGGGAATACGATCAGTCATGGAATCACTCGTTCTGCGGAACTGTGCGCAGCGGCGACCGCTGCGCCGGCCGGATCGGCCGCGGAGGCCGTAACGGCCGGGATGGCGTGCAGCGCGCCTTCGTAGCGCAGCAGTTCGCCGAAGGGAAACAGCGAGAAGACGACAGCGAAACGATAGCGTTCGCCCTCGCCGCCCGGTTCGATGCGCTTATAGGCATCGGTATGCGGAAACAGAAGCAGCGGCAGGCGCAGGCCGCGCACATCGACGCCGCGCAGACGCCAGCGCCAGCCGCCGCCGTCGAGATCCACGCCGAGCCGCATGCGCGCCGGGCCGGTGGACTCCAGCCAATAGCCGTCGGGATAACGGCCTACCGGCCGGAAAATCGAGATCAGTTCGCTGCCGTCGTCGAAGCGGCGGCGCCACTGCATCTGCTGTTGATCGTGGACGATGTCGACCCGGAACCTGCGGCGCGGGCGATCGATCGGGATGCCGAATTTGCGCGCCAGTCGGCGGCCGATGCGTCCGGCCGTTCCGGTTCCAGTGGAGATGGCGATCTCCCCGCCCAGGGTGCCGCCGCTGCGATGCAGCGCCTGCAGCAAGGGGTGCAGCCGGTCGAAAGCCGGTCCGAACCATTGCGTAGCTGCGTTTTGAAGGGCTCCCGGCATCCGGGTGGGGCGCTCCAGCTGGCGGGCCACTATGCCAAATATCGGGGCGCTGTGGTAATCGGCGCCAGCGGACCGTTTCACGGCCGGCACGCAGTACGCGGCGACTCGAGAGCGGCCGCGTGAGTCGGAGCCGTCGATACCGAAACCGACGTCGCGAAGCGCCGTCGGCCGCGACGACCGTCCGATCCGCGCGCGCGGCATCCGGGCGCGCGCGGATCGGCTCGATTCGATCAGAGGCCCTGCCCCGGCGGCAGGCGCGCGAGAATTTCCGCCACGTCCCAGGTCGCGCCTTCGTGGAACCAGATTTCATCGACGCCGCGCGGCCACGGGTCTTCACCACCGGGAAAGAAGCCGACCACCGTCACCGCATCGCCGTTGCCGTAGTTCACGACCAGATCGGCGCCCACGCGCGCCAGCGTCACCAGCGCCGGATCGATCCCCGCGCCGAAATGCACGACCTCGATGAATTGGCCCAGGCTGTCGGCGCTGTAGACCCGATCCTGGCCGTCGCCGATGTTGAAGTAGTAGAAATCGTTGCCTTCGCCGCCGTACAACTGGTCGTCGCCGCTGCCGCCGAGCAGAACGTTGTCGCCGCTGCCGCCGTACAAGGCATCGTCGCCGCCCAGGCCGTACAAGGTGTCGGCGCCGTCGAGCCCTTCGATGAGGTCGGCCTGATGGCTGCCGTACAGCACATCGTCGCCGGCGGTGCCGGTGACGGTCGAAAACAGGCCGGGCACGTTGCGCCGCAGCCGCGCGTTGGCCGCGCGCGTCGCCGGACTCCAGGTGAAATCGGCGATGGACCGCGTCTGCGCGGGTGAGTGAACGGTGGCGCCGCCGGCGGTGGGCGGCTGATCGAACGCGATGGGCATGCAAGACTCCTGTCGATGGCCCGGTGCTCCGGCGGCGGACGCCGCCGTCCTTCAGCACCGCGGCTCCGCCATTGGACCCGAAGCGGATCGCGGACGCTGCGACGGCGCGAAGCCCATCGTCCACGTCGCCACGATCTTCAAGGCTCAAGCGGATGCGTAGCGCACCGCACCACCCACCCAGCGCGAAACGATGCGCTCGGCCAGTTCCGGCGAAGTCTTGAGCATGCTCTCGCCAAGCTCCTGCACCAGCGGCAACAGGTCGGCATCGCGAGCGAGATCGGCGACGCGGAAACCGGCCAGGCCGGTCTGGCGGGTGCCGAGCAATTCGCCGGGGCCGCGCAATTCCAGGTCTTTTTCGGCGATGACGAAACCATCCACGGTCTGGCGCATGGTTTCCAGGCGCTGCCGCGCCAGTCCCGACAACGGCGAGCGATACAGCAGCACGCAGCTCGACGCGGCGCTGCCGCGGCCGACGCGGCCGCGCAGCTGATGCAACTGCGCCAGGCCCAAGCGCTCGGCGTTCTCGATGATCATCAACGAAGCGTTGGGCACGTCGACGCCGACTTCGATCACCGTGGTCGCCACCAGCAGATCGAGTTCGCCGTCCTTGAACGCACGCATCGTCTCCTGCTTTTCCTTCGGCTTCATGCGCCCATGCACCAGGCCCACGCGCAGCGGCGCGAGCTGCACCGACAACTCCTCGAAGGTGGTCTGCGCGGCCTGCGCAATCACCTCGTCGGAATCGTCGATCAAGGTGCAGACCCAATACGCCTGCCGCCCTTCCGCGCAGGCGCCGCGAATGCGTTGCACCAGTTCGGGCCGACGCTCCTCGCTGAGCGCGACGGTCTGCACCGGAGTGCGGCCCGGCGGCAGTTCATCGATCGCCGACACGTCCAGGTCGGCGTACGCGGTCATCGCCAGAGTACGCGGGATCGGGGTCGCGGTCATGACTAATTGGTGCGGCACGATCGCGTCCTTGCCGACCGCGCCGCCGGCGCCCTTGTCGCGCAGCGCCAGCCGTTGATGCACGCCGAAGCGATGCTGCTCGTCGACGATCGCCAGCGCCAGATCAGCGAAGGCCACGCCTTCCTGCATCAACGCATGGGTGCCGACCACCATCTGCGCCTCGCCGCTGGCGACTTGTTCGAGCACCGCCTTGCGCGCGCGGCCGGTGACCTTGCCGGCCAGCCACGCCACCCGCACGCCCAGCGGTTCCAGCCATCGACGCAGGTTGTTGAGGTGCTGCTCGGCCAGCAGCTCGATCGGCGCCATCAGCGCAGCCTGACGGCCGTGCTGCACCGCGATCATCGCCGCGAGCGCGGCCACCACGGTCTTGCCGCTGCCGACATCGCCCTGGACCAGGCGCAGCATCGGCGAGGGCTTGGCCAGGTCGACGCGAATCTCGTCGAACACCCGCTTCTGCGCGCCGGTCAGCTTGAACGGCAGCGATTTGCGCAAGCGTTCGGCCAACGGCATCTGCTTGAGCGGCCGCGCCTTGTGCGCCTGCTGGCTGATGCGCTGACGGCGCAGGCTCAGGTGATGGGCTAGCAATTCTTCCAGCGCAAGCCGCCGCTGCGCCGGATGGCGGCCGGCGATCAGCGCCGCGACATCGGCATCGACCGCGGGCCGGTGCACGGTCAGCAAGGCCTCGCGCAGGGTCGGCAATTGCAGGCGTTCGCGCAGTTCCTGCGGGATCAGTTCCAACGAACCGTCGTCGGGCAGCCGATCGAGCGCGTAGCCGATCAAACGGCGCAAGGTGGCCGGGCCGATGCCTTCGATCGCCGGATACACCGGATCGAGCTGTTCGCCCAGCGCGACCTCGTCGCTGTCGTCGTCGAACACTCGGTAGCTGGGATGGACGATCTCCAGGCCGTGCTGACCCGGCTTGGGCGTGCCGTACAGCCGCACCCGCGCGCCAACCTGGAACTGCGCGACCTGAGCCGCGCGAAAATGGAAGAACCGCAGCACCACGGTCGCGCGCGAATCGTCGCCGATCGCGACCCGCAGCATCGGCTTGTAGCGAAACCCGCGTTCGACCCCTTCGACCCGGCCTTCGACCTGAGCCGCGACCCCGGGCTGCAACAGCCGGATCGGGGTGATCTGGGTGCGGTCTTCGTACTGCCGCGGCAATTGCAGCCAGAAATCCTGCAGCGTAGTCAGACCGCGCGCGGCGAGTTTTTCGGCCACGCGCGGCCCGACCCCGGGCATGCGGGGCATCGGCTGCGTGTGGAGATCGACGGAGGGCCCGTCCTTACGGCTCGGCATTGCATAAGGATAAGGGATTGGTGATTAGGGATTCGAGATTCGCAAAAGCCAAGGCGCGACGGCCCCGCCCCCACGAATCCCAAATCCCGAATCCCGAATCCCGGCTCTCAATACTTCGCGCTGAACTCCACCCCGAACGTACGCGGCTCGCTGACCCGCGCGCCGACCGTGCCGAGCACGTTCTTGCCGTAGGTGCCCAGCGAGTTGATGTACTGGTTGTCGAACAGGTTGTTGCCGTACGCGGCCAGGCCCCAGCGGCCCTGCGGCGAGGTCCAGCCGATGCGCAGGTCGGTGCGGTTCTGCGCCTCGCCCAGGTCCAGCGCCGGGCTCACCCCGCAGCGGTTCTGCGCCTGCGACTCGGCGCTGCACCGCACCTTGCCGCGATACGAGTGACGCAGCGAGAAACGCAGGTCGCCGTGATCGGCCATGTTCACCACGTAATACGCGCCGCCCGCGGCCGACCAGTACGGCAGCCCGGTCGGGTCGCCGCTGGCGTCGATGCCGTCGGAGGTGACGTAGTTCTTGTAGGTCGAATCGATGAAGCTGGCGTTGAAGTCCAGGCCGAAGTTATCGGTCGCCTGCCAGCGCATGTCGAAGTCCAGGCCATAGGCTTCCAGGTCGGAGGTATCGACGACGAAACGCGGGATGCTGGTGCTGCTGTCGAGCCGCACCGCCTGGCGGTTGTCGTAGACGTAGTAGAACGCCGACGCGTTGAGCTGCAGGCGTTGATCCGGGAACGACTTCTTGATGCCGGTCTCGAAGTTCCACACGTCCTCGTTCTCGAAGCTGCTGCCGATCTGCAGCGAGTTGAAACCGCCGGCCTTGTAGCCCTTGGCCAGGGACGCGAACACCATGGTGTCGTCGTTGATGTGGTAGTCGGCGACGAAGCGCGGGCTGAAATCGCTCCACGAGCGCTTGTCGCGGTTGGTCAGGCCCTTGTTTAGCATCGCCGGCGGATCGATGAAGGCGATGTCGAACACGAAGAACTCGCGCGGGATGCCGGCCAGGTCGAAGAAGCCCAGCCTTTCGAGTTGATCCAGCGCCGCATCCAGGCCCGGCGCGTAACGCGGGTCGTTATGCCAGCTGAAGTTCTTCTCGTCGCGGGTGTAGCGCAGGCCGACGGTCAGGTTGAGCTTGTCGGTGGCGTGCCAGATCACGTCGCCGAACACCGCGTAGGCCTTGGTATCCAGGGTGTTGCGGAAGGTTTCGTTCCAGCGATGGCCGAGCAGATGGATCGGGATGCCCAAGGCGTCGAGTTGCTGATCGACGTAGCCGAACAGGTAGCCGTTGGGCGTCGGCGCCAAGCCCAGGTTATGCACGATGGTGTCGACCGAATCGGTCAGCGCATTGACCTCGCTGGTCTGCCGCGCGTCTTCCTTGAAATAGCTCGCGCCGGCGATCCAGTCCAGCTTGTCGGTGCTGCCGCTGAACTTGAACTCCTGGTAATAGCTGCGATTGCTTTCGGTGTTGGTCGAGTCGACGTACAGATAGTTGCGATTGGTGCCGTCTTCCTCGACCCGGTTGACCGAGTCGTAATCGCGCCACGACGTCGTCGAGGTGAAACCGCCCCAGTCGAAACCGTGATCGACGATCAGGGTCACGCCATCGAAGCGCCGCGACTCTTCGTTGCCCTCGGCGTCGCTCATGGTCGGGATCTTGCGCGGGTCGAGATAGGCCGACTCGTCCACCGGCAACGGCGCCAGGCCCGGCGCCGGCGGCAGCGCGATGATGCCGGTGGTGGCCTGGCCCAGCTGATCCAGGCTTTCGTGATCCCAACTGATCAGGGCGCTGGTGCGTTCGCCGAAGCGGGTCTTGAACGCGGCGCGCGTGGCCCAGTTGTTTTCCGGATTGAGATCGCGGCCGGTCGCGGCGTCCTGAATCCAGCCGTCGGCGTGATTGACCAGCGCGTTGAAACGGAACGCCGAATCGTCCCCGGTCGGCAGGTTGAGCATGCCCTCGAGGTATTGCTTGCCGTAGTTGCCGATGCGCAGCTTGGTCCTGACTTCGGTTGCGCTGGCGTCGGGCTTGCGGGTGATGATCGAGATCGCGCCGGCCGCGGTGTTGCGGCCGAACAAGGTACCCTGCGGGCCCTTGAGCACTTCGATGCGCTCCACGTCGGTGAACGGCAGCAGCACGCCGCCGCCGCGGCCCGCATACACGCCGTCGACGTAGACGCCGACCGCGGGATCGGTGCCGATGCCGAAATCGTCGGTGCTGATGCCGCGCAGTTCGAACCCGGGCTGGGTCGGCTGCTGGCTGTCGACCACCAACCCAGGCACGAAACTGTCGAGGTCGCCCAGATCCTGCGCGGCGGTATCGTCGATCAATTGATCGGTCACCACCTGCAGCGCGATCGGCACGTCCTGCAGTTCCTGCTCGCGGCTCTGCGCGGTGACGGTGATCTTGTCCAGTTCTTTCGGCGCCGACGCCTGGTTCGGCGCGGCGGTCTGGGCGAAGGCGGCCGGCGCGGCCAGTACGAGTCCGCCGCCGCACAATGCGGCGATGGCGGTGGCGGTCGCGGTGACCAAACGGTGTTTACGCAGCGACATCTCAAGCTCCCCTCTCGTTGTCGTTAGTTCGAACGCGTGCGGCGGTTGCGTTCTTATGGTCTGTATTCCATCAGACGATGTTTCGAATCGTGTTCCACATGCGGATGTTCGAAGTCTCGTGGCAGCGGCTTCAGCCCCGATGCTTTTCTATCAGCTGCCCCGGAGCCACAAGCGATCGGGTCGAAGAGCGTCGGGGCTGAAGCCCCTCCCACAAAAGACCTCGCGAGTTTTCCGCGCGATGGCGATCAACCGCACGTCCCCTGTTGCGCGGCGATCCAATCGCGGATCAGTTGTACTCCTTCTGCGTGGACCACGCTGCGGCCCAGTTCCGGCATCATCACCGACGGATCGTCGCTGACCATGCGATAAGTCAGGATCGATTCGTCGGGCTTGCCGGGCACGATATCGTGACGCCGGTCGCCGGTGCCCTTGCCGGCCGCGATCGGCAGTTTGCACCGGCCCAGTCGCAGCGGTTCCTGGGTCGCCGCATCGAGCCACAGGCCCGAGGTATTGCCCGGCCCGGTCGGGCTGTGACAGTGACCGCAGTTGATATCGAGATAGGCGCGCGCGCGCGCCTCCAGCGGCGCGTCCGGATCGCGCCAGTTCGCATCGCGCGGCGCGTACGCCGGCTCGGGCGCGCCGTGCAGATAACCCACCTTCGTCCAATGCGCGAGCTGATTGGCGACGCCGTCGTCGTAAGCGAAATCGCGATTGAGATGGCGCGCGCGCGGCCCGAGCGGATGCAGCGCCTTGCTCTTCATGTCGGTGCCGTGGCAACCCGCGCATTGGTTCTGATCGGGCACGGTGTATTGCGCTTCTTCGCGGCTGCCGTCGCTCGCGACCAATTGCAGCGACACCAGTTCGCCGCCGCGCATCAGCTTGGCCTGGGTCTGCTCGGCGTTCCACACGTACGGCAGCGCGATCCAGCCGTCCTGCCGCCGCACCAGCAGCCGGGTTTCGATCAAGCGCACCTTGCTCAGCTGCAGGCCGCCGCCGGCCAGGTCCGGGCCGTCGTCGGCGCTGCGCAACACCGCATCGCCTTCGCCGCGCGGGTAATAGAAGGTCTTGCTGAAGATGGTGCCGACCGGGAAATCGAATTCGCGTTGCGCGTCGAACTGCGCCGCCTGGCCCTTCGGCATCCACACCGTGCGCAGCTTGTGCGCGTAGTCGGAAAACAGCGCGGTATTGAGGTCGTACGGCAGCACGTCGCGGTTCAGACGCAGACGCCCATCGGCGACCCGCAGCACATTCCATTCGGCCAGGTCGGCCGGCTGGCCGTCGGCGAAGAAATGCACCGCTGGCCACGGCGAATCCGCCGAGATGTTCACTGTCTTCGGCGCTGATTGCGACGACGCTTGCGGCGCGACGTCCGCACTCGGCTTTCCGCACCCCGCGACCAGCAACGACATCACCACGGCGACCGCGTAACGCATCGGAGCACTACTCATCGAAGCACGAGCCATCCAAGTACGGCGCATCGATCAACCGCGCTTGAGGTCGATCGCCGGCAACTTCGGCAGGTCGCACTCGTAGGGCTTGGTGTCCTGGCTCGGATTCTTGTAGCTGCCTGGGCCGTCGGCGTTGACCACGCCGGACACGTCGCGAATGCAGATCTGCGGGCCTTCCTTGCGTTCCTTGTTGGCGTAGCCGTCCCACAACACATCGGGGAAGTGTCCGCTCAACCCGTAGATCGCGGTCTTGAGCGCCTTCAAATCCAGGCCATCGGGCGAATCGCCGCCGCCGGACAAACGATTGCCGTAGATCGAGATGCGCTCGGGATACGGATCGAAATCCTTGGCCGCCTTGTCGTCCTTGTAACCGGTGGAATAGACGCTGGAGACGATGATGTTGGTGGTGGCGTTGTCGCTGATGTCGTTGTCGAAGATTTCCACGTCGTCGTTGGAATTCACCACCATGCCGCTGCCGGCCGGCACGCTGGCCACCGGCGTGCCCTTGGCGCCGAAGTTGGCGGTGTTGTTCTTGAACACCTTGTTCTTGAACACCCGGATCGCGCCGCCCTGCTGCGACAGCGCCGGCATGTTGAACACCAGGATGCCGCCGGTGTTGTTGGTGGCGACGTTGTCGTAGACGTCGGCGTTGACGGTGTTTTCGATCTCGATGCCGGCGACGTTGAACTCGGCGCGGCTGTTGCGCACGATCACGTCGCGCGACTGGCCGACGTAGATGCCGGCGTCGGACGCGCCGATCGCCACCGAATTCTCGATCAGCACGTTGCGGGTCTTGACCGGGTACAGACCGTAGGCGCCGTTCTTGGTGCTCGGCCCGCCGGTCCATTCCACCCGCACGTTGCGGATGGTGATGTGCTCGCCTTCGTTGACCTTGAGGCCGTCGCCCTTGCTGTCCTCGATCGCGATGTTTTCCAGGGTGAAGCGGCTGGCGTTGACCAGTAGGCCTTCGGCGCCGGCCTTCTGGCCCTTGAAACTCAGCACCGACTTGTCCGGACCGGCGCCGCGGATGGTCACGCCGTCCACGCGCAAGGTCAGGCTGCGATCGAAGGTGTAGCGGCCGGCCGGCACCTCGATCACATCGCCGTCCTTGGCGTCGAGCAGGCGGGTGCGGAAGGTGTCGGCGAAACTCGCATCGCCCGCGGCGACCTGCGCGGTCGGCGTGTGCTGGGCTTGTTCGGGGCCGCAGGCGGCGGTCAGCGCGGCCACGGCCAGGGCGAGGACGGACGCGCGAATGGGCTGTTTCATGATGATCCCCGTGATCGTTGGCGACCGGGGCGGGTTCGCGCCGTTGGCGAGAACGGACCCCGTGACGGCTAAGCGTCGAGTCTCCGCCGCCGGTGTGAGCGCGCGTGAGGGCGAATGCGGCACACTAAGGGGGCATTCGCGGTCAAGTTCACGACACGCCCGCGATCAACAGTGAGAGGCGATGCGTCAGTCATCCGATCAGGACAAGGCCCGGCCCGATATCGCTTTGATGTCGCCGAACCTGCTGTGGGGTCTGCTCGAGACCGCGGACCGGATCGGCGCGCCCAGCGACGACTGGTTCGCCGGCACCGGCCTGAGCCGCGCGCAGGTCAGCGACCCCGGCGTGCGCCTGCCGGATCGGCCGACCGCGTTGGTGGTCGAGCGCGCCTTGAAGGTGTTGCCGCCGACCATCGGCCTGGACCTCGGCCGCGATCAGCACGTCGGCAATTTCGGCCTGCTCGGGCTGGCGATGACCACCGCGGCGACGTTCGGCGAAGCGCTGCAGATCGGCCTGCGCTTCACGCCGGTGGTCGGCAGCCTGATGCGTTTCGTCGAAAGCGCCTCGGAGAGCGGCACCCTGGCGCTGGCCGGGCAGATGACCCTGGCTTACCCGAGCATCCACCGTTTCGTCGCCGAGGAATTCTTCAGCAGTTGCCTGGCGCTCGCGCGCGGGCTGGTCGGCAATACCTTGCGGCCGCTGCGGATCGAGTTCAGTTATCCGGCGCCAGCGTATCGCGAGCACTACGACAACGTATTCGATTGCCCGGTCGCATTCGAACAACCACAGGACCGGCTGGTGCTGGACGCGAACTGGCTGGCGGTGCCGCTGCCGACCCACAACCCGATCGCCTCGCGTCAGGTACTGGCGTTGTGCGAAGCGCAGATGCCCGACACCGCGGTGCCCGGCGAAGTCACCGCCGCGGTCGAGCGCCTGCTGCGCGCGCAACTGCCGCAGGACCCGAAGCTGGCCGGCATCGCCGCGCAATTGCACGTCAGCGAACGCACCCTGCGTCGTCAGTTGACCAACGAAGGCACCAGCTTCCACGACATCCACGACCGCCTGCGCATCGACCGCGCCTACGCCCTGCTGCGCGAGCGCAACCTGACCATCGCCAGCGTCGGCGCGGCGATCGGCTACAAGGACCCGCGCGATTTCCGCCGCGCGTTCAAGCGTCTGACCGGGCAGACGCCGCGCGCGCTGCGCGAGCATCTGCTGACCGAGATGGCCGGCGAGCGCAGATAGCGCAGCCGTGTACCAAACTGTATTTGCGGCGCAAGCCGCGACCGCGAAACCCCGATCACGGCGACACCGCCGCGCCACGTCGGCGCGACGACAACCGCGCTTCAACCGCCGCGCCCGCACCGGCTGACGCGGCCATCGGCAACATCACGGTCGCGGCTCACGCCGCTCCTACACGATGCAGTGAAGCTGCGACGCGGTCGGTCGACTCAGCGCAACACCATGATCGCATCGACCTCGAACGCGACCCCGCGCGGCAACGCCGACACTTCGACGGTCGACCGCGCCGGGAACGGAGCGTTGAAATACTCGCCCATCACCGCATTGACCTTGCCGAACGCGCTCAGATCGGTGAGGTACAGGCCCAGCCGCGCGATATCGGCCAGCGAACCGCCGGCGGCTTCGCACACCGCCTGCAGATTGCGGAACGCGCGATGCGCCTGCGCTTCGATATCGCCTTCGATCACCAAGCCACTGGACGGATCCAGCGGAATCTGGCCGGACAGATACACGGTGTCGCCGACGCGCACGGCTTGCGAGTACGGGCCGATCGCGGCCGGAGCTTGGTCGGTCTGGATGATTTCGCGGGACATTTTAGAGGCCGGGATTGGGGATTAGGGATTAGGGATTGGGGAATCGTAAGGCAAAAGCCCGAAGCCGGGATCGATAGCGGCCAATCCGGTCAGCCGCGCCTTTGCCAATCTCAAATCCCAAATCCCAAATCCCGGCTCCTCACATCCGCTGCACACCCAACACCACCGCCAAGCGGCGCACCCGCCGCATCACGTCGGCCAGATGCTTGCGGTCGTGCACTTCGATCGCGAAGCGCATGATCGCGATGTTGGAATCGCGTTCGAGATATTCGACCCGGTCGATGTTGGACTCGGCTTCTGCAATCGCGGCCGCGACCTGGGCCAGCGAACCGGGACGGTTGTCGACTTCGATCCGCAGCGCGGCGGCGAAGTCGCCGGAGACCTGACGGTCCCAGCCGATCGCGACCCAGCGATCGGGCGACTTGCGGTATTCGGCGACGTTCGGGCAATCCAGGCGATGCACCACGATGCCCTTGCCGGCGGTGTGGTAGCCCATGATGTCGTCGCCCGGCAACGGCAGGCAACAGTTGGCGAAACTGATCACGCCGCGCTCGGCGCCGGTGATCAGGATCTTGTCCTCGGGCAGACGCGGGCGGTCGATCGAGCGGCCGCGCACCTTGCCCGGCGCCTCGCGCGCGAGCGCCAGCGCGACCTGGTTGGGCATGCGATTGCCGAGCGCGATGTCGGCCAGCAGCGCTTCCAGGCGCGGATAACGATTTTCCGCCAGATACGCGTCGAGCCGCTGCGCCGGGGTGCGGTCGAGCGAGGTCTCCAGCACTTCCAGCGCGCGGTCGAGCATGCGATGGCCGAGCTGCACCGCGTCTTCGTGTTCGAGCTGCTTGAGCTGTTGCCGGATCGAGGTGCGCGCCTTGCCCGAGACCACGAACTCCAGCCACTGCGGCTTGGGCGTGGACGACTTGGCGGTGATGATCTCGACCCGCTGGCCGCTGGCGAGCTTGGTCCGCAGCGGCACCAGCTTGCCGTCGACGCGCGCGGCGACCGCGCGGTTGCCGACGTCGGTATGCACCGCGTAAGCGAAATCGAGCGCGGTGGAATTGCGCGGCAACGACAGGATGTCGCCCTTGGGCGTGAACAGGTAGACCTCGTCCGGGAACAGGTCGACCTTGACGTTTTCGAGGAACTCCAGCGACGAACCGGTCGAACGCTGCGATTCGACCAGACTGGCGATCCAGCTGTGCGCGCGCGATTGCGCGCTGTTGGGACCTTCGCCGCCGTGCTTGTACGACCAATGCGCGGCGATGCCGCGTTCGGCGATCAGGTCCATGTCCTCGGTGCGGATCTGCACTTCCACCGGCGAACCGTAAGGGCCGAACAACACCGTGTGCAGCGATTGGTAGCCGTTGGCCTTCGGGATCGCGATGAAATCGCGGAAGCGCGAATCCAGCGGCTTGTACGCCGAATGGGCGACGCCGAGCGCGTGATAACAGTCCGGCACGCTCTTGACCACGATGCGGAAACCGAACACGTCCATGACCTGGGTGAAGCTCTTATGCTCGTGATGCATCTTGGTGTAGATGCTCCACGGCGATTTCACCCGGCTGATCAGGCGGTGTTGAAGCTTCTCCTTCGCCAGCCGCTGGGCCAGATGCGCTTCGATCTGCACCAATGACTCGCGCCGTACCACCGGCTGGGTGCGGATGCGCTTTTCGACCACGGCGTGACGCCACGGATGCAGCGCGCGGAAACCCAGGTCCTGCAGCTCGGCCTTGATCAGGTTCATGCCCAGGCGCTGGGCGATCGGCGCGTAGATTTCCAGCGTTTCGCGGGCGATGCGTTCGCGCGCTTCGGCGCTCTGCGCGCCGAGGGTGCGCATGTTGTGCAGGCGGTCGGCGAGCTTGATCAGGATCACCCGCAGGTCGCGCGCCATCGCCAGCAGCATCTTGCGGAAGCTCTCGGCCGCCGCTTCCTGGCGATCGCGGAACTGCAGCTTGTCGAGCTTGGTGACGCCGTCGACCAGTTCGGCCACGGTCGGACCGAACTCGGTCGCCAGGCATTCGCGGGTGAGCGGGGTGTCTTCGATGGTGTCGTGCAGGATCGCCGCGACCAGGGTCTCGACGTCCAGCCCCTGTTCGGCCAGCACCTTGGCGACCGCGACCGGATGGGTGATGTAAGGCTCGCCGGACTTGCGGGTCTGTCCGGCATGCGCGGCCGCGCCGACCGCCCAGGCGCGGCGCAGCTGATGGCGCTGCGCTTCGGGCAGGTAGTGCGCGGCGAGCTCGAGCTCGCGCACGTAGTCCGGCAGCTCCGTGTCCTCGGCAGCGGCAGGATAAGTTTTCAGCGCGGGCTCGGCAGGGGTCATAACGGAAATTTACGCGGGCGGGAGCGCATGGCGCAACGCATTACGTACTTTGAATGTGGCGACGGCTCGATTCTGCGCAAGCACACGGTCACGGCTTGCGCAGTTGGCGGGCGGTTCGGTTCAGGCTGGGCTTGGCTGTCGGGCGATTCCGCTGCGGCGTGCGACCGGTTTAGTTAGGCCGTCGCGGCCCGATCCGGTCTTCGGGTTTGTCAGCTGAAGCCGACCGTTTGGCGGCGTTCGGCCGAAGTCTTCGCGACGGCGGCGTCAGCGCCAACGCCGTTCGCGAGGTTGTCTTGAAGCATCACCGCGAGCGGCGCGGGCAGCCTCGGGGCCGAGGCGCCGCGCACGAAAACCGGCTCGCGCGCAAGCGAGCGTACCTACCTAGTGGGCTTATCGCCTCCGCAAAGGCGCGCCCAGCGGGCTTCTTCTGCTTCCCGCGCGGACCCGGCGCCGGGCCACAAACGAAAACGGCCCCGCCGAGGCGGAGCCGTTTTTCGACCGGATCGCCCGCGCGCGGGCGCGGAGCCGGTTGGATCAGTCGTCGCCCTTGGACAGGTCGTCGTCGGCGACCACTTCGGCGGCGGCCCATTCCAGGGCTTCGCGTTCCTTGCGCTCGCGCTCGGCCTTCTCGACCGCGTCGATGTATTCCGGGTTGACCTGGCGCGCGGCGATTTCGCGCAGCGCCAGCACGGTCGGCTTGTCGTTGGCTTCGCTGTTGTCCAGCTGCGGCTCGACGCCGTTGGCCAGCTGGCGGGCGCGCTTGGCGGCCAGCATGACGAGTTCGAAGCGGTTATCGACCACTTCCAGGCAATCTTCGACGGTGATGCGGGCCATGGGGCTCCTGCGGCCGGTGCGGCCGTCTTTGTAATGCGGATGGGGACCGGGAAGTCTAGTCGCTGTGCCCGGCTGGAGCAAGGTTTTGCTGGTCGGGGCCTTGTGAATCAATCAGATAAGGCCGGACTGGGCACCGCGCGGGTGGGTTCGAGCGGCGGTTGGAGGGCGGATTCGGCCTCGAGGGGGCGCAACCGGCCAGTTGGCGCGGTCGCGGCTTGCGCCGCTCCTACAGTCGGACCTCGCCACGCGGCTTATCCGATTCTCGATTCCCCATTCCCAATTCCCGGCCGTCGATCAATCCGCCAGCAACGCCGTGATCAGGCGCGAATGCCGCGCGACCTGCGGTTCGCGGCGCAGCCGGCTGGCCAGGAAGATCGCGCACATCTCGTCCACGGCGGTGTCGAAGATCTCGTTGACGATGACGTAGTCGAATTCGCCGTAGTGCGACATTTCCTCGCGCGCGGCGGCCAGGCGCTGGCCGATCACCTGCTCGCTGTCCTGCCCGCGCGAACGCATGCGCGACTCCAGCGCATCGCGCGACGGCGGCAGGATGAACACGCTGACCGCGTCGGGCACCTTGGCGCGCACCTGGCGCGCGCCCTGCCAGTCGATTTCCAGCAGCACGTCCTTGCCGGCCGACAGGAACGGTTCGACCGACTGCCGCGCCGAGCCCTTCCAGTCGCCGTGGACGCGGGCGTATTCGAAGAAGTCGCCGGCCTCGACCATCGCCTCGAATTCCTGCGCGCTGACGAAGTGGTAGTGCTCGGCGTGACGCTCGCCCGGACGCGGCTGGCGCGAGGTGAACGAGATCGACAGGCGGATGTTCGGATCGCGCGCGAGCACCGCGTTGACGATGCTGGATTTTCCGGCCCCGGAGGGGGCGGCGACGATGTAGAGGGTTCCGCGCATTGGGCTGGGATTCGAGATTCGGGATTTGGGATTGGTAAAAACGAAAAGCAACGAGATCGGGAAATCCGCGATTCGCACTGGCTTTGGCCAATCCCGAATCCCGAATCCCCAATCCCGGCTTCACTCGATGTTCTGAATCTGCTCGCGCACCTGATCGATCAGCACCTTGAGCTCCACCGCCGCCGCCGAGCTGCGCGCGTCGACCGATTTGGAACCCAGGGTGTTGGCTTCGCGATTGAATTCCTGCAGCAGGAAGTCCAGGCGGCGGCCGACCGCTTCGCGCAGCTTGAGCACGCGCCGCGCTTCGGACACGTGCGAATCGAGCCGGTCGAGTTCTTCGTCGACGTCGAGCTTCTGCAGCCACAGCACCAGTTCCTGCTCCACGCGGCCGTTGTCGGCCGGCTGGGCCAGGTCGGCCAGGCGCGCTTCGAGCTTGGCGCGCTGGCCGGTGCGGATCGCCGGCATCATCGCGCGCACGTCGGCGGCGATCCGGGCGATGCCGTCGATGCGTTCGCCGATCACCGTCGCCAGCTTGCCGCCTTCGCGTTCGCGCGAGGCGACGAATTCGTCCAGCACGCTGTCGAGCAGGCTCAGCGCTTCGGCTTGCAACGCGGCCGGGTCGGTGCTCGGCGCCTGCAGCACGCCGGGGAATTGCAGCAGGTCGGTGAAGTCGGTGCGCAGCGCCGGGAAGCGCGCCGACAGGTCGATCGCCAGATCGCTCAGTTCGCGCAGCCGGGTCGGATTGAGTTGCAGCGCATCGCCGCCTTCGGGCGCGCGCAGGCGCAAACTCAGGTCGATCTTGCCGCGGCTGATCCGCGAACCCACGCGCTCGCGCAGCGCCGGTTCCAGCACGCGCAGCTCGTCGGCCAGGCGCACGCCGAGTTCGAGGAAGCGGTGGTTGACCGAGCGCAGCTCGCAACCGAGCGTGCCCCAGGGTGTCACGCGTTCGCCGCTGGCGAAGGCGGTCATGCTGCGAATCATTCGGAAATCCCGAGCCTACAGGGAGCGAATGGTAAACTCGCCGGCCCTCAAACGGTAAATCCGCCTCATGACCGGTCCCAACGCCGCTCCCGCCCAGGCCCCGGCCGGCCCGCTCGTCCGCCCCAGCGGCCGCACCGCGGAGCAGATGCGCGAGGTCCGGATCGAGCGCGGCTACACCGCTCACGCCGAAGGCTCGGTGCTGGTCAGCTTCGGCCAGACTCGGGTGCTGTGCACCGCCAGCGTCGACAACAAGGTGCCCGGTTTCCTGCGCGGCAAGGGCGAGGGCTGGGTCACCGCCGAGTACGGCATGCTGCCGCGCGCCACCCACACCCGCAGCGACCGCGAGGCCGCGCGCGGCAAGCAGGGCGGGCGGACCCTGGAAATCCAGCGTCTGATCGGCCGCGCCCTGCGCGCCTGCGTCGACCGCAAGGCGCTGGGCGAACGCACCATCACCCTGGACTGCGACGTGCTGCAGGCCGACGGCGGCACCCGCACCGCGGCGATCACCGGCGCCTACGTGGCCCTGGTCGACGCGATCCGCTGGCTGCAGGCGCGGCGCGAGATCACCCGCGACCCGATCTTCGGCGCGGTCGCGGCGGTCTCGGTCGGCGTGTACCGCGGCGTGCCGGTGCTGGACCTGGACTATGCCGAGGACAGCGACTGCGATACCGACATGAATGTCGTGATGAACGATGGCGGCGGCTTCATCGAGCTGCAGGGCACGGCCGAGGGGCATGCGTTTCGGCGCTCGGAACTCGATGGCTTGCTGGCGTTGGCCGAGGCGGGGATCGCCGAGTTGGTGCTCAAGCAGCGTGAGGCGTTGGCGGGGTGAGTTTTTGCTGGTTAGGCGCGGGACGGCTCATCCAGTGACCGCGCCTTCTCCGTCGTCATTGCCCGGTGAACGCGTCCTCTCCTTCTGTCATTCCCGCGTTCGCGGGAATGACGAGCAAAGGCGTTCGAAGCTTGTCCAATGGCCGCGCGCGCTTCTGCCGTCATGCCCGGTGACCGCGCTCTCTCCTACCGTCATTCCCGCGAAGGCGGGAATGACGAGCAAAAAAACCCCCTCGCATCTTGTCCATGTCGAATGTTTCGTGGCCGCGTGCTGACGGCTACGTCGGATCGATCGGGCGTTGAGCGGTAGCCGCAGCGAACAGCAACACGCGCCGTGATTGTCGCCAAGACACTTCAGCCCGCTCCAATCGCGAGTTTCTTGTGCGATGGCCTCCAGTTCCGACTGGACACCGCGCCCGCCACGACGCCGTCCCACACAGCGCGTGAACACATCCGCGCACCAAGTCTCAAATTTCGCCGCCCGCGCTGAACTTCACCGCGCATCCGCGATCATTGTCGCCAGCCGCCGACAGGCCGTCGCCGCGGCCTATTTTGGCGAACGATTTCGCCGGTCGATTCCGCCGGGCAATCGCGGCCCGCCACACCACGCCCCCGCACGAGGACACGCATGAACCGCAGCATCGGCAGCATCACCCTGGTCGTCGCCGATTACGACGAGGCCATCGCGTACTACACAAAATCCCTGGGTTTCAGCCTGCTCGAAGACATCAACCAGGGCGGCGGCAAGCGCTGGGTGCGGGTCGCGCCGGCGCAGGGCGCGCAGACCGCGCTGCTGCTCGCGCAGGCCGCGAACGACGAACAGCGCGCGCGCGTCGGCGACCAGACCGGCGGCCGGGTCGGCTTCTTTCTGCACACCGACGACTTCCATCGCGACCACGCGGCGATGCTCGAACGCGGGGTGCGCTTCCTGGAATCTCCGCGCGTCGAGACCTACGGCACGGTCGCCGTTTTTGAAGACCTGTACGGTAATCGCTGGGATTTGCTGGAATTGAAGGCATGAGATTAGTGCTGGCCAGCAGCAACGCCGGAAAGCTGGTGGAGCTGCGCGACCTGCTGCGCGACACCGGCGTCGACCTGGTGGCGCAATCCGACTTGGGGGTCGAGGACGTGGAGGAAACCGGCAGCACGTTCGTCGAGAACGCGTTGCTGAAGGCGCGTCATGCCTGTCAGGTCACCGGCCTGCCGGCCTTGGCCGACGACTCGGGCATCTGCGTCGACGCGCTCGGCGGCGCCCCCGGCCTGTACTCGGCGCGCTATCACCGCCACGGCGATGCCCAGGGCAACATCGACAAACTGCTGGCCGCGCTCAAGGACGTCCCGGACGAGCAGCGCGGTGCGCATTTCTATGCGGTGATCGTGCTGCTGCGCCATGCCGGCGATCCGCGTCCGATCATCGCTGAAGGCGTGTGGCACGGCCGCATCGCCCACCAACGTCAGGGCGAGCGCGGCTTCGGTTATCAGCCGGTGTTCTTCGACACCCAGTACAACGTGTCGGCCGGCGAGATCGACGATGCGATCAAGAACAAAGTCAGCCATCGCGCCCGCGCGCTGGCGATCCTGCGCGAGCGCCTCGCGGAGCTGACCGCATGAACCGGATGCTGCGCGCCGATGCCCCGCAGCGCCGCGCCTTCCGCACCGGCGGCCATACCGTGCTGTCGGTGGCGGTGCTGTACCTGCTGGCAATGCCGATCGCGATCTGGATCCGCCAGGACGGCCTGCGCGCCGGCGCCCCCAGCTTCGGCAGCGAGATCGAACTGGCGCTGTGGCTGCTGGCCGGCCTGGTCGGGCTGGTCGCCCTGGCCGCGGTCCAGCGGGTGAGCCTGGACGCCGCGCTCGGCCGCCCGGCGGTCGGCGGCACGATCCGCTGCGCCAACATCACCAGCGGCCACCGCAGCCGGGTGTTCGAACCGCGCGAAGTGGTCGCGATGTCGCTGCACCGGGCCAAGGACGGGCGCATGCGCCTGACCTCGACCCTGGAACTGCGCCTGGCCCCGGCCCCGCACCGCGCCTGGGACACGGTGACCGTGTTCGACGGCGAAATGTCCGGCGACGGCCACGCCGAGCCGCTGGCGACGATCATGCATCTGGTCGTCCAGGCCCGGCCGGACGTGCAACTGGACGCCAATCTGCGCGCCCTGTTGGCGACCCGCCGCTACGGCACGACGCCCGACCGGTAAGCTATCGGTTCCCCTCCGACCGATACCGGGCCCTGGCGCCCGGCCCGCGCTGTTGACTCCTGCCCTGACCACTCCGCCGCTGTCGCTGTACGTCCACCTGCCCTGGTGCGTGCGCAAATGCCCGTACTGCGACTTCAATTCGCACGAAGGCCGCGGCGCGCTGCCGTTCGACGCCTACGTCGAGGCCCTGATCGCCGACCTGGAACACGACCTGCCGCTGGTCTGGGGCCGGACCGTGCACAGCGTGTTCTTCGGCGGCGGCACCCCAAGCCTGTTCCCGCCGGAATTCATCGACCGCTTCCTGCAGGCCGCCAGCGCGCGCCTGCGCTTCGCGCCTGGGGCCGAGATCACCCTGGAAACCAACCCGGGCACGGCCGAGCACGGCCGTTTCGAGCTGTACCAGGCGGCCGGGGTCAACCGGCTGAGCTTCGGCATCCAGAGCTTCGACGACGGCTGCCTCAAGCGCCTGGGCCGCATCCACGACAGCGGTGAGGCCGAGGCGGCGGTGAAGCTGGCCCAGGACGCCGGCTTCGACAACCTCAATCTCGACCTGATGTACGCCCTGCCCGGTCAGACCCTGGCCATGGCCGAACACGACCTGCAGCGCGCGTTCGCGCTCGACCCGGCGCACATCTCGCATTACCAGCTGACCCTGGAACCCAACACCGTGTTCGCCGCGCGCCCCCCGCAGGGCATTCCCGACGAAGACGGCACCTGGGACATCCAGGAGCACTGCCAGGCGTTGCTGGCCGAACACGGCTATATCCAGTACGAAGTCAGCGCCTACGCCCGCGAAGGCCGGCGCTGCCAGCACAACCTCAATTACTGGCGCTACGGCGATTACCTCGGGATCGGCGCCGGCGCCCACGGCAAGATCACCCTGGGCGCCGAACAGGACATCCTGCGGCGCTGGAAGCTCAAGCACCCGACCCAGTACCTGGCCGCTGCCGGCAGCGCCGCGGCGATCGGCGGCGACGACCGGATCGCGCCGGCGCGGCGGCCGTTCGAATACATGCTCAATCTGCTGCGGTTGGTCGAGGGCTTTTCGCTGAGTTCGTTCGAATCCTGCACCGGGCTGGAGCGCGCGGCGATCGAGCCGCAGTTGCAGGCCGGCTACGCCGCCGGCTGGCTGCAGCGCGACGGCGACCGGGTTCAGCCGACCGAGTTGGGCCGGCGTTTCACCAACGACGTGGTCGCGCTGTTCCTGCCCGAATGATCGCGCCGCGCGGTGCCGGCCGGCGCGGTGGGTCGCCAGTTCGGTGGCTCGGCCGGCCTGGACGCCACCTCACAGCGTCACCACCGCAATCGCGACACACTCGATATTGGCCGCTACGCAACAGCTAGTGCGTTTGTGCCAATGGTCGCCTCCTGTCGGCTGCATGCTACGCCCGCACCGGTTCGGGCTGGCTTGTGGCCCGGGAGGCGTGGTTATATCTCGCGGTCGTCAGTACCCAAAGCCCATGTCCGCCACGTTCGACCCTCTGGACGCCTCGCCGCGGGCCACCTTGGCCACCGCCGCCTTGCCTCGCCGCGTGCGCCGGCTGCTCGAGCAGTTGTATGCGCTGGTCAGCGACGAGATCGCGCCGCTGCTGGAACGCATGCTCGCCGAGTACGAGCAGCAGTTGTTTCGTCAGGCCGATCAGGCTCGCAATCCCAGTCTGCAGTCGGGGTATCTGGAGACGCTGCGGCTGGTGCGGTTGCGGCGGGCGGATTTGATTCCTCGGTATTTGCTTGGGCTGGAGACGGCGCTTACTCGGTTGAGGGAGGGCGCGGCTGGGGCTGCGCGTCCAGTGACTAATTCAGCGCCTCATTTTCGCGAGCTTCGGTTGGTCGAAGACAGCGAAGTCGACGAAAACACCGTGCTGCGCGCGGTGGCCAGCCGCCACGAGTCGCGCGCCGGGCTGGGCCTGCTGCTGCTCGGCCAGCGCTTCGGCGTGCTCGCCGGCGCGCCCGCGTTCGACAGCGAGCGCCTGCCGGTCGGTCCGCAACGGCTGATCCGCAGCTTCGCCGAAGCCTGCCAGCCGCTGCAGATCAGCCTGGAATCGCGGCTGGACCTGTACCGGGTGTTCGACCAGCAGGTGATGCTGGGCTACGCGGCGATGGTCGAGTCGATGAACGCCCTGCTGGCGCGCGAGAACGTGCTGCCGAGCCTGTCGTTCGTGCCGCTGCGGACCCGTCCGAGCGCGCAGAACCCGGCCGCCGATGGCCTGGCCGCGCTCGCGGCCGAACCGCTGCGTCGTGCCTCCGCCAGCGATCCCGCCGGCGAACGCCGCAATGACCCGACGCGCGGCGCCGGCGGCGAACTCAACGCCGGCCCACGCACCGGCGTGAACGCCGGACCGGCCCACGAACCCGCCGCCAGACCCGTTCGCGCGAACGATCAACCGCGTCCGCACACCGCCTGGCCGGGCCAGCCCGCCACCGCCACGTCCGCCGACGCGGTCGACTTCGCGACCCTGCAGCAATGGCTCGGCGAACGCCGCGAACTGGTCGACAAGCTGCGCCCGCGCGCGCAGCCGTCGGCGCCGGCGACCGCGCTGAACACCGCCGACCTGCTGGACGCGCTCAATCAACTCAAGGACGAACTGCCGCGCGGCCCGCAACCGCTGCGCAAGGTCGCCGAGCTGCGCCAGTCGCTGTTGGCGGCGCATGAGCGCAACGAACGCAACGACAGCAACGCCGGCGCGGATGGCGAGCGGCCGACCGCGCTGTCGCGCGACGACGGCGACGTGTTCGACCTGCTCGATCTGCTCTACGGCGAGATCGAACAACGCCTGCGCGGCGACGCGATGATCTCGACCCTGCTTAACCGCCTGCAGGCGCCGTTGCTGCACGCGGCGCTGCAGGACCGCTCGCTGCTCGAACACAGCGGGCATCCGGCGCGGCAGTTGCTCAACACCGTCGCCGAGGCCGGCGCGCGCTGGACCCCGACCGAGGAAGTCGACCCGCAGTTGCACGAGCCGCTGCGCCAGGCGGTCGATCATGTGATCGAGCATTACAAGGTCGCGCCCGGCGCCTTCGACACCGCCAACCAGCGCCTGCAGGAGCATCTGCAGGGCATGGCGCGCAAGGCCGAAGTCAGCGAGCGGCGCCACGTCGAGGCCGCGCGCGGCAAGGAAAAACTCGAACTGGCCAAGCGCCGCGCCAATCAGGCGATCGAAGCCAGCACCGTCGACCAACGCCTGCCGCGCTTCGTCCAGACCCTGCTGAGCCAGGCCTGGGCCGACGTGTTGACCCTGACCCTGCTGCGCCACGGCGAGGAATCCGACGCTTGGCGGCGCCAGCTCGCGATCACCGAACAGATCGTCGCCGCCAACCTGACCGGCGTCGGCGCGACCGCGCCGTGCGGGCTCGACGCCGATATCGAACATGCCCTGACCCTGGTCGGCTACCACGCCGACGATGCCGGCGCGATCTCGCGCCAGCTCACCATCGGCCCGGCGCTGACCGACGAAGCCGCCTCACGCACCGAACTGGCGGTGAAGCTGCGTTCGCGCGTGCGCCTGGGCGAAGAAGGCCACGCGCCGGCCACGCGCTCATCGCTGTCGCCGCGCGACGAGCGCGAACAGGCCTGCTGGGAACAGATCCGCGCGTTGCCGTTCGGCACCTGGTTCGAATTCGTGCAGAACCAGCAGGGCGACGCGGTACGCCGGCGCCTGTCGTGGTTCAGCCCGATTACCGACAACGCCTTGTTCGTCAATCAGCGCGGCCAGCGCGTGGGTGAGCAATCGCTCGACAGCCTGGCGCGGATGCTCGCGCGCGGGCAGGTGCGGATCGTGGTCGAGGAGCGCAGCCGCCTGGTCGATCGCGCCTGGCACGCGGCGCTGGACGTGCTGCGCGGCTTCGGCGGCGGTCGCGCGCCGGCAGCCGATGAGGCCGGCGCATGAACGAGGAATACCGCCGCACCCGCCGCCGCCGCATCGTCGAGACGGTGCAGGTGGTCGACACCATGACCGAGACCGTGATCGGCCATCTGGGCAACCTGTCCGAGACCGGGATGATGCTGATCGCCAGCGCGCCGCTGGTCGACGACGCGCTGTACCAACTGCGCTTCAACCTGCGCGACGCGCCGCAGCACGCCTCGCCGATCGAAGTCGGCGCCCACCTGCTGTGGCAGGACCGCGCGAGCGTCCCGGGCCAGACCTGGACCGGCTTTCGCTTCATCGCCATGCCGGAAGACGGCATGCAGCATTTGCGCCAGTGGCTGGATTCGCCAGGCGCGAGTTACGAGTGAAGCGGTGGAGCAGGAACGAGTTCAGAGGAGTGAGCAGTGAGTAGGAGCGGCTCTTACTCACTCCTCACTCCTCTGAACTCATTTCTGCCATTTCCGCTCCAAAATAACCGCGGTTCCCAAGCGCCTTGCCGATCGAAGTCGGCGTCCCCCAGTGGCTGGATTCACCTAGCGCCAGTTACGAGTGAAGCGGTGGAGCAGGAACGAGTTCAGAGGAGTGAGCAGTGAGTAGGAGCAGCTTTTACTCACTCCTCACTCCTCTGAACTCATTTCTGCCATTTTTGCTCCAAAATAGCCGCGTTTCCCCAGCCGAAGCCCCGCAATGACCGCCCCCGCCCGCACCGCCGATCCGTCCGCCTCCCGCGCCATCGCCGAGCTATACGCGCAGCATTTTGCCGAACTGCAACGCCGCACCGAACAGGCACTGGCGCGCGGCGGGTTCGATCATCTGGTCGTCCCCAGCGGCACCCTGCATTACCAGGTGTTCGACGACCGCGACTATCCGTACGCGGCGAACCCGCAGTTCAAGGCCTGGGTGCCGCTGACCCGCAATCCGGGCAGCTGGCTGGTCGCCACGCCCGGGCAGACGCCCAAGCTGATCTACCTGCAGCCCTTCGACTACTGGCATGTCGTGCCGCAGGCGCCCAGCGGCTGGTGGGTCGAGCATTTCGACGTGATCGTGATCCGCACGCCCGAGGAAGCGCTTCCCCATCTGCCCAAGGACCCGGCGCGCTGCGCCATCCTCGGCGAGCCGCTCAGCACGCTCGGCGAGTTCGCGCCGAACAACCCGCAGCCGGTGATCGACTATCTCGAATACCACCGCGCGTCTAAGACCCCGTACGAAGTGGCGATGATGCGCGAAGCGACCCGCAAGGGCGTGCGCGCGCACCGCGCCGCCGAAGCCGCGTTCCGCGCCGGCCGCAGCGAGTTCGACATCCACCTGGCCTACTGCGCCGCCGCGCGCCAGGACAGCAACGAACTGCCGTACGGCAACATCGTCGCCCTGAACCAGAACGGCGCGGTGCTGCACTACATGGAACTCGATCGCGAGGCGCCGGCGCAGTCGCGCAGCTTCCTGATCGATGCCGGCGCCAGCCATCACGGCTATGCCTGCGACATCACCCGCAGCTACGCCAGCGACGCCGGCAGCGAGTTCCAGGCGCTGATCGATGCGGTCGACGCCGCGCAATTGGTCATGTGCGATCAGGTCCGCGCCGGCACCGACTACAAGCGCATCCACCTCGGCGCGCATCTGGCCCTGGCCGGCATCCTCAAGGATTTCGGCGTGCTCAAGACCAGCGCGGAAGCGGCGGTGGAAACCGGCGTGAGCGGGGTGTTCTTCCCGCACGGCATCGGCCACGGCATCGGCCTGCAGGTGCACGAAGTCGCCGGTTTCGCCGCGTCCGATCGCGGCGGCCGCATCGACAAGCCCGCCGGTCATCCGTATCTGCGCCTGACCCGGGTGCTGGAACCGGGCATGGCGGTGACCATTGAGCCGGGGCTGTATTTCGTCGATTTGCTGCTGGAGGGTTTGCGCAAGGGCGAGCACGCCGACAGCGTCGACTGGAACCGCATCGACCAATTCCGCCCGTTCGGCGGCATCCGCATCGAGGACGACGTGGTCTGCACCGACGCCGCGCCGCTCAACCTGACCCGCGACGAATTCGCCGCGAGCGCCTGAGCCGCGCATGCAGCGCATCTTGTTCGTCTGCAGCCAGAACAAGCTGCGCAGCCCGACCGCCGAGCAGGTGTTCGGCGGCCGCGACGATCTGGAAGTCGCCTCCGCCGGGCTCAATCACGACGCCGAGCAACCGCTCGGCGCCGAATTGGTCGAATGGGCGCAGCTGATCTTCGTGATGGAAAAAGCCCAGCGCAGCAAACTGCAACACAAGTTCCGGCCGCAGCTGCGCGGCAAGCGCGTGGTCTGCCTGGATATTCCCGACGACTACGACTACATGGCGCCAGCATTGGTGGCGCTGTTGCAGGCGCGGGTACCGCGGCATCTGTGATCGGCGCGCCGCACACCATCACCAGACTTTGAACACCAGTCCGCTCTGGATGCCTTCGACGCTGCGCTGATAGCCCAATGCCGCGCGCGCCGCGGTAACCGGTTCGAAGCCCGGGAAGAACGGGCCGTAATCCGCCCACGATTCGCTCAGCACGTTCGGGCTGACCGCATTGATGCGCAGCCCGCGCTTGAGTTCGAACGCGGCGCCCTGGACGAAGCCCTCGATCGCGCGATTGACCGCGCTGGCGTTGGCGCCGGCCTTGATCGGTTCTTCCGAAACGATGCCGGTGGTCAAGGTGATCGAGCCGCCGTCGTTGAGATGATGCTGGCCGAGCAAGGCCAACCGCACCTGCCCGAGCAGCTTGTCGTTGAGGCCGATCGCGAAGTCCGACGGCTTCATCGATTCCAGCGGGCCGAAATGCAGCACGCCGGCCGCCGACACGATCGCGTCGAGCTTGCCGGTGCGCGCGAACAGGGCCTCGACGCTGGCGTCGTCGGTGATGTCGACCGGGTAGTCGGCGCTGCTGCGGCCGGCGGCGAGGATCTCATGATGCTTGAGGGTGTCGGCGATGGCGCGGCCGAGGGTGCCGCTGGCGCCGACGAGCAGGATCTTCATGACAGGCATTCCGGATGGGGAGACAGGACGCCAGTCTGCGCGCCATGGCGTCGACGGTGAATGCGCTAGGATTTCGCGCTCCCCTAACCGGCGGTTAGCCCATGGACAAGCTGCGCAGCATGGCCGTGTTCGTGGCGGTGGCCGAGACCGGCAGTTTCGCCGCCGCGGCCCAGGCCGAAAACCTGTCGGCAGTGATGGTCGGCAAGCACATCAAGCAACTGGAACAGCACCTGGGCGCGCGCCTGCTTCAGCGGGACACGCGCAAGCAACACCTGACCGAAGTCGGCGCCGCGTTTGTCGACGATTGCCGGCGCATCCTCGATCAGGTCCGCCACGCCGAATCGGTCGCCGAGCGCATGCGCGACGACGACCGGCCGCGCGGGCGTTTGCGAGTGACCGCGCCGTTCACGCTGGGCGGCAGCGCGGTGGCGGACGTGGTGGCCGAATTCCTGCAGCGCCATGCCGAGGTCTCGGTCGATCTGGTGCTGTCCGACCGCATGTCCGACGTGATCGCCGAAGCCTTCGATGCGGCGATCCGGATCGGCCCGCTCGCCGATTCCGATCATCTGGTGGCGCGGCCGCTGCGACCCTACCGCATGATCGTCGCCGCCTCGCCCGAGTACCTGCGCACGCGCGGCACCCCGACCGATCCGCGCGAACTGGTCGATCACAGCTGCCTGAGTCATCTGCTGTGGAATCGCGACGCCGGCTGGCGTTTCGATTCGCTCTCGGCCGAGCCGCTGCGCGTGAGCGGACGCTTCGCATCCAACCATGGCGAAGCCTTGCGGCGCGCGGCGCTGGCCGGTTGCGGCATCGTGCTGCAACCCGAAGTGCTGCTGGCGCAGGACATCGCCGCGGGCCGTCTGGTCGCGCTGTTCGAACACGAGTTGCCCCCGCCGCGGCCGGTGCATCTGCTGTATCCGCGCGATCGGCAACCGTTGCCCAAGCTCAGCCGGTTTGTGGAGTTGGTGTTGGAGCGGATGGGGCCGGAGAGTGGGGGCTAAAACGTTGAGTAGGCCAGCGACGCGAGTGGCCTTGAATCAGATGCAGAGTTGGGTTTTTACTTAGGCCTTTCGTGCATTCGCACCGCTGCGCCTTTGACGCAAGTCATCGGCCCAGCATCTGCAGTCACCACACCCTCGCAACGAAGGGTTCCTCCCTTTGCAAAAGGGGGGGAAGCAAAGGCCTCAAGCCGCCCGCCGCTGCCCCATCAACGCTTCGATCTCATCCGCGCTGCGCGCCAGCTTGTCGGTCAACACCTCGCAACCGTCCTTGCCGATCACCACATCGTCCTCGGTGCGAATACCGATGCCGCGCCATTTCGGTTCGACCGTAGTGTCGTCGCTGGACACGTACAGCCCCGGTTCGATGGTGAACACCATGCCCGGTTCGAGCAGTCGCGATTCGCCGTCGATGCGGTATTCGCCGACGTCGTGAACGTCCAGGCCGAGCCAGTGCCCGGTCTTGTGCCGATAGAACCGGCGGTAGCTGCCGTCGGCGAGGTTGCGTTCGAGCTTGCCCTTGAGCAGGCCCAACCGCAGCAAACCTTCGGTCAGGGTTTCCACCGCGGCCAGATGCCCGGCTTCGTACGGCAGCCCCGGCCGCGCCTGCGCCAAGGCCGCGGCCTGGGCGGCGCCGACCAGATCGTGCAGCGCGCGCTGCGCCGGGCTGAAACGGCCGTTGACCGGGAAGGTGCGGGTGATGTCGGCGGCGTAGCCGCGGTATTCGGCGCCGGCGTCGATCAGGACCAGATCGCCGTCGCGCGAGGCGGCGTTGTTGGCGCGGTAATGCAGCACGCAGGCATTGCTGCCGGCGCCGACGATGCTGCCGTAGGCGGGCTCGGCATCGAAACGGCGGAATACCGCCTCGACCTCGGCCTGCAGTTCGTACTCGCGCATGCCCGGCCGCGCCGCGCGCATCGCCGCTTCGTGGGCGAGCACGCTGATGTCGGCGGCGCGCTGCATGAAGCGCAGTTCGTCGCGGTCCTTGAACAAGCGCAGTTCGTCGAGCAGATGGCCGAGCACCAGGAACTCGTGCGGCGGCTGCGCGCCCTGGCGGACCATCTCGCGCACCCGGTTGACCCAGCCGATCAGCTTGAGATCGAAGTCGGTGTCGCGGCCGAAGTGGTAGTACACCCGAGTACGGCCTTCGAGCAGGCCCGGCAGGATGTCGTCCAGATCGGTGATCGGATACGCATCGTCCAAGCCGAACGCATCGACCGCGCTTTCCGGTCCGTAACGCGGACCGTCCCAAGCCTCGCGCTCGGCGTCGCGCTCGCGGCAGAACAGCAGGGTCTCGCCATGCTTGCGGCCCGGCACCAGCACCAGCACCGAGTCGGGCTCGGGGAAACCGGTCAGGTAACTCAGGTCCGAGTCCTGGCGGAACGGGTAATGGGTGTCGCGGCTGCGGATCAGCTCGTGCGCCGAGGGCACGATCACGATCGCGTCGCCGCCGGCCATGTCCATCAGCTGCTTGCGCCGGCGCGCGTAGGCCTTGGCCGGCATGGTCAGCGCGGTGTGCATGTCAGTTCAGCCGCTGCCTGTGCTGCGCCGCCATCGCCACGTCGCCGTGCAGCAACAGGGCGACGATGCGGACGAATTCCTCGATTTCGGTGAAGGCCTCTTCGTCCTCCTCGTCGCCATCGTCCTGCGGCGCGGCCGCGGCCAGGCGGGCGAGATCGCCGAGCGCCTCGCTGCTTTCCTCCGACAGGTTCGGCGCGGCGCCCGCGGCCAGGCCGAAGCCGCCGAGGAAGCCGCGGCACCAGTCGAACAGGGCGCCGCTGCGCTCGCTCAGCGAGGCGTCGGCGTCGGGCAGCAGCAGGTCGAAGCCGAAGCTGCGATCGGCCAGTTGCGCGGCGCTGGTCAGGCGCAGGCGATCCAGCGCGCCGTCGGCGGCCGGGGTCGCGATGCCGGAATCGGCGAGCACGCGCGCCGGCCAGTCGCTGACCGACGCGCCGCCACCGGCGAGCCAGCCGCACAACGCACCGTGCAATTCGGAAGGCGAAGCACCGAGCGAGAGGCTGCGGCTCTCGGCATCGACATCGGACAACAAGGGCAATTCGGTCGCGGCCACAGGCATGGGATCGAGGGGGATGGGGCAGTTTAGCAATGCGCGGCGCATTGCGGCCTGTGCGGGAAGTCCGCCCTGCGGACATCCGTGGCGTTCGCGGCGGCGGCGATGCGGCACACCGCAAGCGCGCCGCGACGGCGAAACCCGCTCGCCCCCTCGACGTGCCGGAAAAGATAGCTTCAGAGCTTGTTGCTGCCACGACCGCTTGCCTACACTGCGGCTCTTGTGCCTTGCGCCACGGTGTCCGTGCGTTCCTTATCCCCCGCCGCCCTGCTGACCGCCGGTCTCACCGCTTTGCTGCTGTGGGCGACGGCGTGGCCGCAGCGTTCCGAGGCGGCGACACGCGACTTCTATTTCTCGCGCCTGGGCAGCGAACAAGGGCTCAGCCAGAACTCGGTCACCGCCTTCACCCAGGACGTGCACGGCTTCGTCTGGGTCGGCACCCAGGGCGGCCTGCACCGTTACGACGGCCAGCGCTACCTGCCGTATCGCCACGATCCGCGCGACCCCGCCAGCCTGCCCGACAGCTACGTCACCGCGCTCGCGCTCGACGGCCAGCGCGCGTTGTGGATCGGCACCCATTCCGAGTACCTGGCGCGCCTGGACCTGGCCAGCGGCAGCATCCATCGCTACGGCGCGCCCGATTCGCAGGCCGGGCGTCAAGTCGTCGCGCTGATGCCGTGGCGCGAATCGCTGTTGATCGGCACCCTCGCCGGCCTGGAACGGCTGGACCCGCAGACCGGCACGCGCGAACTGCTGCTGGCGCTGCCCGGCAACGCCAGCCGGCAGTCGCCGTGGCAGGCGCTGACCCAGGCCCGCGACGGCAGCGCCTGGCTGGCCAGCGCCGCCGGCCTGCATCGCATTTTGCCCAGCGGCAAGGTCGAACGGATCGGCGCGGCGATCGCCCTGCGCAGCGTGATGATCGACCGCCGCGGCCGGCTCTGGGCCGGCGGCGCCGATGGTCTGTACCGGCTCGACGGCCGCACCGGCATCCTGGTCAAGGTCGAAGACGAGGCCCTGTCGGCGCTGCGCGACGCGCGCGCGATCGTGGAAGCGCCGGACCGGCGGATCTGGATTTCCGGTTACGGCAACGGCCTGTACCGGCACGATCCCGACAGCGGCCACACCCAGCGCGTGCACGCGCAATCCGGGGTCGAGGCGACCTTGCCGGAAGACACCATCAACGCCCTGATGGTCGATCACGGCGGCCTGCTGTGGGCCGGCGGCCAGTTCCGCGGCGCCGCCGTCGCCGATCCGCGCGGCACCCGTTTCAGCTATGTGCTCGACCTGGACGACGACCACGGCCGCGGCGCGGCCTCCGACGCCAGCGTGCGCAGCCTGGCCCAGGACGACAGCGGCGCGATCTGGATCGGCACCGACAGCGCGCGCCTGCGCCGCTACGACCTGTCCGGCGATCGGTTCCAGGACCTGACCGGCCTGTTGCCGGCGGCGGCGCGGCAAGGCCCGATCGGCGCGATCGCGCGCGAACCCGACGTCGCCGCCGCGCCCGGCACCACCGCCGCCGAAGCCCGCTCCCCGCACAAACCCACGCCCGGCCGCCTGTGGCTGGCGACCCGCGCCGGTCTGTTGCGGCTGGAACCGGGCATCCAGCGGGTCGAGACCATCGACCTGCGCGGCTACCGCGACGCCGCCTTACGCACCCTGCGATTCGCCCGCGACGGCAGCCTGTGGCTCGGCGGCGAAGACATCGGCGCGCTGCACTACCTGCCCGACTCCGGGGCGCTGGTGCGTTACGCCTACCGCGAAGGCGATCCCAAGGGTCTGAGCCATCCGCGCGTCAACGCGATCCTGGAAGACCGCAAGGGCCGGATCTGGCTCGGCACCGGCGACGGCCTGGACCTGCTCGATCCGGACACCGGCTACCTGCGCCATTACCGCCATGTCACCGATCAGGCCGACAGCCTGCCGGGCAATCTGGTGCTGGCCCTGCATCAGGCCGCCGACGGCACGATCTGGGTCGGCACCCAGGCAGGCCTGAGCCGGGTGATCGAATTCGGCGACGGCCGCATCCGTTTCGAACACCCGCTCGCCCAGGTGCTGGGCGACCATCCGGTACCGGTGGTGTTCACCATCGCCGAGCGTCCGGCCGGGCGGCTGTGGCTGGGCACCGACGCCGGCATCCTGCGCTTCGATTCGGGCGCCTCGCTGGTGCGCCGCTACGGCTTGGCCGACGGTCTGCAGGACCTGGAATTCAATTCCGGCGCGGTCGCCACCCTGGCCGACGGCCGGCTCGCGTTCGGCGGCGTGCGCGGGCTGAACCTGTTCGATCCCACCCGCATCGCCGATTCGCGCTACACCCCGCCGGTGCGCCTGCTCGGCGCCTGGATCGGCTCGGACACCAGCGCCGGCGCCAGCGCGCTGTGGCAGTCGGCCAAGCTCGAGGTGCCCGACGGCGCCGGCATCCTGCGCCTGCGCATCGGCGCGCTGGATTTCGGCCCCAACAGCGGCATCCGTTATCGCTACCGCATGGACGGGTTCGACCGCGACTGGATCGACAACGGCCCGCGCCAGGACATCACCTACACCCGCCTGCCGCCCGGCCGCTACCTGTTCCGCGCCCAGTCGACCAACCGCGACGGGGTGTGGAACACCCAGGAACTGCGCATCCCGGTCAGCGTCGATCCGCCGCTGTGGCGGCATCCGCTGGCGATCGCCGCCGCGGCCCTGGCCGCGCTGGGCCTGCTGCTGAGTTTCGGCTGGCGCTGGCACGTCGCCCGCCAGCGCGAGCGCGGCTATTTCACCCAGATCCGCGAACGCGAAGAACGCCTGAAACTGGCGTTGTGGGCCTCGGGCGAACAATTCTGGGACTACGACCTGCAACGGCGCGAACTGCACCGCATGCGCGTCGACGATCACAACCCGCAGTCGCCCGACATCGGTGTGCAGGCCGACATCGCCGACGATCACGAGATCCATCCCGACGACCTGTCGCGGGTCACCGAACTGCTGCGCAAGCACCTCAAGGGCGACGCCGCGCTGTTCCTGTCCGAGCACCGCATGCGCACGCCCAAGGGCGAGTGGGGCTGGGTGCGCGCCCGCGGCCGGGTGGTCGAGCGCGACGCCGAAGGTCATCCGGTGCGCGTGGCCGGCACCGGCCGCGACGTCACCGCGATCCGCAGCGCCGAACGCGAACGGCGCATTTCCAGCGAAGTGCTGCGCTCGATGGCCGAAGCGGTCGCGGTGTTCGACCGCGACTTCGTGTTCGTCTCGATCAACCCGGCGTTCTCGCGCATGACCGGTTACCCCGAGAACGAAGTCATCGGCCAGACCACCGGCCTGCTCGACAGCCGCCAGCACGACCCGGAGTTCTATTCCGACATGCGCGCCGAACTGCAGCGCAGCGGCCGCTGGTCCGGCGAGATCTGGCAGCAGCGCAAGGACGGCAACGAATTCCTGTGCTGGCTGCAGGCCTCGATCGTGCTCGACAGCAGCGGCCAGCGCGGCCACTACGTCGCGGTGCTGACCGACATCACCGATCAGAAACGCGCCGAACAGGAACTGCGTTACCTCGCCAACTACGACACCCTGACCAGCCTGCCCAACCGCACGCTGCTGTCGGAGCGCTTGTCGCGGGCGATCGTGCGCGCGCGCCGCCATGGCCATCGCATCGCGTTGCTGTTCCTCGATCTTGACCGGTTCAAGGACATCAACGACTCGCTCGGCCACGCCGCCGGCGACCGCATCCTGCGCGCCGCCGCGGTGCGCCTGCAGGAAACCGTCGGCGCCGAGCACACCGTCGCCCGCCTGGGCGGCGACGAATTCACCGTGGTGCTGGAAAACCTCGACACGCCCGAACAGGCCGAGGATGTCGCGCGGCGCCTGATCAAGGCGTTCGAAGCGCCGCTGGATTTCGACGAACGCCACGACGTGGCGATCTCGCCGTCGATCGGCATCAGCGTCTACCCCGACCACGCCCAGGTGCCGACCGACCTGCTCAAGCACGCCGACACCGCGATGTATCAGGCCAAGGCCGCCGGCCGGCGCACCTTCATGCGCTACACCGAGGCGATGGACGTGGAGATCCGCCAGCGCGCGACCATCTCCGCCGCGCTGCGCAAGGTGCTCGATCGCGGCGAACTGCGCCTGGTCTATCAGCCGCGCCTGTCACTGCCGGAAGCGCGCATCAACGGCGTGGAAGCGCTGCTGCGCTGGAACAGCCCGGAGCACGGCAACATCCCGCCGTCGGAATTCATCCCGCTGGCCGAGGAAAGCGGGCTGATCCTGGAAATCGGCGAATGGGCGATGCGCGAGGCCTGCAACCGCCTGCGCCATTGGCGCCAGCAGGGGCTCGATCAGCTCTCGGTGTCGGTCAACGTGTCGGCGATCCAGTTGCTGCGCGGCGACCTGCCCAAGATGGTCGCCCGCGCGCTCAGCGAAAGCGGCATCCCGCCGTGGCGGCTGGAACTGGAGCTGACCGAGAGCGTGGTCATGTCCAACGCCGCGCACACCTCCAACACCATGCAGGCGCTGCGCGAACTCGGCGTGGCGCTGGCGGTCGACGATTTCGGCACCGGTTATTCCTCGCTGGCCTATCTCAAGCGCCTGCCGATCAACACGCTCAAGATCGACAAGGAATTCATCAGCGACCTGACCCGCGACCCCGACGACGAAGCGATCACCAGCACCGTGATCACCATGGCCCATTCGCTGGGTCTGAACGTGGTCGCCGAGGGCGTGGAACTGGAAGAGCAGATGGAATTCCTGCGCGCGCACGGCTGCGACGAAATCCAGGGCTACTGGCTGGCCCGCCCGCTCGAGGCCGACGTCTGCCTGAAGTTCATCCAGGAATGGCAGCCGCCGGAGAGCCTGCGTCCGGCGGTTTGAGGCCGGGGAATGGGGAATGGGGAATGGGGAATGGGGAATGGGGAATGGGGAATCGGGAATCGGGAATCGGGAATCGGGAATCGGGAATCGGGAATTGTCTCGCCGTGCGGTCCGATGTCCCGCCTGTAGGAGCGGCGTAAGCCGCGACCGCGTCCTTTGCGATCACCGCGCCAGCCTGATGGCGAGTCTTCAAATACCGCAACCGCGCCACCCACCCCACACCCCACCTTGACCGCCCCCGCCCCGGCCTGCCATCGTGCCGGGATGGAACGCGCCGAACTTCTCGCCGAATTGCAGTCGCTGCTTGCCCGCGTCGACGAGCTCGGCGACCGCGTGCGCAAACTCAGCGACGAGAACCGCAGCCTGCGCCAACAGCAGGAACAACTGGTCGGCGAACGCTCGGCCCTGCTGGCCAAGAACGAGCAGGCGCGCACCCGCGTCGAGGCCATGATCGCGCGACTCAAGTCGCTGGAGCAGCACACGTGATCCCCCTTTCGATGAACCCGTTCGGATGAGCCTGAGCGCATGACCAGCGAAGCCGTCAGCATCAGCCTGCTCGACCGCGAATACACCGTCGGCTGCGAGCCCAACGAGCGCGACGACCTGCTCGCCGCCGCGCGCATGCTCGACAGCAAGATGCGCGAAATCCGCGGCAGCAACCGCATGGCCGCGCTCGACCGCGTCGCCGTGCTGGCCGCGCTCAATTTCGCCCACGAACTGCAGCAACTGCGCGGCGACGGCAACAGCCGCGACCGCGAACTCTCGCGCACCCTCGACGAATTGCACCGCAAGCTCGACAGCCTGTTCGACGCCGCGATTCGCTGAACGCACGCGGTCATCCGCCGACGCGCCTACGGCGCATCGGCGCATCGCCGATTTCTGACCGCAGACCGTTGACCGCAGACTGTTGACCACGGACTGCAGACTGCAGACTGCAGACCAAGTTTGCGGCCGCGCCCGCAACGATCGGCCCGACAACCCCCGCCACTCCCAGACCATCATCCCCGCGAAGGCGGGGATCCAGGGCTCCATCGCGACGAATCCGCCAGTTCCCCGCACGCAAACCGCGCATCGCCGAGAACCATCATCAAGCCGCAACGACATCGCCACACCTCGGCGTACACGGCACCGCGCAACCAACACACACACCCGCGCATGCCACCGCATCGTCCCCCTCGTTGCGACTGCGCGCGACCGCGATCACGCAAGTCCCCGTTCATGCCGATCCGCGCAACACAAGCGCATGAACCGCAACGCTGCATCGCCGACGAGCGGACTGACCTGCGCGAACGCAGGCGCTATACTCCCGCCCACGTCCTCTGCTGTGCGCGACGGCCTGCCAAACATTCGCCTTGTCCCTTAATAACGACACCGGGGACGCAACCGGAATCCGGAGTGCAAGTCCGCCTCGTAGCGGGAAGCCCGAAGATCCCCAAGCGTTCCCACTTGAACCCAGGGTTCAAGGTCGTTTCGCAGGCATCGTCATTGGCGGAGGACTACTTTTCCCGAAACGGGCGCGAGATCACCGCAGGTGAACTCGCGCCCGTTTCCTTATGCCCGCGCGACAGGCCCGCGCGCTCCGTCGACGTCGACCACGCACGGATCCCGGTAAAATCGGCGCAGGCCGCTCTCACCAGCCAAAACGTCGACGCAGAACACCGGCGCCGAACGGCGGCACGCATCGCCGACCCAGCTCAGCCAAACCCGGCCCTCCCCGATCCGCCTCTCAGGACCCGCCCATGACCGACGATCGCAAGACGCTGCGCCGCGAACTGCGCGCCCGCCGCCGCAATCTCGGCGCGCCCGCGCGGATCGCCGGCGCCGAGGCCATCGCCGCGCGCCTGCTGGCGCTGCCGTTCGCGCCGAGCGAGGGCTACGTGGCCGGTTACTGGGCGATGGACGGCGAAATCGCCTTGCACGCCTGGCAATTGCGCCTGCCCAAGAACTGCATCTACTGCCTGCCGGTGCTGCACGAAGACCAGCGGCTGCGATTCGCGCCGTGGCGTCCGGGCGATGCGCTGGTGCCCAATAAATTCGGTATTCCAGAGCCTGCATTGGCTGAGACATCGCTGCTTCTGCCCGAGCAGCTGAGCCTGATCGTGCTGCCGTTGGTTGGCTTCGACCCCCGCGGCCACCGGCTCGGCATGGGCGGCGGCTGGTACGATCGCAGCTTCGCATTCCGCCAGCAGCGCGCCGCGCCGCCGTGGCTGGTCGGCGCCGGGTTCGAGACCCAGCGCGTCGATCGCCTCGACGCCGCCGACTGGGACGTCGCCCTGGACGCGGTCTGCACCGAGGCCGACACCCTGGACTGCCGCTCCGCCGTCTTCGCCTGATCCCTCTCCACGTCCACACAGAGCCCCGCATGACCGCACGCCGCCGCTACTGGCTGATGAAGTCCGAACCGGACACCTTCTCCATCGACGACCTGCAGCGCGTCGGCGTCGAGCCGTGGAACGGCGTGCGCAACTACCAGGCGCGCAACTACATGCGCGACGGCATGAAGACCGGCGACGGCGTTCTGTTCTATCACTCCAACACCGCCGTGCCCGGCATCGTCGGCATCGCCAGGATTTCCAGCGAAGCCTATCCCGACCCGACCCAGTTCGATCCCAAGTCCGACTACCACGACCCCAAGAGCAGCCGAGAAGAACCGCGCTGGCTGCTGGTCGACGTCGCCTTCGAACGCAAACTCAAGCGCACGATTTCGCTCGACGAGATCAAGGCGCGCGCCGAACAGCTCGGCGAAGACTTCGCCCTGACCCGCCGCGGCAACCGCCTGTCGGTGCTGCCGGTGTCGGCGGCGCAGTGGAAGTTGTTGTTGGCGATGGAGTAGTAGAGCCGGGATTCGGGATTGGAGATTCGGGATTCGCGAAAGCGCGTCCTCGCCCTTCTCACCCAATCCCGCGCTGGCTGCTTTCGCTCTTTCTAATCCCGAATCACGAATCCCAAATCCCATGTCTGAAGCCAAACGCCTGGCCGGCGAAAAAGCCATCGACTACATCGAAGACGGCATGATCGTCGGTGTCGGTACCGGTTCCACCGTCGCGTTCTTCATCGAGGCCCTGGGCCGGGTGAAGCATCGCATCAAGGGCGCGGTGTCCAGCTCCGAACAGAGCAGCGCGCGCCTGCAGGCGCTCGGCATCGAAGTGCTGGATCTCAACGCCACCGGCCCGCTGTCGTTGTACGTGGACGGTGCCGACGAATGCGATCCGCACAAGCGCCTGATCAAGGGCGGCGGCGCCGCGCTGACCCGCGAGAAGATCATCGCCGAGGCCAGCGCCAAGTTCGTATGCATCGTCGATCCGGCCAAGCGCGTCGACGTGCTCGGCAAGTTCCCGTTGCCGGTGGAAGTCGTGCCGATGGCGCGCAGCCTGGTCGCGCGCGAAATTCTCGGCATGACCCGCGGCCAGCCGGTCTGGCGCCAGGACGCCAACGGCGTCGGCGTGGTCACCGACAATGGCAATTACATCCTCGACATCCACAACCTCGCCATCGTCGACCCGGTGACGATGGAATCGGCGATCAACCAGATCCCCGGCGTGGTCAGCGTCGGCCTGTTCGCGCGCCGCCCGGCCGACATCGTGATCGTCGGCGGCGAACCGCCGATCGTGCTGTAAGCGACTGACGCAACAAGCGATCTCAGTCGACGCGACGATCCGCCGGCAGGCTCGGCGGATCGGTTCCAGGCTCAGCACCGGGCTCTGTTCAGGCGCCGATTCACCCGCCCGCGCTCGCGCGGCGCGATACTGAGTCCCCATGCGTGGCCCGCCGCCGTGACCCTGCGCTGCCTGTTCGTCGACTTCAACTCCTACTTCGCCTCGGTCGAGCAATTCGATCACAAGGAGTTGCGCGGCCGGCCGGTCGGCGTGGTGCCGGTGATGGCGGCGACCACCTGCTGCATCGCCGCGAGCCCCGAGGCCAAGCGCGTCGGCGTCAAGACCGGCACGCCGGTGCACGAAGCGCTGGAGCGCTGCCCCGACATCATGATCGTGCAGGCGCGCCCGGCGCGTTACGTCGAACTGCACCACCGGCTGATCGCCGCGATCGAAGACTGCATCCCGATCGACGGCAAGCCGCTCTCTATCGACGAAGTCGCCTGCCGTCTGATCGGCCGCGAACGCCAGCGCGATCAGGCCATCGCGATCGCGCACAAGATCAAGCAGACCCTGATCGATCGCGAGCTCAGCCCGATCCTGTGTTCGATCGGCATCGCGCCCAACACCTTCCTGGCCAAGACCGCGTCCGACATCCAGAAAGTCGACGGCCTGACCGTGATCGAACTTTCCGACCTGCCGCATGCGCTGCATGGCCTGCAATTGCACGACTTGTGCGGGATCGGCCCGTCGATGCTGCAACGATTGATCGACGCCGGCATCGATACGGTCGCGAAACTGACCGCCGCGCCGCGCGAGCATCTGCGCGCGATCTGGGGCGGCATCGAAGGCGAGCGTTTCTGGGCGCAATTGCGCGGCATCGAGCCGCCGTCGCGACAGCGCAAGACCGTCGCCTCGGTCGGCCATTCGCACGTGCTCGACCCGCAGATGCGCAGCGCGCAAGGCATGCGTTCGGTGATGTTCAAACTGCTCGCCAAGGCCGCGATGCGGCTGCGCGGTGAGCATTGCCAGGCGCGCGGCATGAGCCTGCACATCCGTTTCGTCGGCAAGGAGCAACGCTTCAGCCGCGACCTGTCGTTCGCGCCGCTCGACGACACCCCGACCTTGTTGCAACTGATGGCCGACGCGATCGAACCCTTGATGCGCGCCGCCGATGGGCGCTGGAACGTGCAACGCTACCCGCCGTTGTCGGTGGCCGTGTCGCTGACCGATCTGCAACCGAGCACCGCCGACACCGCGTCGCTGTTTCCCGATCGCCATCGCAATCAGGCCTTGACCCGCGTGCTCGACCAGGTCAATCAACGCTACGGCCACAACCGCCTGTACTTCGGCACCATGCAGCACGCGCTGGAGCAAGGCGCCGCGCCGATGCGCATTCCGTTCCAGCACATTCCCGATCAAGCCACCGAAGCCGACGTCGGCGACCCCACGCACGCCGACCCGAGCATGGACGAGCTGTGGCTGCAGCGCGAACGCCAGTTCAAGGCGATGGCGGAAACCGCGCATCGTCAGGCGCGCGAACGCAACACGCCGAAACCCAAGCCGGCGACTGCGTCGCATCAACCTTCCGGCGTAGGCGGCTGGGTGCGCAAACGCCGCGACCAAGGCGAACCCGGCGGCCGCGGCACTACCGGCTCATTGTTCTAGATCAACGGCGCGAGCCACGTTCGCCCCCTGTAGGAGCGGCGTGAGCCGCGACCGCGAACCCAGACCAACGACGTAACCCGGCCATCGCCACTTCGTCACGACCGCAATCGCACAACTCGCCAAGAAAAACGGGCGAGGCCGAAGCCCCGCCCGTCTTTCTCAACACCAACGCTTACGCATCCACCGCCACGAATCCCCCGGTCTGCCGCCTCCACAACCGCGCATACAACCCATCGCGCGCAATCAGTTGCTCATGCGTCCCGGTCTCGATGATGTGACCGCGATCCATCACCACCAATCGATCCATCCGAGCGATGGTCGACAAGCGGTGCGCGATCGCGATGACCGTCTTGCCGGCCATCAGCGTCTCCAGACTTTCCTGGATCGCCGCCTCGGCTTCCGAATCCAGCGCCGAGGTCGCCTCATCCAGGATCAGAATCGGCGCATTCTTCAACAGCACCCGCGCGATCGCGATGCGCTGACGCTGACCGCCCGACAACTTGACCCCGCGTTCGCCGACCAGCGCGTCATAGCCCACCCGCCCCTCGCCATCGACCAGACGCGGAATGAACTCCTCCGCGCGCGCCTTGCGCACGGCCTCGAACATCTCCGCATCACTGGCGTCCGGCCGACCGTACAGCAGGTTGTCGCGGATCGAGCGGTGCAACAGCGAGGTGTCCTGCGTGACCACGCCGATCTGCGAACGCAGGCTTTCCTGAGTCACGCCGGCGATGTCCTGCCCGTCGACCAGAATGCGTCCGCCTTCCAGATCGTACAGCCGCAGCAGAATGTTCATCAGCGTCGACTTGCCCGCGCCCGACGGCCCGACCAGGCCGATCTTCTCGCCCGGTTTCACTTCCAGATCCAGATCCGCGATCAGGCCGCTGTCCTGGCCGTAATGGAAATGCACGTTCTCGAAACGCACGCCACCGTGCTCGACCTGCAACGGCTGCGCGTCGACGCGATCGGTCACGGTCAACGGCCGCGAAATCGTCTCGATGCCGTCCTGCACCGTGCCGATGTCCTCGAAGATGCCGTTCACCGTCCACATGATCCAACCCGACATGTTGTGGATGCGGATCACCAGACCGGTCGCCAATGCGATCGCGCCGACCGTGATCGCGCCGCGATGCCACAGCCACAGCGACAGGCCGCAGGTGCCGGCGATCAACAAGCCGTTGAGCACGCTGATGCTCACACCCATCAACGTGGTCATGCGGGTCATGTCGCGCGAACGTTGGGTCTGTTCGACCATCGCCTCGGCCACGTATTCCTGTTCGCGCCGCGAGTGCGCGAACAGTTTCAGCGTGGTGATGTTGCTGTAACCGTCGACGATCCGCCCCATCAGTTTCGAACGCGCATCCGATGCCCGCCACGAACGTTCTTTCACCCGCGGCACGAAGTAACGCATCAAACCGATGAACAACACGATCCACACCAGCAACGGCACCACCAGCCAGGCGTCGGCCTGGGCGAACAGATAGACCGCCGACGCCGAGTACACGATCACGTACCAGATCGCGTCGAACGCCTGGGTCGTGGATTCGCGCAACGACGGACCGGTCTGCATGATCCGGTTCGCGACCCGGCCGGCGAAATCGTTCTGGAAAAAGCTCAGGCTCTGCTTGAGCATGTAGCGATGCGTCTGCCAGCGCACCAGATTGGTCATGCTGGGATGCACGGCCTGATTGAGCAGCAGGTCGTGCAATCCCAGGCAGATCGGACGCGCGATCAGCATTACCGCCGCCATCCACAGCAGTTCGCCACCGTGCTGGGCGAACAGCGACTCGGCCGGCGTGGTGTTGACCAGATCCACGACCTTGCCCAGGTAGTCGAACATCACCACCTCGACGATGGCGACGAAGAACCCGACCACGGTCAGGACCACGAACACCGGCCACGCCTGGCGGATGAAATGCCAATAGAACGCCGCCACCGAACGCGGCGGCATGGTGTCCGGCGCGGGCCGGAACGGGTCGATCAACGATTCGAACCAACGAAAAATCATCATGGCGATCAGCCTTGTTTGAACTTGGAAACTCCCGCGACGCGCGTCATCCGCCCGCGCCGGCAAGGCGCATGCGATGACGCACGAGAGCGAACGGGCGCACAGTGCGCCGGATCAACGAATCGGGAGAGAGAGGCGGCGGGCGAGCGCGCGCAATCCAGGGCCATGACAGACCCCAGGCACGAACGACCTGCCTGACACGGCCCGGGCATCGCCCTGGACCGCGGAATCGGACTTAGTGCTGAACCTTGCCGATGGTGGTGAACTTCATCTGGACCTCTCCTTGCGATCTCGGATCGGTCGGCCCGGGATCAATCGCCGGGCCGCGCGGGTCGCGATGCACGACCAGGGACGAGTGTAACCGCGCCACGCGTTCGTTGCATCCGCCTAAAGTCGGTGCGGCGTCGCGATATTGCGCATCACGGGCGCTACGGCATACGCCGAAGCGCCCGCTCTCCGTTTCGAACCACGCGCTTACAGATCGCGATGCAGCCACTGACCGCCGCTATAGAACAACTCATGCAGCATATTGTCGCCGCCGCGATAGGCGATGCGGGTCACCCCATTCGCATCGACGAACCCCATCGGATCGGCATTCGCTGTCAACTAGTGATGCTCCCTAAGGCGCTACGCGGGCCTCTTAGCTCGCTGGGTTTACCGAAAATCCGTCATCCTCGGAAAACGAGAAGCCGGCTGATTTTCAGGCGATTTCTTGCTTTCCAGCCGCACCTCAGCGAATGAGATTACTGGCGATGTTTAATGCAGTGCCGCCTGACGACACCGCTGCGGCGTTGCTTACGAAGTTGTTTCCCACAATCGTCACCATCGACGGATTCTCATAGAGGTTGATGGCCAAACCCTTCATATAGGTCACCATATTTCCGGTGAATACGATGTTCCCGCTGGTGGAGCGCAGATACATTCCCTGCTGTCCGCCTGAGATCGTATTGCCGGTAATAACAATGCCTTGCCCACTGATCTCGATCGCGGTCCTGCCTTCAGTGGCATAGAACTGGTTGTCACTGAGCGTTCCGCCACCCGCGTTTTCGTCGATTCGCAATGCGGTGTCCTGCAGGCTCGAGAACCAGTTATCGTTGATCTGGAAATTGGACAGACGATTGATCTGCAGGCCGAGGGAACCGCCACCGTCGAAGTCGTTTTCCTGGATCTTCACCGACGGGATAGTCCAACTGGGAGTTCCGTTGAGACTAGCGATGATGTTGCGCTGGCGCAGGCAGATATTCCGGCGAAAGAATATTCCCTCGACGAAACCGTTTGCCGATAGCGCGGAAGCGCCGTAATCGAAGCGGTTGTCATAGATCGTCGCATCCACCTGACGATCGGCGCCCGGCCCGGAACCGCTCAGCGTGACGTGATTGTTCCGGCATTTCTCCGATACGACGTTGTGGATGTCGATCTGGTAGCCGCGCTCGATCACCATGACGTCGTGGATCTTGTCGTCTCCGTAGAAATAGCAATCCTTGATCGTCACGATGCTGCACAGTCGCGAACGGATCATCGCGCCGGAATAGCAAACCTGGGTTTTGCCCATCAGGAAGCCAGCGATCTGAATCCGGTGATGCGCCACGGTTCCATCGCCCAGCACGATCGCATCGCTTTCGGCGCCATGGAGAAGTGTGGCGTTATCGCCGCTCAACCACAGATGGCTGCGCGAAATGCGCAAGGTTCCATTGAAGCGATAAGTGCCGCTTGGAAAGCGGATGTCTATGGAACGCCCAGGACGCGAGTCGATCGCGGCCTGGATGTACGACGTGAGATCAACAGTATTGGATTCGTCGAAGATAGAGGCGTGCAGTTCCGGCGGGATGAAGTCCAGTACCGAAATCCGTTCCGTGGTGGCCTGCTGAGCTGCATCGGCGGCGGTAGCGAATCCCGCGACCGCGGTTGCAGAGGCTACTGCCAGCGGAGCTGCGATGAACTGACGTCTTTTCATTAGCTGTCCTTGTAGTATTCGTTGACGATGTGGAATGGTTCAGATCGCTTAATCAGGATGCCTGTTTGTGCTTTCATCTGACCTCGCTGCGGCAGCGTTGCAAAAAACACGGCGATCCAAAGCGTGGCGCAACGAAAATGCGTCGCACAGCTGATTGAGCACCGTTTGGATTCTGCCATCGAGCTGTCGCATTGATTGCATCGTTAAGGATCACATCTAAAACAGCTTCAGGTCCTGCACGGAATATGTGACATGACAGGTTTCAGAAATTGGGGTACGGCACAACGAGGCCAAATTGCAGTCGATAGACCCATGCGGGATCGGCGTGCTCCTGGATTTCCTTCGGTCACAAGCCGCGACCGCGCCACCGCACATACGGCGCGAGCGCATGGCGGGGTGGCATTGATTATCAGCCCAGGCGCACCGATCGATTATCAGCGGATTAACCCGTGGTCGAACCAAGGGCCTGGCGTGACTTTATTCCGGGCAAAGAAAAACGCCGCAACCAGAAGGTTGCGGCGTTTTAGGGTAAAGCCCCTGGCGATGACCTACTCTTGCATGGC